>JBKHIY010000128.1:0-11329 GCA_046538415.1 Candidatus Brocadiia bacterium | reverse complement strand
CCCGCCGCCCTGCGGCGCGGCATCTAGCGGCCGAGGAGAGCGTCGCGGAGGGACTCGAGGGCGGGAACGCCCAGCCGTGCCCCGCCGAAGACCACCGCGGCGGCCAGCCCCGCCAGCAGCACCAGGCCCACCAGGAAGCTCTTCAGCCTGCCGCGCCGGATGACCGGCTGCCTGCGGCTGCGATAGGCCAGGTGGCGGTCGTAGCACTCCTGGCTACAGAAGAGGCCCTCGCTGGGAGCCTCGTAGCGGCACTCCTCGCAGATGGGCCGGTGGCAGTGGTGACACAGGCCGGCGGCGGGCCGGTCGGGATGGTGGATGCAGTGACGTTCGCCCATGGCCGCAGCTCCTGCGGTCGTGCCTGGCGATTGGCTTACTCGGAGCCGTAGCGGTCGCGGCAGGCGTCGCACATTCCGTGGGTGACCTGCGGCGGCGGATGCGGCCCCAGCAGGTCGAGCCGGGCCACCGCTGCCTCGACCTCCAGCCATTGGCCTTGGCCCACGTCGACCTTCTTGCACCAGCTACACAGGGTCACCATTTGGTCCGAGCGGCTGGCGGCGGCATCGAGCAGGGGGAGCGGCGGGCGCGGCTCGAGGCGCAGCACGCGGCTGGCCATCTCCACCTCGCCGCGGGGCTGGAGGCGGACGCTCATCTCGAAGGACCGGCGGCAGTCCGGCGAGTCGCAGCGGTAGGGCGCCCGAAGAGGGCTCTCGCCGCCCCGCACCCTGCTCAGGAGGGCCCGCCAGAGCGAGCGCGCGTCCAGGCCCTCGATGAAGCCCCACAGGGGCTTGCCCACCACCGCCTCGCGGCTGAGGCCTGGAGCTCCGTTCTCGGCGGCGAACGCCACCCACGCGTCGTTGACGGAGACGATCTCGTCGCCGGCGGAGAGGCGGTGGATGAAGGTCCGCCGGTCGTTGCTCTGGCGCATGGCACTTTCCTGGTGGGGCGGCGGTCCTAGAGCAGGAACTGGCGGATGTAGCGCTGCGAGAGGACCAGCATGGCGCGGCGCAGCGGCGGGCGGCTCCACTTCGGCCCGTGGGGCTCGAAGGACAGGTAGCCCTGGTAGCCGGCCTCGTAGAGGAAGGCCATGATCTTGCCCCACTCGATGTCGCCCATGCCGGCCGCGGGCTGGGAGGCCAGCTCGTCGTCCAGGTAGAGGTGCTCCTTGATGTGCACGTAGGCCACGCGGTCGCCGTGGTCGCGGAGGATGGGCAGGTAGTCCTGGCCGGCGTGGCGGATGTTGGCGCAGTCGAGCTTGATGCCCACGTCGATCCCGCGGTTCCACACCCGCTCGTAGTCGGCGATGCCCTGGAAGAAGCTGTTGCCATGGACCGGGTACATGGCCATCTCCATGCCCGCGTCGCGCACGCGCTGGAGGAAGGGGGGGAAGACGCGAGCGAACTCGTCGGCGGTCGCCTGGGGCGAGGCGTCGGGCATCTGCCCCCCGCCGGTCACCACCACGCTGGCTCCCAGGGTGGCGGCGAAGTCGATGGCCCGGCCGAGGTGCCCCTGCGCCTCCTGGCGCTCGGCGGGGTCGGGGGCCAGGTGGTTCCAGCCCCAGAGGCCGAGGGAGGAGCAGGCCACGCCGTGCTCGTCGAGGACGGTGCGCATCTGGGCCACGGTGTCGGCGGTCAGGTCCTGGAAGTTGCCCCAGTAGTTGAACTCCAGGCCCTGGAAGCCGTGCTGGGCGGCGAAGGCCGCGTCCTCGGCGATGCCCTCCAGGTCGTTGACGGCGATGAACGCCAGCTTCATTGCGGGCTCCTCCTGCGGGGTCCGGGGGTCAGGCGCCGAGCTTCTTGAGCAGCCAGGCCATGTTCTGGCCGAGGGTGGCCATGGTGCGGAGTCCCTCCTCGTCGCCCTCGACGTCGCCCTTGTCGAGTCCGAAGCCGATGTTCCAGTAGCTGGAGCCGGGGACGACCATTTGGGAGATGAGGAAGAAGTGGTTGATGGTGTCGAAGGCGTGGATTTCGCCGCCCCGGCGCACGGCGACCACCGCGGCGCCCACCTTGCGGCGAAGCATATCGCCGTTGGCCTTGGCCACGAAGCCGGCGCGGTCGATGAGCGCCTTCATCTCGGCGGAGACGTCGGCGAAGTAGGTGGGGGAGCCGAGCAGGATGCCGTCGGCGCCCAGCATCCGGGCGATGCACGCGTTGGCGAAGTCGTCCACGACGCAGCGCTGGTCCCGCTTCTGGAAGCACTGGCCGCAGGCGGTGCAGCCGCCGATGTCGTGGCCCGCGAGCTGGACCAGCTCGGTCTCGATCCCCTCCTGCTCCAGCTCGGCGAGGGTGCGGCGGAGGAGGATGGCGGTGTTCCCGTCCTCGCGGGCGCTGCCATTGAAAGCCACGACCTTCACGCTCTGCTCCTTTCCCCATGGCGGGATCACGAACTCACTCGGGCCTCGGGCTACGGCAGCCTGATGAGGGCCACGTCGTCGAACCAGGCGACGTCGCGCGGGGAGGCCTGGCCGCCCACGCACAGCAGGAGGACGAGCTGGCCCGCGGCCTCGGGCACCTCGACCACGCCGAAGCACTCGCCCCACCGCTCACGGGGGGCCTGGGCATGGACCATCGCGTCGCGCGCCTGGGCTGTCCACGCGCCCTCCGCGGTCTGCCAGCGGACCCGCACCCAGGCCCGGCCCCGGCCCTGGACGCGGCGGAAGGCCTGCACGGCGCAGCGCTGGCCTGGCTCGGCGGGATGCTTCTGGATGAAGCAGCCGTTGGCCACCCCTGCGGCCCTGGCGGAGCCCTCGGCGGAGGCCCCTGCGGCGCGGTCCCATCCGAAGGTGCCGTGGCTGTCGGCGGCCTGCCAGGTGTGCCAGCCCGCGGGGGCGCCGCGGGGGTCCCAGTCGTCGGCGGGCCGCTCGTTGGGCGACGCGGTGGGCGAAGCGAAGTCGCCGTTGCGGGCCAGGTTGACGAGCTCGCCCGCCTCCCGGAGCCTGGCCATGTATGCCCTGGCGTAGGCCTGGGGGTCGCGGGCGAAGCGAAGGATGTCCTCGCAGCCGGGGAGGGCCTGGGGCCAGGTCTGCTCGCGGACGCGGGAGTTGGGGGTGGGCCACCAGCGGAACTTCTCGCCATAGGTCCACACGTACTGGTCGGCGACGCGCAGGGCGGTGGCGACGTTGGCTCGCAGGCGGTCGATGCGGGGGCCTCCCTTGCCGTCGATGTACCACCGTCCCCACTCGGAGTCCTTGGGGTTCCAGTAGGCATCGAGGTAGACGCCGAAGCCGACCTGGACCTGGGCTCGGTACTTCGCCCGGTTCTCGGGGGCCACGAGTTCCTGGCAGGCGCCCTTGATGAGCACGGCGGCCTCGAGGTATTGCTCGACGCTGTTGAACAGGTAGGCCCTCTCGCAGCCGTCCACGAAGGTGGCGTCCGGCGGCGCGGCGTCGAGCCAGCCGTCGATGAAGGCGGGCAGGAGGCCGTAGCCGTGGGCGGCGAGCACGGTGCGGGGGTCGGGGTGGCCGCAGGCCGCCGAGCACGCGGAGTTCATGAAGTAGCAGAAGAGGGTGATGTCGGGATACTCCTCGGCGATGGCCTCCATCACCTGGCGGCCTCGACGGCGTGCCTGGGCGTAGTAGTCGGCGAAGGGGTGGGCGTCGCGCCCCGGCTGCGCCGCGTAGCGGAACTGGGCGTGGGGCGGGGTGTAGGGCTCGGGGTCGAAGAGGATGCCGGCGAAGCCCGCCTCCCTGGCGGCCCACGCGGCGATGCGCCAGTGGTCCACGACATTCGCCCAGCCCCGGTCGTCGAACCAGTCGACGTCGCCGGGATTGGCCCCCACGGTCACAAAGTTGTCGGTGAAGCGGCGGAAGGTACAGGCCTGGAGGTTCCGGACGGCTGGGAGAAACCACTCCCGCTGCCACTGGGCGTCCTGGAAGGCGGCCCGGAGGGGGCAGCGCCGCTTCTCGTCCACGCGTCCCACGATGCCCATGATCACGCCGTCGAAGGGTCGCTGCTCCATGAGCTCGAGGTTCTGGCGGAGGCGCTGGCTGTCCGCCTTGTCCCATCCCGTGGCGATGAGCTTCTTGGGCCGCCGCCAGTCGCGCTCCGCGCCCCCGGCGCAGGCGGCGGCGAGGGCGAGGATGGTGGGGAGGCGTCTCACGGGGTCTCTCCGCCAAGCTCCTTGAGCAGGCCGGCGGCGGCGCCCACGAGCTTCTCGCCGCCGCCGGGGGCGATGCGGGAGTTGACGGTCTCGTAGCTGCCCTCGGCGAAGGCCTTGGCGGTGGGGATGTAGCCCGGCGCGTCGTTGCACAGCTCGACCACCAGGGTGGTGGCGAAGGGCGAGTCGCGCTGGATGGCCAGACCCAGCTCCACGAACACCTCGCCAGGGAGGCCCACCAGGGCCACCTCCTTGCCGAAGCGGAAGACCTGGGTCTCGAGGGGAATGGTCTCGCCGCCGCGCTGGGCCAGGGCCAGCACCTTGTAGGCCCTTACCTGGTCGAGGAAGGAAAGCTCGCGGGTGCCCACCTTGTGGATGTCCCGACGGGCCTGGGCGAGCTGCTCGTCGCTGTAGGTCTGGAGGGGGGCGTGGACCGTCTCGCTGCGGACCGCGAGCGTGGGCGGCTCGACGGGCGAGAGCTCTGGGACGGTCTCCGCGACGGTGGCGGCGAGGGTGGTGCCGATGGTCTCGGTGGCCAGCCGCTCCTTCTTGGTCACGTCGATGTGATTGATGTCGCCGCAGGTGCCGGTGCCGAAGAGGACCACCAGGTCCTCACCCAGCTTCTCGCGGAGCGCCCGCTCGAGGAAGTAGGGGTAGTCGGCGGCGTACTCCGTGCCTCCCACGGTGTCGAGGTGGAGGGCGAAGTTGACCAGGACGGCCAGGGGCTGGCCGTCGGCGGCGTCGCGGAAGAGCAGGATGCCCACCTGGGGGTCGGTGGGGCCAGCGGCCCGCACGATGTGGGGATTGCCCACGCCGGGGTTGAACCGCACGGAGCCGTCGTCCATGTGGAACCGCCGGTTGAAGGCCAGCCCCTCCTGCTTCGTGGTGCCGGCTTCGAGGCGGACGGCTCGCAGGGCGTCGTTGGCCTGGGCGATGGCTTCCACCAGGTTGCCCGCGAGCTGGGCGGGATAGTCCACCTTCTCCCGGGGGTCGGAGCCGTGCTCGGCGACGGCCAGGTCGTGGAAGTGCTGGCGCAGGGCTCCGCAGTAGAGCGGCCCGGTGTGGGTGTGGGTGGCGGCGACCAGGATGTTGGCCTCGGGGATGCCCGTCTTCTCGCTGGCCTCCCGGCGCACCTGGGTGGTGAGTTGGAGGGGTAGGCCGATGAGGTCGCAGAAGACCAGCGCCGCCCGCTGCTCGCCCTGGCGCAGGACGAGGGCCTTGGCGTGGAGGGGGTTGCGGACGCCGGTGGCGAGCCGCTCGTGGAAGTAGCCGCTCATGCGGTAGCCCAGCGGGGGCGTGATGTCGGCCACGGCGATGCCTGCGTGCAACGGCTCTGCGCTCACGGGGTGCCTCCCGAAAAGGGTCAGCAGGGACGCCGCCGCGAGGGCGGCACAAGCAGTGCGAACGCTCATCTCATTCCCCCTCCTGGGCCTCGCCCGGGCGGCCCACCAGGCGCTCGAGCAAGCGCCGGGCCTTCTTCGCCTCGGCCAGGGTCTTCGCCAGGTCGCCGCGCTCGACGCACTCGACCACCAGTGGGCCGCCGCGGAAGCCGCCCTCCCGGAGGCGGGCGAGCAGGGCGGCGAAGTCCACCTCGCCGTCGCCCGGCGTCACCCACACGTCCTTGGGGGGCTTGAAGTCCTTGACGCACATGCCCACGACCAGGCCGTCGACGGCGGCCGCCTCGGCGGCGGGGTCGCGCCGCCCGTCCGAGTAGTAGAGGATGTTGCCCGGGTCGTACCACACGCGGAAGTTGGGGTGGCCCACGCGCTCGACGGCCTTCCGGCACTGGGCTCCCGTGGCGTTGAGGCCGCCGTGGGGCTTGACGCTGATGCCCACGCCCTGCTCCTGGGCGTAGGGACAGCACTCGGCGATGGCCTTGTAGTAGCGGTCGTAGAGCTCGGGCTTTCCGATGCCGCCCATCAAGAGGTTGGCGGCCTTCGCCGCGGCGCAGTTGGCCACCAGCCACCGCAGGGCCTCGATGCCCGCCTCGAGCGATGTGGCGACGGGGATGCCGCCGCCGTAGACCGAGGGGATGCCCAGCCCCCGCTGGCGGGCCGCCTCGCCGATGCGCTGGGCCTCCTCGGGCGAGGTGGCGGCGGAGATCACCAGGCGGGTCTTCGACTTCGTGGTCATCAGGCCCGCGTGCTTGTAGCCCGCCTCGGCGATCTGGTCGAGGGCCACGCGGTAGTCGTGGCGGTCCCAGGGCCTCGTGTAGCAGCCGATCTGCCAGCCAGGGGTCTCGGCCGCGTGGGCCGAGCGGCAGGCGGCGGCCAGGCCCGCGGCGCCGAGCCGGGCCGTCCGGGCGAGGAAGAGGCGTCGCGTCGCGCTGCGGGCCGTGGGTTTGCGCATGGTCCCTCCTGGCGCCGAGCTATCCCTCGCGGAGCTCGCGCTTCTGGGGGTCGTAGACCTGTCGGCGGCCAGTGTCGTAGGCCTTCATGGCCATGATCACGGCCACGGCGTGCTGGTAGCCGGCCTCGATGGGGGCGTTGGGGCGCTCGCCCGAGCGCATGCAGCGGAACCAGTCGAGGAAGTGGTCGGGCATGGGCACCGGCTCGACGGGCCGGGGCTCGCCCAGCTCCCCCTTCTCGACGGCGCCGGCGCCCGAGACCGTCGGCTTGTTCCAGGGCAACAGGTTCATCACCCCGTGCCTGCCGTAGATGGCCTCGGCGTCGCCGCTGCCGTTCCCGAAGTTGGTCGAGTAGGTGACCATGAAGCCCTCGGGATAGGTCCACAGGGCCTCGACGTGGTCGGGACAGGTGAAGTGGTGCTCGTCCTTCCAGGTGAAGGTCCCGCCCAGGCACACGGCGCTGTGGGGGAACCTGGCGCCGGTGATGTAGTGCACCAGGTCGATGTAGTGGCTGCCGAAGCCGGGGACGGGGCCGTCGGAAAACTCCCGGTAGCCGTACCAGCCGCTGTAGAGGGCGGGGTCGAAGGGACGCATGGGGACGTCGAGCAGGAACTCCTCCCACGCCACGTCCTTCTCGCGCACGTCCTTCAGGCGGGAGTACCAGTAGGGCCGGGTGCCGTTGCGGTGGCGCTCGATGCGGGACACGCTGCCCAGGGCGCCGGTCCTGTAGAGCTTGCGGCAGCCGGTCATGCTGGGGAGGCTGCGCAGTTGGGTGCCCACCTGGCACACGATGCCGCTGGTCTTCACGGCGTCGCAGGCCTGCTTGAGCTTGTCCATCTGCCTGGCCAGGGGCTTTTCGCAGTAGGCGTGCTTGCCCGCCCTGGCCGCGGCCTCCAGGTGGGTGGTGTGCTGGTGGTCGCAGGAGGCGATCATCACCGCGTCGATATCCTCCCGGGCCACCACGTCGCGGTAGGAGACGCACTGCCGGGGCGCCCGCCCGAACCACTCCTCGGCCTTCGCCGCCGCACGCTCGCGGGCCACCCGCCAGGGGTCGCACACCACGGTGACCTCGACGTTCTGGCTCTTGGCGTGCTGGCGGACGGCCTGCATGTGGGCGCCCACACCGCGCCCGCCGCAGCCGATGAGCCCGATGGAGATGCGGTCGTTCGCTCCCAGCACGCGGGCCGGACTCGATGCCGCGAGCGCCGCGGCGCCCGCCGATGCCGCGGTCAGGAACTGCCGCCGCGAAGATGCCTCGGCCATCGCTGGCCCTCCAGAACGCGGGGAGCAGGTGCCCTCGTCCGCCGACGCGCCTGTTCTACCGCCTTCCGCTCCAGGAGTCAACGCCGCACGCCGGCCCTCGCTTGATCCCGCTCGCCGGTCCGCCCATAATTGAGGCCACGGCACCCGGGGCATTCCCAGGGCGAACGGAAATGGAGGAACGGGACATGACCAGGCACGCCCGTGCGGCCTTGCTGGCGGTGGTGCTGATCGGCTGCTCGGCATTCGCCGCCGAGGGTCCGTTGGAGGCCGGCTTCCGCTCCCCGCCGGCGAGCTGCCAGCCGGCCCCGGGGTGGTATCTCAGCGAGGGGTTCGCAGCCACTGTCGCCGCGTGCCCCGAGGCCATTCGGCCCCTCTTCGAGCGTGCCCTGGCCGGGGGCGGGGTGTCGGTCACGCCCCAGGAGCTGAAGCGGATGGCCACCTGGCAGGCCCTCCACGACGCGCGTCTGCTCGTCTCGGCGAAGCCCCGGGCCGCTCCGCCCGACCAGCCCTACGCCGAGCTGGCGGGGCCGCTGCGCGACTGCATCGCTCGCCTGGTCTACCTGTGCTCGAAGACGGAGGCCGCGGGCGAGGTGTTCACCCAGGCCAAGCCGGCCCACGGCATCACCCTTTATCCCCCGGCCCCCGACCTCTATCTCGTCCGCCGCCGCCTCGGCGAGGCCGACATCTACCTGGCCGTCAGCCAGGCGCCCATCGACACCGTGGTCACCATCACCTTCCCCCGCGTCGCGGGGCCGGAGCTGTGGAATCCCGAGGACGGCACCATCCGCCCCGCCCCCGTCTACTACCTGCGCGACGAGAAGACCATGCTCAACCTGCGGCTGGGCCCCTACGGAGCCGTGTTCGTCGCCCTCCGCAAGCCGCCCACCGACCAGAGGGTGATGCTCGCCCCCACCCTCCGCGTCACCCGGGTGGCGCCCGACGGCTCCGCGGTCCACGGGCTGGTCGCCACCAACGGCCGCTGCTCCGTGATGTTCGCCAACGGCAAGATGAGCACCGCCGTGGTCGAGGACCTCCCGCCTCCCATGCCCCTGAACGCCGGCTGGTCGATGAAGACCCGCTCCCCCGCGAAGCGAAAGGGCGTGGGCATCGTCGAGCTGCGCTGCCGGAGGGCCAGCCGCGCCGACGAGAAGGCCACCGACTGGGCCGCCCCCGACCTCGACGACTCCGACTGGCGGCGCCTGACCATCGGCGAGCAAGAGACCCAGGCCGTCCTCGCCCCACAGTGGAAGGCCCGGTGGCTGACCTTCGAGGGTGACCGCGAGGAACGCCTCTTCCGAAAGACCTTCGACCTGCCCGACAACGTCGCCGCCGCTACCCTCACCGTGACCGCGGACAACGGCTACCAGGCCTTCGTCAACGGAAAAAGCGTGGGCCAGGACGGGGACTGGAACCAGGCCGAGACCTACGAGGTGGCCAACAGCCTCCGCCAGGGCACCAACGCCTTCGCCATCCGCGTCACCAACGCCAGCGGCGTGGCCGGGCTCCTGGCCGAGGCCCGCATCGTGCTGGCCACGGGCAAGCTCGTCCGCATCGTCAGCGACGGCTCGTGGAAGGTGACGAAGACCGCGCCCGAGGGCTGGCAGAAGCCCGACTTCGACGACAAGGCATGGGCCAAGCCCACCGTGGGGCGCACGCCCCCCGTGGCCCCCTGGGGCGACGTGCCCGGGCTGCCGCCCGACCCTGCTACCAGCGAGGTGGTGTGGTATCGCTTCCGCCTGCCCGCCGGCGCCCGGAGCATCGAACTGCCCCCCGGCCTGGAGGAGCCGCGCCTCTACGTGGACGGCAAGCCGGTGGCGCTGCGCGACGGCGTCGCCGACCTCGAGGGCCGCGTCCTGAGTCGCCCCCTCGTCGCCGCCCTACGCACAACCGGCCCTGCCACCCTCGAAAAACCCATCCTGTGCGAATGCTCGGACACCGCGGTGGGTGTGGGCAACTGGCTCCACGTGGGCTACCCCTCCTATTCCGGCCTCGCCGACTACACCGTCCAGGTCGACCTCCCCGCGGCCTACGCCGCCGAGCACCTGGTACTCGACCTCGGCCAGGTGGGCTGCGCCGCGCGAGTGGCCGTGAACGGACGCCAGCTCGCCACCCGACTGTGGCGGCCCTTCGCCGTGGACATCACCGACGCCGTCCGCGAGGGCAAGAACACCATCCAGGTGACCGTGGCCAACACCGCGGCCAACGCCTCGGGCACCGACCTGCCCGCCGAACGGCTGGCCGCGGGCCTCATGGGCCCGGTGCGCATCCGCGCCCTCCGGGCCCTTACCCTCGAGCCCCAGTGAGGGCCGCGCCAGGCCGAGAGAGCGGTGGACAGCTTCAGGGAGACGCGGCGGGCAGGCGGATCAGGCGGCCGCCGCCCGGCGGCAGCGGAAACTCCACCACGGTGTGGAAACGGTCCACCCGCGCCCCCGCTTCCAGCCACTCGCCCTGCGACGGGTCGAGCCACCAAAGGGGCCGGCAGGGGCGATTCACCGACAGCCGGGCCACGACCTCGCTCTCCGCATCCTTGTTCACCACAAGCAGATGGGGCCGGCCCCGCTGGTCCTCGAGCACGCCTACCACGTAGTCGCCGCCCTCCACCGAGCCCACCAGGCCGTGAACGGGCAGCCGGCGGGCGCCGCTGGGCACCGTGCCCGTGTGGTAGACCGCCCTCGAGCGGAGCGGCAGGAGGTGAGGGCCGACCGCGCGCAGCTCGCGGTTCAGCTCGCGCACCCAGCGGTAGCGCTCGGTCGGCGTGCCGTCGGGCCGGACGATGCCCTCGGGGCCGCCGTCCGGCGCTCCCCAGTAGCCGAACCACACGACGCCCTTCGCCCCGTAGGCCAGAGCCGTGTACACGAGCCACCGCATCTGGCCCTCGCTCAGGGCGGGCATGCCCCGCCAGAGGGCGCCCCGCACCGTGGTGCACCACGGCAGCCCATGGGCCACCGCCGCCTCGCGCACCAGCTCCAGGCTCTCGAAGTAGAAACGGCTCCGCCCCGCGGCCCGGAATGGATGATGGGCGAGCACCAGCAGGGGGGGCCTCACCGCAGCGATGACCCGCTCCAGGTAGGCCCGGTAGTCGGCCGTGGCCAGGGCCGGCCCCACCCACGCCTCGCAGGGCAGGAGCGTGACCAGGAAGGGGCGGGATGGATCATGCTCCCGGACGAACGCGGCCAGGCGGGCATACTCGTCGAGCTGGCCCTCCCGCACCTGCCCGGCCACGAAGTAGCCCCACAGGGCCGGATGACCGCCGAAGCGGCCCAGGGCCTCCGCCGCCCGACGCCGCGAGGCCGCACGGCCGATGGTCTCGGGATGCAAGCCGATGCGGTCCACCATCAGCCTCAGGCCGTAGCGGCGCGCCAGGCCGAGTGCATCGAGGGTCGTCGACTGGCCCATCACGGCGAAGCCGGCCGCCGCCGCCTGGGCATACGGATCGGCCTTCCGAGGAGGGGCGCCCCGAAGGGCGATGAGGAACTCCTGCGGCTCCCAGGCCGCCGCCCGCGGCCGCCCGCACGAGGCGAGGCCGCAGGCCGCAAGCCCCACGGCCACGGCGCGGAGAACTCGATGCTCGGTGCTGGATGCTCGATGCTGGATGCTCGATGCTGGATGCTCGATGCTGGATGCTCG
>JBKHIY010000127.1:0-11378 GCA_046538415.1 Candidatus Brocadiia bacterium | reverse complement strand
TACCCCTACAAACCGAAGCCCCCCCTCCAAGCCGCCACGAAAAATTTGAAAAATCGCGAAAAACTTTGGCCGAACGCCGCAACCGTCGAAACGCCCAAGCGTTACGACCATGAAAATCTTCTCGAGCCCTCGCCGGCGCCTGAAGTGTTTGGGAATGCGATGGTTATGTTGGATCTGTGGGGGAGGCACCCCTTTCTGGGCAGAAGGCGGTGCCTCCCCCACACCCCCTCCTCGCCAAACACCGCCGGTCTGCGCCCGGGGCGCCGCCGCAGGGCCCGCCGCCCGAGCGCGAGAGCGGCTGACCGATGCGGCCCCCGCCCCGCGGGCGGCCCTGCATTTCTCGCCACGGCCCTGCATTTCTCGCCACCCGGTTTTCACCTCTCCGGGCGGGGGGCCGGAGTCGGGCAGGGCCTGGCCGGGCCCGCAGGCCCCGAGGCCCGGCGGCCTGGCCGGCGAAGGCGTCGTCGCTGGCGGGCGGCTCACTCCTCGCTCTCGACCCGTGCGGGGCCGCCCCGGCGGGTCGCGTAGCCCCGGTCCGGGTTGTAAAGGAACAGGAAGCTGCCGTCGCCGGGGCGCACCGGCCGGCGGGTGCAGAAGATGAACCAGCGGCCCGCCGAGCCGTCGCCATAGGCCGCGAGGCCCCGCGCCCCGATGACCGCCCGGGCCTCGGGCGGCCAGTCCTCGGGCAGCCGGTCCGCGACCTCCCATCGGCCCTCGTGGAGGCGCAGGAACAGGCTGCGCACCGGCGAGAGCACCCGGTCCGGCCGCCGCACCCAGTCGACCACCCCCGTGCGGACCTTGAGGTAGGGCCGGTTGCGATCGTCCACGGCGAGGCGCCCGGCGTAGGGGACGAAGGTGAACTCCTGGCCGGAGTCGTAGGCCAGGCAGCGGGCGTCGGCCAGGCGCTTGCTCACCGGCAGGTCGAGGGGCTCGCCGGCCGCGTCGCGCCACGTGCCGTCGGGCTCCCGGCGGGCGTAGTAGACGTTGTAGCGGTAGACGGCTTCGTGGAGCCCTTTGTAGCGGAGGGGCCGCCAGGGATGGGGGCGGGCGGGCCGCACGCGGGCCGCGTTGTCGTCCTTGTGGTTCCACACGCAGTGGATGGTACGGCGTCGGGGGCCGGGGAAGAAGGTGCAGTATGCGGCGGCCCGGGGGTCGCGGGGCTCGCGGCGCATCTCGACGACCGAGGTCGGCGGGCCCCACGAGCGGCCGGCATCGTCGCTGGTGCGATACTGCCAGGGAGCCGTGTGGCCGCCGGCCCGGTAGAAGAGATGGAGCGCCCCGTCGGCCATCCGCATGGACTGCGGGTAGGTGGCCCGCGGCGCCGGGCTGGGCTGGGGCTCCCAGGCCGCGATGTCGAGCGCCCGCGCGCTGCGCACGTGGTGCATCGGGCCGCCGTGACATCCGAAGAACAGGTGCAGGCGGCCGGCGCGGTCGATGCACAGGGAGGGGTTGCCGTGCGCGTCGCGGCCGAGGCCGAAGTCGGAGGCCCGCACGGGACCCGTCCACCGCCCCTCGGCGATGCCATAGGCCATGGCCACGGGGCGGCCCCGGGTGTCCTGGAAGGCGCAGAAGACCCGCCCCCCGCGCACCACGGCGTGGGGCCAGACGACGTAGTTGTAGAAGGGCGGGTAGAGTCGCCCGCCGCTGACCTCGCGCCGGGCGGTGACGGCGAAGGCCAGGCGGGGCTCGGGCGGCGGCACGTCGGTCGGCGAGTCCGCCACGATGTCCACCGCCGCCCCCGGGGCCGCGCCCGCGACCGCGGCGAGGGTCAGGAGGGCGAGGGGCAGGCTCGAAGCCATGTCGCGGGCTCCTCGGCGAAGGGAGCGGTCAGGGCGAGAGGCTCCAGGAGACGGCGGCCGCGGCGGCCACGGCCCGCCGCTCGTCCCAGGCGAAGGCCTTGACGAAGTAGGTGCCGAAGGACAGGCGCCGGCCCTCGACGGCCGTGGGGATGGTCGCTTCGAGGCGGCCTCCTTCGACGGCCAGGCGGCGCTCGACGACGGCCCGGCGGTTGGCCCGGCGGTAGTTCCGCACCATGGCCTCCCGCCACGCGGGGTCGGCGGGGTCCACGGGCTCGAGGTCGCGGGGCAGCGCGGCGCGCGGCGTCGCCAGGCTGAGCACCGCGGTGGCCCGGTCCATGCCCGGCAGCTCCCAGCGGACCGTCCACGCGGTGCCCTGGGCGTCGAGGGCCACGTGGAGGGGCCGGGGGCTGGCCCGGGGATAGGCCACGCGGAGCGCGGGGTCGCCGAACAGGGAGTAGAGGTAGACGTGCCGGGCGAGGAGAGCCTCCTGCTCGCGGCGGCTCATGCCGCCCAGGGCCTCGATGCGGGACAGGCCGTCGAGGCTGGCCCGCAGGAGGTCCACGGCCCGCCGCGGGGCGACCGTGGCCCGCTGGGCCTGGAGGAGGCGCTGGCCGAGGGTGGCGCCCTGGCCGCGCAGGAGGGCGCGGGTGAGCTCGAGGCCGTAGACGGCGTTGCCGTAGGGGTGGCTGGGGCGGGCGCTGGCCACGCAGGCCACGGGCCCGCCGGGGGCCTTGAGGGCCACCTCGGCCAGGCAGTCGCGGGGGCGGTCGAACTCGCCCATGTTGCAGGCCACGAAGAGGGCGATGGGGCGGCCCGCGGCGGGGCCGCGCAGGCCCCGCAGGGTCGAGCCGTCCAGGATGGTGCCGCCCATGAAGCCCGTCACCTCCATGGCCGACTCCGCGCGGCCGTGGCCCACGTAGGCGACGAACAGGGCGCCGCCGTCGAACAGCTCGGCCACCCGCCGCTCGAAGCGGTCGGGAGGCCAGCAGTAGGGCGAGGAGGTCAGGCCGCGGGTCATCGTCACCCGATAGCTCTGGGGCACGACGGCGGAGAGGATGGCCGTGCCCGCCTGGTCGATCACCCGGTCGATGGCCGGGCTGTAGCCGCCGGTGCCGGCGACGGCGTGGATGCGGCGTTGCCAGGGTCCGGGGCGGCGGCGGGTCTCGTAGGCCACGGTCTTGCCCACCATCACCTCCAGCTCGGCGCGGGTTCGGGCCGGCAGGCGCCCCACGGCGATGGCCGGGCGGTGGCGGCTGGCCGGCGCGGCGCGGGGCTCGTCGGTGGCCAGGGTGCCGAACCACACGTCGAAGCCCAGGGGATGGGTGGGCACCGCGGGGAGCTGGCCGGGGCCGCTCGCCGTGTCGCCCACCAGCAGGATGCAGGCCAGCGGGCCGGCCTTGCGGTGCCAGGCCCGGAAGGTGGCCTTGAGAGTGCCCAGGGCGAGGCGCCCGTCGGGGCCCGCCAGGTCCTCGCACGCGGCCAGGGCCACGGTGTAGCGCTCCTGGCGCAGCTCGAGCAGGGGCTCGAGCACGGGCACCGCGGCCCGGGGCGCCAGCACCAGGTAGCCCGGCTTGTGCTCCGCCCCGGGGGCGCCCGGCGCACGGGCGGCGAGCGCCGCGAGCGCGGCGGCGAGGAAGAAACGACGCGACATGGGCAAGCGACTCTCCTCGGGGACGGGGACCGCGGGCGGGGACATCGCCCACTATGGTGCCAGAGCGCGGGGCGGGAGCGCAAGCCCGGCCGGCCTCAGCGGGTGCGCGCCGTCTCGGGGTCGAAGCGCAGGAGGTAGACCCCCAGCGGGCCGCTGAACCGCTCGGGCAGGAGCAGCACGCACACGTCGTGCACGGGGTCGTAGACCATCGCCGTGTCCACGCCGTACTTGCCTTCCGGCCTGGGGGCATCGAGCACCCGCCAGCGGCCCGTCGCGGCGTCGAGCACGGAGAGGGTGCCGCTGCCGCCCAGCAGGACCACCACGTCGTGGCGGGCCAGGTAGACCGCCTCGCGACCTATCTCCGTCGGCCCGGCCGTCTCCAGGCGGGCCCAGCGGGCGTCGGGGCCCAGGCCGCGGGCGTAGACCTCCACGGTCGAGTCCTTGCCCATGAAGAAGAGCAGGCGCTGGCGGCGGGAATCGTAGACCAGGGGCATGAACTCGTAGCTGAACTCCCGCGGGCGCTCCGGCCCCTCGCCGTCCACCAGGCTCCAGGCGATGCTGCGGCCCTCGATGCGAGCGCCGTAGAGTTCGCCGCGGGTCATGGCGTAGACCCCCTGGGGCGTGGCGGCCAGGCACAGGCCCCAGGAGTTGCGGAAGGGCCGGCCGAAGCACGGGGGCGACAGGGTGCGCTCGACGGGGTCGTAGAGGAAGGTCCAGTAGCCGTGCTTCTCGGGCTCGTAGGGCACGGCCTGGCCCTGGGGGTCGTCGCCCAGGATGATGGGCGTGCCCGGCTCGATGGTCCGGCGGGGGCAGTAGACCACCAGCTTCGAGATGGGGTCGTAGGTGTACCAGCGGTAGGTGTGCTGCGACCACGGCTTGCGGGTGTAGCTGTAGCCGAAGACCGAGGCGTTGGTGCCCTCGAGGAACGGGGGGAAGTAGGGGGGCCAGGACAGGGACCATCGGTTGGTCGCCACGTCGTAGTGCGCCACGTCGTTGCCCGAGTAGCCGGAGTGGCCGCCGCCGGTGTAGACCACCACGCCGCGGTCGGTATCGCAGCAGGCCCCGCTCCAGGTCTTGGCCACGATGGTGGCCGGGGGCTCGGCGGGCACGAAGCGGTTGGGGGGCAGCTCGTCGAGCCATCGCTTGCGGGCCTCGGGGTCGGGCTCGGGCGCCCGCTCGAGGCCCTGCTTCTGGTCGGGGTACTTGTAGCGGAGGGTGCCCGGCGGGGCTCCCGCCCGCTCGGCCGCGGGGCCGTCGGGGTCGTAGCGGAAGGCGTAGGTGCGGCGGGCGTGATGGCCGATGGCCACCAGAAACACCACGCCGTGGGCCTTCGAGCCGGTGGCGGTGAGCCAGGTGTAGCGGTGGAGCTCGAGGTCCCCGCCCGCGGGGCGCCAGGCGTCGGCCTCCACGTCGTAGGCCCAGGTCTCCCGCGTGGCCCGGGTGCGGCTGTGGGTGCGGGTGGCGGTGAGGGCGTTGGTGCCGCAGACCAGCACGCCGCCGCCGGGCAGGGCCGCGGTGGCGGGGGTGAACATGGGCGGTGGCGAGGGCCGCGGCTCCCGCCGCTCCCACCGCCGCGGGGCGCAGCGGTAGACCCACGTGTCGTTGCGCGCCGCCTGCTGGTCGTAGCCGCCGAACATCACCATGGAGCGGCTGGCCGCATCGTAGACGATGGGGGCGTTGCAGCGCAGCGGCGGCTCGACCTCGAGGTCCGGCCGCCGCCAGGCGTTGGCCCCCGGGTCGTAGAGCCAGGTGTGGGCTCCGCCGTCGGGGTTCATGGCCAGGCCCCCGCCGAAGAGCAGGACCTCGTCGTTCACGGGGTCGTAGCACAGGCTGGCCCAGGCCAGGGGCTCGCAGGCGGTGGGGGTGGTCTCGGGGGCCAGGCGGCTCCAGGTGTGGCTCGCGGGGTCGAGGGCGAAGGTGGCCCCGCCGTTGAAGTGCACGATGCGCCGCCGACGGGCGTCCCAGCAGCACTGGTTGAACGCCGGCACCGGGCTGGGGCGGGCCACGCCGTCGAAGTCGTAGAAGCTCACGCGGCTGCGCCGCATGGAGCCCACGGCGCGGAGGCGCGGCCCGTCGGTGCCGCCCTGGCCGTAGATACGGAACGGCGGCCACCGCCCGTCGGCCCACGCCTGCTCCCTGGAGCGGGGCAGGGCCTCGCGCCAGGCGGGCGCCGCGGGGTCGAAGGTCTCCAGCTCGTAGCGGGCGAAGCGGTTGCGCTCGGGGCGCTCGCCGCCGATGCCCCACAGGTAGAGCCGTCCCACGCTCTCGGCGGCCACCACCCGGGAGTGCTCCTTGCCGCCCGAGCCGTCCTCCTCGTGGAGGAGGGTCCAGGCGTTGGCGGGCAGCTTCGAGAAATCGCGGGCCGCGGCGGGGGTCCCGGCGGCCAGGATGCACAGCAGGGCAATCCTGCGCATGGTCGTTCCTCCTCGGGATAAGGCCAGTGGGCGCGCGCGGAGTCTACCCCCTGGGACGAGTGGGGCGCAAGCCGCGTGGGGCGGTTTGCCTCGGGCCGGCCAGCCGCTATACTGGGCGGCCAGCGGCCCGTCCCGTCGCCATCGCCACGTCGTGAGGAGGCAGAAATGCTCGACGGCATCCCGCCCGGCCTGTGTGCCATCCTGTTCGCCGCCCTGCCCGTCCTGGCCCTGGCCGCGGGGGCGGGCGGCCCGCGGCTGAGCGACGCGGAGCTCTTCGAGGCCCTGGACCTCTCGCGGGAAGGCCTCGAGGGGGTGCGCCGGGCGGTCGAGGCCGGCGACCTGGATGCCGCGACCCACGCCCTGGCCCACTACCTGCGCCGCCGCACCAGCGTGCCCTGGCACTTCGACCCCCACCAGGTCGACCGCGGCGTCCGCCACGACAAGGAGGCCGCCGACCGCACGGTGGAAGGCACCATCCGGGTGATCGGCATCTGGCACACCTTCCCCGAAGGCCGCATCGACTGGCACTACAACCCCACGACCGCGCGCGACGACCTGGCGCCCAACCGCGAGTGGCAGTGGCAGCTCAACCGCATGCACTTCTGGCGCCAGCTCGGACGCACCTACTGGGCCACCGGCGACGAGACCTACGCCCGGACCTTCGTCGACCACCTGCGCAGCTGGGCCCGCCAGTGCCCCCGCCCGGACCACAGCGGCAACCGCCCCGGCTCGGCCTGGCGCACCATCGAGAGCGGCCTCCGCATGCTCGGCTCCTGGCCCGAGGCCTACCACCGCTTCCTCCACGCCCCGTCGTTCACCGACGCCGACCTCTGCCTGTTCCTCAAGCTGTGCATCGAGCACGCCGTGCACCTCCGCCGCCACCACCGCGGCGGGGGCAACTGGCTGACCATGGAGATGCAGGGGCTCTACACCGTGGGCGCCCTGTTCCCCGAGCTGGAGAAGGCCGCGGCGTGGCGGGCCTACGCCATCCGCGTGCTCTACCGCGAGCTCGACCGCCAGTTCCTGCCCGACGGCGCCCAGGCCGAGCTGACCCCCGGCTACCACCAGGTGGCCCTCCGCCGCATCATGGACGTGCCCCGCCTGGCCCGCGTGGTGGGCCGGGAGGACGAGCTGCCCGACGACTACGTGGCCCGCGCCGAAAAGGCCTACGCCTACGACCTCTACCTCATGACCCCCGACCGCGACATGCCCCGATTCAACGACTCCTGGCACGTCGCCGTGCCCGCCATGCTCCGCCGGGCCGCCGAGCTCTTCCCCCACCGACGCGACTTCCTGTGGGTGGCCACCGACGGTCGCCAGGGCGCCCCGCCCGACCATACGTCCCACTTCTTCTCCTACGCCGGCTACGTCGCCATGCGCTCGGGCTGGGAGCGGGAAGCCAACGCCCTGTTCTTCGACGTCGGCCCCCTGGGCATCGGCCACCGCCACCACGACAAGCTCAACGTCGTCCTCTGGGCCTTCGGCCACGAGCTGCTCTTCGACGGCGGAGGCGGTCAGTACGAGCACAGCAAGTGGCGAAGCTACGACGTCGATACCTTCGCCCACAACACCCTGCTGGTGGACGGCCAGCCCCAGCGGCGAGCCACGGCGCGGGTCGACCAGCCCATCGACGCCCGCTGGGAGAGCACGCCCGGCCACGACTTCGCCGCGGGGCGCTACGAGGGGGGCTATGGCCGCCGCGACCGCCGGCCCGCCGTCCACTCCCGCCGCGTGCTGTTCCTCAAGCCCGACCTCTTCGTGGTGGCCGACACCGCGACGCCCCGCGACGGCCAGGCGCACGCCTACCAGGTCCGCTGGCACTTGGTGCCGCCGCGCACCGCGACCCACGAGGCCACCTCCGCCGTGGTCACCGCCGCGGAGGAGGGCCCCAACCTGGCCGTGGTGCCGCTGCTGGCGGAGGAGCTGGAGGTCCGCGCCGTCCGTGCCCAGGAGGAGCCCGAGCTCCTGGGCTGGCGCAGCCACAAGACCGGCGGCGAGCCCTGGCACCCCGCCACCACCGTGCTCCACACCCGCAAGGGCGCGGGCAGGGCCCACTTCCTCACCCTCCTGGTGCCCCTGCGGGCGGGCCAGGCGAATCCCGTGACGCAGGTGGAGGCGCGGGGCGCGACGGCCGCCGAGGTGGCCTTCGCCGACGGCCGCCGGCTGCTCCTCCGCGCCCAGCCCGAGCCCGGCGGCGGCATCCAGGCCGCCGAGACCCTGCCCGACGGCACCGAGGGGCGCCGCGTCGAGGCCGGCGCGGCCAAGGAGCGGTGAGGGGACAGCGGCGGGGCTACCCGCCGCCGGGCCGGACCTTCAGACCCTCCAGCGGCGCCCCGTCGGGGGCGCGCAGGCGACAGCACACCTGCCAGGCGCCCGAGGCCTCGGTGACCTTGAGCATCAGGGCGTTCCAGCCCTCGCGGAGGGTCACGTTCGCCACGTCCTGCCCCGGCGTGAGGCCGCGCAGGGCGTTGTTGGCGTGGACCGGCTCGCCGTTCAGCCAGGCCTTGACCCCGTCGTCGCTGCCCAGCTCGAGGCGGGCCTTCTGGGCCTTGGGCGACCACACGCGGGTGCGCAGGTAGCCCACCTGCTGGTCGCCGCCGCCGAGGGCCTGCTCGAGGTCGACCAGGTGCTCGGCCACGCCACGGGTCACGCGCCGCCACGCGACGTCCTTCGCGTCGGGCTTCTCGGGAGGGAAGGCCATGTCGAAGAGCTCCTGGGCCTCCTTGCCCTTCTGACGGTAGGGCCCGGCGGCTTCCCAGGCGAGGATGTAGCCCTTGAGCTTGTCGATCTCGCCGAGTGCCCGCCGCGCCTGCTCGCGAAGCGGCTCGGAGGGGGCCGTGCGGGCCAGCTTCTGGAGGACGGCCCGGGCCTCGGCCTGGTGGGCGGCGGCGATGCCGCTGGCGATCTGGGCGGCGGCCGCGGCCGCCTCGGCGCGCACCGCGGGCTCGTCCAGGGCGCTCTCGGCCAGCCGCAGGGCGGCCAGGGAGCGGGCCTCGGCCAGGCCGGCGAGCACCAGCTTCTTCTCCTCCGGCCGGCTCGCCAGGTCCATGGCCTGACGGTAGAGGGCGGCTTTCTGCTCCTCCGAGCGCTCGGCCGTCTCGTTCACCATGCGGAGGAGCCCCCGCAGGGCGAGCACCTTGCGGCGGCGGTCCGTCGCCTCCCTGGCGATGCGCAGCAGGTCGGCGATGGGCTCGGCGGTGGGCCATTCGGCGAGTGCCCGCAGCGCCGCGTCGCGCACGGCCGCCTGGGGAGCATCGAGGGCGGAGCGCACGGCGGCGAGGGCCTTGGACGTGCCGATGCGGGCCAGGACGCCGAGCAGTGCGGCGCGCGCCTGGGGCGGGGCGCCGTCCATCGCCTCGAGCACGGGCTCGGTCGCGGCGGCGCGGTCGGGCAGGCGGCCGAGGACGGCGATCAGGGCCTTCGCGGCGGCCTGGCGGGTCGCCTCGTCGGTGGCCTGGGCGACCAGGCGGGCCACCCGGGCCAGGTCGTTCGGCCCGGCCAGCTCGCCAATGGCGCGGAGGGCCTCGCCGCGCACCGGCTCCTCGGCTCCCCGGGCCAGTTCGAGCACCACGTGGAGGGCCTGCGTCGCGCCGCGCTCGGCAAGTGCCCGCACCAGCTCGGCCCGTGTCGCGGCGTCGCCGCCTTTCTCGAGGGCGGCCACAATGGCGGCATCGACCCCCTCGCCGCCCAGGCGGGCCAGGGCCTGGCGGGCGGCCTGCTGCTCGCGGCCCTGTCCCGTGGCCGCCGCCTCGGCGAGGATGGGCACCGCGGCCGCGTCGCCCACGCGGCCCAGAGCCTCGAGCGCGGCGATGCGCACCTCCTCGTGCTCGCTGCGGGCCGCGGCGAGCGCGGCGGGAGCGGCCCCCGCCGCGCCCCGCTCGGCCAGGGCGCCCAGCACCAGCACCTGGACCTCGGGCGGGAAGCTGGCCAGCTTGTCGGCCAACAGCTCGGTGAGGCCCGGACCTCGGGCCGACTTGAGGAACTGGATGGCGCTGGCGCGGAGCAGGGGGTCGTCGCCCTGGATGGCCTCGAGCACGCGGGGCACGGCCTGCTCGTCGCCCGCGGCCACCAGCCCCCGCAGGGCGGCCACGCGGGTCCGCCGCGGCTCATCCTTCCCGTAGAGAGCCCGGTAGATGGCCGCGGCCTTCTCCGCCTGCCCGGCGTCGAGGAACTGGTCGGCGCAGCGCAGCCACGCGGCGGTGAGGGTGCGGCGCAGCTCGGGGCTCGCCCCTGGCCGCGCCCCGGCGAGGGCCTGGGCGGCCCGCTCGCCGCCGATGTAGCCCAGGGCGCGGGCCGCGGCGCGAGCCACCGCCAGGTCGCCGGCCCCCAGGAGGGGCACGAGCTGGTCGAGGGCCTCCCGGTCCCCGCGAGCCCCCAGCGAGTGGATGACGCCCACCTTCAGCTTGGCCGAGGCGCGAGGCAGCGCCTGGCGAAGCGCCGCCCCCGCCTCGGGCGCCGGGATGCGCTCCAGGGCGTAGCGAGCCATGTGCGACAGCCGCTCGCTGGCGAGCAGCGACGCCAGGGCAGGCACGCAGCGGGCCGTGCCGACGAGCCGGAGCTGGCGGCAGAGGAAGGCCTTGGCGTCGTCGGTGGCCTCGCCGCGGAGGCGTGCCACGAGCCGCTTCTCCGCCTCTTCGCGCAGCGCGGGGTCCTTGGCCGCCTGGGCCACCAGGTCCTCGGCCCGCCGGAGGGGCGCGAAGTCCTTGCCGTACTCGTAGACGGCGACCTCCTGGAGGGCGGCGTCGAGCTGGGCGAGGAGGTCGTCCTGGGCCTCGGCGGCATGGGCCGCGGCAGCGGCCAGGAGCAGGGCCGCCAGGGCGGCCCAGGGGCGGGCCACGCCCCGGCTGCGGAGCAGGCGGCTGGGGGACACGGCGTGGCTCATCTGGCGGGTCTCCTTCTTCTGTCGTGGGCGGGCGTCGCGGCTCCTCACGGGGCCCACGGCTCGCGGTAGGCCCTGGCCAGCATGCGGTCGGCCTGGGGGTCGTCGACGAAGCGCTCGCGGTCGGGGTCCCATCGGAGCTTCCGCTGGAGCTGCATGGCGATGTTGCCCAGGTGGGCGGGCACGATGGAATGGTGGGCCACGTCGGCGGGCGCCGCGGTGCGCCGCCGGGACCGCACGCAGCCCAGGAAGTTGCGGTAGTGGTTGTCGCTGCGGTAGAGGTGGATTTCGCCGGGGCCGATGGTGGCGTTGGCGATGTCGGGGCTGCTGGCCCTGCCGCCGAGGTCGATCCACCCGCGGGAGCCCTCGAAGCGCACGCCGCCGCCCCCGCTGTGGACGATCATCCGCAGGCCCCCGGCGTAGGTGCACGCGACGTGGAAGCGGGTAGCGGTGTTCCACAGCACGCCGCTGGGCGGAAAGGTGCCGCGGCCTGCGACCTCGAGGGGACCGGTGAGCTCGGCGCCCATGCCCCAGTGGGCCATGTCGATGAAATGGGCGCCCCAGTCGGTGAGCTGGCCGCCCGAGTAGTCGAGGATCCAGCGAAAGGTCCAGTGGCAGCGCTTGTGGGTGTAGGG
>JBKHIY010000126.1:0-11562 GCA_046538415.1 Candidatus Brocadiia bacterium | reverse complement strand
CGGCCAGGAGGAGGCTGGGGTCGTTGGCCATGGCCCGGGCCACGGCCACGCGCTGCTGCTGGCCGCCGGAGAGCTCGAAGGGCTTGTGGGACAGGCGGTCGCCCAGGCCCACGCGCTTGAGCAGCTCCACCCCCTTGTCCCGCGACTCGTCGGTGGTCATGCCGGCGAAGACCATGGGGAGCGTGACGTTCTCCAGGGCGGTCATCACGGGGATGATGTTGAAGGTCTGGAAGATGTAGCCGATCTTGCGGCATCGCAGCCAGGCCAGCTCGTAGGCGTCGAGCTGGGCCACGTCCACCTCCTCGATGTACACCTTGCCCTCGCTGGGCTTGTCCAGGCCCCCGATCATGTTGAACAGAGTCGTCTTGCCCGAGCCCGAGGGGCCCATGATGGAGACGTACTCGCCGGCCCGGATCTCCAGGTCCACGCCTCGCAGGGCATGGACTTCCACCTTGCCCATCTGGTAGACCTTGGTGACCCCGCGGGTGCGGACGATGGTCTGTTCCATCCTACACTCTCCAATGGCTGTAGCGACGCGCGGCGCTACTCCTCGATGCGCATGGCTTCCACGGGCTCCATCCGAGCCGCCTTCTGGGCCGGCCAGATGGCCGCCGAGACGGACAGCACCAGCCCGATGAGAGCCGCGAACACCGCGGCCACGAGCAGGTTCACCACCGGGAAGTACACCGTCGTCTGCGTGCCGTAGACGAACAACTGGCGGACCGACGAGAGCAGCAGGCCCAGCACCACCCCCAGGAGGGTGCCGATGAAGCCCAGAGAGGCCGATTCCACGAGGAAGATCTTCACGATGAACCCGTCCACGGCCCCCAGGCACTTCATGGTCCCGATCTCGCGGAAACGCTCCTGGACGGTCATGAACATCGAGTTCGCAATGCCCACCAGGCACACCAGCAGGGCCAGGATCACGAGCCACGTGTCCGTGGGCGTCATCTGGCGCAGGAAGTCCACCACCGACGAGGTGATCGCGGCCCGGGCCTCCTCGCCCTCCTCCCTCACGCCCAGCACCCGCTCCAGGAGGTCGCGGCCCCGCTCCTGCTCCAGCCTGGCGTGCAGCTTCCCCCGCACGGCCTCGTAGCGCTCACGCTCGGAGACCAGGTGCTGGTGGAGGAGGGCCACGTGGTTCTCCTCCTGGAGCATCTCCTCGGCCTTCTCGATCTTGGCCAGGAGCTTCTTGCGGTCCTCGGTGCCCGCCTCCTCGAGGTCGTCCTCGGCGTCCTTGATCTCCTCCTTCTTCTTGTCGATGGCGTCTTCGAGGTCGCTGGCGAACTCCTCCTTGAGGGCCTCCGGGCTCAGGGCATCGGGCCGTTCCTCCAGGGTGGCGCGAACGGTCCGGATCTTCTCCCTGGTCTCCTCGATGTCGCGGACCGGCCCTGCGGCCAGCGCGGCGCAGATGGCGGTGGCGGTCCAGATGGACATCAGGAAGGCGATGGCCAGGATGATGCTGCTCATGGTGATCATGGACCGCCAGAAGCGCACCCTGATGCTCTTCGCGGCGATCTCCACCGCCTTGCTCCACGGCAAGGCGATCTGCTTGCCGATCCGGGTCTCGCCGCCCGCGCTATGCTCGGAGTCGCTCATTGGCTCGCATCTCCCGCCGGTCGCCTCACGGCTGGCTGGGGGAGCCTTCGGCCCCCCGCTGCTCCTTCGCCGGGAACACGGCGACGCCCACCAGGTGCTTCTTGGCCAGGGTGCGCAGGTAGCTCACCACGCTCACCTCGGCCTCCTTGCGATGCAGCTTGTAGCGCTGGCACAGGGCCTGGATGATCTGCCGCACCGTGTGCTTCCCGTCGCACAGGTCCCATACGAAGCTGCCCACCTCGTCCAGGGTGATGCGCCGGGCCTTGGGCACGTAGAAGACCCTGGCCAGCAGGCTCACCCACCAGGTCTGCCGCCGCGGGATCACCACACGCACGTGGCCCGCGTCGGTCCGCTCCACGTCGATGGCCTCGTTCCGCAGCGGCACCGAGTTCAGCGACTGCTCGCGCGTCAGCGCCTTCTTGCGGCGGCGGAGAGCCAAGTCGCTACCCGAACCCTCCCTCGTCTCACCCGCACGGGACCGTCTCGGCCACGCCCGCCGCCTCCGGGTCCCGGGGCGACCGAGAGAGCACGCGCACCACGAACACCTTGTCGTCCGCCGCGCAGTGCCAGGCCAGGGCCGTCACGTGGAGCCTGCGGCGAAACAGGCCCAGCAGCAGGCTGCCCGGCCGCACCTGGCCCGTGCACCGCACCGCGGGATGCTGGCGGTAGTCCTGCGCCGAGAGCTCGTAGCGGCAGCGCTTGAGCAGCTTGGCGAAGAAGGCCACGAACCACTGGCGGAGCGACTGGTCCCGAAGCACCACCTCCGCCAGGCTCACCCGCGCCACCTCCAGCTCCTCCCGGCCGCGGCGAAACACCATCTGGAGACAGCCGGTCCGCAGCGCGCTGCGCTCCAGCCGCCACGCCGGCCCGGCCAGAAAGCGCAGGCCGAACACGCTCCACTCGTCCTTCTCGCCCTCGCCCGTGGTCCGGGCGCTGGCGAAAATGCGTCGCACCAGGCCCCGGGCCTCGCGCCCCGGCTCGAAAAACACCCGTACGTGCACCACCCGGTTCGACTGGGGACACACGAACAGGAGGCTGTGGGCGTGGAACCCGCCGCGCCAGGTGAAGACCTCGTGGTCCACGTCCCCCAATTGGGGAACGTATCGGTGGCGGTCGACCTTCGGCTGGGGGGCCTTCCGCCCCAGCTTCTTGCGGGTCCGCTCCAGGTAGTTGTCGACCAGGCGCCGGGCCGACGACTTCCCGCGCCGGGGCGTTTCCCAGCGCAGTTCCAGGCGGATCCGAGTCTCGTCCTCGACCCGCAGATAGCCGTTGGCGCGGTCGCCTTCGAGGCGCCCCGGACACCACTCGGCAGGCACCTCGAGGACGATCCCGTGCCAGCCGAGGCGCGACCACTGCGTCCGTCCTGTCATCGGCTCGACGCTTGCACCGGGCGTGTCGGAACGCTCACGACTGTACCAGAGCGACAAGGGTTTGTCAACCACGTTGACGGGGCCCGGAAAGGGAGCTATAATCGCCGTGTAAGTTCCGATCTGCCACCAAGTTTCGGCGCCTGCCAAGCCGCCGGGACAAAGACAAGGAGTGGCTCCCATGGTCGTCGGCGTGCCCGGGGAGATCAAGCCCGACGAGTACCGCGTGGCCCTCATCCCCGTGGGCGTGGAGGAGCTGCGCCGGCGAGGCCACCGCGTGCTCCTCCAGCGCGGCGCCGGCGAGGGCAGCGGCATCGGCGACGCGCTGTACGCCGAGCACGGGGCCCACGTCGTGGCCAGCCCCCGCGCCGTCTACGAGGCCGCCGACCTGGTGGTCAAGGTCAAGGAGCCATTGCCCCAGGAGTACGGCCTGCTGCGCGAGGGGCAGACGGTCTTCTGCTTCTTCCACTTCGCCGCCTCCCGCCCGCTCACCGAAGCCATGCTGGGAGCCCGGATCGTGGCCGTGGCCTACGAGACCATCCGCACCCCCGACGGCCGCCTGCCCCTCCTCACCCCCATGAGCGAAATCGCCGGCAAGATGTCCATCCAGGAGGGGGCCAAGTACCTCGAGCGGCCTATGATGGGACGCGGCATCCTGCTCGGAGGCGTGCCCGGCGTCGACCCCGCGAACGTCCTCGTCCTGGGCGGCGGCACCGTGGGCACCAACGCGGCCAAGACCGCCGCCGGCCTGGGGGCCCGCGTGACCGTGGCCGACGTCGACCTCGGGCGCCTGCGCTACCTCGACGACATCATGCCGCGCAATGTCACCACCATCTACTGCGACGCCCACGTCCTGCGCGAGAAAATCCCCGAGGCCGACCTCGTCGTCGGCGCCGTCCTCCGACGGGGAGCACGAGCCCCCGTCCTCGTCACCGAGGATATGGTCAAGACCATGAAGCAGGGCGCCGTCATCGTCGACGTCTCCGTCGACCAGGGCGGCTGCGTGGAAACCGTGGAGCCCACCACCCACCACGATCCCGTGCGAGTCAAGCACGGCGTGGTCCACTACGGCGTGGCCAACATGCCCGGCGCCGTAGGACGCACCGCCACCTACGCCCTCACCAACGCCACGCTGCCCTTCCTCCTCCAGCTCGCCGACCAGGGCTTCGAGCGTGCCGCCGCCGAGAGCCCCGCCATCCGAAGCGGCCTGAACCTGGTTCGGGGAAAAGTGACCAACGAAGCCGTCGCCCAGACCTTCGATCTTCCCCTCCACGAGGCCTGAGCCCCCCCGTCGCCCCCCCGCCGCCGCCCTCCCCCTCTCGCCGCCGCTGCAAGACGAGCTTCCGCGCGCCGCCGGCTCGCGACCCTCGCGGCGGGACCCCATGGTGCGGCTACAGGGCGACGACCTGAGCGCGGCGAATGAGGGGCGAGGCCTCGATCTCGCCCACCGTCTCGGCATCGACCGAGCCGTCCACGCTGATCACCAGCAGCGAGGTGCCCCCCGGCTCGTCGCGTCCGCAGGTCATGTCGGCGATGTTCACGCCTCGCCTGGCCAGCACCGTGCTGGCGTGGGCGATGACGCCGGGCTTGTCGTGGTTGTGGGTGATCAGGAGCGTGCCCCGGGGCGCCGCGTCCACGTGGTAGCCGTCGATGCGCACCACGCGCGGCTGGTCGCGCCCGAAGAGGGTGCCGGCCACCGAGGTGGCCCCTTCCTCGGTGTGGGCCTCCACCGAGATGAGATTGGCGAAGTCGGCCAGCGCGCTGGACTTGACGGCGTCGACCTGGAGCCCCCGCTCCGCGGCGATGTAGGGGGCATTGACGATATTCACGGGGGTGGTGAGGGCCCTCTCCAGCACGCCCTTGAGCACGGCCGTGGTCAGGGGCCGGATGTCGTGCTCCGTCATCTCCCCCCGGCAAGTGACCGTGATGCGGCGGATGCGGCCCCCGGTCAACTGCACGACCAGCCGCCCCAGCCGCTCCGCCAGGTCGATGTAGGGCCCCAGGAGCTCCAGCAGCTCCGGCTCCACGGCGGGGGCATTTACGGCATTGCGGGGCGGCCGCCCGCGCAGCACGTCGACCACCTGGCGAGCGATCTGGACCGCCACCTTGGCCTGGGCCTCGTGGGTGGTGGCTCCCACGTGGGGGGTGGCCACCACCTGGTCGAAGGCCAGGAGGGGATTGTCGCCCGGCGGCTCGACCTCGAAGACGTCCAGGGCGCAGCCCGCGAGCTTGCCGCTGGCCAGGGCGTCGGCGAGAGCCGCCTCGTCGACGAGGCCCCCGCGGGCGCAGTTGATGAGCACCGCCCCGTCCTTCATTCTGGCAATGGCGGAGCGGTCGATCAGCCGCTCGGTCTCCTTGTTGCGCGGCGTGTGGAGGCTCACGATGTCGCTGCTGGCCAGCAACTCGTCGAGGCCTACCAGGCTCACCTCGAGGCTCCGCGCCCGCTCCTGGGTGACGAAGGGGTCGGAGGCCACTACCTCCATGCCGAAGGCCAGGGCTCGCCGGGCCACCTCGGAGCCGATGCGGCCCAGGCCCACGATCCCCAGGCGCTTGCCCCACAGCTCGGTGCCCAGGAACTCCTTGCGCGGCCACGCGCCGGCCTTCACCCGCTGGGAGGCCGCAGGCAGGCGACGCGCCAGGGCGAGCATCATGGCGAAGGTAAGCTCGCAGGCCGAGATGGTATTGCCCCCCGGGGTGTTCATCACCAGCACGCCGCGGCGGGTGGCCGCATCGAGGTCGATGTTGTCCACCCCCGCTCCCGCCCTGCCGATGGCCTTCAGCCGCTCGGCCTCCTCGAGGGCATCGGCGGTCACGCGGGTGCCGCTGCGCACCACCAGGGCATCGCACTCGGCCAGGGCCTGGCGCAGCTCCTGGGGACTCAGCCCCGGCCGCTCGTCGACCTGGAAGCCGGCCTGGCGGAAGATGGCCACGCCTTCGGGAGCCAGGGGGTCGGTGATGAGCACTTTCATGGCGGCGGGTCAGTTGGTCAGGGATCGGAGAGGAGCGGGGATGCGCCCCGCTCGCAGCACGAAGCCGGAGGAGTCGAACCGGCTGACGTCCATCACCGGGGCGCGCCCCAGGAGGCCACCGAACTCCGCGATGTCGCCCGCCTCCTTGCCAGGCACGGGAATGAGGCGGGCGCCGGTAGTCTTGTTGTTCACCACCCCGATGGCCAGCTCGTCGGCGATGATGGCGGCCAGGCTCTCGGCGGGGATGGAGCCGGGCAGGGCCACCATGTCCAGGCCTACCGAGCACACGCTGGTCATGGCCTCCAGCTTGGCCAGGCTCATAGCGCCGTCCTGGACGGCCCGGATCATCCCCACGTCCTCGCTCACGGGGATGAACGTGCCCGAGAGCCCCCCCACGTAGGAGGAGGCCATGGCTCCTCCCTTCTTCACCGCGTCCACCAGCAGGGCGAGGGCCGCCACGGAGCCGTGGGTGCCGCACCGCTCGAGGCCCATCAGCTCCAGGATTTCCGCCACGCTGTCCGCCACGGTGGGAGTAGGAGCCAGGGAGAGGTCCACGATGCCGAAGTCCACGCCCAACCGCTCGGACACCGTGCGTCCCACGAGCTCGCCCATTCGGGTGATCTTGAACGCAGTTTTCTTGACCAGGTCCGCGGCGTCGCCCAGATGGGCCTCGGGCGCCAGGTCCATCATGGCGGCTCGCACTACGCCGGGGCCGCTCACCCCCACGTTCACGGCGCACTGGGCCTCGCCCACGCCGTGGAAGGCGCCGGCCATGAAGGGGTTGTCCTCCACGGCGTTGGCGAAGACGGCGAGCTTGCAGCACGCCCGCCCGTCGTGGTCGGCGGTGAGCTGGGCCGCCTCCTTGAGCACCCTGCCCATCTGGACCACCGCGTCCATGTTGATGCCCGTACGGGTGGAGGCCAGGTTCACCGAGCTGCACACTCTCTGGGTGGAGGCGAGGGCGCCGGGTATGGAGGCGATGAGGCGCTGGTCGGCGGGCGTGGCCCCCTTGTGGACCAGGGCGCTGTAGCCCCCGATGAAGTCCACGCCCAGCTCCGCGGCCGCCTCGTCGAGCGCCTGGGCGAGGGGCGTCAGGTCGTCGGCACGGCACGAAGAGGCGACCAGGGCGATGGGGGTCACCGCGATGCGGCGGTTGACCACGGGCACGCCGAACTCCTCCTGCACCGCGTCCACCACTTCCACCAGTCGGCCAGCGAAGCGTCGAAGCTTGCGGCGCACCTTGCGGCACAGGCGGTCGAGATTGACGTCGGCGCAGTCGGCCAGGTCGATGCCCAGGGTCACGGTGCGGATGTCCAGTCGCTCGATCTGGACCATCCGGATGGTTTCCAGGATTTCCTCGGGGGTGAACAGGGCCAAGGCTAGGCTCCCGCGACCCAGGGATTCAGATGCGGTGCATGAAGCGGAACACCTGCTCGTGCTGGACGGAGACCACGTAGCCGTGTTTCTCGCCGGTAGATTCGAGCTGGCGCTTGAATTTCGCGAAGTCCACCTTCGCCGGGCCGATGTCCACCAGCATGATGAGGTTGAAGTAGTTGCGCATCATCTTCTGGCTGATGTCCAGGATGTTCCCTTCCACCATGGCGATGGCCCCCGTGATCTCGGCGAGGACTCCGGGGCGATTCTGGCCCACCGCGGTGACGATCACTCGCTCGCCGCTCTCAGCCATAGTATCCTCGCTGCCGTTGCGGTCCCTGTCTGCCGCCGGGTCAGGAATGATCGGCCTCCTTCGCGTCCCCCGCCTCGCCTGCGGCCCCTCGCGGATCCTCGCCGCGTGGCCGTGCCCCGCCTCGCAGACAGACTCGGGCACCTATGCCAGCGTACTGGTTCGGCGACTGACGCGCAAGCGCGGCCGCCTGTGCGGCCAGCCGCTCGGCCCGTGCCCGAAGACCCCGCTCGCCCAGGGTCCGCAGGGCCACGGCGACCGCCAGGGCATCGCACAGGTCGCCGGCGGAGAGGGCCAGCGGCCCGATGGTGTGCCCCAGCTCCTCGTCTCGCTCGTAGCCGCCCCGCTCCCTGCCCACCAGCGGGCTGGGCAGGAAGTCCGTGAGGGCCCTGCGCACCCCCAGGGCCGCGCCCGCGGCCCAGGGGCACAGCTCGCGGAGGCCCAGCCACGCCACGTCGGCTCCAGCTTCGCGCAGCCGCGTCCTGCCTGCGAGCACGCCCAGGCCGGTAGCGTCCACGCACACCAGGGCACCGCGGGCATGGGCCACCTCGGCGGCGGCCGCCAGGTTGCGCTCGAACGCTCCGCAGGGCGTGAGCCAGGAGACGACGAGGGCCGCGGTCGTCTCTCCCACCGCGCCCACGAGATGATCGAGATCGACGTCCCCGCTCGCCAGCCGGGACACGGGCCGATGGCCCAGCCCCAGCTCCTCGGCCAGGGCTCCTGCCTCGCTCTCCTCCGCGGCGACGATCGCCTGCCGGCCGGGCTGCGTGCGGGCGAACGCCTTGCTCGCCAGGCGGAGGCCGGCACGAGCCGCAGCCGCCGCGGTGGGCGGCTGGAGGCTGAACCGGTCCATGCCCGTCAGTGCCGCCAGGGCACTGGCCACTTCGTGGAGCACCTCCAGAGCCCCCTGGACCGTGGCATCGGGCTGCCCGGGGTGGAGCCGCACCAGGCCTGGCAGCGAGGCCGCCCGCTCCGCCTCGGCAGCCCAGGGGGCGCCGCAGTCGCGCCCCAACACGGCATGGGCGAAGTGCGCCCGCAGCGTCGCCTCGTCCAGCCAAGGCAGCTCGGGAGGCCGACGGCGAAGCTGACCCTCCGGAACCACCGCCTCGAGCGCAGGCAGCGACTCCTCGGGCTCGGGAAAATGCTCCACCGGGGCCTCCCTGGCACGGAGCTCGCCGATGAGGGGCCTCGCCATTGTCACTCCACCTCCGCGCCCGTCTCCGCCATCAGCTCGAGGGCGTGGCACAGCATATCCACGTCCCCCTGGGTGCGGCGCTCGGTGACCGCGAAGAGCATGCAGTGCTCCATCTCGGGATAGTCGGGCTGGAGGTCGCGGCCGCCCAGGATGTTGCTCTCCAGAAGCTCCTCCGCTACCGCCGCGGGAGGAAACCGCGATTCCACGACGAACTCGCTGAAAAACGAAGCCCGGAAGCGAGGGTCGAAGCCCTCCACCGCGCACACGCGCCGCTGGGCCTCGTGGGCCAGGCCCATCGAAAGGCGCGCGGCGCGGGCGAGCCCCTCGGCCCCCACCGCGGCGAGGTACGCGAGCGGTCGGACCACGCGGTCGAGGCGCACCGGGCCCTGAGTAGCGCCCAGGGCCTCGAATCCCCGCCCCTGCCGCTCCACCCGCCAGCCGCCCAGGTGGTCGAGCAGCGGCGGACGGCAGGCGAGGAGGCCCACCGACCCGCTACCGTAGGCGGGCCGCGAGCCCAGGGGCTGCGAGTCGCACACCGCGATGTCGGCCCCCGCCTCGCCGGGCGGCACCAGGACTCCCATGGCAACGGGGTCGGCGAGGACCACCAGCAGGGCGCCATGGCGGCCAGCGGCCCGGGCCAGGGCGCCCACGTCCTCCAGGCATCCGAAGTAGTTGGGCTGCTGGACCACCAGGCAGGCGGTGTCGTCGCAGAGCGCGCGCTCGGCTTCGTCGGGGCGGGTCACGCCCCCATGGTAGCCCGCTTCCCGGAACTCCAGCGAAGGGCCCGCCGCCAGCGTGCGGGCGATGGCGCGATACCGTGGGTGGGCGCTCCGGGCCAGCACGGCCTGGCCTCGGCCCGTGGCGCGGGCGGCGGCGCCAACGGCCTCGGCCAGGGCCGCGGGGCCGTGTGCCAGGGGCGCGGCGGCCGCCTCCAGGCCCGCCAGGGCGGCGAACGCGGCCTGAAGCTCGAAGACCACCTGGAGCAGGGGCTGGGCCGAGCCCGGCCCCACGAGCTGAGGCCCCGCCGCGTGGGCCACCGCGTCGACGACGGCGGGCACGTAGCGGTCGTAGACTCCGCCACCGAGGAAGCAGAGGGCCTCGTCGAGGTGGGTGTTCGGAGCGGCGAGGCCCAGGAGCCTGTCGGTGAGGTCGCGCTCGGCCAGGCGAGGGGGCAGCCGCAGGGGACTCGAGTGGCGCAAGGCGTCTGGGATTTCGGCGAACAGTTCGTCGGCGCTGGCGCAGCCAGCGGCATCGAGGAGCTTGCGGATGCTGTTCGGGGCGTGAGGTTCTTGCACGGCGGGGCCTTCGCAGGAGCGTCAGGGACGCGCTGGGGCGGAGGGGCCGCGCGGGCTCACTGGCCGGCCTCTTCGTGCTCGCCCTCCACGCGGATCACCACGGGCGGCCCGTCGACCACGCCGTGGGGCTCGATGGCGGCGATGGCCCGCCGCAGGTTGGCCTCGCGGGCGCGGTGGGTCATGATGACCAGGGGCACGGCGCGGGTGGCATGGCGCTCCTTTTGGATGACGGATGCGATGCTGATCTCGTGCCTGCCGAACTCCCCGGCGATCCGCGCCAGGACGCCGGGGCGGTCCACGGCGTTGAATCGCAGGTAGTAGCGGGTCTCCACCTCCTCGATGGGCCGCACGCGGAGGCTCTCGGTGCGCCCGGGGAGCAGGCGGAGGCGCTGGAAGGCGTGCTGGGCCTTGCCCAGGAGGTTGTCCACCAGGTCGGCCACCGCGGCGCTGGCGGTGGGCATCTGGCCGGCGCCGCGGCCGTAGAGCATGACCTCGCCCACGGCGCTGCCGGTGACCCAGACGGCGTTGAAGACGTCGTGGACGGAGGCCAGGGGATGCTCGTCGGGCAGGAGCGTGGGGTGGACGCGCAGCTCCAGCTCGTTGGCCCTTCGCTTGCCGATGGCCAGGAGCTTGAGGGTGTAGCCCAGCTCGGCGGCGTACTGGATGTCCGCGGCCTCCGTGCGCGCGATGCCCTCCACGTGGATCTCGTGGTAGTGGAAGTCGGCGGCGAAGCCCAGGGCGCCGAGGATGGCCAGCTTGTGGGCGGAGTCGATGCCCTCCACGTCGAGCGTGGGGTCGTTCTCGGCGTAGCCCAGGCGCTGGGCCTCGGCGAGGGCCTCCTGGTAGGACGTGCCCTCGGCGGCCATCCGGGAGAGGATGTAGTTGCAGGTGCCGTTGAGGATGCCGGCGATGGAGTCGATGTCGTTGGCGATGAGGCCGTCGCGCAGTGCGACGATGATGGGGATTCCGCCCCCCACGCTGGCCTCGAAGGAGATGGCCACCCCCCGCTGGCGGGCCGCGTCGAACAGCTCGCGCCCGTGCTCGGCGAGGAGCGCCTTGTTGGCCGTCACCACGCTCTTGCCCGCGGCGATGGCCCGGAGGGTCACGTCCTTGGCCACCGTGGTCCCCCCGATGAGCTCCATCAGGACCTCGATCTCGGGGTCATCGAGCAGTTCGTCCAGGTCGGTGGTGAGGGTGCCGGCGGGGAGGTCGATGCCCCGGTCGGTCTCCACGTCGATGTCGCAGACGCGCTTGAGCACGATGTCGATGCCCGTCTTGGCCCGCAGCTTGTGGGCGTCGCGGAGCAGGAGCTTGGCCACCCCGGTGCCCACGGTGCCGAAGCCCACGAGCCCGACGTAGCAGGTCTTGGTGTCCACCGGGTCACAGGCTCCTTGGCGGGAGGTGCGGACGGGAAGGCAAGTATAGGGCGGCCCATGGCGCTTGTCAAGCACGC
>JBKHIY010000125.1:0-11689 GCA_046538415.1 Candidatus Brocadiia bacterium | reverse complement strand
GTTCTCGCCTTTAGGCGAGCCCTGGGGAAGCGCGCGCACGCCAGATGCACGGCCTGAAGGCCGCACTCCGAACGCATGGCCGGTTTGACCTCCCGGCGGCGACGGCTATAATCGCCCCGGACGCAAGCCACTATCCCTTGGAGGAGAGCGGGGCATGTTCCAGAACCTGGCGCCCGGCGCCGTGGGCGTGAGGGGCAGCACGGAGGAGACCGCGCCGCTGGCCGCACAGGCCGGCTTCCAGGGCCTCGACCTGGACCTCGGCGAGGCGGCGGAGCGCGTGCAGGAGGGCCAGCTCGACGCCCTCCGGGCGGTCTACGAGCGTCACGGGCTGCGGCCCGGCGGCTTCGGCCTGCCGGTCGACTTCCGGGGCGACGAGGAGACCTTCCGCCAGGGCGTCGACCGCCTGGCCCGCCGGGCACCCGCCGCGGCGGCCATGGGCTGCCGACGGTGCTTCACCTGGCTCGCCCCCGCTTCCGACGAGCTGCCCTTCGACCAGAACTTCGAGCGCCACCGCAGCCGACTGGGCGCCTGCGCCCGCGTGCTCGGGGAGCACGGCTGCCGCCTGGGCCTCGAATTCGTGGGGCCCAAGACCTCCCGGGAGGGCAAGCAGCACGAGTTCATCTACGACCTGCCCGGCATGCTCGAGCTGGCCGAGGCCATCGGCACCGGGAACGTGGGGCTCCTGCTCGACTCCTGGCACTGGTACACCAGCGGGGGCACGGCGGACCAGCTCCGCGCTCTCCGCCCCGACCAGGTGGTCTACGTCCACGTCAACGATGCCCCCCGCGGGGTGGCCGTGGAAGAGCAGGTGGACAACGTGCGGGCCATGCCCGGGGCCACCGGGGTGATCGACATGGCGGCGTTCCTGGGGGCCCTGGAGGCCATCGGCTACGACGGCCCGGTGACGGCCGAGCCCTTCGTGCCCGCCCTCCGCGAGCTGGAGCCCGCCGAGGCCCTGCGCCGCGTGGCCGCCTCGCTCGACGCCATCTTCGAGGCCGCCGGCGTCACGCCCCGGCCGCCCGGCGCCTGAGGCCCCATGGAATACCGCGGCTTCACCCTCGACCCCTTCCAGGAACAGGCCATCGAGGCCGTGGAGCGGGGCGACTCCGTGCTCGTGGCCGCGCCCACGGGGGCGGGGAAGACGCTCATCGCCGAGTACGCCATCGACCAGGCCCTGCGGCGGGGGCGCCAGATCATCTACACCGCGCCCATCAAGGCCCTGTCCAACCAGAAGTTCCGCGACTTCTCCGTCCAGTACCCCGACCGCATCGGCATCCTCACCGGGGACGTGAGCATCAACTACCGCGCCCCGGGACTCATCATGACCACCGAGATCTTCCGCAACACCCTGCTCGACGACCCTCAGCGCGTGGCGGGGGTCGACTACGTGATCTTCGACGAGTTCCACTACATCCACGACGTCGAGCGGGGCACGGTGTGGGAGGAGAGCGTGATGTTCGCCCCGCCCAACGTGCGCTTCATCTGCCTCAGCGCCACCATGCCCAACACCGAGGAGCTGGCGGAGTGGATGCGGGAGGTGACCCGGGCTCCCGTCGAGATGGTGGCCGAGACCACCCGCCCGGTGCCCCTGGAGCACGCCCTGTGGGCCGACGGCTACGGCCTCCACTCCCTGGGGGGCCTGACGGGGCTGATGGACGAGCTGGCCCATGGGCGCCGCGTGCCCCGGCGGCCCGACCTGGGCTCCCGCGCCCTGCTCGACCACGTGGAGGCCGAGGGGCGCCTGCCCTGCCTATACTTCTGCTTCAACCGCCGCCTGTGCGAGACCCTGGCCGACGCCAATGCCCACCGCGACCTGCTGGCGGGCCGCGAGCGCCGCCGCGTGGAGGAGCTGTTCGAGGAGCTGTGCGAGCGCTTCGACGTGACCGACGAGCCCAGCGCCGTCCAGATGGGCGAGCTGGTGCGCCACGGCGTGGCCTTCCACCACGCGGGCATCCTGCCCACGCTGAAGGAAGTGGTCGAGCGGCTGTTCACCTCGGGGCTGGTCAAGATGCTCTTCGCCACCGAGACCTTCGCCCTGGGCGTCAACATGCCCGCCCAGACGGTGGTGCTCGATGCCCTCGAGAAGTTCCACGGCACCCACTTCGGCCCCCTCCGCTCCCGCGAGTACCAGCAGATGGCGGGAAGGGCCGGCCGCCGGGGCATGGACGAGCGGGGCTACGTCTACGCCCGCGTGCAGACCGACGAGGTGGGCCCGGAGACGGTCAAGCGCGTGGTGGCCGGCCGCCCGGAGCCCGTGGCCAGCCGGTTCAACCTCGGCTACGCCTCCATCCTGGGGCTTTACGAGACCTGGGGCACGCGATTCCTGGCGGTATGCGACAGGTCGCTGGCCGCTCACCAGCGCGGCCGGCGGGGCCGCCAGCGGGGCGGGGGCGGCCCGAGCCTGCGCCAGATGGTGCGCCGCCGACTCAAGGTCCTCCGAGCCCTGGGCTACGTGGGCAAGCGCCGCCTGACCCGGAAGGGGCGGTTCGCCCTCCACATCCCGGGCTACGAGCTGCCCGCCACGGAGCTGCACCACAGCGGCATCCTGGGCGAGCTCAGCCCCCCCGAGCTCAACGTCCTGGTCAGCGCCATGGTCCACGAGGCCCGCCCCCGGGAACGCCACTACCGCATGCCCCGCCACCTCCTGGGGCGCGTGCGCCGCCGGGCCGTGCGCACCGTGCGCACCATCTACACGGTCGAGCGGCGCTTCAAGGTGCCCGACCCCGTGCCCAAGCTGGACTTCACGCTGGGCGCGGCGGTGAACGCCTGGAGCCGGGGCACGGAGTTCACCGACCTGGCCCGCTACACGTCCGCCGCCGATGGCGACATCATTCGCACCCTCCGCATGAGCATCCAGATCCTCCGCCAGCTTGGCAAGGCCACCGACGACGACCGCCTGGCCCGCCGGCTCCGAGAGGCCGAGAAGGCCATCAACCGGGGGCCCGTGGACGCCGAGCGGCAGCTCCGCGCCGGCTGCGAGCAGCCCCAGGACCAGGAGCCCGAACGGGGGGCCGAGCCGCCCGCCTGAGCCCCCGTCGCCGCTCAGGGGCGGAAGGGCAGGGGCTCGGTGCCCAGCCAGGCGGCGATCACCCAGGCCGCGTGGTCGTTGCGGATGGGGCTCTTGGGAGCCAGGACGTGGCGCACGCCGCCCTCGGGGGTGAGGGCGTAGTCGCGCAGCCAGCGGGCCGCCTGGCGGCGGTGCGTGGGATACAGGTGGGTCCCGGCGCACCCGATGCACAGGGCCGCCGCGGAGAGGATGTAGGGCGGGTCGGCCTTCCGGGCGCGCACGCTATGGTCGGGGGCGTGGCGCTGGCGGAGCCACTGGACGGCCTCGCGGGTCTCGTCGCGGCTGCCGAAGGCCCAGGCCAGGAGGCCCTGGGCGAAGTAGCCGGTCCAGCCCTCGTCGAGGGGCATCTGCTTGCCGCGGGGGTCGAGGGCCGGGGCGAAGGCCTCCCGCCGCTCGTCGAAGAGCAGGCGGGGCACCTCGCGGGCCAGGCGGTCGGCGGCCCGGTCGTAGCGGGCGTGGCCCAGGAGGAAGCCGCCGGCCCGCAGGCCCAGGTAGGCGGCGGCCTGATCGGTGGCGAACTGCATCTTGTCCACGGTCCACTCCCGCTGGCCCGCCTTGAGGTGCCAGCCGCGGTAGAAGAGGTGGTTGGGGGCCAGGTTGCGCTCCAGCAGGAAGTCCAGGGCGCAGCGGGCATGGGGCCGCAGGCTCCTGGCCAGCGCGGCGTCGCCGGTGCTGTGGGTGTACAGAGCCACGAGGTAGACGAAGAAGGCCGAGGTGGCGGTGTAGCCCCGGCCGTCCTCCACGCCCCGGCAGGGCGAGGTGGCGAGGGCCACGTAGGGCGGCTTGGCCGAGTAGGCGTAGCGCCACGAGCCGCGCCAGCGGCCCCGGCTGGTGTCCATCCGCGAGGCCAGCCACAGCAGCCCGTCGCGCAGGCCCCGGCGGAAGCGGTCCGAGCCCGTCTCCCGATAGCCCTGGGCCAGGGCGAAGAGGACGTGGGTCACGTCCCCGTCGACGCGGATGCTGTCCGGGGTGCTGGGGAGGCAGCCGTGGGCGTCCTGCTGGCGGAGCAGGAAGTCGCACATGGCGCGCACGCGCGGCTCCCAGTTGGTGCGGGCCAGGGCGGCGGGCGGGGCGAGCAGGAGGGCGACGAGGAGCCATCGGGGGGAGGTCACGGGCTCACTTCTCGGCGTTGGGGCTGTCCCACTTGCGGGGCGGATGGTCGAGGTCGAGGTCCGGGTCGGCCCCGAAGTCCTCGGTCCACGGGCCTGCGTGGCCCACCCCGATCTCGGTGCTCTTGGGGTTGAGCATGTTGCGGTGGTGGCCGGAGCTGTGGTACCACATCCGGAAGGCGCCGCTGGCGGAGGCGCCGGAGGCGCAGTTTTCGCCCCGGTAGTGGCCGTAGCCTTCGTTGCGGCAGCGTTTGCCGGGCGTGCGATTTTCTTCCTTGGGACTGGTGTGGCCGAAGTAGCCGAGGCGGGCCATCTCCTGGCTGTGCTTGCGGGCGGCGCGGGCGAGCAGCTGGTTGATGGCCAGGGGCCGGATGCCCAGTTGGATGCGGTACTCGTTGGTCAGGTCGACGACTTCGCGCTCGCCCTCGGACATCGAGGTGGCGACGCGGGCGTTGTAGAGCAGGCAGCGCTCGACATAGTCCAGAAACTCCGCGATCTCGGCCAGCGCCTCGACCAGCTCGGGCTCCACGCCCGGACCTACGAGGCTTTGCAGAGAGGGCCTGAGCTCCACCCCCTCCGCCCCGCACAGGGCCAGGCGGGTGTCGATCTCGAGCACGTGCTGGTGGGCCGCGGCCAGCTTCCTGAAGCGCCGGAGCAGGGAGCCCGAGGGGAAGCCCACCATCAGGGCCTTGCCCCGGGCGCGGCCCCGCGCCAGGCGGCTGCGGGGCACGCGAGCGAGGGCCCAGCCGAAGGCCGGCTGGTGGTATTTCTCCACGCCCTGCTTGGCCAGCTCCACCGCCTTGTCCACCACCGGCTGTCCGGCGCGCCCGTGGTCGGCGTCGGGGTAGATCTTCTTGTCGAAGATCACGCGGCGGGCCTCCTTGCGGGCCTCCTCGACCTTCTCGTGGATGGCCAGCAGCTTCTTCTGGCTGGCGGGCGCGATGGAGATGCCGCGGCAGGCATCCAGCCTGGCCTTGCGGAGGGCGAGGAGGGCCTCGCGGAGCAGCTCCCGCCCTTCGGAGCCCGCGTTCAGATAGGCGTCGTAGGCCTTCTGGCGGACCGCCTCGTCGGGGCTGGCCAGCTTGCGGCGGTAGGGCGCCAGCTCCCTGGCCACGGGGCTCTCGGTGGGGGCCTCGGCGGCCAGGCACACCGCGGCCGCCAGGAGGCACGCCACGGTAATGCTGCGTCGCTTCATGGGCTCCGCTCCTTGCAGTCGACTCTCCCGTAGGATACCACGGTGGCGCCGCAGGAACAAGGCCCCGCCGCCCTTGCCCCGGGCCTGGGCTTGCGCTAAGCTCGCCTGCCGAGAGAAGCGATGCCCGGACGACGCGAACCGCCGCCCCGGCCCAACGAAAGGGGAAGGCCACGAAAGCTCTCGTCTACTACGGCCCCCACGACCTGCGGGTCGAGGACCGCCCCGACCCGCCGCTGGGACCCGCCGACGTGCGCCTCGCGGTGAGGGCCTGCGGCATCTGCGGCTCCGAGCTCCACGCCGTGCTGGAGGCCCAGGAGCGGCGCAAGCCGGGCATCGTGATGGGCCACGAGTTCGCCGGCCAGGTGGTCGAGGTGGGCCGCGAGGTCGGCCGCTGCGCCGTGGGCGACCGGGTGGCGGTCCAGCCGCTCACCCACTGCGGCCAGTGCCCCCTGTGCCAGGCAGGGCGGACCAACGCCTGCGAGCGCCGCCGCCTCTACGGGATGACCGAGGGCCTGCCCGGCGGCTACGCCGAGCGGGCCGTGGTGGCCGAGGACCGCGTGGTGCCCATCCCCGACGAGGTGCCCTTCGAGCTGGCCACCCTGGGCGAGCCGCTGGCCGTGGCGCTCCACGCCGTGGGCCGCGGCCCGACCGAGGGGGTGTCGAGCGTGGCCCTGGTGGGCTGCGGCACCATCGGGCTGATGACCCTGGTGGCGCTCTCCACGCTGGAGGTCGAGCGGCTCTTCGTGGTGGACCAGGTGGCGGCGAAGCTCGCGCTCGCCGAGCCCTTGGGCGCGACGACCCTCCTGGCCGGGAAGGACGACGTGGCCGCCACCGTCGCACAAGCCACCGAGGGGAGGGGGGTGGACGTGGCCATCGAGGCCGTGGGCACGAGCGGGACCGCGGCCCTGGTGGTCGAGCTGGCCCGCACCGGCGGCCACGTGACCTGGATCGGCACCGCCCAGCCGCTCGTGGAGGTGAACATGCAGACCGTGGTGGCCGGGGAGAAGACCATCGCCGGCTCCTACGGCTACACCGACGCCGACTTCCGCCAGGCCCTCGACCTGGTGGCCCAGGGCCGGGTGCCCGCCGGCTGGATCGCCGAGCGGCGGGTGAGCCTGGAGAGCGCCCCCGCCGACCTCGAGGCCCTCGCCTCCGGCCAGTGGTCCTGCGTCAAGGCCGTCCTCGTCCCCTGAGCCGGGCCGGCCTTCCCTGCCCCGCCAGCATTTGACTCCGCGCGCGATCACTGCACAATGGAAGAACAGGTGAGGGCCACACCCCAGGACCGGTCCGTCGCACCCTCTGGAGCACCCGATGCCGCACGATGCGGCCCAACGCGCGACCACGGCAGTGGTCTACCACCCCGACTATCTGAGCCACCGCGTGCCCCGCTGGCATCCCGAGCGGCCCCAGCGCCTGGAGGCCATCGTCGAGCACCTGAAGGACGTGGGACTGTGGGAGGCGCTGGCCCACGTGGCCCCCGAGCCGGCGCCGGTCGAGGCGGTGGCCAGGGTCCACTCTCCCGACTACGTGCGGCAGGTGGAGGCGTTGTGCCAGGGCGGAGGGGGCCTCCTGGACTGGGGCGACACCCCGGTGGGTCCCGCGTCCTACCGCGTGGCCCTGCTCGCCGCGGGGGGCGTGCTACGGGCCGCCGACGCCGTGATGGCGGGCCAGGCGGAGAATGCCTTCGCCCTGGTGCGCCCGCCCGGCCACCACGCCCGGGCCGACCGGGGCATGGGCTTCTGCATCTTCAACAACGTGGCCATCGCGGCCCGCCACCTCCAGAACCACCACGGGCTGGGCCGCATCCTCATCGCCGACTGGGACGTGCACCACGGCAACGGCACCTGCGAGACCTTCTATGCCGACCCCTCGGTCTACTTCGTGAGCGTCCACCGCTCGCCCTTCTACCCGGGCACGGGAGCCGCGGGGGAGCGCGGCAGCGGGGAGGGGGAGGGCACCATCGCCCACGTGCCCGTGCCCGGGGGCACGAGCGGCGAGGCCATGGTCCGGGCCTTCGGGCGGGCCCTCGAGCCGGCGGCGAAGGCCTGCCGCCCCGACTTCGTGCTCGTCTCGGCCGGCTTCGACGGGCATCGCGAAGACCCCCTGGGCGGAATGGCCATGGAGGACGAGCACTTCGCGGCCATGGCCCGCCAGGTCAAGGACGTGGCCCGCACCTACTGCCAGGGCCGGCTGGTGGCCACCCTCGAGGGCGGCTATCACCTCGAAGCCCAGGCCCGCAGCGTCGAGGCCGTGCTCCGCGTCCTTGCCGCACAGGACGCCACCGCGCCCAGCGGCGGCCCGGGCCGCGAGCGCGCCCCGGGAGCCCAGGGCTGAGCGCCGCCTCCTTCCGCACGGCAACCGCGCACAGACGGAGAGGAATCCCATGGACCGCTTGACCCGCGACGAACTCCAGGGCCTCATCGAGCACCGCGACGGCTGGTGCGTATCGCTCTACATGCCCACCTACCGCGCCGCGCCCCAGAGCCACCAAAACCCCATCCGCTTCAAGAACCTGGTGAGCAAGGCGGAGAAGCTGCTGACCGGGAACGGCCAGCGGGCCGCCGAGGTGGGCAAGCTCCTGGAGCCGGCCCACGCCCTGGTGGAGGAGGAGCCCTTCTGGCAGAGCCAGAGCGACGGCCTCGCCGCGTTCCTCACGGCCCAGAGCTTCCGCCATTTCCGCCTCCCCCTCAAGTTCGACGAGCTGGTGGTGGCCACCACCCACTTCCACGTCAAGCCCCTCCTCCCGCTGTTCACCGAAAACGGCCGCTTCTACGTACTGGCCCTCAGCCAGAAGGACGTGCGGCTCTACCAGGGCACGCGGTTCAGCCTCAGCGAGACCCCCGTACCCCAGCTGCCCAAGAGCATCGACGAGGCGCTGTGGGCCGACCAGCCCCAGCGCCACGCCCAGTTCCACACCGGCACCCGCCAGGGGCCGGGCGGGGGGCGCATGATCCTCCACGGCCAGGGCATGGGCACGGACGAATCGAAGAACGACGTGCTGCGCTTCTGCCAGGCGGTGGACCGCAGCCTCCACCCCGTGCTCCGCAACGAGCGGGCCCCCCTGGTGGTCGCCGGCGTGGAGTTCCTCCTCCCTATCTATAAAGAAGCCAATACCTACGGCCACCTGATGGACGAAGGGATCGCCGAGAATCCCAAGGCCCTGGACCTCGACAAGCTCCACGACCGGGCGTGGGCCCTGGTGGAGCCCCTCTACCTGGCCGCCGAGCGCCAGGCGGTGGACCGGTACCAGCAGCTCGCGGGCACGGGCCGCACCTCGGACACCGTGCCCGAGATCGTCTCCGCCGCCTACCAGGGCAAGGTGGCCTGTTTCCTCGTCGACGTCCACGCCCACCAGTGGGGCACCTACGACCCCGCCGAGGACGCGGTGGAGATGCACGCGGAGGAGCAGCCGGGCGACGACGACCTGCTCGACGTGGCCACCCTCTACACCCTCCTCCGCGATGGAGCGGTCTACGCCCTGGAGCCCGAGCAGGTGCCCGGGCGAGCATCGGCGGCCGCGGTGCTCCGCTACTGACCAGGCCTGGCCGAAGGCCTGAACCCTCGATAGAAGGAAAGCGACGTGGCCAATCGACTCCGCGAGCTGACCGCCGACCAGGTCCGCCAAGCCTGCGACGAGACGAGCTTCGACTTCCAGTCCACCGCCGAGCTGCCCGACAGCATCCACATCATCGGCCAGCACCGGGCCGTGGAGGCCATCGAGTTCGGGATGGACATCGATGGCCGGGGCTTCAACATCTACGTCCTCGGCCCCCCGGGCACGGGCCGCACGGCCACCATTCGCCGCTTCGTGGCCGACCGGGCCCGCAACAAGCCGGCCCCCGACGACTGGTGTTACGTGCACAACTTCGCCCAGCCCGACAAGCCGCGTTGCTTCCGCCTGCCGGCCGGCCGGGGCCGCCAGTTCCGCTCCGACATGGAGCGCCTGGTGGAGGAGATCCGGGGAGACATCCAGCAGGCCCTCGAGCGGGAGGAGTACCAGCAGGCCCGCAATCAGATCGTCCAGCAGCTCCAGAAGGACCAGAGCCAGCGGTTCGCCGAGCTGGAGAAGAAGGCCCGCGAGCGCGGCTTCACCCTCCAGCGCGGCCCCCGGGGCGTGGCCGTGGCCCCCCTCAAGGACGGCGAGCCCCTCTCCGCCGAGGAATTCGCCAACCTGCCCGAGGAGGAACGCCAGCGCCTGGAGACCGAGGGCCAGAGCCTCCAGGAGGACGTCCAGAAGGCCGTCCGCGAAGTGCGAAGCCGCAGCCGCGAGGTCAAGGAGAAGCTCCAGGAGCTCGAACGCCAGACCGTCCTCTACGCCGTGGAGGACAATATCGACGCCCTCAAGGACGCCTACAGCGACTTCCCCGACGTGGCCGACTACCTCGAACAGGTCAAGGACGACGTGGTTTCCAACGCCTCCACCTTCTTCGCCTCCCAGGGCGAGGAGGGCGAGGAGGGGCAGCATCCCCTCGCCGTGGCCCTCGGCCAGGTGCGCAACCCCCTGGCACGCTACCGCGTGAACCTCATCGTGGACAACGCGGACAGCGAAGGGGCCCCGGTGATCACCGAAACCCAGCCCACTTACCAGAACCTCATCGGCAAGGTCGAGCGGCAGGCCCGCCTGGGGATGCTCACCACCGATTTCTCGATGATCAAGCCCGGAGCCCTCCACCGGGCCAACGGCGGGTACCTCATCCTGGAGGCCGAGCACCTCCTCCGCCACCCCTTCTCCTACAGCGCCCTCAAGCAGGCCATCAAGAACCGGGAGGTCAAGATCACCGACCTGGGCGAGCTGCTCAGCGTGATCAGCACCGCAGGCCTCGAGCCCCAGCCCATCCCCCTCGAGGCCAAGGTCATCGTCATCGGAAACCCCCTGCTCTACTACCTCCTTCACCAGCTCGACGAGGAGTTCAGCGAGCTCTTCAAGGTCAAGGCCGACTTCAACGTCCAGATGGACCGCACGCCCGAAAACGCCCACCTCTACGCCCGCTTCCTCGGCGCCCAGCGGGTCCACGAGGACTGGCTGCCCATGGACCGCAGCGGCGTGGCCCGCGTCGTCGAGTACGGCTCCGAGCTGGTGGGCGACCAGACCAAGCTCTCCACCCGATTCTCCGACGTCTGCGACATCGCCCGCGAGGCCAACTACTGGGCCCGCAAGGCCGACGCCGAGGTGGTCCGCCGAGACCACGTCCAGCAGGCCATCGACGCCAAGACCCGCAGGGCCAACCGCGTCGAGGAGCGCATCCAAGAGATGATCCAGCGGGGCGACATCTTCATCGACACCGGGGGCACCACCGTCGGCCAGGCCAACGGCCTGTCCATCGTCAGCCTCGGCGACTACGCCTTCGGACGACCCGCCCGCATCACGGCCCGCACCTACATGGGCCGCGGCAAGGTGGTCGACATCGAGCGGGAGGTCGAGCTAGGAGGCCCCGTGCACAGCAAGGGCGTGCTCATCCTGGGCGGCTACCTGCGGGGCACCTACGGCCAGCGGCGGCCCATCACCCTCGCCGCCAGCCTCAGCTTCGAGCAGCACTACCAGGAGGTCGACGGCGACAGCGCCTCCTCCGCCGAGCTCTACGCCCTCCTCTCCAGCCTCGCCGGCCTGCCCCTACGTCAGGATATCGCCATCACCGGCTCGGTGAACCAGCGCGGCCAGGTCCAGCCCATCGGCGGGGTCAGCCAGAAGGTCCAGGGATACTTCGACGTGTGCCAGGCCCGCGGCCTGACCGGCTCCCAGGGCGTCCTCATCCCCCAGGCCAACGTCAAGAACCTCATGCTCCGCGAGGAGACCGTCGAGGCCATCCGCCAGGGCACCTTCCACGTCTGGCCCGTGGAGACCATCGAGCAGGGCATCGAGCTGCTCACCGGCACGCCCGCCGGCGAAATGCAGCCCGACGGCACCTATCCTGAAGGCACCGTCAACCACGCCGTCGACCGCCGCCTGGCCGACTTCGCCCAGCAGTGGAAGGAGATCGCAGGCCCCCGCCAGCCGCCGCAGCAATGAGCCGGCGGGGCACCGCGTCGCCGCTCCCGTGGCGAGGCGCGGAGGATCGGCGGCCGGGATTCGTGCCCCCTGATGGGAGGAACTCGCGATGTGGCGTTTCCTTCGGCGGTGCCTGGCGCTCGCGGTGTTCCTGAGCGGTCCGGCCTCCGCGGCCGAGCCGCCGCTCGAGCGGGCGGGCATCGAGGCGGGGCTGGCCGTGCACCTGGGAGCCGACGCCAGCGGCGCGCTGGAGCGACGGCTGGCCGCGACGGGCCGATGATAGGGGTAGGGAAGGCCAGTTGCCTGGCCTCCCCTCCCTCCGAACCGTGCGT
>JBKHIY010000034.1:0-43158 GCA_046538415.1 Candidatus Brocadiia bacterium | reverse complement strand
CCTGGCCCTGGGTCGTGCCCGGCTGCCTGGCGGTCGGCGGGGGACGGGTCGTGTTCTTCGACGGCGAGCGGGTGGTGGCCCTGGACCGCATTTCGGGCAAGGAGCTCTGGCAGTCGGACGCGCTGGGCAGCCGCAGCCCGGTGCCCACCTACTTCTCCCCCTGCCTGGTGCTCTACGATGAGCTCGTGCTTTTCTCAGGCGCCGACCCCCAGACGAAGCCCTACCACGCCGACAACGGCAAGACCATGTACGCCCTCTCGGCCCAGACGGGCAAGACCCTGTGGCGGAGTCCCCATCCGCCGTCCGGCTACCGCAGCGCGGAGGACATCCTGGTGCTCGACGGCCTGGTATGGACCTCCGACATCTTCAACAGTAGGGACCTCAGGACCCCTCAGACGGGCACCGTGTGGGGCCGCGACCCCCGCTCAGGCGAGGTGAAGGTACAGTTCGAACCCGACGTGAAGACCCACTGGTTCCACCACCGCTGCCACCGCGCCAAGGCCACCGAGCGCTACCTGCTCACCTCCCGCACGGGCATCGAGTTCGTGGATGTCCGCAGGCGCCACTGGACCTGTCACCACTGGGTGCGCGGGGCGTGCCTTTACGGGGTCATGCCTGCCAACGGGATGGTCTACACGCCGCCGCACCCGTGCGCGTGCTACCTGGAGGCCAAGCTCTACGGCTTCAACGCCCTGGCGCCGCATTCTCCGTCGCGACAGAGGCTCATCGAGGCGGCGGCACAGGCCGAGCGCCTGGAACGCGGCCCGGCCTATGAGACGCCCATCGAGGCCCGCGCGGCCGGGGGGTCCGACTGGCCAACCCTGCGCGCGGACGCGGCGCGCAGCGGCTGCCTCGCGGCGCCGGTGCCCGCTGAGCTCTCGGTGGCGTGGCGCGCGGGCGTGGGGGGAAGGCTCAGCAGCCCGGTCTGTGCCGGCGGGCGGCTGTTCGTCGCAGCCATCGACGCCCACCAGGTCCATGCTCTCGACGCCGCGTCGGGGAAGCCGCTGTGGCGGTTCACCGCCGGTGGCCGGGTGGACAGCCCGCCGACGCTCTGGAGAGGGCGCGTGCTCTTCGGCTCGGCGGACGGATATGTCTACTGCCTGCGGGCCGGCGACGGCCGGCTGGTCTGGCGCTACCGCGCCGCGCCCGTTGACCTGCGGATGGGAGCCTTCGGGCAGGTCGAGTCCGTGTGGCCCGTGCACGGCAGCGTGCTCGTCCGCGAGGCCGGGCCGGGGAAGCCGGAGCTCTGGTGCGTAGCCGGCCGCTCGATGTTCCTGGACGGCGGGCTGCGGCTCGTGCGCCTCGACCCGGCGACGGGCAAGGGGATCGCCGAGAGTGTGCTGGACGACCAGGTGCCGGGCGGGAAGGACAACCTGCAAGTCGCCGTCAAGGGGCTGAACATGCCGGTGGCCTTGCCCGACGTCCTCGTCAGCGACGGACAGCACGTCTACATGCGCTCCCAGCAGTTCGATGCGGAGGGGAAGCGGGTGGACATCGACGTGCCCACCCGGGGCGCCCGGGAGCAGAAGGGGCAGACGGCGCACCTGTTCTGTCCCACCGGGCTGCTCGACGACGTGTGGTGGCACCGGGCCTACTGGGTGTTCGGGCGAGTGTGGAAGTCCGGGGCGGGCGGCTACTACCAGACCGGACGTTTCGCCCCCTCCGGCCGGCCCATGGTCTTCGACGGCGAGAGGGTCTACAGCTTCGGGCGCAAGCCCCGCTACTACCGCTGGACCACGCCCATGGAGTACAGGCTCTACGCGTGCCCGAAGCAGCCGAAGATCGTCGAGTTGGGGACCGGCGACAGACGCAGGGGACGGCTGGGCGCCGTCCCGAAGCACACCATCGAGACCGCCTGGACGCGGGACATCCCGGTCCTGGTCCGGGCCATGGTCCTTGCCGGCCGGGCTCTCTTCCTCGCCGGTCCACCCGATCTGGTCGATGAGCACAAGACCCTCCGAACGTTGGAGAAGCCGGAGACACAGAGGCTGCTGGCGCGCCAGGCCGCGGCCCTCGAAGGCAGCGAGGGCGCCGTGCTGTGGGTCGTCGCGGCCGAGGACGGCTCCAAGCTGGCCCAGCTCGAGCTCGACAGCGTGCCCGTCTTCGACGGCATGATCGCCGCGGGCGGTCGCCTCTACATGGCCACCCTCGACGGCCAGGTGCTATGCCTGGGCAGAAGGCACTAGACCCGGTTCAGGGAGCCGGCGGCTCGAAGTGGGCGGGATGAAGGCCGCGGCGTAGGCCCCGAATGGCGTTCCAGTCCTCGGTAACGCAGGGCTCGAGGCCGCGGCGCGAGCCGCGGGCTTGCCCCACACCCGCCAGGCGTTTGCCCGCGTCGTCGCCGCTTTGGACGAGTTGCCGGTGTGTCTCTCGGCGGGCCGCCCCGCCCTGTGGCAGCAGAGCCCGACGGAGGACGCTGCGGCCCCGTGGCTGGCTCGCGCGTAGCCGGACCGGCTTCCTCGGACCGCCGCACCGCCCCCTTCGCGCACCGGAGGACTCTGGGCCATGCCCGCCCGGCCTGCCACTGGAGCGTACTCCAGCCGCATTCCGCAGTCCCGGAGGCTGCATCCGAGGCCCGGGTGGCACTGGAAGACCCGCTGTCCTCGCCTCGCGTCCTGCCGGCTGCTCCAGGCGATCCCTACCGAACAACTCGAGAAACTTGACCTGGTGCTTCTGGAGCGCTAGTATCCAGGCACTTTGGGAAGGTGTGGGGAGACGCCTGCCATGGGCCGGTAGGCCTTTCCGTCGCCTTGCGTGCAGAGTGAGGGGGCCGCAAGCGTGGAAGGCACAGACGGATCGGCTGCGCCAAGACGACACTGGGGCTGGGTCGTGCTGCGCAGCGCGCTCGTGCCTGGGGCGATCGCGCTGGTGTCGGGGGTGCTCTGGCAGTTCAGTCCCCGGGCCGCGAGCCTCTTCCTGCTGCTCTCCTCGATGATGTTCCTGCTCTGGTCGTTCAACAGGCCATGGCCGGTGCGCTGGTTCTCGGTGCTGGCCCCCCTGGCGGGCACGGTCTGCGCGTTCACCCTCCAGTGGTTCTTCTTGCGGACCGCGCCGCTGGATACGGTCGTGGGCGTGGGGCTGGTGGTGGGGGTGGGCCTGGGCGGCCTCAAGGGCGTGGGGCATCGGGTGGAACGCGTGGGGCAGAGCGTGGTGGCCCGACGCACGCTGCTGGTGGTGGGCACCTGCCTGGTGAGCTTCCTGCTCACCCATTCGGCAGCGCTCCTCGGCACGCGGAAGATGGTGGACTGGGGGCTCTCGGGCGGGGTGATGGCCACGGCGCTGGCGGTCACCTTCTACCTGGCGATGTGGTACCGGTACTTGCTGTTGAGGCCCTCGAGAGCCCCCGTGCGGGCGGGGATGGAGGCGGCGAGGAGTCTCCTGATCCTCATCGGGTTCGCCGGCGTGTCGGCCGGCCTGCTGGCGCCCGCGCTCGCGCAGCAGCACGTCCGGGGCACGGAGAGCGCCCCCGGCCACTGGAAGGGAGCGCCGCCGGTCACCGCGCAGGGCGTGCGCTACGGCCGCACCGAATATCACGCCTACCTGAATCCACGGATCGTGCAGCGGCTCCAGCGCATGAGGGGCCGCTGGCTGCGCGTAGAGAACCTTGAGAATACGGAAAGGAGGGTGGTGAGCTGGAGCCTCACCGGCGGGAGGCTCTCCGTGGACTGGGATGCGATGACGGCCACGATGGCCCCTGCCGATTGGACCTCGTGTATGAAGACCGGGCCGTGGGCGACGACGGGCGCTTGTGGCACGTGATACGCCACGACAGGAGCGAGACGATCACGTGCAAGCTCCCCTACGTGGTCACCCAAGAGCTCGGCAACAGGGTTGCTCTGGTGGGCGTCACACGCCACCAAATCAGCGAGGACCGAACAAAACGGTGGCCCAACGGACAAGTAGAACGCAAGCACCCGTACAGACAAACGCTGAGCAATGACTTGGCTTCTACCGACAACTCCGTCTCCCGGGACTCCTACGGCCCGCCCTCTATGCGGGGCTTCGTCCCGGCCGGCAGCCAGCTCGAGGCGACCCTGGTGAACGCCTCTGGCCGCACGCAGTGGATGGCGCTACCGCCAGGGATGCTGGATATGGGGGCCTCAGGCTTCAACGTCTTCAAGGACATCGGGTGCGATCCGCCTGGCTCGCAGCCCGACATCTACCTCAGAGCGGTCACCACGGTGGGACGGCCTCCCGCCTCGCCCAGGCTGATGGACGAAGTGCCTCCCGACCGCGGGGAGTGGACGCGCCAGCGGCTGAGGGGCCGGAGCGTGCTGAAGGGGCGCTTCGTGGGGCCGCGCCGCTCGGAGGGCGATCGGCGGCTGGGAGAGCGCTGGCGCCAGCACGCGCTCGCCCGCGTGCGCGCCAAGGTCGATCCACCCGCCAGCGCCCGCAGATTCGTGGACCCTCAGGACGCGGCCTACCAGTCGGGGCCGAACCGCAGGGTGAACTGCCGCGCCTCCCCCCTGGTGGTGACGATCGACTGGGAGGAGCGGACGGCGGCCCTGGCGCCCTTCTTCGTGGAGACGACCGTCAAGCGCCGCCCTGTCTCCCGGCGCCGGGCAGCACACAAGCCCGGCTCCATGATCTGGCGGCGGATGGCCTTCCAGCCCCGTGCGCCGGGACGCGCGACCTACCATGCCGGCGGCATCCGGGACATCACCGGGGGCACCCTGACCACCGGCATGGTGATCAAGAGCTACTCCCTCGAGGTCAGCAAGGGCCAAGACGGCAAGTCCAGGGAAGAGCTCGAGCTCCGCACAACCACCACGGTTCCCCAGGTGCACTCCCGCGGCAAGCCCATCCAGATCCGCTGGCAAGCCGTTCCGCAGCCCAACGGCACCTTCCGCCTGCGAGTCTACGTGCACCCCTATGCCTGCCGCGGTTTCGGAAGCATGATCCCAGCGCAGTACGAGTTCGTGCTCACGTACGCCTCCGGCACTCCCCTGTTGCCGTCAGTCCGGCCCCGGCCGACTCCTCCGCCGGACGAGGAACGCTGGGCCGGCGGCGACCCAGGCCGCGGGCGTGGCGAAGAGTGGGACCGCGCCCCTGGCTTTGGCCCCCCCGACGCGGCCGGCCCGCTGCGGCTTGGCGGACAGGGCCGCCTGAACGAGAGGTGGGAGGACTGGCTGGACTGGTTTTTCCCGCCTGGCCCGCTCTCGGACGCCGCGGTCACGGCCGGCGCCGTGGCCGGTCTGCTCCTGCTCCTGCTCGGCGCGGCCAACCACGCGGGCATGTCGCTGGCCATGCAAACGGGCGCTGGGGGGCTGCTGCCCTACGGGCCGGGGGGCGCGCACAATGCGCTCTTCGACCCCTACACCGGAGCTCCGCTCGAGACCGGTGACGATGGCCGCATCTGGTGGCCGTGGGGCGATGACGCCGGGTGGGTGGACCGCGCCACCGCCGAGCAGTACGTCCACGACGGCCTCCAGGAGCAGCGCGACCGCCAGAGCGAGTTCGAGAGAACCTGGCAGCAGATCCAGGACGGCCGCGACCAGCGCATCGCCCAGCAGGCCGGCAACGACGTGTGGAACGACGACCTCCAGGCCTACGTGCCGCCCGGCTACACCTACGATCAGCAGCGGGGCGCGCTCGTGCCGCCGGGCTACGCCTGGAACGACGATGCGCAGATGTACCTGCCCGAGCCGGGCTACGACCCGGACGGGTTCGGGAACGTCGGCCTGGGCTACCAGTTCCTGGACATCATCGACGACTGCTGGTACCACCTGAGCCCCACGCAGCAGGGGATAGTCCGAAACCAGCTCGAGCAGTTGGGGCTGGGGGGCACCACCGATGCCTCGCGGAGCCAACTGGAGCAGCTCACCCCGGAGCAGCTCGATCGGCTCGCCAGCCTCACCCATTCGGTCTACAGCATTCATGCGGGGCGGCGCGAGAGCATTTGGGCGGGCGAGGAGTTGATGGAGGCGTGGATGGGCCGCCGGGAGGAGACCATCGGCAACTTCGCCACGGGCCTGCTGAGCCTCGGCGTGGTGGCTGGCGCTGGCGCCACGGGCGGCACGGCGGGCGTCGTGGCGGCCAACGCCGGCCTCGGCTTCGCCTTTGGGCCGACCACGCCCGATGGCGGCGTCGGCCAGCGTCTGACGAATGCTGCCATCAGCGGGGCCGCGGGCTATGCTGGCGCCCGTGTCGGCGCCTACTTCGCGCCGGGCAATGTGATTGCCCACGGCGCCTCGGGGGCGGCCCTCTCGGCGGCCGAGGTCGCCGCCATGGGCGGCAGCACCGACGACATCAAGACCGCCGCCCTCTTCGGCGGCGTACTCGGCACTACCACCTCCGGGCTGCGCCATCCCGGCTTCCAGCGCGCCGTGCACGGCGGGCCGCCCATCATCCACGAGCCCGTCCACACCGCCTATGCCAACTGGGAGAGCGGACACGTCCCCCCGCGCCCAGGCACCCCGATCATCCGCGGCCCCACATCCACCGCCTTCGCCGACCATCAGCATCTCCCGCCGCGGCCCGCCGGCGCCACGGCCGGCGACGACCTCCCCACCATCCGGGGAGCCACCGACCAGGCCTACGCCAACTGGCCCCACACCCCGGGGCGCCCCGACCCGGGTCTCAACGACACGGGCCTCCACCTGCCCGTGCGAGGGCCGCGCGGCGGCCGGCCAGCCTCGATCAGCGTCGAGGAAGGCCCCATGCGGCCCGCGGCCGGCGGACGGTCCCCGGGCCCCGATGGTGGCGAGCGCATCTACGACCTCGGCGATGCGCCGAGCCCCGGCGAGGCCCAGCGCCAGCAAAACGACCTTCTGCGGCAGCTCGGCGGCCAGACCGACGCCGCGGGCGGCTCCCCCGACGGCGCGCCACGGCCCGGGCAGATAGATCATGACCTTCACGGCTTCTCCGGCGAGGAGGCCGGCCGGAATTTCGAGCGAGACTACTTCATCCTCGGCCCCGATGACAGGCTGCGCCCGGCGCCAGGACCAGCCGCTCGGACGCGGCGAGATTCGCATCAGCCGCGACCGCTTCACCGGCAACCTCGACTACGAGCGCGGCCCGGGCGTCTCCGACCAGCGCTTCCACGGCGTCCGCGACGGTCGCAAGCCGGTAGACCTGCCCACCGTGCAGGAGCGCCCGGGGGGGAGCCCCCCTTACGAGGCCCCTAACGTGGTGCACGACGCCGCGGACGGCGGCTCCCCGGGCCATATCGACCGGGCCTTGCAGGGCCCCTCGGTCGAAGGTCCCGAGGCCTGGCGGCCCCCGACCGAGCCTGGCGGCGGTGCGCCCGGGGCGGCCGCCACGAGCGGCGTGGTCGATCTGGCCCGAAACCGCTTACAGAGCGAGGTCCCCGTGCGGATCGAGGGACTGGGGCCCGATGGACGACCGCGGTTCAACCAGGACGACCTCTACAACCTCTCCCGAATCAAGTACCCCGACATCCGTTCGCGCGATGCCATGAGCCTGGTGGAAGAGGAGCTGACGGGCCGGTTCGGCCAGCAGGTAGACGCCGCGACCGGGGGCGGCGACGCGCCGCCGTGGAACTGGCGGGAGGGCGGCACCGCCGGCGCACCCTCCAGGTACACCCCGGAGCAGATGGACGCGTTCGTGCGGCGGAGACGCTGGGAACTGGCCATTCAGCGAGGCGAGCAGCTTGACCTCACCGGCCGTCCTCTGCATTCGGCAAACGCATGGGACTTCACGAAGGCGAACATGGACCGCGGCATCCGGCGGAGCCTCGCCCAGGGCCAGGGGCATGCGGGCACGGAACTGCGCCCCCCGGCGGACGTGGACGTCGAGGCGCAGCGCCCCGCATGGGTCGAGCAGTATATCCATGAGAGACGCGAGTTCTCCTGGCTCGACGGGACCGACAGGACCATCCGGGAGACCTGGAGAGCCACCGGAGCCGGGCGCGACCCCCAGAGCGTGCAGCGCTTCCACGACAGGCTTCAGCAGCAGATCCAGGCCGGGCAGCTCGACAGGAACCACGTGGACGGCTGGTTCGAGATGGAGCGAGTCCTCCAGACCCAGCGGGGGCAGGTCCGCCTTCCCGACAGCGTACGTCCCCCCGAGGTGGCCCAGACCATCGAGAACATCAAGAGGGACAACTTGCCGCTCGGCCAGCGCATGGACCGATTCGACACCGAGCTGCGGAGCCAGTGGCAGCAGAGGGGGATCGATGATGTCTCCAGCCTCGACCCCGCACACGCCCAGCGCCGGCGGCAGTTCTTCGACTACCTCGAGCAGCGGGCAAGCCAGGACCCGAAGTTTGCCCATGATCTCGACGACTGGCTGAAGTACGTGGTTCGGACCGAACGGCCTGAGTATACGGGGTACGACCCCCGTGCCCTGCCACCCACGGGGGGGTAGGAACGCTATCGAGAGCTGAAGGCCCCCGATGCCACCGCAACACGAAGCCTACCTGGCGCCCGGCGAGGTCCGCGGGCTGCTCGCGCACCTTCGCCTCCCGCTCATCCCCGAGTCGCCGCTGTGGGGCCTGCCGGAGGAACCGCCGGCCGGGGAGGCGGCGCTGGCCGAGCGCAGCCTGCTCGACGAGCCGTGGGTCCAGGCGATGAGGGCGCTGGCCTGCCCTGACCGCCTGCTCCGCCTGCTCGTGGCCTATCCCAGCCAGCTCGGCGCCATGGCCTTCTACGGATGCGGGGACGGGGATGGCCTGATCGGCTGCTGGGCCGAGGAGGGCCGACTGCGGATCTCGTTCCCGCGCGAGGCCGACAGGCTGGTGAGCCAGGTCTGTCGCTTGCTGGCCGCCGACTTCCCCGCCCAGCACGACCCTTTCCAGGCCGAGTTCTCGCCCGCGGGCCTGGCCTGTCTGGCCGCGGCGGTGGACGCCTTGCGCGGGCACGTGCTCCGTGGGATGCTCGAGCGCTCTGCGACCGCGGAGACGCTGCTGAGCCTTCAGGCCATGGAGGAGGTCTACGCCGAGGGGCGGCAGGGCGCCGACGGCCGCTGGCTCGTGACGCTACTCAACTTCCTTGCCCCGACTGCCGCGGCGTTGCCGGAGCAACTCGACGAGTCGGCTCTCGACGAACTGCTCGCCGCGGACCTCCTGCGACGCGAGGAAGAATCCCTCCGCGCCACCGAGACCCTCTGCCGCCTGGCCGCCTACTGGCTCACCCCGCTGCCCGCCCTGGCCCACGAGGCGCTGCGCTTCGAGGGCCAGACGCCCCAGATGCCGCAGTTCCGCCTCGCCCTGCGCGGCACCGGGCCGCTGTGGGTGATGGACTTCTGGCGCGACGAGGAGCGCGGACCGCGCGTCAGCCTCGTCTCCGTCATCGGCGCGGCCTACCGGGCCTCGCTCCAGGCCACGATGTCCGAATTGACTGGCCGCCGGGCCGCCGGCACCCCGCCGCCCACGGCCAGCAAGCCTTCGGCGGAGCCCGAGCCGCGCTTGTGCGCCGCTTGCGGCGCTCGACTCGGCGCCGAGGCCCGCTTCTGCACCCAGTGTGGGACAGCCTGCGGCTGAGAGAAGGGGCTCCCATCCGCCGACGCGAACGAAGGAGAAGGAGGCACGGATGGAAGGGCAAACGGATTCGTCCCCCCACTGCCCACAGTGCGGCCAGCACCTGCCAGTGGGGGCGGGCTTCTGCTCCGCCTGCGGCGCGGCCGTTGCGCAGGGGGACCACTGCCCGGCGTGCGAGACCCCCGTAGGCGCCAGCGACCGGTTCTGTCCGGCGTGCGGCGCCCCGCTAGCGGCGCCCGAGGCGACGCCAGAGCCGGCGCCCCCGTTGCCCAGGCGGAGGAGCGCACTGCTCGGCACGAGCCTCGTCGGGCTGATCGCCCTAGGCCTCGTAGCGGGAGCGGCCTACCTCGTGCGCTCGCGGGCAGCGGGAGACCAAGACCCCGCCTCCCCCGACACCGGCCGCATCGCCGCACCCCGGGCCCGCGTCGCGCGAACACCCGCGGTTGGCACCACGCCACCGCCGTCCGCGGGCTGGCCGGGGCCTGCCGCCACGCCCGAACCCTCGACCCCCGCGAGGGCCGCGCCCAAGGCACCGAGCACCACCACCCAGGAACATGGCAGACTGCCTGCCTCAGGGGAGACAAGCGGCGAGAACTACATCTTCGAAACTCCGGCCGCGCGCGACACCGGCCGCAGGCCAAAGGCCGCCCCCTCGGCTAGGCCGTCCGGCAAGGGGCCCCCTCACGCCGCCAAGGGGGACGAAATCAAGAGGACGACTGGCCCCCCTGAACGCCACGTGGGCGAAGCGAGCCAGGATCCCTGGCGTCCCAGGGAGCCGCAGAAAGAGGAACCCTCCAGCGACGAGGCCAGAGCCAGACCTCCTGAGCCGAAAGGTGACGAATACCAACCCGATGTCGACCCAAGCCCAGGGCGGGCGGCGTCGGAAGCCACGCGGGCCTACGTTGGTCTCAGCGTCTGCGCGCTCGATCCCGGGCACTGGCTGGCTTCGCGCCTTCCCAACGCTATCGCCGTCCAGCGGGTCGCTCGGGGCGGCCCTGCGCAGAGAGCCGGCATCCGCCCGGGGGATGTCATCGTCGGCTTCAATGGCAAGCCGGTCAGCATGTACCAATTCGCTCAGAACATGGCCCGCGCGCACGTCGGCTCGACCGTGAACCTGAGGGTGGTGCGCGACTCGGGGCAAGGGCAACGCTGGCTGGTCCTGGACATCAAGGTCAAGCTCGCCAGACACTCTGAGGTAGGGCCCTAGCTCGGTTCGTTTCCTCGCGGAGGAACTACCTTCAGCCAGCCCCGATCCGGGCGATCCACTCGTTGACGCAAACCCAACCGCCGGAGAGCCGCTCGGCTTCTCGCCTTTCCCTCGCTCTCGCAAGGACTTACATCGGCACGCCGCACTCCTGTGCCGCTCTCCGGCGAGCCACGTCTCGCTTGATCCAGCACTTGAGCGCAGCGTCGCGGCCAGAGCCGCACCCTGCCTCCTGTCGGGCTCTGGGTTTCCTTCGCGAACGGGCCTCTCTAGTGAACCCCGCATTCGTCATGGTCCCCCGGCGCGACGGAGCGCTTCTCGCCCGCCGCTCTTTCCTCTCCGAGGGTGGTGGTGGAGGTCAAGGACGTTGCCTGTGAGCGGCCCTGGGACAGTCGGGTCGCGCTCTGTCGCGCGGGTCTTCGGGGAGTGCGAAGCGGCCACCAGCATCAAGTCTTTCGGTGGGCTCGTCGAGCAGGTGATGAGCGAGAAGCCGCATGGGTCGGGCGGACGCCGGATGTGCAGGTAGGGGCTCGAGAGGGGTGGGAAGGGGACGAAACCGAGCCGCCTTCGGGCTACTGGATATGCATCGCCCAGGAGCTCCCAAGGCTCAGGACCTCGGCGCCAGGAAGAGGGTGGGGAGGCCCTGGGCCGCGTTTGGACGGTCCTTGACCGGTCCTAGGCCGGTCACTTCGTCTCTCCGTTGCGTTTCTATGCGTATCTGAGCGTCAGCGGACAGGGAGACCAGGGAGGGCCGGCATCTCCGCAAATGCTGCGAGGGCAACGACGTGCGCCCCACGCCCTTGCCCTCACTCGCGCAGTGCCCTGGTACGCCTGGAGGGATTCGAACCCACGACCCGCGGATTAAGAATCCGCTGCTCTGCCGGCTGAGCTACAGGCGCAGAGACATTATATCAACCGGCAGGGCTGTTTCAAGTCATTTTGCGGCGGCCTTAGGGGCGGCACTCTCGGCGGGGAAGTCGATGTGCTCGACGGGAATGCCCGCTTCCTCGAGCAGAGGCCGGGCCAGCTCGTCGGGATAGTCGCCGGCCTCGACCACGCGGCGGACCCCGGCGTTGATGATCATCTTGGCGCATAGCGAGCAGGGGAAGACCGTGACGTAGAGGGTGGCGCCATCGGTGCTCACGCCGTGGACGGCGGCCTGGAGAAAGGCGTTCATCTCGGCGTGCAGGCCGCGGCACAGCTCGTGGCGCTGGCCGGAGGGCACCTGCTGCTGCTCTCGCAGACAGCCCACGTCCTCGCAGTGGCTGAGCCCGCTGGGAGCCCCGTTGTAGCCGGTGGCCAGGATTCGCTTATTCTTGACCAGGATGGCCCCCACCTTGCGCCGCAGGCACGTCGAGCGCTCGGCCACGTCGAAAGCGATCTTGACGAAATACTCGTCCCAGCTCGGCCGGGGCACGGCATTCTCCTTTCCCTGGCGTTCATTCTACTTGCCGATGGGGGCCCGGTCAACGCCCCGGCCGCGGTAAGCCACTTGCGTTGTCCGCGGTTGGGCGTCTGCGGAGCGAAGGGAGGAGCTGGCGGGGGGGCTGCGCGTTGGCCCTGTGCGAGGGGCGGAAGGGGGGTCGGAGTGCCCCGGGGGGCCGCGCGGGCCTCGGGGTGCGTGCGCTCCCGCCGCTTCCCGGCTCCGCCCCGCTTCGACCGCCGCCTTTGTCATGTCGTGGGGGTCAATTCCCTAGCGGGGTCTTCCGTTTTCCCCAGTAACTGCCGAAATCCCCTCCCTCGCCGGGGGGCAACACCTTTCTCACCCCCGCGCATCCCGTCTGCCCCCATGTACTTACCGACAGAGCAAATGCCTTGGGGTTCTCTGGACCCGTGGCTCCCGGGAGCGCCGCCCGGGCGGCGCCGCTGCGAGACGTCGTTTTCCAGGCTCCGCGGAACTCCCGGCCGCCTCAGCCCGTCTAACAGGGCGGACGAGGCACCGGGTGTCCCGGGGGCGGCGTGGCCGCCCCCCGGCGACGCCGCCCGCAGAGGCTTGGGAGCGATGGACCCCATGACCAGCCGCCAGGCGCGAGAAGAGCTCTCCGCCTACCTCGACGACGAGCTCGACGAGGCCACCCGGCGCGCCGCCGATGCGGCGCTGGAGGCCGACCCGCGGCTCCGCGAGGAGCTCGAGGCCCTCCGTCGCACCGTGGCCCTGGTTCGCTCGCTGCCCCGGCGCCACGCCCCGTGCCGCCTGGTGGCCCGCGTTCGCGCCGCTCTTACCCGCGGCAGCGGGCGCCGATACCTGGTAGCGCTCGCGGCGGTGGCCGTGGTGGCCCTGGGGCTGGGCGTAGCCTTGCTGGCCTCGCGGCCCGGCCGCCGGCCATCGGCCCGTCAGGTGCACGAGGCGCCGGCGGCGCGGGAGGCCGCACCGCCGTCGCAAACCACGACCCGGCACTCGGAGGAACGGGACGACGCCGCGGATGCGGCCCTCGCGGACCGCAGCGAGGGGACGCAAGGCGAGATGCGGAGCAAGCTCGAGCGCCGGCGGCCCAGCCCTGCGGCCCCCGGCGGGGCCGGTGTCGCGCGCCGGGAGCTGGCGGCCAAGTCGAAGGCCCTGCGCGCCAGAGAGCCGGCGCCGGTCGTCCGCGAGGCGGGGCGGACCGACGGGGTGCTCTGGGCTCACGACGGCCTGGTCGAGGCGATTCGCAAGGAGGCCGAGGGCCCTTGGCGCCCCGCGGCAGGCGGCGGGCCCCCGGCGGCATCCGAGGCGCAACAAGCGGCTCCGCGGCCCCTCGTGCTGGACCGCCGCTACGCGGATCTGGATCAGTGCGTCGCCGGGGTGCAGACGGTCCTGGAGGGGGCCGGGCTGTCCTACGTCGTGCAGCCGCTGGGGGCGGGCCGCTTCATCCTCGAGGTGGCCGCCGAGGAGGACGATGCGGCGACCATCGCCGCGGCGCTGGGCTCTCGGACAGTAACCTTTGGTGCTGCGCAGGCCCCCGCCGAGCAGCGGGCGGAGCCGAGCGGGAGCCAGCTCGGGCACCGGGCCGTGCAGGCCATCGAGGGGGCCGAGGGCGGGAGGGTGCACCTGGTCGTACGCTTCGAGCCACGCGGCGCCGGGGCGCCCGCGGAGGCCGAGCCGCTTGCTCCCCGCTGACCCCCGCAACCTTCCGTCCTTCTCCACTATCGCATCCGGCGGAGGTGTTTGACTCGGTCCGGGGCCGGGCCTATAATCGCAGGTGCTTTGAGCGCACCATCGGCCAAGCACGCGCGATGGAGTTTCGTCCCCCACGGTGCTCTGCGTGGCAGGCGGTGGGATCCTGCGTTCTGGCGCCCGGGGGAGGCTTTGTGGGCGGAGCTCGCCGACCTGGGCGCGGTGCCTCTCGGGGAGTTCATCGAGCACATCACCTACGGGCCGATCGTGACCGGGCGGCGGCCCCGGCCCGCGCCGGGCGGCGTGGCCATTGTGGATCAGAAGGCCATTCGCCCCACGGGAGTGGTGCTGGACGGCGCGGTGCGGGTCGCTGCGGGCTGCGAGTTCGACCTGCCGCGCTGCCGACTTCGCCGGGGAGATATCGTGCTCGCACGCTCGGGAGCGGGCACGCTCGCGAAGAAGCGGTTCACGGTCTTCGACCTGTCCGCCGACGCCACGGTGAGCTGCTTCGTGGACCTCATCCGCCTTCGAGGCATCCGGTCCCGCTACGTGGCCACGTTCCTGCGCACTCGCCTGGGCTGGGCCCAGGTAGAGCGTCTGATCAACGGGGTGGCCACGCCGAACCTGAGCTTCGGCGAGATCCGCTCCCTCCTGGTGCCTCCGGTGCCTGAGCCACGGCAGCGCGCGGCGGAGGCCGCGTGGCGCGCCGTGGCCGAGCTCCACGCCGCGGGGTGCCTGGAGGAGGCCGAGGAGGCCCTGGACGCCGAGGTGCGGCGGCTCGAGGACGAGCTGGAATCCGAGGCGCGGCGCCGGGGAGCGGGCGGGCGAACCGGCCCCTGTCGGGTGTAGTCCTATGGAGCAGTTGCTCGACTTCATCTTCGGCATCCGCTGGTGGCAGTGGCTCGTGGGCATGAGCTGCGTGGCGGGGCTCTACTATCTGTTCGCCGCCGTGGTATTGCCCTTCCTGCGGGGGGTGCAGGTGGAGCACCTGGAGGAAGTGGAGCGTCAGAAGGAGGAAGAGGAGGAGCAGCGGCGGCAAGAGGAGCGGGAACGGCGCGAGGCGGAGCGGCGGGAGTACCTGAAGCGCATCCCCTCCGGCCCCCTGGAGCAGGTCGACCTGCCCCGAGCCGCGGTGCGGGTGCGCAACCAGCTCTTCCCCGTCGCCCCGGACGCCGAGACAAGCTTCGGCACCCGCCGCGACTGCTCGGTGCGCATCATGGCCCGCGGCGTCTCCCGCCTCCACGCCAAGATCCGCCCCGAGCGGCGCGGATACGTCCTCTACGACCTGATGAGCGAGGCCGGCACCTTCGCCGGGGGCAGGAAGATCCAGAGCAAGGTGCTGGCCGATGGCGACCGGTTCAAGCTCGGACCCGTACAGGCCATCTTCGCTCTGGAAGGCCCGTCCGCCGACCGGTGAGCCTGGCCGCCCCGCGCGGGGACTTGCCTCGCTCGGCGAAGCGGCTACAATGCAACGTCGTAGGGACTAGAGCACAGGCCAGCCGCGCCGAGAGGTCTCGGCGTGGCGAAAGCGGGAGGGCCCGCCTTGGCCGACCCCATGCCATCCGAAAGCGCGCTGTTCAGCGACGCCTACCGCCGCATCCTGGGCCAGGCCAGCGGGGTCACCGAATCGGCCGCCCGCTACCCCGCGAGCGCCAGGCCCTCGGTCCGCGAGCGCATCGTTCGCTGCGTGTGGTTCGACCAGACCCTGGCCACGGAGAAGCTGCGCACCGACGACGGGCGCAAGCTCCGAGTCCTGTCCCCCGGCTGGTGGAACCTGGAGACCGGCCCCGACTTCCGCAACGCGGCCATCCGCATGGCCAACGGCCCCGTGGTCAAGGGCGACGTCGAGGTACACCTGGCCACCAGCCTGTGGCGAGCCCACGGCCACCACACCGACCCCAATTACAACCGCGTGATCCTGCATGTGTGCCTGCACAACGACACGGGGGCCTCGGCTGTGGCCACGGCCGCCGGCGCCCAGGTGCCCCAGCTTACCCTCGAGCCCTACCTCACGGCACCCGTCAGCGACCTCCAGGAGAGCGTGGACCCCGCGGAGTACCCCGAGGCCAGCGAGGCGTCCGCGGGTCGGTGCCATCGGCTCATCGAGGGGGGCGAGGTGGCGGTGGAGTGGCTCGCCCGGTTCCTCGACCACGCCGGCGACTACCGCATGGTGGCCAAGGCCCGCCGCCTGGCCGCCCGCGCCGAGGGGGACGACGACCAGCTGCTCTACGAGGCCGTCGCCGAGGGTCTGGGGTACAAGCGCAACAAGGCCCCCTTCCTCCAGCTGGCGCGGCTCCTGCCCTTCTCCGCCGTGCGCCAGCGGGCCGCTCGCCGCGCGAGCGACATCCCGCCTGGCGACGCGGTCGAGGCCCTCCTCTTTGGCATGGCCGGCCTGCTGCCCCCCGACCTGTCCGACCATCCCGACCCCGAGGCCGGGGCGCGGGTCCGCGACCTGCGGGGCCTGTGGGACAGCCTGGGCGGCGACCTCGGGGACGAGACGCTGGACCCGGCGCAGTGGAGCTTCGACGGCACCCGGCCGGTTAACTTCCCTACCCGCCGCCTCGGCGCGCTGGCCGCTCTCACGGCCAGGCACCTGGCGACGGGGCCCGCACGGGCTCTCCGCCAGGCGCTCGGGCCGGCGGCAGGGCGCCTCGCGCCCCGGGAGCTGGCGCGGCGGCGGGCGCAGCTCCTGGAGTTCTTCCGCTCGCTGAGCCACCCGTTCTGGAACGCGCGAACGCGGTTCGGCGCCAGGCCCATGCGCCGGCCGGCACGCCTGGTGGGGGCCGACCGGGCCCACACCATCATCGTCAACGCCATACTGCCCATTCTGCTCTACCAGGCCAGGCGAGACGGCGAGCGCCCCTTCGAGGAGCTTCTCCATCAGCTCTACGTCTCGTACCCCAAGCTGCCCAGCACCAGCATCACGCGGTTCATGGCCCTGCGCCTGTTCGGCCGCGAGGAGCGGGGCGTGGAGCTCCTCCGCAGCGCCCGCCGCCAGCAGGGCCTCTACCAGCTCTACACGGACTTCTGCGACTCCGAGCGGCCCACCTGCGACCGCTGCCCCCTCGTGCGCCTGCTGGAAGGATGACCGCCCGGGGGCGGAGAAGAGGCCCCACGTCCGCGCCCCGGCGGGCGCTCCGGGCGGCTCAGGTGTCCATGCGGGTGAAGAGCAGGGCTCCGGCGGCGCCGAAGAGGAGGAGGGGCAGCCAGGCCGCCAGCGCCGGGGCGTTGCCGAACGGGCCCTCGGGGTTGTGCCCCATCAACTGGAAGGTGTAGTTGACGAAGTAGAAGCCCACGCTGACCAGGAGGGCCAGGCCCACTCCTACCCAGGTGCTCTTGCCGCCCTCCTGCTGGAAGAGGAAGGGGATGGTGACCAGGAGGAGCACGAAGCTGGCGAAGGGGAAGGCCACGCGGCTGTGGACGATGACCATGAGCTTCTGCCGGGTGCGGGGGAGCTGCTCGGCCAGGCGGAGGAGGGCGGCGAAGCTCTTCAGCGAGGGGTCGTCCCTCTCGCGGACCAGTTGCTGAGGGGTCTTGGCCAGGCCGAGGGGCTCGCCGTCGTAGAGGATGAGGTCGCGGCGGGTGTCCGAGAGCTGCTTGTAGCTCTGGGCTCGGGCGTGCCACCGCTTCTTGTACCACACCGCGGTCTCCACGTTGATGGGGGCAGGGGCGGTCCGCTCGTCGACGAAGGGCTTGGCCAGCTGGGCGTTGTGGATGACATGGAAGCGGGGCACGTACTCGGCGGCCCGGAAGGCGACCTCCAGATCGATGTTCACCGGCTTACCGTCCAGATGGTCGAGTCGGGCGCGGATGGCATAGGGAGTCTCGGCGGGGTTGAAGCGGTCGACGTTGCCATCGCTGATGAGCGTCTTGTAGCGCAGGTCGGGCTCTCCCTCCTGGTCCTCGGGCTGTCCCAGCCGCACGTTGAACAGGTAGATGCACTGTCCGACCCAGATGGCGTGCGTGGCTCTGAGGGCGAAGTCGGGACGGGCGGGGTCGTCGGAGGTGGCCTGGAGGTCCTCCAGGGCGTAGCCGTATGCGGCGTTGTCGAGCTCCTGGACGTAGATCGTGGTCTGGTTCTCAGCGTCGTAGGAGAAGAGGCTCTCTTCGGTCTCGTCGCTCTTGAGCGCCTCGTAGCGGACGTAGCGGATGTCGTCCTCGAGGTAGGGGATGAGGAACTCCTGGTCGGCCGCGCAGATGGCCCCGATGGCCAGGGAGCACAGGAGGATGGGCAACATGGTGCGCTGCATGCTCACCCCCGCGGCCTTCATGGCGTTCAGCTCGTTGTATCGGGCCAGGCGCGCGAGGGCGATGACGCCGGCGATGATGGTGACGATGGGCAGGTACTGGCTCACCAGGACAGGGATCTGGTAAAGATGGTAGGTGGCGATCCAGCGGACCTGGGTGGCGAAGCTGCGGTGCTCGACGAACTCGTCGAGCTTGGAGAAGGTCTCCACCACGATGTAGAGGCCCAGGATGGCGATGAGAGCGAGGGCGAAATGCCACAGGAAGTAGGCGGTGACGTAGCGGTCCAGACGGCGTCCCAGCACGGCGGCTCCCTCGCTTCTCAGCGGCGGAACGTGTGGAGGAGCATCCCCAGGCCGAGGGCCCCGGTGAGCACGTCGGGAGCCCACAGGGCCAGGCGCGGAGGCAGCTTCTGCTCGCGGGCCAGGCCCTCGCCCCCGATGAGCATGGCGTAGAGCATGAGGAACACAGTCACCGCGATAGCGAAGGAGGCGAGCTTGCTCTCCCGCCGCATCCAGATCCCCAGAGGGATGCCCACCAGGCACAGGGCGAGGGTGGAGAAGGCCAGGCCGCTGCGCTTGTGGATCTCCGTGAGCGTCTCCGCCAGGCTCTCCTTGGCTCGCCTCTCGGCCCGACTGCCTGGGGAGGCCTTGGCCGCCGCCTGGCGCTGGCGCTCGGCCCGGGCCAGCAGCTCGGGCGTGGCCGTCTCCGAGCGACCCCGCCGGGGCTTCTCCGAGGGGTCCTCGACGCTCAGCCAGCGGGTGGCCTGTTCGGCGGTGGCCGTGAGCCAGCTGCGGGCGCTGCGCGCCGGGTGGATGAACGTCCATTCCGCGTCCTCGAGGCGGATCTCGATACCCGGCTGGTCCTGCTCGTTCTTCTTCATCTGGTAGGTGGCCTTGCGGGCCCGGAAGACGCGCACGGGGGCCGCCTCGGCCTCCTCGTCGGCCGGCGCCTCCTCGCTCTTCCGCTCCTCGGGCCGCTCGTAGACCACCACGTTGTGCAGCGTCTTATCCTCCACGGACTGTACGTAGACCTTGTGGTCGCCGATCTCGCTGGTGCCCAGCATGGTGGCGGCGAAGGGGTTGCGGGTGAGCGCCTCCCACAGCACGGCGTCGCGGGCCACGCGGCAGCGGGGGATCACCCGGTCGTTCAGAGGGATCGACAGGGCGGTGAGGACCACGGCCACCAGGAGCGCCGGGTAGCACATATAGCGCAGGGGAATGCCGCTGGCACACACGGCCTTCAGCTCGTTCTCCGCGGCCAGTCGCCCGTAGGTCATCACGCACGCGGTAAGCATCGCCGCGGGGATCACCCAGGCCAGCGAGTAGGGGATCAGGTAGGGCATCAGGCGAGCCAGGTCGCCCAGCCCCAGCCCGATGGGCAGTACCTTGAAGAGCGCTCCCAGGAGCATGATCGCCGTGAGAGCGAGAAACGCCAGGACGAAGCTCCTCACCAGCTCGCGCAGCACGTAGCGGTGTAGAATGCTCAGCATGCTGGGGACGTCTCGCTGCGTATCGGCCCGACGGGGCAGGCCGGAGGGGACCCGTTCCGGGGCGAGGGATTATAGCAGATGGGCGGGGCTTTGCCAAGGACAACTTCGCCCTCCACCGCCCCGCGCTCAGCCCCCCTCCCGCTCTCTTCCGCCCTGGCGCTCCAGCACGAGCGTCGAGCGGCCCCGGGCCGGCCCCCGCAGCACCTCCATCGCCGCCACCGGCCGGGGGCCGGCCCGGGTCTCCAGCCTGTGGCGGTGCGCCGCCGCGTACTGGCGCAGGGCGCGAGACGGGGCCCGGGGGCCCAGCAGGCGGCGCCAGCCGCGGGGGGGCGGGAAGTCCCTCACCTCGAGCCGGGTCCCCGGCCGCCCGGGCAGGCGCGCGGTTCGCACGGCGGGCAGCTCGGGGTCCATGGGGCGGCTGCCCCGGGGGCGGTCCACGAGTTGGCGTATCTCGGCGAGCGAGTAGTCGCGGCGGTGGTAGAGCCGCATGCCATCGGCCACCTCGACGGCGAAGCGGGAGCTGTCCTTCAAGCACCGGCGGGCCCTGCTCCGCAGGCGCGCCGCCTGAAGGCGCTCCATGCGCCGCTCCACGGCCTCGGGGCGCAGGCGGCGGCTGGCCAGGGCAGGGGGGGCCTCGGCGTAGGCCCGCACGAACGCGGCTCGCTGGGGCCGCCAGCCGGCCCGGCCCCGGGCGAAGGTGCTCAGCAGACGGGCCAGGGCCTTCGCCCGGTAGCGGTGCCCCGGCGGCCGTCCCACGCGCAAGCGCTGGAGATCGATGAGCAGGAAGCGCTCCTCGCCCGGCCCCGCGTCGCCGCGCACCAGGATGTTGCCGGCGTGCAGGTCGCGGTGCCGCACGCCGCGGTCGTGGAGCCGGCGGACGAACCGGGCCAGCTCGCCCAGGAACGCGGCCTGCCGCTCGACGGCCCGCGGCGGGTCCCGCTGCTCCAGTGCTCGGAAGTAGGCGTTCGCCCCCACGGCATTGGGCGCGGCGTCCACGATCAGGTAGGCCTGGACGTCGCTGCGCCGGGCCGCCGGTCGGCCCAGCGCGATGGCCCGCGAGGCGGGAAGGCCCATGCGACGCAGGCGCAGCGAGGCGGCCCATTCCGCCCCCGCCTGGCTGCGCAGGAAACGCTCTTTGAAACGCTCCCACGGCGAGCGGGCACGGAAGACCTTGACGATCAGCGAGCGACCGGGCTGGAGGGGGACGCGGTAGACGCTGCGCACCATGGTCCGCTTGATCCGCTGGGCGCGCGGGAGGCGGTCCAGGTCGTGGATGTAGTCCAGAAGGCGGGAGGCCCGCAGCTCGGCGTCGTCGCCCAGGATCTCCCAGCGCACGCCCTGGCATTCGTGGCGAATCCGTTGCTCGGCGGCCACCGCATGCTCCTCTCTAGCGGCTCCCGGGGCCGCGTGCGGATTATACCGTCCTGCGGGGGCGAGTCCAAGCTGGCGGCGCAGCGGGGGTCGGGGCCGGGAGGCGCTGCGGGCGTTGGGGCGCATGAAGCGGCCCGTCGCATCGCCGGGACACAACGGGCCACTGAGGGGGCGGTACGGGGCTAGTTGGCGCGTTCCAGCTCCTTCAGGTCGGTCACCCCGCTTTCGATCTTGCGGATCATCCGCTGGCGGCCCTGGACGTCGGTGCGCACCAGGTGCCAGAAGATGGGCTGCATGTCGCCATCCTTGAAGCGGGGCGCGTGCTGGAGGAGGACCTGCTGCTGGGGCAATTCCAGCACGTCGAGGGCGCGCCGCATGCATTCGACGACGTACTCGCCCGTGGCGGGAGCGTAACGATTGCGAATCTGCTTCTCGACCTGGCACCGGAGGAGGTTCATCGTCTCCCTCAGTTCTCGAAGCCTGCGCTTGATGAATCTCACGCCGAAAACGCTGATCCCTTGCTCGTGTGCAAGCTCCTTCTCTGGCTTGTGCAGGTGCGCCGCCACGTACTCCAGGCGGCATCGGTACAGGGGCTGGACCAGGCCCCGGCGGTGCAACTCATTGAAATCCAGCCGCACCGTCTCGGTCGAGACCCCCAACGCCTTCGCCATCTCCTGCTTCGTCTGCGCGGCGTAGTGCTCGCCAATGTACGCCCGCCGAGCACGACGCCGAGCCTGACCGTCGCGGGTGGGAAGGCCCGCCTTCCTTCCTTCGAACCGCCCGCTGGCGCGAAGCTGAGAGCGAATCTCGACCACCTGCTTGCGGCTGATCCCGAGCTGGCGGCCAATCTCCTCGTCCCTCAGGCGCGGGCCGCGCACAATGTAGGCACGACGAACTTCCAGACGCTTCGCCCGAACGCCGCAGCCATACATCTCGCGGAAACGACGCTCCACCACCGACGCGCTCACCCCGGCCCGCCGGCCCATGTCGGCGTAGCTGTCGTAGAGGAACCGCCGCCGGATCACCGCACTGAGCTCGGAGCGGAGCGAGGTACTCGCCTTGGCCGGGGCCTGGACCTGGGTGGCCATCGCCTGTCCCCCTGTGCCGGGATTCGTCGGGACGCCTTCGCCTACCGGTCTCGCTCGGGATCCCGTGGCAAAAGACGTGCCGAAACCCCATCCAGGGGAAGCGCATTCGGCTCGGCCTAAGTGACGAGATGTGCTTGGCTTACACCTCCTTTATGCCAAAGAGGCGGAGACCCGTCTATCGCCGTCGCGGGTGGAAGTGCAACGTTGCGTTGCGCCCCGACCCGGCAAATGTCGCAAGGCATGCAGCGCCAGGCTCTTGCGTCGCCAAGCGGCCAGGCCCCCGAGTGTAACGAGTCGTTGCGAAGCCCTCGCCTCGGCTGGACGGTCTCCGCGCCCGGCATGCGTCGGGATGGGCGGCGGCCGGGGGAAGCACAACGCCGTACGGGGAGCGCGTCCGCGCACGGCGCATAGGGCCCAACCTGGGGAAGGAAAACGCCATTCATGTGGCCATTCTTGGCCTTCGGTCCGTTCGGCTCGCGACCCATGCGTGCCGGAGACGCCCTCGTCTGAGGCTCCGGCGGGACTGCGAGCCGGGTACGTCACACGCAACAGCGTCTTCGTGTCAAAATCCCATTCTACCAGCCGGCGCCCCCGTGTCAAGCCAAAAGTCGTAAAAAGGTGTAACCTGGGCCAGGCGGCCGGTGTGGGTGGGCAAAGGCTTGTCGTATCGAAGGTTAGGGCGTGGAGGTGGGCCAGTGGGGCGGGGATCTGGCGGTCCCGGCGCCCCCTTCCGGGAGGCGAGTGGCGCGGCTTACTAGCCCGCGCCGGTGAGAAAGGCGTGGATGGCCGCCGCGGCGCGCTTGCCCGCGCCCATGGCCCGAATCACCGTGGCCGCGCCGGTCACGATGTCGCCGCCGGCGAACACCCCGGGTTTGGACGTCACGCCGGTCTGCTCGTCGCCCACGATGTTGCCCCAGCGGTTGGTCTCCAGGTCCGGCGTGGTGGCAGGCACGAGGGGGTTCGGCCCGTTGCCGATGGCCACGATGGCCTGGTCGCAGGGGAACTCGTAGTCGGAGCCTTCGATGGGGATAGGGCGGCGCCGGCCGGAGTCGTCCGGCTCTCCGAGCCTCATCCGCAGGCAGCGCACGGCGCGGACCCACCCGTCGTTGCCGAGTATCTCGACGGGGCTGGTGAGGAACTCGAAGCGAATGCCCTCGTCCTCCGCGTGATGGACCTCCTCGATGCGCGCCGGCATCTCCTTGGCCGTGCGGCGGTAGAGGACGTGGACCTCCTCGGCGCCCAGGCGGAGGGCCGTGCGGGCCGCGTCCATGGCCACGTTGCCGCCGCCGAAGACCACCACCCGTCGGGCTGTGCGGATGGGGGTCTCGTAGTCGGGGCGGTAGGCTCTCATCAGGTTGGTGCGGGTGAGGTACTCGTTGGCGGAATAGACGCCGTTGAGCTCCTCGCCGGGGATGTCGAGGAAGCGGGGCAGCCCGGCCCCGGTGCCCAGGAAGACGGCGTCGGCGCCTCCCTCGAGCAGTTCGTCCACGGTGTAGAGCTTGCCGATGACCTGGTCCACGCGGATCTCCACCCCGAGGTCCCGCAGGGTCTGCACGTCGCGCGCCACGATGGCCTTGGGCAGGCGGAACTCGGGGATGCCGTAGACCAGCACGCCGCCCGGCTTGTGGAATGCCTCGTAGACGGTCACCCGGTGGCCCAGCTTGGCCAGCTCATAGGCGGCAGTGAGGCCCGCCGGCCCGGAGCCCACCACGGCCACGTGCTTGCCCGTGGGCGGGGCGACGGGGGGCAGGACGGGGCGTCCGTGGGCCATCGCCCAGTCGGCGCAGAAGCGCTCCAGGTAGCCGATGGCCACCGGCTCGTCCTTGCGGCCCAGCACGCACGCCTGCTCGCACTGGTCCTCCTGGGGGCACACGCGCCCGCACACCGCGGGGAGGGTGGTCTGGTCCTTGAGGATGTGGACCGCCTGCTCGAACTGGCCTTCGGCGATGTGGCGGATGAACCCCGGGATGTCGATGCGCACCGGACAGCCGTCGACGCAGGCCGGGCGCTTGCACTGGAGGCAGCGGCTGGCCTCCAGGCGAGCCTGCTGGGGGCTGAGGCCCTGAGGCACCTCGTCGAAGTTGCGCACCCGCTGGGCGGGCGGCTGCTCGGGCATCTTCTGGCGGGGCGGGCGCGAGCTCGTGGGCCGCGCTGGCTTCTCGGTCACGCTCGTCTCCTGTCGCCGTGGGGCCTGGGGGGCCGGCCTGAGAGCCGGCCGGCTGCGTCTCCCTTCTTGGCCCGATGGTACGGGACCGGCCGCGGGCTGTCAATCCTGGCTGGGGCGTGCCTCGGGCCGCGGCGACGCACGGGTCGCCTTCGGCGGGCCGTGGCCCGGGGCCGGGTGGGCGCGGGGCTACTTGCCGAAGCCGTATTTCTCCCACGCCCGCTTGCGGGCCTCGGCGACCCGGCGGCTGTGGTCGGCGGGCCTGGGGGCCACGAGCTCGAGCATCGCCTCGCCGAAAGCCTGGCCGATGCCGAAGAAAGTGTCGGCTCGGCCCCGGTAGTGGTAGCCGCCGTCGAACTGGGGGCCGTCGAAGACCACGAAGGGGCTGGTGGGCACGTAGCGGACGGAGTCGCGGAACTCGGGCATCCGGGCCACGCTGGCCTGCTGGGCCCGGAAGCTCATGTGCTTGGCCCTGTAGCGCTTGGGGATCTCGTCCTCCGGACCGCTCTGGCCCAGCTCGCCCACCACCATGGGCAGCTCGGCCACGCCCAGGTCGGTGCGCAGGTCGCGCAGCAGGTTGGCCAGGTTGGGGCCGTATGCGTCGTGGTGGCGGGCATCGAGCATGTCGTTCCAGCCCTGGAACCAGACGAAGCCGGAGAGCTCGAAGCCGGAGCCGTCGTAGCCGGGGAAGTGCTCGTCGAGGTGGGCGAGGGTCTGGTGGACGATGCGCACCAGGTCGCGGTAGTTGTGGCCGGGGAGCCTGGCGGGGTCGCCCTTCCAGCCCCTGCGCTTGGCCACCTTGGCCAGCCATTCGGGGTCGAAGTCGCCCGGGCCGGAGCTGGGCGGCCGGAAGTCGAAGCGCAGGCTCCGCCCGCCCCAGCACACCTTGATGAGCAGCACCTGCTCGTTCAGGGCGTCACCCACGACGTGGCCGAACTGGAGTTCCGGCCCGAAGCGGTTCGCCGGGTTGGCGTAGCCCACGGTGAGCGGGCCCTTCTTGTCGATATTTCCACCGTTGGTGTAGCGGATGAGCACGTCGGGGCGCTTGGCCCACTCGCCGTCCGACCTCAGGTGCTGGTAGGTCGGCGCCGTCTTCTCGTCGGCCAGGAGCTGCTCGAGGTGCTGGATCGCCCCTTTGCCCTCCATGTTGGACTGGCCGGAGAGGATGAACACGCGCCACGGTCCGGGCGCCGTCTCGCCCGCCGTGGCTCCCGTCGCCGCGAGGGCCGCCAGGGCGGCCGCGATTGCCATTCTCGTTCGCATGCTGCGTCTCCTGTCAATGGGGGGTAGGCCCGCATCCATCGCGGGCCGCGGCGTAGGCGGCGAGGGCCGCCTGGCGGTCGGCCCGCATCTGCTCGACCAGGGCCTGGGGGCTGTGGAATCGGGCGTCGCCTCGAAGGCGCTGGATGAACTCGACTTCCAGCTCCCGGCCGTAGAGCTCGGCCTGGAGGCCGATCACGTGGACCTCCACGATGGGCGAGGCATCGGGCTCGAAGGTGGGGCGGCGGCCGATATAGGTGAGCGACGGGTGGGAGCGGCCGTCCACGTAGGCCACGGTGGCGTACACCCCGTCGGGGGGAAAGGCCTCGTGGTGGAGGTCGAGGTTGGCGGTGGGGAAGCCCAGGGAGCGGCCCCGGCCGGCCCCTGGCTCCACGGTGCCCAACAGCGAGTAGGGCCTGCCGAGGAGGGCCGCGGCCTGGTCCAGGTCGCCCTCGGCGATGGCCTCGCGGATGGCGCTGCTGGAGACCACCTCGCCGTCGTGGTAGACGGGCGGAGGCGAGCGCACCTCGAGGACCCCTCGGGCCTCGAGCCGACGGAGGACCGCCAGGTCGCCCCGCGCCCCCCGGCCGAAGGTCGCGTCGCGGCCGAGGACGATGCGGCGGGCGCCCAGCCAGCCCAGGAGCACGTCGCGGACGAAGCCCTCGGCGGGAATGCTGGCCACCCGCTCGTCGAAGGGCAGCACCACCGCCACGTCGATGCCGCAACGCTCCAGGAGCACCAGGCGATGGGGCAAGGAGGTGATGCACAGAGCCCCGCCACGGCCCACCACGGCACGGGGCAGCGTGGCGAAGGTGAGGGCCACGGACTCGCCGCCCATCTCGGCGGCCCACGTGCGGGCCGTGCCCAGGATGCGCTGGTGGCCGCGATGGACGCCGTCGAAGGCGCCCAGGGCGACCACGGGGGCGGCCAGGGGTGGGAGGGGGGCGTACAGGCCCCGCACGGTATGCATCGGCGGCGTGCCTCGCTGTCGTGGCCTGGGCACCGGTCGATCATACCGGGGCGGCGGGCTGGGGGCAAGGGCCGTGGCGGCGCGGGCCGGAGAGGCGGGAAGGGGCGACGCGCTGCGCCCTGGGGGCGGGCGCAGCGCGTCGGGTCGGTGGCCGGGCGGCCCGGTTACCGGGCTCCCGCGAGAAGCGGCACCTCGATGGTGGTGCCGGCTTGAAGGCTCTCGGGCTTGCTGGGGTCGGGCAGTCGGTCGCGGTTGTGCTGGTAGAGCTTGCGCCACTTGGCGGGGTCGCGGTAGAGGCGTCGGGCGATGGTGTAGAAGTTGTCGCCCCTCTTCACCGTGTAGGTCCGCGCGGGCGTGGCGGGGACGGGGTCGTCGGGGGGCTCGCGCCGGGCCGGGGCACGGGCGGTGGCGCCGGGGAGGGCGGGAATCTTGAGCTTGAGGCCGATGAGCAGTCGCTCCGGCGGGATGTCGTTGGCCTCGTAGATGACCTTCCACTTGTCGGGGTCGTTGTAGTACTTGCGGGCCAGGCCGCGGTAGGTGTCGCCCTTGACGATGGTGTGGACGGTGGGTCCTGGCGCCGGGGCGGGCGCAGTGTCGGCCTCGCGGCGCGGCTCGGCCGGGGGGGCTGCGTCGGCCTCAGGAGTCGGCTCGGTCGGGGCCTCGGGCTCCTCTTCGTCGGTGAGGACGGCGACGTGGTTGATCATGGCGCGGTCGCGGGGGAAGTAGGAGGAGAAGTCGCTGACCTGGGTGCTGGGTGCCTCGTGTCGGGCGTGGGCCACCCGGGCGTCGGGGCCTTCGGTGTCGGGGGGCTGGGGCTCGGCGGCCTCGGGGCCCCGGGGTGGGGACGGGGTTCCGGGGCCGGGCGGCGTGGCGGGCTCAGGGGCTTCGGCGACGACCTGTGGCTCCTCGGCGTCGGGGCTGGCCTCGAGCGCGAGGTCCTCGGTTCCTCTGTGGCTTCGTCCCCAGATGACGACAACGAGGACCATGAGGGCGAGAATCACGCATAGGGCGATCTTCGCGTCCTTTCGCAAGACCTGCCTCCTTTCAGACGCGGGGAGCGCGCAGTAGGGTATCGAGGGACATACGTCGTGCGGATACCTTGGACGGGGAGGTCCGTTACGGGGAGGATACGCTATGTATAGCTTGCGGCGGCGGCGATGTCAAGCGAGAAGTGGGAGATTTTTGCAGTTTTTTGGGATTCCCGTGCCCGGGCCGACTGTGGGGGGCCCGGGCACGGGGGGTGCGATGGTTCAGGAGCTGGCGGCGCGGCCGAGCCGCTTCTCGATCTGCTCCTGGTGCAGGATAAGCAGGGGGCTGGCGATGAAGATCGAGGAGTAGGTGCCCACCACCACGCCGACGAGCAGGGTGAGGGCGAAGTCCTGGATCACCCCGCCTCCGAACAGGTAGAGGGCGAGGACGGCGAGCAAGGTGGTGGCGGACGTGAGCACGGTGCGGCTGAGCATCTGGTTGATGCTCCCGTCGATCACCGTGGCGTCGACGTCGCGCTTGCGCTGGCGGCGCAGGTTTTCGCGGATGCGGTCGAAGACCACGATGGTGTCGTTGATGGAGTAGCCGATGATGGTGAGCAGGGCGGCCACGATGGGGAGGTTGATGTGGAGGCCGAAGATGGCCAGCAGCCCGATGGTGATGAGCACGTCGTGGACCACCGCGGCGACGGCGGCCACCCCATACTTGAAGCGCTCGAAGCGCAGCCACACGTAGGCGATGATGATGGCGCTGGCGGCCGCGATGGCCACGATGGCCCATACCAGCATCTCCCGGGCCACCGACGGCCCCACCTTGGAGAGCCGGGGGATGGGGTTGGAGAGGGGGATGGTCTCGCTGGCGGCGCGCAGCCGCTGGGCCAGGGTCTGGGCCTGGCCCGACGCCACGTCCACGCGGAATCGGGTGTACTTGCCGTCGCTGGCGCTCTCGTCCACGGGGCTGGCCTGGGCGTCGAGCTCCCATTCGCCGAGCTTCGACTCGAGGGTCTCTAGTGCCAGCGGCTGGGCGAGGTTCACGGCCACGGCAGTGCGGCCCCGGCCGTTTTCCTCCAGGGTCTGGATGCCTGGCGGGGCGAGCTCGTCCTGGAACACCCGGGCTATCTTGGCGGTGAGCGTCTGGGCGGCGAAGGCGCGGTCGATGCGGTCGCTCATGACGAGCGTGCTTTCCAGGTCGGACTCGATGAGGAAGCGGCGGTAGCGCCCGTCGCCCTGTTCCCCGCCCTTGGGCTCCACACGCCAGTGCCCCCGCTGGGCCGGGGCCGCGGCCTGCCCGCCATCGAGCCGCGAGGGGTAGCGAAGGGCCTGGCGGATCTCGTCGATGGGCACGGGGTAGTCGAACTCCACGTCGGCGCGGGTGTGGTAGGTGACCGTTTCCCCTTCCTGCTCGCCGGGCGCGGTGCGGGGTGCGGGGAGGGGAGCGATCTCGTGGTAGACGACCTCGGAGAGGGAGGGCACGCGGATCACGAACTCGCGGGAGCGGCGCCCCACGAAGGTGGCGCCCTCGGCGGCGGCGGGGGCCAGGCTCTGGACCTCGCAGTCGGCGAACTCCTCGCCCGCCCCGCGCAGCCGCCCGCGGATGGTCTCCGCGTCCATCGGCTCGCGGAACACCACGTGCATCAGCTGCCCCCCCTTGAAGTCGATGTCCCAGTTGTCCTCGCCTCGGCTGAAGAAGATGGCCAGGCCCGCGGCGATGAGCACGCCGGAGCCGATGAGGAAGCGGGTGCGGAGCCTCATGAAGGCGATCTGGGGCTTCTTGATCAGCTCCGCCATGGGCAGCCGCTTGAGCTTCCGCCGCCACACCAGGATGTCGAACACCACGCGGGTGACCACCAGGGCGGTGAACATGCTGGTGAGGATGCCGATGGACAGGACGATGGCGAAGCCCTTCACCGCCCCGGTGCCGATCCAGTAGAGGATGTAGGCCGTGAGCAGGGTGGTCAGGTTGGCGTCGAAGATGGTCCAGAAGGCCCGTCCGTAGCCGTCGCGGATGGCCAGGCGGAGGGGCTTGTCGGTGGGCCCGCCTTTCTCCTCGCGGATGCGCTCGAAGATCAGCACATTGGCGTCCACGCTCATGCCCACGGTGAGCAGCAGGCCGGCGATGCCCGGGAGGGTGAGGGTGGCGTTGAACAAGATGAGCACGGCCACGATGATGAGGATGTTGAGCAGCAACGCGAAGTCGGCGATGGCCCCGGCCAACCAGTAGTAGAGGGCCATGAAGAGCACCACGCCCACGAGCCCGATGACGATGGCCCGCACGCCCCGGCTCACCAGGGCGGGGCCCAGGGTGGCGCCCACGGTGTTCTCCTGGATGAGCTTGAGCGGCGCCGGCAGGCTGCCTGCCATGAGCACAGTGCGCAGGGCCTTGGCCTCGTCGACGTCGAAGTCGCCCCGGATGATGGCGTCGCCGAGGATGCGCTCCTCGATCTCGGGCGCCGAGTAGCACTCGCCCTTGTACTTCCCCACCACGTTGCCCTCGGCGTCCACCTTGTCCTTGATGTTTCCCTCGGCGTCGCGCTGGGTGTTGAGCACGATCGCCAGCCGCTCGCCCACGTGCGCCCCGGTAACCTGGGCGAACTGCTGCTGGCCCCGGGGCGAGAAGCTGAGCCCCACCACGGGCCGCACGTAACTGCCCCCGGTGATGACCCGCGTGCTGCGAATGTACTCCCCCGTCATCTCCACCCGGTCGCCGACCAGGACCTTCTGCTCCTCGCCCGCCTCCTCTTCCTTGAGGGAGGGGATCGAGTATTCGGTGTAGCCGGGGGGCGCTTCGCCGGTCTCCTTCCAGCTCTTGTAGGGGGCCGAGCCCTGGGGGGCGACGAGGCGGAACTCCAGGTTGCCGATGCTCTGGATCACGTTCTTGATGTTCTCCAGCGCCCCCGACTGGCGGACGGGCACCTGGACGAGGATGCGCTGGCTGCCCTGGACCTGGATGATCGGCTCGCGGAGGCCGTAGGCGTCAATGCGCTTCTGGATCACGCCCTTGATCTCCTGGGCCGTCACGCTCTCCCGGGTCTCCTCGTCGAGGAGAATCTGGTAGAGCAGCTCGGTGCCCCCGCTGAGGTCGAGCCCGAAGTTGAGGCCCTGGGAGATGACGCGCAGGGTGCGCAGCTTGCGTGCCCGGCCCTGCTTGGGGGCCAGCTCCTCGGCGGTGATCTCGCGTTCGTCCTCGTAGTGGAAGGGGCTGGTGAGCCACACCCAGCGATTGGTCACCTCGTAGTCGCGCACCACGCGGGCCTCGGGGTCCACCTTCCCGTACTTCTCGCCGCCCCTGCCTGGGTCGTAGGTGTCGACCACCGTCCTCAGGGCGTAGGGGGTGTCCTGGAAGGGGAAGAAGATGAACGCGGACAGGAGGATCACGGCGAGGACCAGGGGCAGCCGCCAGGTCAGGCTCTTCATGTCCCGAGGCAGGCTGTCGACCAGTCGGGTCCAGAAACGGGGCATAGCGGTGTTCTCCAGCGAATCGGTCGCTCGTGCATCGGCCGCCGTGCTTCGGGCCTCCGGGGGCGCGCGGCGGCCGTTGGCGGTGTGGTCGGCTCCTGTCCCGGTCGGTCGGCAGGCGAGGCCCGCGGGGCCTCGCCTCGGCCGGTTCGGCGGGACAGGGGGGCGAGCCCGGCCCTTCGCTCGCTGGCCTCGGGCATGGCGGCGAGCGGGCCGCTCGCCGCCACGTCGCGGGGCCTGTGGGTGCTCAGCTCTGCTCCGCGTCCTCTTCGGCGGCGTCCTCTGCGGGCGACTTGACGTGGGCGATGCCGCTCTTCTGGAGGGTGAGCCTCACGTCGTCGCCCACCTTGACCACCACCTCCTGGTCGCGGACGTGGGTGATGATGCCGTGGATGCCGCCGGTGGTGATCACCTTGTCGCCCTTCCTGAGGGCGGAGAGCATCTCCATCCGCTGGCGCCGCCGCTTGTTCTGCGGACGGATGAGAAAGACATAGAAGACGAAGAAGATGAGGATCAGCGGGAACAGCATCTGGATCAGGCCCGGACGGTCCCCGTCCTCCTGAGCCAGGGGCAGCAGGAAGCCCGCGAGGCTGCACAGGGCATTCATGATGAAGCAAGGTCCTCCGTCTGGCGGTAGCGCTCGTGAAACGCGCTGCGGAATTCGGCGTACCGACCCTCCACGATGGCCTGGCGGCACCGGGCCATCAGGCGCTGGTAGAAGGTCACGTTGTGGATCGATGTGAGCACGGCGGCTCCGATCTCGCGGGCCAGGAACAGGTGGCGCAGGGCGCCCCGGGAGAAGCGGCGGCACGCCCTGCACGCACACCCCGGCTCGATGGGCCGCCGGTCCCGACGGTAGCGCCGGTTGCGCAGCCGCACCTTGCCCCGGGCCGTGAAGGCACAGGCCCCCCGCGCGTTGCGCGTGGGCAGCACGCAGTCGAAGAGGTCCACGCCGCGGGCCACGCACTCCACCAGGTTGGCCGGCGTGCCCACGCCCATCAGGTAGCGCGGCTTGGCGGCGGGCAGGCGCGGCACGGTGGACTCCAGCACGCGGTACATCAGGTCGTCGCCTTCGCCCACGCTCAGCCCCCCGACGGCGTAGCCCGGAAAACCCATGTCCACCAGGCGGTCGGCGCACTCGCGCCGCAGGTCGTCGAAGACGCTGCCCTGCACGATGGCGAAGAGCGCCTGGTCGGCGGGCCGACCGTGGCCCGCCTGGCAGCGACGTGCCCAGGCCACCGTGCGTTCCATGGCTTGGGCGGCGCGGTCGCGCTCGCAGGGGTAGGGCACACACTCGTCGAAGGCCATGATGACGTCGGCGCCAAGGACATTCTGAATCTCCGTGGCCCTCTCGGGGGTGAGCATCAGGCTGTCGCCGTCGATGTGCGACTGGAACTCCACCCCCTCGTCGGTCACCCGCCGCAGCTTGGCCATGGAGAAGACCTGGAAGCCGCCGCTGTCGGTAAGCACCGGCCCGTCCCAGCCCATGAAACGGCCCAGGCCCCCCAGGGCAGCCACCACCTGCTCCCCGGGCCGCAGGTGGAGGTGGTACGTGTTGCCAAGGACCATGTGCACGCCGGCCGCCTCGAGCTCGTGGGGCACCAGGGCCTTCACCGCGCCCTGGGTGCCCACGGGCATGAACAGCGGCGTGGGCACCCGCCCGTGGGCGGTGTGGAGCCAGCCGGCGCGCGCGTCGCCGTCGGTCGCTTCAATAGCAAAGATCGGCTCGCGCGTCAAATCCGCCCCCTGCCGCCGTAGAGCCGCCGCAGCGCGGCCCCGGGGTAGTAGTGGCGGAGGATTTCCGCCGCCGAGTAGCCCCGCTGGGCCATGCCTCGGCTTCCCCACTGGCACATCCCTACGCCGTGGCCCCAGCCGCGGCCCCGAAACTCCCACCCGGAGCCCTGCTCCCGGATCTCGAAGAACGTGCTGGGCAGCCGGCTGGGCCCTACCTTGAGCCGGAACTCGCTGGCCCGCAGGACCCGCCGCGTCCCGTCGCCGCACTCGAGGGCCACCGTCTCCGCCCGGCCCGATGCCGTGCGAGCCGTCACCTCGACCGACGCCACGCGGTCCACCGCCAGGCCCCCCTTCCGCAGGGCGCGGGCCAGCTCCGCGGCGGAGAACTCCCGCCGCCAGCGGTAGTGCTTCGAGTCCTTGCAGTAGACGCACGGCGTGCCCCGCAGGGGGGCCAGCGGGACGTCGGGGAACACGGCTTCCACCGCCTCCGTGTGGCCCCCGCAGGTCGAGTGGTAGTAGCAGCGGAAGAGCTTCATCTGGTAGAGCAGCACCACCCCTTCCGTGCGGTCCACGGCGGCGCGCAGGCGGGGGTCCTCCTTGGCCAGTCCGAGGTAGTTCTGGTCCATCACCGTGGCATGGAGGTCGAAGTCCTGGTGGCGTCGCTGGGCCATCCGCCACAGGGCGTAGGAACGGGCCACGATGGCCTGCGCTTCGAGGGCCTCGGGGGGCCATCCCGCGTAGGTCTCGCTGCCCAGCACGCTGTAGAGGTAGGCCTCCAGGGGCACCACGTTGAGCACCGAGAGCGCCTGGTCGGAATCGCGACGCACCACCAGCTCGCCGCGGTAGCGGCGGCCGTTCACCGCCAGGTCGCCGTCCTGGTCGGCCACGATGCGCACGCTGTAGTGCCGCAGCGAGCGCGAGCCCAGGGCCAGTCCTCGCGCAAGGGGGCGAACGACAGTGGACGCGAGCGAGCCGCCGCGGGCCACCACCGCCGAGCCGGGGGCCGTGGGCCGCACCCGGTAGGGGCCGGCCGACGAGACGCTGGCTTCCGCCTCCCGGGCCACGAGCAGCACGCGGGCCGGCCGGGCACGGCCCTGGGGCGTGGTCGCGTGGCCCGGCGCCTCGGTGGTCCCGGGCGGAGGCACACAGGCGAAGGGGATGGCGCCGGCGAGCATGGCCGCGGCCGCGACGGTCGCCACGATGAGCCGACGACGGGGTTTTCGCTTCTCGCCTGGCATCGTCGTCCTGCCGCTGGGGCCCGTGGCCGCGCTGGCGTCACGTATCGCGGGCCAGGGCCTTGCCCTGTGGTCGGTAGAGGTGCCTGGTCGTGTGCCGGTAGCGCTCGTGCTCGCTGAAGATGCATCCGCAGTACTGTTGGCGATAGAGCTGGAGCCGGCGGGCCGTCTCCAGCCCCTTCTCGTGCAGGGCGCGCCAGTCGGCGTCCTCGAAGACCACCCCGTGGCGACGCGCCGCGGCGTGGCCCACGGCGCAAACCGTCGAGCGGTCCTGCTGAGGGCTGGCCAGCAGGGTGGAGGTGAACGCGGGGAAGCCCCGCCGCGCGGCGCAAGCCGCCGTCGCCTCCAGGCGCAGGGTGTAGCAGATGCGGCAGCGTGCGGGGCGCTGGCGGCTCTCGCCCACGGCGTCGAGGAAGGCCTCGAGACCGTAGGCCGTGTCGGCGATCAGGGGCAGGCGCTCGCGCTCGGCCAGCACCTGGCAGGCCTTCAGGCGCCTGCGGAAGTCGATGAAAGGGTGGATGTTGGGATTGTGGAAGAAGGCCGTAACGTCCCGCTCCCGGGCCCGCAGCTCGCCGAGCAGGGCGCACAGGCAGGGGGCGCAGCAGGCGTGGACGAGCAAGGGGTCATTGGGCATCGTCGTCGGCTTCGTCCTGCTCCTCGGAGGCTTCTTCCTCGTCTTCTTGCTGGTCCTCGTCGGGCTCCATGGGGCCTTCTTCCTCCTCGCCCGCTTCCTCTCCCTCCTCCTCTTCCGGAGGCGTCCTCTTGAGCTGGAGGCCGTAGCGGGTGAGACACTCGGTGAGCTCGGCGAGAGAGGTGCGGCCGAAGTTGCGGCTGGCCAGGAGGTCCTCGGCGGTGTGCTCGATGAGCTGGCCCAGGGTGGCGATGCCCAGGCGCTCCATGCACTTGCGGCTGCGCAGCGAGAGGTCGAGCTCGGAGATGGGCGTGGCGAGCACCGCCTGGTCGGCCTCCACGCCCTCGGGGGCGGGGGCCTCCTCCTCGGGCTCGTGCTCGATGCTGGGGATGGCTTCCTCGCGGTCCTGGCCGAGGCGCAGGTTGCGCGCGGCGAGCATCTCCTTGATTTCCTGGAGGGAGGTTTCGCCGAAGTTTTTCGAGGCCAGCAGCTCCTCCTCGGTGTGGCTCACCAGGTCGCCCAGGGTATGGATGTTCATCCGCTGGAGGCAGTTGCGCACGCGCACGGAGAGCTCGAAGTCGCTCACCGGCACGGCCAGCAGCTCGGCGCGGCGGTCCATCTCCCGCTGGCGGTCCTCGTCGAACTCCATGTCCAGCGAGGCGTGGGCGTCCTTGAGGTACATGCGGGCCCTGGGGTGGTTGGGGTCGGCGCGGAGCACGCGGCGGTAGCACTCGATGGCCTTGTGGAACTCGCGGCGGTCCTCGTGGAGCACGCCCAGGTTGATCAGGGCGTTGATGTAGGTGGCGGGGCGGCTGGCCAGGGCCTGGTAGTGCTCCAGGGCCGTGTCCTGCTCCCCGCGCAGGGCATGGTCGTAGGCCAGGCGGAAGGCGGCCGGGTTGTGGTCCGGCTCCGCCTCCAGGGCCTTCTCGTACTCCTCGATGGCGTCCTCGTAGCGGCCCACCTGGTCGTAGCAGTAGCCCATCAGGTAGTGGACGTCGGGGTCGTCCTTGCGCGACTTGGCGATGCTGCGAAGCTCGGTGAGCGCCGCGTCGGGCTTCCCCCCGCCGGCCACGGCCTCGGCATGGCCCAGGGCGGCGCCGCGCTCCACGGCCGCCTTGCCCCGTTGGGCCCGCTGGAAGGCCTCCGCGGCCCGGTCGTAGAAGCCGGTCTCCAGGTAGCAGCGCCCCAGGAAGTAGTCGGCCTCGGGCGAGGACGCGCCGGCCAGGCTGGCGATGGCCTCCTCCAGGCGGCCCAGCGCCCAGTGGCCCACACCCACCACCAGGGCCGCGTCCTCGGCGTCCAGCTCCTCGCCGTCCACCGTGGGGTTCTCCATCAGCTCGATCACCAGGCCCTCGAGCCTTCGGCGCTGCTCCGGCGACTCGGCCTGGGCCTTGCGGAGGAGGAGCAACTTGTCGATGTCGCGGCCGCTTTCGAGCAGCAGCTCTTGCACGTCGAGGGTCGGGTCGGTGGCATCAGCCATGGATGCGGTGCTCCGTTCGGGCAGCGAGGGGAAATGCAGTTCCGTAAACCCTGCGCAAAACCACGATTATAGCCCCGACGCCGGGAATTGCAAGAAAATTCAGCGGCCCGCCCCGCAGTGCTTGACCCTCTGGCCGGCCTGTGGTAGAATCCGCCCGTCGGGCCAGCCCCCTTCCCAGGGCACGGAGACCCCACGTGGCCGTCTCGGCGGAAAAGGCGCAGAGCCGCGAATCCCACGAGCTCGTGGCTCACACCGTGCTCCGTTTCCTGCGCTCGCGGGCCAGGCTCGACGAGCTCATCGCCTCGAGCGCCAACGAGGGGCGCGTTCCCTTCGCGGACATCAACCAGTTCGTCGAGGACGATCTGTTCGAGCTCAAGGAGCAGTGCCATTCGCTGTTCCGCAACGAGGAGAATCCCGAGGAGGTGGACCTCAGCTCCGCGGGGCTCTTCGACATCCTGGTGGGCTCGCTCTTCCACCAGATGATGAAGGTCAAGGAGAACACCTACCAGCTCGAGTGCTACGCCCCCAAGTACGCGGCGCTCCGCCGGGCCGTGCGCGGCCATCAGGCCCCCGAACACGGCGAGGCCTTCCTCCGCGAGGGCGAGCGCATCCTCCAGCGGGCACGTCGAGCCCTGCGTCAGGACCTGGCTCACGCCATCGAGCTCTTCTCCGAGGCCACCGTGGTCCTCCGCCACGTGATCATCGAGAACCGCCACAACCCCCTCCTCGTTCGCTCGCTGCTGGAGAACGAGGATGCCGTCGAGGCCGTCTACGGGCCCCGGGCGCTGGACAAGGTGCTCCGCCAGATGTACGATGGCCATCCCGCCGAGGGATGCCTCCTGGCCGCCAACGACTTCTACGAGGGGGGACGCTTCGAGAAGGCCCGCGAGTACTGCCAGCGCGCCCGCAAGCTCGACCCCAAGAACAAGCAGGCCTCCCAGCTCCTCAACAAGGTCAACGCCGCCGCTCGAGCCCACCTGGAATGAGCCCCGCGTCCCGGCTCACAGGCCCACGGAGCGAAGGACCTCCTGGAGCGTCTGGGCCGACTTCTCGAGCGCGGCCTGCTCCGACTCCGAGAGGGGCAGGGGCACCACCTCCCGCACCCCGCCCCGCCACACCACGGTAGGCAGGCTCAGGCACACGTCGCGAACGCCGCACGTGCCGTCGATCCGCGTGCTCACGGTCATCACCGAATGCTCGTCGCGGAGGATGGCCGCCACGATGCGCGTCACGCCCATGGCGATGGCGTAGTAGGTGGCGCCCTTGAACTGGATGATCTGGTACGCCGCGGTCTTCACGTTCTCGAACAGCTGGTCCAGCTCGGCGTCCGAGCAGTCCTTGCCGCACACCGGGCAGTAGTCGCGCAGGCGGATGCCCGCGATGTTGGCCAGGCTCCACACCGGCACCTCGCTGTCGCCGTGCTCGCCGATGATGTAGGCGTGGATGTTGCGCGGGTCCACACCGCTGCGGCGGCCCAGCTCGAAGCGGAACCGCGAGGTGTCCAGGATGGTGCCCGAGCCCAGCACCCGCTCGTGGGGGTAGCGCGAGACCTCCTGGGCCGCGTAGGTCAGCACGTCCACCGGGTTGGAGACCACCACCAGCACCGCGTCGGGCGCCGCCTTCTCCAGCCGGGGCACGATGTCCTTCACGATCTCCACGTTGCGGCCCGCCAGCGTGAGGCGCGACTCGCCGGCCTTCTGGGCCGCGCCGGCGGCGATGATCGCGATGTCCGAGCCCTCGGCGTCCTCGTAGTCCCCGGCCACGATGCGAGCCGGCTGGGCGAAGGACAGGGCGTGATTGAGGTCCATGGCCTCGCCCTGCGCCCGCTCGCGGTCGATGTCCACCAGGACGATCTCCGAGGCGAGGCCGCGGGCCATGATGGTGTAGGCGGACGTGGCGCCGACCAGCCCCGCGCCCACCACCGTCACTTTGCTGGCGCCTCCGGCTTGCGGCTTGCTGTCCTCGCCGCCCATGGGTCCCCTCCTATCGGTGGTTCGCGGGTAGGTCTAGCGGTCGCGCTCGAGCAGGAGCTTGAGGCCCGTCTCGAAGACGCCGCTGCAACTGGGGCAAATGAGGCGCACCGAAACGGTATGCCCGTCGGTCTCGGATGCGCTACGATGGAAGCTCACGTGGAACCCATTCTGGTAGCCGCATTCGGGACACTCGCGCAGCCAGTTCGTCACCTCGAGCGCGTGGTGGTTTACCATCACGAGGGCTCCTCGGCCTCTGCATCCCAGTTGCGTGGACCTGTGGCGGGGGCCTTCGACGAAACGCCCCCTCGGGTGCGCTTGCTCACTGTGTCAGACGCCACCCTCGTTACCACCCATCCTACTACGGCCAGCCTGCAAATCGTAGGCCAAGGGAGGGCGCGGCGGTAAGTCCTTGCAGCGCAAGGACTCCCTCGGGGGAGCGCTGGGCGACGGCTGGACGTTTTGGTGCACCGGGCCCACGAAAGGGGCCGGCCGCGGGGCAGCGGCCGGCCCCGTGAGCGGTATGGCTGTGGGCGGGCGTTCAGTCCTGATAGAGCTGGGAGGCGAGGGTCGCGAATTCCTCCTCCAGCTCCTCCCGCACCGAGGCCCGCATCTCCTCCCCGCCGAGCAGGCGGCGAAGCTCGAGCAGCCGGGCCATCTGGGCCACCAGTTCCTCGGTTTCCTCGATGGTTAGCGTGTCTTCGTGAATCTGGGCCACGATCACCTCGCGCAGCTCCGGCCCTGCCGCGCCGTCCTCCAGCCAGAAGACGACCGCCGTGGCCTCGCTGAGGGCTCGGAGCAGGCGTCGCCGCTCGCCCGGCGTGAGCTTCGCGTCGCTGAGCATGGCCGCCTCGAGCTTGGCCAGGCGCTCTTCCATGGCCAGGATGCGACGCAGGTAGGAGGGCTCGACGGAGCCCACGACGATGGCGTGGGCGAAGCGAAGATGGTGCCGATACCACCGGGCGGGGACCTTCGGATGCCAGCGGCGCCACCTGCCGGGCCGGCTTACGCGGCCCTGCCCGTCGTGCTTTTCCTTGGCGATGTGGGCGCTGGCCCGGTTCCTCGCCCGCTCCAGGAGGGCCTTCTCGGCCGGGGTGACTACCCCGTCGGCGGTCACTTGCTTCTCCAGGTTGCGTATGTGCTGCTGCTCGCGGGCCAGGCGGCGGGTCTCGGCGGGAGTGAGCGACCTGGTGCGCACGCCCGCCTGGATGCGCTGGCGCTGGCGATGGGCCCGCCGCACGGGCGCTCCCGCGCGAGCAGCGGACGCCACTACGCCTATCACGACCAGTGCTGTGAGCCATTTCCTCATCGCTGCGCTCCTCCTGAACTTGGGCCTGACGAGAGGCGTTCCTCGCGACTGCCCCTCGGCTGGTGCAAAGCCCATGCCGGGCCGCCGCTCGGCGCACCGTAGCGAGTCTAAGTGTTGCCTGTGACGGGACATATCGCTGCATGCGGGCAGCGGGGCGAGCCGTGCCGCGAGGCGGCCCGGCGTGGGAATTCCCCACACCCGCGCCGGACCCGGGCCGCCTACGCAGGCCGCGGCAGCGGCTCGAACGGCGACATTGCGCAGGCCCATCCTCGGAAGTGGCAATGCCTTATGGCGGAGCAACGGGGACACGGCCCCGCCGGTGGCCAAGGAGCGTATAACTTCGGATCGCCAGCCGCCCACGGCGTTTATTCTCGGCGCGCTCGCGGCTCGTCGCGGCCCGGGCCGGGCGGCAGCAGCCGGGCGACGAGGAACGCCGCGATGGCCGCCGGATCGGCCAGGTCGAGCCGCGGGATGCCCGCCTCGAGCGGCTCGTCGCTGGCGATGGCCACGTAGTCGGGCTGGCCCTCGTAGAGGGGGCTGGGGTGGACCTCGGCGCGGAAGACCTCGAGCTTGGGCAGCGGCGCGCTCTTGTGGCCCTCGGCCAGCACGATGTCCACCTCGGGCAGGAAGCGGGCGACCAGGGCCTCGAGAGGCGTCTCGGCGGGCAGCCGCCGCACGGCTGCGACCACGCCGTGGCCGTAAACCACCGTCGCCTCGGCACCTGCGTGGAAGTGGCGGTAGCTGTCCTTGCCCGGGACGTCGAAGTGGAAGGCGTGGGGCGGGCGCTTCGCCGTGCCCACGGCGTAGCCCAGGCGGCGCAACTCGGGCACCAGGCGCTCGATGAGGGTCGTCTTCCCGGCGCCCTTGCGGCCCACGATGCACACGATGGGGGGAACGCTCACGGGGGCCCTTCGTTCGCCGCCTGGCCGCCCGGGGCCTTGGCGGCCTTGCCCCGGCCGAAGCAGCCGAGCTGGCAGTCCACGATCTTCACCCCCAGGGCATCCGCCGCACGACCCACCTCGATGCGCCGAAGGCCCAGCTCCTCGGCGATGGCGAACGCCGCGGCACACGCCAGGCGGCCCTCGCGAGCCCGGCGCCGGACCGCCTGAGCCAGCTTCTCGTCGACACCCATGACCAGTCTCCGACGGGGGATGGGAAACGGCCCGTCCGCGGTCAGTATAGCGTCCCCGGGGCACGCGTCAAGCGGGCCGCGGCGCGTGGCGAGCCCCGGGCGCGCGTGGTATAACCCTGGGACCAGGAGAGAAAAAAGCGCATTTTCCTGCACCCTTTCCGGCGCCGCATGCGATCTAATAGTGGAAGGGGATGCGAAAGGACCGCCCAGCACCATGGACCGCGACGCACTGGAAAGCCTCGTCCGAGCCCATCAGGCCGAGGTGTATCGCTACATGAGGTACCTGGGCGCGCCGCGGGCGGCCGCCGAGGACCTGGTGCAGGAGACCTTCCTGGCCGCCTTCACCGCCGAGCGGGCCGCCGACCCCTCCGACGAGCGGGCCGCCTCGGCCTGGCTGCGGGGCATCGCCCGCAACCTCTTCCTCCGCTACTGCCGCACCCGGCGCACCAGCCCGGTGGGCGTCGACCACCAGTTCCTGGAGCGGGCCGAGGCCTTGTGGGCCTCCGAGTTCCTCCGCGACGGTGACGGGTTCGACTACGTGGAGGCCCTCCGCCAGTGCCTCGCCACGCTCTCCCGCCGCCAACGCGAGGCGCTCGACTTCCGCTACGCCCAGGCCAAGTCGCGCTCGGAGATGGCTCGGCTCCTGGAGATGACCGAAAACGGCGTGAAGTCGCTGCTGCGGCGCATCCGCGGCGCCCTGGCCGATTGCGTGCGGCGGCGACTGAAGCTGGGAGAGGCCTGATGCGCCCCAGCGAGGAACGCGACCGGCTGATCGACATGCTGCTCCGCCAGCTCCTGGGCGGCGAGGAGCCGCCCGATCTCACGGCCCGCATCCTGGCCCGCGCCTTTCCCTGGCGCCGTCGGGCCGTGATCGCCATCGCCGCCGCCGCTGCGCTAGCCCTGGCGGCCGGGGCCTGGCTACTGCTCGCCTCGCGCTACCCCCAGCCCGAGGCTAAGGGAAGCTACACGGTGGCCGACGGAGGCCCGGTGCGGCGAGGAGCCACGCTCCTGAGCGGGGAGGAGGGGGCCAGCCTGAGCCTCGGGGGCTACTGCCGGGTCGAGCTCCAGCCCGGCAGCGCCCTGCGCATCGAGGGCCAGCGGCACGCGGAGCAAGTGTTCCTGGAGAAGGGGGGCGCGGCCTGCCAGGTCGACCGCCAGGCCGGCCAGTTCGCCGTGCGCACACCGGTGGGCACCGTGGAGGTCACGGGCACCGAATTCACCGTCCGAATCGTCGAATCAGAAGGAGGCGCCGAGATGCTGAGCAAGCGGCTCATCGTGCACGTGCTCACGGGCACCGTGCTGGTGACAGGAGCCTGGGGCGAGCTGGCCCTGGGCGAGGGCGAGCGACGCAAGCTGCCCGAGGAGCGGCGGGCCGGGGCGCCCGAGCCCGAGGCACAGGAGGCCCGCCAGGCCAAGGCCGTCCTCCCCGCGGAGGCCGCCGGCTTCCGAGGCTACCTCATCGGCAACATCCTGGAGGTCGACTCCAAGGGCTGCCTGCTCGAAGTGGCCAGCGCCCGGCCCCTCGACGCCAGTAAGGCCCCCAATCCCGACGTCCTGGTGGGCAAGAAGCTGCGGACCGTCTACATCGCCTTCCGAGGCCCCGATGGCAGGTACCACTCCTCCCAATGGCTCCATCGCGTGGCCCACCAGCTGTACAAGAAAGGCGGCCTGTGCACCGTCAAGGCCTTCGCCGAGCGCGACGAGGCCCTGATCATCACCGCCGCCTGGGACGGCGCCCGACTCAACCCCGAGGCCCCCGACGAGCAGGTGGAGAGGCCCCGGGACGAAGAGACCCGCGAAGGCGAACGCCCGCGGGGCGAGCAGGCCGAGCGGGAGCGCGAAGGCGAGCGGGAAGGCGAACGCGACCGAGAAGGTGAGGGCTACCGCCCCGCCGAGGAACGGGACGATGAAGACGAGGGCGAACGCGGCTGGGAAGGCGACCGCGACGACGATGAAGGCGAGGAAGGCGGCGAGCGCCGGCGGGAAGGTGACCGGGACCGGGAGGGCGAAGGCGAGCGCGGGCGAGATGGTGACCGCGAACGGGACCGCGAAGGCGAAGGCGACCGTCCGCGGGAGCGTGACCGCGACGACCACGAGGGCGAAGGCGAGCGACGCTGGGAAGCCGACCGCGATGACGATGAAGGCGAGGAAGGCGGCGAGCGGCGGCGAGAAGGTGACCGAGACCGCGAGGGCGAAGGCGAGGGTCGGCGGGAAGGCGACCGCGACCGAGACCGCGAAGGCGAAGGCGACCGTGACCGCGACCGGGAAGGCGAAGGCGACCGTGACCGCGACCGGGAAGGCGAGGGCGACCGCGCCCGAGAGCGCGACCGAGACCGTGAAGGTGAAGGCGACGGCCCTCGCGAGCGTGAACGCGACCGCGAGGGAGAAGGCGAGGGCCGACGCGAGGAGCGTCGCGACGCCGACTTCTAGGCGTCAACGCAACGCCACGGGTACACGCGAGCGGCGGGGCCGGGCACGCACGTCCTGAAGGCCGCACTCCGAGCGCAGAGGTCCGCGGTTCGGCCCGAAGCGGGGCCCTTCGTCCCGACGGTTCCTACGTGTTGAGCCCTCTCGTCCCGACGGTCCGCATGTGTTCACTCCCTCTCGTCCCGACGGTCCCCCGTCGGGACGCCGCATCTTCGACGCTCCCGCGTCGCTCCCCTCCTCGGCCTGGGAAGGGGCTTATGCGGACGCCTCCGTCGCCCGCTCCGCGGGCTGGGGCTTGTGGGCCGTCTGGTGGTCCCACGGTTCCGCTCCGCTCCACCGTGGGCTTTACCCCCTCGCCCGCTCCGCGGGCTCAGAGGCGAGCCCCCGAAACCCGGAACCCGGAACCTGAAACCCGGAATCCCTCGCCCGCGGAAGAGGGACGCAGGAGCGTCCAGGACAGGGGGTCCCGAC
>JBKHIY010000124.1:0-11891 GCA_046538415.1 Candidatus Brocadiia bacterium | reverse complement strand
TGGTGGAACACCGGCTTGGCCAGCTCCAGCAGGGTCTCCGGCGGCACCTCGGCGGGACCGGGCGTGAGCAGACGCTCTTTCATTCCTCGCTCTCTCCTCGTTCAGGCCAGCAGGTGCTCGATTGCGGCGAGTGCGGCGCCCACCACGAAGCCCACCACGCCGCCCAGCACCTCGATGAAGCGAAGCTCCCGGTGCGCGATTTCCCGCACCAGCGACTCCAGGCGCTCGAGGTCGAAGGCCTCCATCTTCGAGCGCACCACGGCCCGAATGTCCAGGTGGGCCTCCAGCTCCTGGGCCGCATAGCCGATCACCGAGGGCAGCCGCCGCATGGCCTCCTCCGCGCCGCCCCGGGCCAGGCGGTCCACCAGCTCGGGGCTCACCAGGGCCCTGACCAGCCGCGCCGAGCTGCCCAGCCTGCCCGTCAGATACTCCCGCAGGCCGGCCTCGATGCGCAGCCGCAGGGCCTCCTGGAACGCAGGGTCGAGCAGGGCCGCCTGGATGTCCTCGTGCGAGAGCAGTTCCCGCTCGATGGCCTCCGCCACGCGGGCCGCCAGCTCGCCCCGCCGACGCGGGATCACGCCCTGGAACGTGAGGCCCGCCACGCGGCGCGGCTCCCGGGGGCGGAACAGCATCCGGATGGCCAGGTAGTTCGTGAACCACCCGATGGCGGCACCCGCGAGCGGCTTGGCCAGGAGCTGGAGCCACATCACGGCGCTCGGTCATTCCGGTGCCCGGCCCGGGCCATGGCCTCGGGCAGCGAGAGCGCGCCGGTGAACAGGGCCTGGCCGATGATCATCCCTTCCACGCCCAGCGCCGCCACCCGCTCGACGTCGTCCAGCGACGCGATGCCGCCGGAGGCCACCACCGGGGTGCTCACTGCCTCGACCAGTCGCCCCAAGGCCCCCAGGTTCGGGCCGCTGAGGGTCCCGTCGGTGGCGACGTCGGTGTAGACCAGGGCGCGGAGCCCCAGGGCGTCGAGCCGGCGGGCGAAGTCCAGCGCGTCCACGCCCGAGGTCCGGGCCCAGCCCTCGACGGTCACCCGCCCGTCGCGGGCGTCCACCCCGGCCACGATGCGGCCCGGGTAGCGCTCGCACAGGCTGGCCAGCCACTGCGGCTCGCGCAGCGCCCGCGTGCCCAGCACCAGGCGCTCGACGCCCAGCTCGAGATAGCGCGCCACGGCCTCGTCGGTGCGCACCCCGCCGCCCACCTCGATGGGGACGTCCACCTCCTCGGCGATGCGGGCCACGGCATCGAAGTTCGCGGGCCGCCCCTCCACGGCCCCATCCAGGTCGACCACGTGCACGAGCTCGGCCCCCTGGTCGGCCCAGCGGTGGGCCGCGTCCACGGGGTCGTCGAAGTAGACCGTCTCGGCGTCCAGGCGACCCTGGAGGAGTCGCACGCAGCGCCCGCCGCGGATATCCACCGCGGGGATCACCATCGCCATGGCCACTCTCTCTCGGCTTCCGGTGGGGCGGCGGATTATATCACGGGCCGGGGAACCTGTCAAAAGTCGCCAGGGGCGCGCCAGCACTTGGCCGGCCCCGCTGGCTCACAGACGAAAGCCAATCGGCCGCTCGCCCAGGGCGCGGACCGCAGCGGCGGCCCTACTGCCCCAGTTCCGCTCGACCCAGCCGGCCACCACGTTGGCGGATTCTCCGAGAGCCGCGTCGGGGGCGAACGCCACCGCCCCCGCGTCGTCGAGCACGTAGCCACAGCCTTGACGGCGCACGAACGGCCCCAGGCGCTCGGGCTGCCGGACGATGGTGCCGGCGTCACAGGCGGTGAAGCGGAAGCCATAGGCATGGAGGAGCCTGAGGAACGAGCCCAGCCGCCGCGCCTCCTCGCCGCCGCTCACGGTCGCGCTTTCGAAGGCCCCCGACGGATTCTCGACGAGCAGCCTCCCGGCGCCCGTGCGCCGGTCGAAGCCACAGGCCACGTGCAGCCGCACCGGCAGGGCCAGGGAGGCCAGCGCGCACGCGGTTCGCCAGGCTTCCCGGGCGTCGGAGCGCTCATGGCGGGCCACCCGCGCGGCAGAGCCCAGCCCCTGCGGTGGCCGGGCAAGGGCCGCCCGGATCTCCTCGAGGTCGGTTCCTTGCGGTAGCAGAGCACGCGGTCGCCTTCCGCGCGGACGCCGAGCCGGCGCGTTCCCCTGGTGGCCGCGTCCATCACGCGCTCCGCGCGGGCCCTGAGGGTGGCAGCGGAAGCGGCGGCAAGCTCCTCGGCCAGCTGCCTGCCCTGCTGGCCCCCGAAGCCCCTCGCCGCGTAGTAGCTTCGCAGGAGGGCCGCGACGGCCCTCAGCCGGGTGCCGCAGTGCACCAGGCGACTCATCCGCCGCCCCAGGTCGCGCGCCGCCTGCTTCGAGCATCCCCGCCGGGCCGTCCTCTGGCCCCAGGCCATCGCCTCCCAGCCTTCCGCCCAGTCGATGAGCGTCAGCGGCTGGCGCGCGTGGCGCGAGAGGAGGACGTTTCGGGGGGCGAGATCGCCGTGCGCGCCGCCGGCCGCGTGGAGGCGTGCGACCGCCTTGCCCAGCTCGGCCATCAGGCCGCAGACGTTGCTGCTGAGCTGCCCGGCGGGGCCGAGGCGCGGATAGCTCCGCCGCATCAGTTGGTCCAGCGAAATGGCTCCCGGCACCGACTCGAAGAGGATCGCCGCCTGCACCGCCAGGCCACCGCGCCGCCGTACGCTCGCGAACACCGGCTGGGCCACGGGCACCCCGAGGGCGGCGGCCCGCTTCGCCATGTCGAACTCGCGGACGTAGGGGAGGGTACGGAACAGCGACGCCAGTCGGCCCCGCCACCGGAGCCGCAGGAGCACCTTCAACACGCCCAGCCCAGGCATATGCAGGATCAGCCTCGACGGCCGGCGCTTGACCATCTCCGCATCGCCCAGGACCGCCGACGGGACGTCGCCCGCCCATGGCGCCCGTGGGCAACGGGCCAGGAACTCCATCGCTCCCGCCGGCGCCTGGCCACGAACCACCTGCCATCCGCCCACGCGTCGTCCCTCGCCGGGGCCAGGTTCCGGCCCGAAAACGCTCTTCTCGCCATCTGCTGGCAATTCTACGCTTCCCGTCTTTCATTGCAAGGCAGCCCACAGCCGCTGCGGTTGCACGGAGGAGCACGCCCAGCTACACTACAGCCGCTCGCCCGCCGCCGCGGGGACGGAGGAGGCGAGCGGGCCGACGGGACGAGATAGCCGACCGGGGAACCAGGGCATGGCGGAAGACTTCTGGAACCGGGCTCAGAAAGGACAGCGCGACTTCTGGCTCAAGGCCCGCACGCGGCGCACCGAGGGCGACCCCGAGAAACGGCGGGACTTCTGGAACCAGTACCTCCACCTCATCCGCCGCCATCGCCCCTTTCGGCCCGGCGACCGCGTGCTGGACCTCGGCTGCGGGCCGGCGGGGATCATCACCCCGGTCGACCCCACCTGCGAGCGCCACGGCGTGGACCCGCTGATGGATTTCTTTCGACGGGAGTACGCCCTCTCGCCGGCAATCCACTATCACCAGCAGCAGGGCGAGAGCCTGGCATTCGAAGACGGCTTCTTCCAGGTGGTCACCTGCGTCAACGTGCTCGACCACACCCGCGACTGGCAGGCCGTGCTCCGGGAGATCCATCGCGTGCTGGAGCCCGGCGGCTATTTCCTCCTCGAGCTGGACACCTTCCGCGGCTTCGAATACTATCGCAAGGGCTTCAAGCGCTGGACCCGCATGGTCCGCCGCCGCATCGAGAAACACCCCCACACGCTGCGGATCCGCGACGTGACCGGGGCTGTCCGGCGGATCGGCTTCCAGATCGTGGAGCAGTCCGATCGGCCCCGCAAGCGCCGCCTCCTGCTCCGCCTGCTGCTCCGCAAGGAAGCCTAGACGCCGCTCGGGCAGAGCGCCCGCGCCGGGCACCGGGGAACGGCGCGCCGTTCACCAGCTGGGGCGCGCCACCCGCTCGTAGAGCGCCTCAAGCTGCTCCACCATACGCTCCCGATCGAACAGCTCCTCGGCCCGCTGGCGTCCCCGCTGGCCCAGGGCCGCGCGCTGCTCGGAGGGCAGGTCGAGAATGCTGGCGATGGCCTCCGCCATGGCTCCGGGATCGCCCGGCGGACACAGCCGCCCGGTCTGGCCGTCGAGGACCGCTTCGGGGATGCCGCCGACGCGGCTGGCCACCACCGGCTTCCCCATGGCCATCGCTTCCAGGAGCGCGCTGCCCATGCCCGCCGAGACGTCGGGCTGGACGTAGACGTCCATGGCGCTCACCATGGCGGGCACGTCGTCGGTGAAGCCGGGCAGGAGAAGCCGGTCCGTGATGCCCAATTCGTCGGCCCACCGCGCGACGCGGCCCGACCAGCGCCCCACCAGGAGGAGCCGCGCCCCAGGGTAGCGCGGCACAAGCTGCCCGAAGGCCCGCATCAGCGTGCGCGTGTCCACGCTCTTGCTGCTCAGCCGCGCCACCAACCCGATCACCACGTCGCCGGGCGACACCCCCAGGTCCTCGAGCACGCGCGGGTCGGGCCGCCGCGGCGCGAAGCGGTCCGTCTCGATGCCGCTGAAGATCACCTCGATGTGGTCCGCCGGCACGCCGTCGGCAAGCAGCACGTCGCGCACCGCGCCGGAGACCGCCACCAGCCGGGTTGTGAGGCGCGTGTAGAGCAGGCGGCCGAAGCGCCCGGGGCGCAGATGCCTCATGTTATGCTTCGTGCGTACCAGCGCCACCCCGCGGAGGCCAAGCCGCGCCAGCCCGCACATCAGGTGGTCGCGCGCCCCGTGAGCATGGACCACCTGGAAGCCGCCGCGGCGGACGAAGCGCCGCAGCCTGGCCACCGAAGCATAGGCTCTCGCCCCGACCATGGGCACACGGCACGTGGGGATGCCCTCCCGCTCCGCCTGGTCGCCGAGCGCGCTTCCCGGCTGGCAGGCCAGCGCCACCTCGTGCCCCCGCGCTCTCAGGCCCCCCAGCGCCCGGGCCACCCGCAGGGCCTGGCCGCTGAGCTTCATCTTTTTCTCCACGTGCAGGATTCTCATCTCTCACCTCCCGAACACGAGCCGGCGCGCGAAGTGCAAGAGGCCCATGCGCTTGCCCACCACCAGGCGAGGCAGGCGCAGGACATCGGCGCCGGGGCGCACGCAGCCCCGCTCGGTGGTGCACGCCGTGTGGTATCCCGCCTCCCGCACCGCCTCGGCGACGGCCTCGTTGGCCCTGCCGTAGGGGTAGCAGAAATGGCGGACCTCTCGGCCCAGGAGGTCCTCGATGGCTTTCTTCGAGCCCCCGACCTCGTCGCTCAACTGCCCAGGGGAGCAGCGGGTCAGACGAGCATGGGTGCGGCCGTGGCTGCCGATGCTCACCCCCGCAGCCGCCATCTCCCGCAGCTGGGAGCGGTCGAGTAGGGCCGGCGGCTCCAGCCCGTCCCAGTCCGTCCAGTCCGCTCGCCTCCGGTCCGTCACCACGTAGACGACCGCGGGCAGCGCTTGGGCCGCCAGCGTGGGGAGAACGTGGTCGTAGAGGTCGCCAAACCCGTCGTCGAAGGTCAGGACGACGGGCCGGCGCACGGCGCACGGCTCGCCGGCCGCCAGCCGGGGCGCCAGGTCCAGCTCGCTCACGGTGTAGCCCAGGGCGCGGAGACACTTCACCTGGCGGACGAAGCGGCCCGGCGCCACCGTGAGCTTCTCGTAACCGGCCCGCCGCGGCGGCCCGACCCGATGATAGGTCAACACCCTCAGCCGCGTGCTGCGCGCCATCCCCACCGTCCCTCGCTGCTCTGAGCCGACAGAACGCACCGCGGCCGCCGCCCGGAGGCGACCGGCCAGCGTCGGAGCGAACGGCTCTCGGGACAGGGAGTATACACCCCCCGCGCGCCCCGCTTCAAGTGATCCGCCGGCCCCGGCTCAGGCCAGCGGGTCGCGGGGCAACTTGGCGGCCAGCGGGTCGCCGTCGGCGGTCATCGCTCCGAGCAGTCGGGCGTGCATGGAGCGGACGGTGCTGGCATGGGCCGGCTCGGCGGCGAGGTTGTGGTTCTCGTGGGGGTCGGCCTCCAGGTCGTAGAGGGCGAGCATGGGGTGCTTGTGGCCGACGGCGTACTTCCACCGGGCGGTGCGAAGCATCCGCAGGCGGTCGGCCCTCTGGCAGAAGGCGTGGTCGCGCCAGGACACCTTCCGCCCCTCGACGAGCGGGCGCATCGAGCGCCCGTGGAGGCCCGCGGGGACGGGCTGGCCGAGGTAGTCGAGGAGGGTGGGCATCAGGTCGACCTGGCTGACCGGGGCGTCGACGACGGTGCCGGGCGGGATGCGGCCGGGGAAGCGCATGGCCAGGGGGAGGCGCACCAGGTCGTCGAAGAAGCTGGCGATGCTCTTGCCGATGCAGCCGTGGGCGCCGACCATGTCGCCGTGGTCGGTGGTGAACACCACCAGGGTGTTCCCGGCGAGGCCCAGAGCGTCGAGGCGGTCGAGGATGCGGCCCACCTGGTCGTCGATGTACTGGACCATCCCGTGGTAGACGGCGATGTACTCGCGGATGCCCTCGTCGCCCATGACCTCGCCCAGGCGCTTGCTGGGGCCGCGGCGGTCCCAGGGCGGGAGGTCGCGGGAGCCGGGGATGGCCACCTTCGAGCGGTCGACCATCGAGTAGTAGGGCTCGGGCACCACCCACAGGTCGTGGGGCGGGCTCCACGAGGCCGTGATCATGAAGGCCTCGTCCTTGTGCTCGTCGAGGAGGGCGAGCACCTGGTCGGTGATCTGCGTCTCGGGGAGCAGCTCGGGCGGCACCACGGTGCGGCCTATGGTGGCGATGTAGGCCAGGCGGTTGTCGGGGATCGCGTGGAAGGCCTTCCAGCCCCGGCGCACCGCTTCGGTCTTCTCGACCGGCCGGCCGAGGTAGCGGCCCGGGTCGGTCTCGTCGGCGAACTGCCCCGCGGGCAGCCGCTCGCGGAGCAGCCGGTGGTAGGCGCCGCGCGGCCCGGCGTAGCCCATGGAGACGTAGCACGGCCACGAGCCCTTGTCGCCCAGGTGCCACTTGCCCCGGTGGGCGGTGGCGTAGCCCGCGGCGTGGAGCAGGCACTCGGTGTTGGGGAAGGCGTCGTGGGCCAGCGGCGGCTGCTTGCCCCGCTTCGGACTTACGTTCCGCAGGATGCCGTGCCTGTGGGGATACACGCCGGTGACGATGGACGCCCGCGAGGGCGAGCAGTAGGGCGTGACGCACGTGGCGGCGGTGAACCGCACGCCCTCGCGGGCGATGCGGTCCATGTGCGGCGTTTCGATGTAGGGATTGCCCGCGACCGATAGCGAGCGGTGGTGCTGCTCGTCGGTCATCAGGAACAGCAGGTTGGGGCGGCCCCGGCGCCTCGGCCCCGCTGTCCAGCCGCCGCAGCCGGGCAGGGCCGCCAGCGCGGCGCCCGCCGTCTCGAGGAACCTCCGTCGGTCCATGTCCATCCTTCGCCCCATCGCCTGCTCCAGGCCCGGCTGCCCCGCCGCCACTGTAGCGCTCTCCCGCGGGGACCGTCAAGGACCTCCCGGCGGTTCCCCGTCCGCAGCCCTCCGGGCCGTCCGCGGGGGTGGCCAAAAATGAAGGGCCGTGGCCAAAAATGAAAGATCGCCGGGGCTCGGCTCGCGGGCCCGGGTCAGGAGGGGAGGTCGGGAGGCCCGCCGGCGGCCCTCGGCACGATCGGTTTCCGCACCCGCTCTCCGCAACCATCGTGATGGCAGGTGCTTAGGGTGCCCGACGAGCGTCCCGGCGGCCCAGAAAAAAATCCTCGGCCCTAACTGCCCTTCGCTTCGATGGTTACGACGTTCGGGCAAATTTTTTGCTCCGTTTTACGATTTTTCGTGTCCGCTTTTGGGGGGGGAAACGGGTTGTAGTAGTAGAGGGGAGCGCGCTGCGTGGCCGGCCGGCGCCGGCGAGGCGAGCCCGCGGGGCGCGGAGGGAAGAGCGGCGGGGACGGCCGGCGGGCTTGCCATCGCGCGCGCCGCGGCCTATACTCTAGCGACGGCGCCGGGCGTGCCCGGCCGGGGGGCGAAGGAGAGAACCTTGTTGGCTCGAGGACCAGGGCGGCTGCTTCTGGCGGTGGCGGTGGGCTGGGGCGCGGCGTGCGCGGCGGGCGAGAAAGGCCCGGTGCGGTTCGTGGTCTACGGCGGGACGGAGGGCTCGGGGCCGCATCATCGGGCGGTGGCGGCCCAGGTGGCGAAGCTGCGGCCCGAGCTGGTGCTCCACTGCGGGGGGCTGGTGGCCGACCCGGCGCGGCCCGAGGCGTGGCAGGCGTTCGAGGCGTTCACCGCGCCGGTCTTCGAGAGCGCCCCTTTCTACGCCTGCCGGGGGCGGGAGGACGTGAGCGTATTCGCCAAGGGGAAAGTGCGGCCCGAGGGGGTGAGCTGGGGGGGCACGACCTACTACTCGTTCGACCACCGCGGCCTCCACTTCGTGGCCCTGGACAGCGCGCTGCGGGTGACGGCGAAGGACCCCCAGACGGAGTGGCTGCGCAAGGACCTCGAGGCGGCGGAGGGCAAACGCATCTTCGTGCTCCTGTGCCGGCCCATTTACACGGTGGCGGGCAAGCCGCACCACCGCCGGGCCGAGATGTTCTGGTCGCCTCTTTTCGCCCGCCACGGGGTGACGGCGGTTTTCTCGGGCGAGCACCACATCTACTATCGCACCGAGGCCAAGGGGGTGACCTACGTGGTGACCGGCGGCGGGGGGGCGCCGCTGGACGAGGTGCGCGACCGCCGGGGGCTGCTGGACGGCGACGTGGCGGGCGCCTTCTACCATTGTATCGAGGTGGTCGCGGGCGAGGAGCGGGTGCGGGCGCGGGTGGTGGACAGCGAGGGGCGGACGCGAGACGAGTTCTTCATCCCCCCGTCGAGCCGGGGGGCGGGGCCGTAGTCAGGCCCGCTGCTCGCGCTCGACGAGCATCTCCTTGACCTTCATCAGGCGGCTGATGTCGCTGCGGGCGTATTCCTCGAGGCGGGCCTCGATGGAGCGGCGGGTCTGGCGCAGGTCGGGGATCACGGAGTATTCGAGGGCGTTGGTGCGTCGGCGGGTGCGCTCCAGCTCGTCGGCGATGCGGCGGATGGTGTCCTCGAGCTGGGCGAGCTGGGCGATGCGGGGGACGAGCTCGAGCAGGCGGCGGATGGCGGCATCGAGGTGGGGGGAGGTCTCGCTCAGGCTGTAGGGCTGCACCTGGTCGCCCAGCGTCAGGTCGAGGGTGGGCACGGGCACGCCCATGATGCGGTCCTGGCCCACGCGGAGCACGGCTCCCGGGTAAGCCAGGCCGGCGGCGGTCTCGCTGGCCTGGGGGCTGGCCGCGGCCGCGGCCCGGGCGAAGAGCTCGACGACTTCGGGGAACTGGGCGTCGAGCTCCAGGCGCAGGCTCTTCAGCTCCTGGAGCCGCTCGGTGACCTCCTGGACCAGGCCCTCGAGCTTGTCCTTGAGCAGCTTGTGGCCACGCACGGCGAGGGCCAGGCGCTTGCGGATGCGCAGCAGCTCCATGCGGGTTGGCGGGACTTTTCGCTTCATCGCGAATAGGACCTATAGGACCTATACGACCTATTCTTCCCCTCGCTGGGAGCTCAGGCCTCGGCGGGGGCCTCCTCGGGCTGGCCGACGACCTCGCGTCGGCTCTCCTCGTCGGGCTTGTAGTACTGGTCGAGGTTTTCGGGCTTGATGCGCTTGAGTTCGCCCCGGGGGATGATGCCCATCAGGCGCCATCCGATGTCGAGGGTTTGCTGGATCGAGCGGTTCTCGTAGATGCCCTGGGTGACGAATTGGGCTTCGAAGCGCTCGGCGAACTTCACGAACAGGCGGTCGGTGGGGGTCAGTGCCCCCTCGCCGAGCACGACGGACAGCTCCTGGGCGTTCTTGCCCCTGGCGTAGGCGGCGTAGAGCTGGTTGAGCACGTCGGCGTGGTCGCCGCGGGTCTTCCCCTCGCCGATGCCCTTGTCCTTGAGCCGGGAGAGGGAGGGGAGGACGTCGATGGGGGGGTAGACGCCCTGGTTGTGGAGCGGTCGGCTGAGGAAGATCTGTCCCTCGGTGATGTAGCCGGTGAGGTCGGGGATGGGATGGGTCTTGTCGTCGTCGGGCATGGTGAGGATGGGGATTTGGGTGATGCTGCCCTCCCGTCCCCGGATGCGGCCGGCCCGTTCGTAGAGGGTGGAGAGGTCGGTGTAGAGGTAGCCGGGGTAGCCGCGCCGGCCGGGCACCTCCTTGCGAGCGGCGGAGACCTCGCGAAGGGCGTCGCAGTAGTTGGTCATGTCGGTGAGGATCACGAGCACGTGCATTCCCAGCTCGAAGGCCAGGTATTCGGCGGCGGTGAGGGCCACGCGGGGGGTGGCGATGCGCTCGATGATGGGGTCGTCGGCCAGATTGATGAACACGCAGGCCCGGACCAGGGCCCCGGTGCGGCGGAAGTCCTCGAGGAAGTAATTGGCCTCCTCGAAGGTGATGCCCATGGCGGCGAAGACCACGGCGAAGCCCTCGCCCGACTTGAGCACCCGCGCCTGGCGGGCGATCTGGGCACCCACCGCCGCATGGGGAAGGCCGGAGCCGCTGAACACGGGCAGCTTCTGGCCCCGCACCAGGGTGTTCATCCCGTCGATGGTGGAGATGCCGGTCTGGATGAACTCGTTGGGGTAGTCGCGGGCGCAGGGGTTGATGGGGCTGCCGTTGATGTCCAGCCGCTCGACGGGCACGATGGGCGGCCCGCCGTCGATGGGCCGCCCCGCGCCGTCGAAGGCCCGGGACAGGATGTCGGGGGCCACGGGGAGCCGCAGGCCGTGGCTGAGGAAGCGGATTTTCACGTTGTCGGGCGCGATGCCGCGGCTGCCCTCGAAGATCTGGAGGATGCAGCGGTCCTCGTCGGCCTCCAGCACCTGGCCCCGCCGCACCTCGCCGGTGGGCATCCGCACCTCGGCGAGCTGGCCGTAGGACACGTCGTCCACCGATTCCATGAGCAGGAGGGGCCCGACCAGGTCGCGGGCTTCTTTGTAAAGGGTGATCATGATGATGGTGCCTCGCAGCGCTCCGTGTCGGTGGCTATCGCCTCGCCGGGTGGCCGGCTGGGCGTGGGCTTCACTCCTCGGTGGCTCCCGCGGCGGCGAGTTCCTCGAGGGTTTGCTCGATTTTCTCGTGCATCGCGTCGAAGGCCTCCAGCTCGTCCTCGTCGATGAGCTTGGCCCGTGCGATTTCGTCGAGCAGGTCGAGCGAGGTGATCCGCTCGATGTCGGCGCCCGCTTCCATGGCCTGGCGGGCCAGGTCGTAGAAGTCGACGATGTTTCTCAGCATCAGGAACTGCTTGCGCGAGGAGGTATAGGTGTCGATGGGGTCGAAGGCGTTCTGGTGGAGGAAGTCCTCGCGGATCATCTTGGCTCCCTGGAGGATGAGGCGGTCGGACGCGGAGAGGGCGTCGACGCCCACCAGGCGGACCAGCTCCTCGAGCTCGGCCTCGCGGTTGAGCAGCCACAGGGCCCGGCGCCGCACCTCGGCCCAGCGGGGATCGATGTTCTCCTTCGCGTACTCCGAGGCCACGTCCTCGTAGAGGGAGTAGCTGGTGAGCCAGTTGATGGCGGGGAAGTGGCGCTGAGCGGCGAGGGCGTCGTCGAGTCCCCAGAAGACCTTGACCACGCGCAGGGTGGCCTGGACGACGGGCTCGGAGAGGTCGCCGCCGGGCGGGCTCACGGCCCCGATGAGGCTCAGGTTGCCCCGCCGCTCCTGGGAGCCCAGGCACATGGCGCTGCCCGCCCGCTCGTAGAAGCCTGCGATGCGGCTGGCCAGGTAGGCGGGGAAGCCCTCCTCGCCGGGCATCTCCTCCAGGCGGCCCGAAATCTCGCGCATGGCCTCCGCCCAGCGGCTCGTCGAGTCGGCCATCATGGCCACGCTGTAGCCCATATCGCGGAAGTACTCGGCCAGGGTGATGCC
>JBKHIY010000219.1:0-2532 GCA_046538415.1 Candidatus Brocadiia bacterium | reverse complement strand
GAAGGCGGCGCCCTTGAGGGTCAGCAGCTCGCGCTCGAGGCGGGCCCTGGGCTGGAAGCTGTAGAGCCGGCCCCCGAAGTCGAGGCCGAAGCCCTGGGTGTTGGCATTGTTGTTGCTCACCAGGACGTCGGGGCTTCGGGTGGCGGGGTCGGTGCCCTGCAAGGCCCCGCCGAAGGAGAATTCGAGGGAGGAGCCGCCGCCGCGCTCGTAGTGGATGAGCTCGATGGGGTAGAAGCCGGGCTCGGTGAAGCGTGCCCAGGCGAAGCTGCCGGTGTGGCCGCGGTTGCCCGCGTCGCCCGAGATGTTCTGCCCGCCCACGTTGAGGCGGAAGCCGTCGTCGCTGCCCACGGCGAAGCTATAGGTGCCCGGGTCGTCGATGTAGAGGAAGCCCCGGGCGTGGGTCACGAAGTCGTTGGTGTCGCCGCCGGGGTCCTCGCCGGGGAAGTTCACGGTCCCGCCGAAGTGGCCCGTGGAGCCGTTGTTCTCGTCGCGGAAGTTGAAGGTCTGGACCGGCAGGTCGCCGGTCCCGGGGTCGGTGCTGTCGTAGACCATGGGGGGCGCGCCGGCCAGGTAGCTGAGGGCCTGGCCCACGTTGTTGATGTTGCCCGAGTACTCCTCGGTGATCTGGAGGTGGAGGCCGTCGCCCGGTCCGATGGGCGCGGCGGCGGAGACGGGGCCGCTGAGGCTGTTGGCTCCCACCAGGCCGGGATCGGGCATGGCGTCGGGCCGCTGGTAGACGGGGTAGTCGCCCGTGCCCAGGACGTCCCAGTTGAAGGGGTCCCAGTCGTCGGTGGTCTGGGGTCCCTGGCGGGCGGTGATCTCGAGGCCCTGGCCGCCGCCGCGCTCGCGCCAGAGCACGTCGATGGGCCACAGGCCGGGGTCGGGGAAGGTGACGGTGACCACCCCGTGGTTGCCCCAGTCCTCGGTCTCGAACAGCGTGGTGTCGCCGATGGTCATGCGGATGCCGTCGTCGCTCCACGCCTGGAAGGAGTGGGTGTACTGGACGCCGGGGGTCTCGGGGTCGGTATCGAGGTCGGGGACCATGATGTAGCCGGCCATGTGGACGGCGTAGTCGTCGTCCTGGGGGGTATTGGCGAAGTTGCCCACCTGGCCGCCGATCAGGCCGCCGCCCTCGATGTGCGCCTGGCTGGCGACGTCGAGGCCGGAGACGCGATGGGTGGGGTCGTCGGGAGCCAGGGTGAGGGTCACGGCGGCTTCGAGGAGGTCGCTCACCGCGGTGGTCCGGCGCACGAGGTGAACGTTGAGGCCGGGGTCGGTGGTGGGCGAGGTGCCCGCCGGGTCGCCCTCGACCATGGTGGGCATCTCGACGAGGGTGAACGGGGCGCTGAACAGGGCCACGGGGCTCTGGCCGCCCGCGGTGTCGGCGGGCCAGATGCCCTCGGTGCCCGGCGGGTAGGCGCCGCCTCCGGCGCCCACGATGTCCTCGGGAGCCAGCTCGCCCAGGTAGAGCCGTCGGATGGACAGGGGGTCGACCGCGAAGTCCCACACCGCCACGTCGTCCACCCGGCCGTCGAACCAGTTGCCGTCGCGATAGCGGCCGAGGCGGAAGGCCAGGTCGTCCTCCACGTTCAGCGTCGAGTTCTCGCTGCCCACCAGCAAGCCGTTCACGTAGGCTCGCCCCTGCGAGCCGTCGTGGACGAGGGCGAAGTGGACCCACTCGTTCAGCGAGGTCACCCCGATGTCCGTGGTGCTGAAGTCGAAGTCGGGGCCGCCCCAGAACTGGGCCCGCCAACGGTTGTCCGAGGTGAGGGTACGGAGGCAGAACTCCGCTCCCGCCGGGCCGCCCCGCCCGAGGTCGAACCATCCGCCGTTGTCGAAGGCCCGGGTGTAGACCCAGCCGGAGACGGTCTTGGGGGCGTTGCCCCCGATGCCCATGGTGCTGGCCACCACGCCGGTGGTCACCTCGTCGTTGCCCCCGTCGAAGTCCAGCACCGTGCCCCGCGCGGGGTCGCTCACCCACGTGGCGCCGCTGATACTGCCGTTGTAGCCGTTGGGGCCTATATCGGCCATGGTGCTGCCCGAGCCGGCCTCGATGGGCCAGTGGGCCACGAGCCCGCCGCCCGCTCCGCCCCCTACGGGGCCGCGGCTGATGGGCGCCTGGGCCTGGCTGTCGAACCCGCCGGCGACGTCCTCGAAGAAGGTGAAGCCGCCCAGGGCCTGCCAGTGGTCGGTATCGGTGACCATGGTGCGGGTGCGGGTGCCGTCGCTGAGCTCGAAGCCCCAGCCCGGCGGGGCGGTGAGGGCAGACGCCACCCACGGCTCGGTCGTGCCCGGGGCCTCGACGGCGACGTGGAGGTAGCGCTGCACGCCGTCGGCGTTCAGGGTCACCTGGCCGGTGTGGACGCCGGGGCCGCCGGTGCCGGGAATCTGGGTGCCGGTCTCGTTGTTGCTGTCGGCGATGTAGAGCCACACGCTATCGTCGGAGGGGCTCTTGCCCTGGGTGCGGAAGGAGGCGTTCACCGGCCCGCCGGCGGCGGCCGGGGTGTAATTGAGGTCCACGCCGTCGAAGAT
>JBKHIY010000033.1:0-43663 GCA_046538415.1 Candidatus Brocadiia bacterium | reverse complement strand
CTGGCTGCGCTTCCCCGTCGCCGTCCGCGCCGGTGCGGCGGCGCGGGACCGGCTGGCGGCCCGGGCGGCGCGGGAGCCGGGCATCGAGATCGGCCCCTACAACTGGCCCCTGCCCGTCCACCGCGTGCCGCACCTGCGGCGCGCCGTCCGCGCCGGCCCCGGCTCCGCGCAGACCGCGGAGCTGGTGGCCGGCCTGCTCAACCTGCCGGTGCACGCCCAGGTGGGCGAGGACGCGGCCCGCGAGCTGGTCGCGACGCTCAATCACGGCTAGCCCCCACCTCTTCTCCGGCGCCCCGCACCAGGAGCGCGGAGCGGCCGGCCACCACGTCGCCCACCAGGCAGCGCACGCAGCCTTCGTCCTCCTCGACCACGCGGCCCTGGCATCGCTCGAAGCTCAGCTCGGGCCGCGCGGGGCTGTGGACCTCCAGCGGCAGCTCGGCCCACTCGCCGATGGGCTCCAGGCCTACGCGGGTGGCGGCGCCGTGGCGCGCCACCTCGAGGGATGCGGCGGCCCGGCGGGTCCACCAGGCGGCGATTTCGCCGGCGCCGGCGCCCCAGCCCCCGTGCTCGCGGGTCCAGTCGAGGGCCTGCTCGTAGACGCCGCGGTAGCCCGGGGCATCGAGCTGGCAGAAGTAGGTGTTGTGCCACAGGAGGCTGACCATGGCCCCGTCGGCCTCGGCGCGGCGCAGGTGCTCCTCGACGCACAGCCCCGCGGCCTCGGCGTCCAGCCCCTGCTGGGCCTGGAGCGCCCCGTCCATCACCACCAGCGGCAGCTCGAGCAGCGGGAGCTGGCGGCCGGCGGCCCAGGGGCGGAAGGGGAAGGAGAAGCCGGCCCGGTAGCCGTCGAGGTCGTGGTAGCCGAGGCTGGCGTCGTAGCGGAACGCGGCTTCGGCCTGGGCCTCCCAGGTGGCGGGCACGTGGAAGTGGACGAAGTGCTGGCGGCAGCCCTCGATGGGCTGGCCGGTGAGCTGGGCCAGCTCGTCCCGCTCCGCCGCCAGGTCGCCCGCTGAGCGCGAGGGGCCGTAGCTGGCGTGGAGGGCCACCTCGCAGCCGCGTGTGGCGAGCCGCCGGGCCGCCTCGGCCACGGCCTGGCGGTCCTCGCCGTAGGAGTTCACCACGTGCACCCCCTCGACCTGGTGGTCGGGCCGCCCGGCGAGCAGGAAGAAGGTGGAGCGCATGCCCCGGGCCTCCTCGAGGTCGGCCACGGCCTCCAGGTCGCTCCACGGGTCGCGCCCGCCCAGGAAGGTCCTGGCCAGGGCCAGGGGCCGCGACCAGGAGCGGCCCAGCTCCTTGGCCAGCTGGCGGAGGGTGCGCTTGCGCCACTGGTCCACGTCGTGGCTCAGGAGCACGGCGAAGCGGTGGCCGTCGGGCCACGGGGCGAGCCGCACCAGGGGGTGTCCGGCGGCGAACGCCGCGTCGCGCACGGCCTCCCAGAGCAGGCCCACCAGGTCGTTGACCACGGGGGTGCGCACCAGCCCCGCCTGCGCCCGGGGCGTGGCGGCTCCGGGCACGCGGCCGAAGGCGTCGCGGGGGCAGCCCCGCTCGTCGGCGGCGGTGAGCCACAGGCCCGCCGAGCCCACGACGTCGGCTCCCACCCGCACCCGCGCCCCCTCGCGGGCCACGATGGCCTGTCCGGTGTAGGCGTCGCAGTAGAGGGGGTCGCCTTCGACGGCGAGGGCCTTGCCCACGACGGCGACCTTGTGGCCTCGCCGCTCGTCCAGCAGCCAATGGACGGGGGAATCGGGCGCCGGCGGCTCCAGGCAGGCGATCTCCACCATCGGGCCGCCATGGTCCTCCGGGGCGGGGCTTCCGTACCAGATGGCCAGCCGTCCCTCCAGGCCGGCCGGGGGCTCGCGCACCACCTCGTGGGGAAGCCCCAGGGTGGAGAGGAAGGTGCGGAGGACGTAGGCGGCCAGGGCCGCCCGCTGCGCGTCGGGGATCGTCACGATGGCGCACACGTCCATCAGTCCGTCTCCTCCCCCTGGGGGCAGTGGCCCACGGCGAAGAAGATCTTGCCGATGCGGTCCACCGTGGCGCTGGCGAACCCGGCGTCGGCCATCAGCCCCTCGACCTGGCCCTTGGTGAAGAAGTAGACGGGGCAACCGTGGAGGGCGAGGCGGGCCTTGCGCACCGGGGCCCGCCAGGTCCATCGGCGGGGGAATGTGGCCACCACCTTGCGGCGGCTCAGGCTCCGCATCTTGCGGAGGAAGGGCCGGCAGTCGGCCACGTAGTCGAACAGCCCGATGGCCAGGATGACGTCGAAGGGGCGGTCGAAGTCGCACTCCATGAAGTCGGCGTTGCGGAACTCGCACCGCTCGCCCACCCCTTCGCTCTCGGCGAGCTGGCGCGAGATGCCCAGCATCCCCTCCGCGAAGTCCAGGCCCACCACCCGCCGAGCCCCCGCCCGGGCCACCGCCACGCTGAACCGCCCGGAGCCGCAGCCCACGTCCAGCACCTCCAGCCCCGGCTCGTCGCACTCCGCCACCGTGCGGCGGAAGCGCTCGTACATGTCCCACCGCAGCACGCGGTCCAGCCAGCGCCCGAGGGGGCCCTTCTGGCCGGTGTAGATGGCGTCGAAGGAGTCGGCCGTCTCGTGGAAGTGCGTGCGCACCTTGTCGCCCACCGTTCCCACCTCAGGCTCCTTTCGAGGCAGCGGCCGCCTTCGGCGGCGGAGCGCTCCAGGTCACGCGGCGGGAGCCGAAGAGCGCCCGCCAGAGGCCCACGACGTAGGCCGCGTTGACCATGCAGAAGTAGAAGGGCAGCTTGAGCAGCGGCGGCCCCCCGCGCCGCCGGCGCAGCGCCCAGCCCCCGGCGGCCAGGGCGTAGAAAGCCCCCTGCCCCGCCAGCACCACGCGGTAGAAGGTCCCCGCCAGCAGGGCGTTGAGCACCACCGCCCCCGCCAGGCACAGGGGCCCCAGCAGGCGGAGGCCCTTGTGGGCCGCGAACTCGAAGAGCAGCCAGGGCCGGGGCGGCCAGGCCAGCAGGCCGAGGAGGCGGAGCTGGTGGACGTTGCCCACGGCGATGCGCACCCGTCGGGCGAAGCCGCCCATCTCCGCCGCCTCCTCGCAGGCCACGGCGTCGGGAGCGTAGACGGCCCGATGGCCGCCGGCCACGATGTGGACGGGGATCTCGTAGTCGTCGTTGATGGTCACCCGTGCCAGGTCGGGGCACAGCTCGCGGCGGATGGCGTAGAGGGAGCCGTGGGCGCCGAGGATGCTGCCCAGGTCGCTCTCGCAGCGCTTGATGAACGTCTCGTAGCGCCAGTAGAAGCCCTCCTCGCCGCCCAGCTCCGCCTCCCCCGGCCGCAGCACGCGGTAGACGCCGCTCACGCAGCCCACCCCGGGGTCGGCGAAGGGGCGGACCAGGCGGCGCAGGCTGTCGGGCAGCAGGCGGCAGGCGGCGTCGGAGAAGGCCACGACCTCGCCCCGCGCCGCCGCCAGGCCGTCGCGCAGGACCGCCAGCTTGCCCCGATTCTGCTCGAAGGCCAGCAGCTCGACCCCCCGCTCGACGTAGCGCTCGGCCACGGCCTCGGTCCCGTCCGTCGACCCGTCGCTGAGCACCAGCACCTGGAGCCGCTCCTTCGGATAGTCCAGCGCCAGGCAGCTATCGAGCTTGGGCCCCAGGGAGTGGGCCTCGTTGTAGGCCGGGATGAGCAGGCTCACCGTCGGCGTCACGTCGGCGCTGCGGGGCGGACGCCGCCACAGGCGCACCGCCACCGCCAGCAGCAGCGGATAGCCCACGTAGGCGAAAGCCACGAGGCCGACGAGGGTCCAGAAGGCGACGGCCACGGCTCAGCTCCCTGCACCCGCGACGCGAGGAGGCGAAGGAACAAGCTCCACAGCTCGAACCGCTCTCAGGGCGATGGCCCGACGATGGCGGACCAGGGCTGGGGCCCGGGGCGCGGCGCCGCGGGTCCGGCCCCCGAAGTTGTATCGCGCTGCCTGACCGCGTTTGGTCATTGTCCCTCCGCGCTGGGTGCTTGCTTGTCGCCTGGCGCCTGGTGCTTCGAACTTGCGTCCTCGGCGAGGAGGCGACGGCGGATGGCCTCGTAGCCTCGAGGGCCGAGGACGTGGCGGACGACGTTTCGAGCGGCCTGCCTCACGCGCATCGGCACGTGGGCCTTGCTGCGGGGCTCGACCAGGCGGCGAAAGGTCTCGAAGCCGTAGGAGCGCTTGAGCACGAAGCGGCGGAGGGCGAAGAGGTCGGTGCTCCGACGATTGCGCCCGATCACGCCCTGGAGCGCGGCCCGGTAGCCGGCCTCGTGGGCCAGGGCGCCGAACCGGCGGCTGTCGTAGCCCGTGGGAGAGGCCACGAACGCCACCTCCCGGCCCAGGCCATCCTCCAGCACGCGCTTCGACTCGACCAGCTCGTGCCTCAGGGCGGGGCGGCCGAGGCGCGAGGGCTGCGGGTGCGTGAGGGTGTGCGAGCCGACCTCCATCCCCGCCTCCAGCATCCCCCCTAGCTGATCCCAGGTCACGCAGCCCTCGCGGCCCACACGTCCCGCAGTGACGAAGAAGATGGCCCGCTGCCCCCGGGCCTGGAGCGCGGGCAGGGCCAGCTCGGCGTTGCTGCGGTGCCCGTCGTCGAAGGCCAGGACGACGGGGCGCGGCGGCAGCTCGGCCTCGCCCTGGTGCCAGCGAACGAAGTGGGCCATCGAAACGGCCTCCAGGCCCTCGCCGGCCAGATGGTCGAGCTGGCGGCAGAACTCCTCGAGGGTGAACACGTAGAGCCGCGCCCCGGGAGGCCACGCCTCCAGCTCGGCGGGCCGGCCCACCAGGGCGTGGTAGGTGAGTATGGCCACCCCCTCACCGGGCCGACAGAAGGCTCTCGTAAGTTGCCTCATAGTCCCTCACCATGCGTTCCATGGAGAAGTCCCGCTCGACGCGGGCGCGGGCCTCGGCGCCCAGGGCCTGGCGCTTGCGGGGCTCGGCCAGCAGCTCGGCCAGGGCCTCGCCCAGCGCCTGGGGCTGGCCCACCGGCACCAGCCGCCCGCACGCCTCGTCCACCACCTCGGGGTTGCCCCCCGTGCGGGTGACCACGGGGGGCAGGCCGCAGGCCATGGCCTCGAGGAGGGCGACCGAGATGCCCTCCGTGGTCGAGGACAGGGCGAAGAGGTCGAACGCGGGCAGCAGCCGCGCCACGTCGCTCCGCGCCCCGGCGAAGCGCACGGCGGGGCCGACGCCCAGCTCGCCCGCCAGGGCCTCCAGCCGCGCCCGCTCCTCGCCGTCGCCCACGAACACCAGCACCGCGCCGGGCACCCGCGCCCGGGCCACGGCGAACGCGCGCAGGAGGCACGGATAGTCCTTGACCCCCCGCAGGTTGCCCACCGTGCCCACCACCGGGGCGTCGGGGTCGAGACCCAGCTCGGCCAGCACCTGGGGCTCGGGCTCGCGGGGGCGGAAGGCCTCGATGTCCACGCCGTTGTGCACCACCATGGGATGGCGGGGCCGGACGCCGAAGTCCTCCGCCGCGGCCCGCTCCAGCCAGTGGCCCACGAAGGCCACGCGGTCGAGCCACCGCACCAGCCGGGGCAGGATGGTGGCCGAGCGCTTCTGGCGGAAGATGCCCAGCCCGTGGACCGTGAGCACCACGGGCACGCGCACCAGGCGCGCGGCCAGGGCGCCGTAGGTGGCCGACTGGATGTCGTGGGCGTGGACCAGGGCCACGCCCTGGCGTCGGAGCAGGCGGCGGAGGGCGAGGACCAGGCGGAGGTCGAAGGGCCTCCGCTTGGGCACCACGTGGACCGGCCGCCGGGCCGCGGCCAGCTCCTCGGCGAAGGCCTCCTGGCGGAAGGTGGCCACCGCGGGGTCGAACCGCTGGCGGTCGGTGCGCGTGGCCAGCTCGACGACCAGCCGCTCGGCCCCCCCGCGCAGCAGGGCGTCGACGAAGTGGAGCACGCGGGCCGTGGCCTGTGCGGTGCTTGCCGTCATGGCGGTGTATGCCCCAGTTACCGGTCGCCGTGGGCGGCGATGTGGCCGCGGACCTCCTGGATGATGCCGTCGATGTCCAGCGAGGGCTCAAAGCCCAGCAGGCGGCGAAGCTTCGAGATGTAGGGCACCCGGCGGAGCATGTCGCGGAAGCCGGGGGCGTAGGCCTGGTCGTAGGGCACGTGGGCGATCTCGGCCGCGGGGTTGACCAGGCGGCGCACCCGCTCGGCCAGCTCGCCGACGGTCGTCTCCCGGTCGGTGCCCACGTTGAACACCTCGCCCACCGCGGCCTCCTCGGCCGCCAGGCCCACCAGGGCACGCACCGTGTCCTTGACGTAGCAGAAGGCGCGGGTCTGGGTGCCGTCGCCGTAGACGGTGATCGGCCCGCCGGCCAGGGCCTGGGCCACGAAGCGGGGCACGACCATGCCGTAACGCCCCGTCTGGCGCGGCCCCACGGTGTTGAAGATGCGGCAGATGACCACCGGCAGGCCCCCCTCGCGGTGATGGGCGAGGGCCAGGAACTCGTCGAGGGCCTTCGAGCAGGCGTAGCTCCAGCGGGCCTGGGTGGGGGGCCCGAGCACCAGGTCGTCGTCCTCGCGGAAGCGGGCGCTGGCCGAGCTGCCGTAGACCTCGGAGCTGGAGGCCAGCACCACCTTGCGGCCCTTCTTGGCCGCGGCGGCGAGCACGGTCTCCGTGCCGTGGACGTTGGTCTCGATGGTCCGCACCGGGCTCTCCACGACGAGGAACACGCCCACCGCGGCGGCCAGGTGGAAGACCACGTCGGCCCGGTCCACCAGCTCGGCCACCACCGCGGGGTTCATCACCGAGTCGATGACGTAGTGGAAGCCCCCGGCGGGCTTGAACGGCTCGATGTTCTCGGCGCGGCCCGTGGACAGGTCGTCCAGGACGGCCACTTCGTGGCCCTGGGCGAGCAGCTCCTCGACGAGGTGGGAGCCGATGAAGCCGGCTCCGCCGGTCACCAGGTATCGCACCGGTCCTCCTTTGTCCCGTGTCCCCGCGACGCTCAGGAGAAGACGACCTCGGTGGTCCCGCCGCCGGCCAGTGCCGGCGTCGCCCGCTGGGGCGCCGGCTCGGTCGCCTCCTGGGCCTGGAGGTGGGCCTCGACGACGAACCGCGAGGCGGTCACCAGGGCCACCGCGATATAGATGTTCACCACCCACATCTGGGGCTGGCCGAGGCCGTAGGCGCAGAAGGCGATGAAGCCCATGGCCGCGCCGGCGCCCACGATGCCCGTGGCCTCCAGGCGCGGGTCGCCCCGGGTCATCTGGGAGACGAACGCCGCCTCGCGCAGCACCCCCAGGGTGAGCAGCAGGTAGTAGCAGAAGAGGCCCATCAGGCCCTCCTCGCTCATGATGAGGAGGGTCACGTTGTGCATCGTGTAGGTGGCGCCGGTGTACTCCTCGCCGGCCCAGCGGTCGTACTGGCGGAAGAACTGCCGCGGCCCGATGCCCAGCAGGGGATTGGCCTGGATGATCCGCAGCGCCGTCTTCATCTGCTCGAAGCGCGACTGGATCGACCGGTCCTCGTAGCCCCCCGGCGTCTCGTGGGTCCAGATGCTCCGCAGCCGCTTGCTCACCACGTCGGGATTGTGGGCCACCGCGTAGGCCACCAGGGGGAGGGCCAGGACGACGTAGTGGAGGCGCCGGCGGTGGTACCAGGCCAGCATGGCCAGCCCCACCCCGATGCCCAGGTAGGCCGAGCGGGAGTGGGTGCGCAGCGCCACCAGCACGTAGAGGGGCACCAGCCCCAGGAGGAAGACCCGCACGGGCAGCGCCATCCGCTTGGCCAGCAAGGCCCCGATCATGGGCAGCGTGATGGAAAGCTGGAGACCGAAGTCGTGGTACGAGGAGATGAGATAGGGCCTCGCGTAGGTGAGCTGCCCGGCCCGGTACTTGGACCACGCCAGGTAGGTCAGGTACGTGGTGGCCAGCACCATGGCCACCCCCGCGAGGGTCGCCTTCCGCGGCGTGTCCGCCAGCCGCGAGAGCAGGAAGTAGAGCACCGTGGCCTTGAAAAACAGGTCGATGTACTTGTGGCTCCACACGTTCACACCGTTGGCCAGGCCGGAGATCACCAGCACCAGCAGGAAGCCCATCATCCCCCAGTCCACCGCCGTCCGGGGATACATCTTGGGCAACAGGTCGGAGCGCGAGATGAACAGCCCGAACAGGGTGGCGATGTAGAGCACCTCGTAGCCGTGGAAGTGGAACCACGCCTTGTAGGTCTCCACCACCATGGTGTCCCGCAGCACCGCCGTGACCACGATGCACAGCACCCCGTAGAACGGCCAGCGCAGCGTGACCATCGCGCTCACGGCGAGGAATATGACGATCAGCGCCTCGCGCAAGGGTCTGCTCCTTTATGTTTCTTCGCCCGCGGGCCCGTCCGGGCCTCGCCCAGGGCCAGGGGAAGCCAGGCGGCCGGTCAGCCGCCGCCAGCGCAGCCGCAGCACGGTGGCCAGCAGGCCCCATACCTCGCCGAGCGACATCTTGGTCTCGCCCCGCCGACGGTCCTCGAACACGATGGGCACCTCCACCACCCGCGCCCCCAGGAGCTGGCAGCGGTAGAGCATCTCCTCCTGGAAGGCGTAGCCGGCGGCGAGGATCGACCGGGGGTCGATGCGACCCACCCGCTCCGTGCGGTAGCAGCGGTAGTTGCCGCTACAGTCGCGTGCCCGCAGGCCCAGCAGCAGGCGGGCGAAGGCGTTGGCGCCCCAGCTCATGGCCCGGCGGGCCAGCCCCCAGTCGCGGGCACCGCCGCCGGGCACGTAGCGCGAGCCGACCACCACGTCGGCCTCCTCGCGGCGGGCCAGCAGGTCGGGCAGGTAGCGCGGGGGGTGCGAGAAATCGGCGTCCATGGTCGCCACGTAGTCGTAGCCCCCCTCCTGGGCGCGGGCCATGCCGGCGAGCACGGCGGAGCCCAGGCCCTGCTTGCCCGCGCGATGGAGCACCTGGACCTGGGGATGCTCGCCGGCCAGCTCGTCGGCCAGCTCGCCCGTGCCGTCGGGCGAGGCATCGTCGACCACCAGCACGTCGAGCCCGGGGAGCCCCAGGCCCAGGATGGCCTCGACCAGGGGCCGCAGGTTCTCCCGCTCGTTGTAGGTCGCGATCACGACCAGGGTGCGGGCATTCGCCGTGCGGGGCTCACTCATCGCTCGACCCTCCCGCGGGCGCGGCGGCGGGGCCGTCGCGGGCCGCCGTCTGGCGGCCGCCGGCGCCGGCGCCCAGGACGTAGAGGTCGTGGCGGGCCCCCGAGAAGGCGGGCTCGGGGGCGGCCCGCTCCTCGAGCCAGCCGGCCAGCTCGCCGCCGCTCGTGCGCTGGCCGTGACGGGCGTAGAAGTAGACCGCCGGCGCGTCCCCGTGCTCGGCGACCGCCTGCTCGTAGACCTCCCGCCCGGTGTGCGCCTCGGCCAGCTCCACCCCCTCGCCCACCCCCGCCACGTCGCGCAGGAAGCGCAGCGTGGCGAACGGGCCCCACGTGGCCATCACCGCCGAGCCCCGCGGGGCCAGCTCCAGCACCGCCCGCGCGTCCGCCTCGCCCTCCACCGCCCACTCCCTGCGCCACGGCGACTGCGGGCGGACGAACCGCACCCTGTCCCGGGGCGGATGCTCCGCCGGCGGCCACGCCGCCAGGATGGCATACGGCGGCCCCACCGTGAGGAGGGCCAGCAGCCCACACCAGGCCACCGCCCGGCCCCGCGTCCGCGCCCCGGCCCACACCGCGCCCAGCCCCGCCCCCATGAAGAGGGCCAGCAGGGCGTGGCAGGAGAGGCGATAGACGTCGAAGTGATGCCAGTTCCACAGCGTGGTGGCGAAGGCCATCTGGGCCAGGTAGGCCAGGCCCGCCAGCAGCAGGCTGGCCCGCCGACGCCGCCACAGGGCCACCGCCCCCGCCAGCGCCAGCACCGGTCCCACGAAGAAAAACTGCGAGACCGTGCGGCTGGCGTGCACCGCCATCCGCGCCGCGTGCTCCTTCCAGAAAGCCAGCGTCACGTACATCCCCCAGTCCGACCGCCCCTTGGCCGCCGTGAGCTGCTCGGCCAGCCGCCGCACGAAGCTCCCGTCCACCTCGGCACCGGGCTCCTGGAGCATATAGTAGACCGTGTAGCCCAGCCAGGGCAGGCAGCCCGCCAGGCCGGCCCCGCCGGCCACCGCCAGGCCCGCCGCCAGCCGCCGCCAGCCCCGCCCCCACAGCACCACCACCACGTAGACCGCCACCACCGGCGCATAGACGGCGAAGCTCGGATGCGTGGCCAGCCCCAGCCCGAACAGCCCCGAGGCCACGGCCAGCAGCCCCAGGCCCCCCCGCTCCCGCCACGCCTCCAGGGCCAGCAGCACCGCCAGGGCGAACGCCACGGCCTGCATATACGCGTTGATGTAGACCGACTGGCTCCAGAAGAGCGCCGAGAAGCCCAGCACCCACATCCCCACCACCGCGGGCACCGCGGGCACGGCCCAGCGCCGCAGCAGGGCGTAGCCCAGGGCCAGGCTCGCCGCGGCCGACAGGGCGCCCACCAGGTTGGCCCGCCAGGCCAGGGGGCCTACGGCCACCAGGCTGGTCGCCGCCTTGCCCAGCAGGGCGTTCACGGGATACCCGGGGGCGTAGGCCAGGCCCAGGGTGTAGGCCTGGCGGGCGAGGCCCGCCGCGTCCCCGTCCATCACCGCCGGGGAGAGGGTCACGAGGTAGACGGCCAGGGGCACGCCGGCCGCGGCCAGCGCCCCGGCCCAGAAGGCGCGGCGCGACGAAGCTCTCGGGCTCTCGGCCTGGGCACGGTCCAGCGGATGCCTCCTTGCGCTCCGTGGGCTCTCAGAAGAAGAACTTCAGGACCCTGAGCACCCCCTGCTTCCAGGGCACGCGGTGGGATACCCCGGAGGTGTCCTGGAACTTCTCGCGGTTGGCCAGGTACCACTCGTAGTTGCGCACCAGGGCCTGCTTGTTCGAGAAGCGGGGCTCGAAGCCCAGCTTCTCCTGGGCCTTCTCCACGGCCACGTAGGAGTCGGTGGCCGCGGTCTCGTAGACCCACTTGTAGAGGGGCGAGAGGTGGAGGAGCTCGAGCAGCCGCAGGCCCCAGATCACGGGCCCCGCGGGGAACGGGATGATCCGCTTGCCATGCCCCGCGCGGTCGAGCACCGCCTGGTAGTCCTCCCGCATCGTGGTGAAGTCCTTGGCCCCGATGTTGAACACGTCGTCCACCACGTCCCGCTCGCCGGTCATGCACAGGTAGACGGCCCGGCACAGGTCTTCCACGTCGAGCAGCTGGTAGCGGTTCTTCCCGCTCCCGATCATGGGGAAGTTGCGCCCCTCCTCGGCCCATTCGTAGAAGATGGCGAAGACCCCCAGCCGCTCCGGCCCGACGAACGACTTGGGGCGGATGATGGGCACGCACAGGCCCTTCTGGCGGTATTCCTGGCAGATCTCCTCGGCCCGCACCTTGGCCTCGCCGTAGGGCCCCACGCCCTCGAGCGGGTCGTCCTCGCAGACGGGGTGGTGGTCGGGGATGCCGTAGACCGCGGTGGAGGAGATGTGGACCACCCGCTCGACGCCGTGCTGGAGGGCGGAGTCGAGCACGTTGCGGGTGCCCTCCAGGTCGGTGGAGAAGATCTCGTCCTTCTTGTAGAGGGGCAGAGCGGCGGCGGCGTGGACCACCAGGTCGACGCCCTCCATGGCCCGGTCGACGGCGGCCCGGTCGCGGATGTCGCCCCCGATGGCCCGCACGCGGTCCTGGCAGTCCTCGTAGTCGAAGGGCGCGATGTCCAGCGAGGTCACCTCGTGCCCCCGCTCGAGGAGGAACCGGGCCAGGTTGATGCCCAGGAAGCCGGCCCCGCCGGTGATGAGGACGTGGGGGAATCGGGCCGATGCCTCGGCCTGGCTCTGGGCCGCGGTGCGGGGCCGAGGGGGGGCTTCGGCGCCCTGTGCCATGTCAGCGTCCTTTCTCGCTCAGTGCCGGCGGGGGGGGGGCCCGCTCGGCCTCGGCGGGCGTGGCCTCGCGCCGGGGCGCCGTGGCCGCGATGATGGCCGCGCTGGCCGCGGCGTAGAGGAACACCGTGATGAGAATGGGCCGATCGGTCAGCAGGTGGCGCGAGGGGCTCGCACCGCCGTCCTTCGAGTAGACCAGGTAGAGGTAGCGGAAGATGCCGTAGAGCACGAAGGGGATGGTGTACTTCAGCTTGTCCGTGCCGAACTTGGCCACCGTCTCCGGCCAAATGGTGTAGAGCATGTAGGCCAGCACCGTGGAGGCGGTGACCACGGCGATCATCTGGTCGAGCATCTGCGGGCTGTACTCCGCCAGGCTCCGCCGGTGGTTCACCGCGTCCTGGACCTGGAGCAGCTCGTGGCGCCGCTTGGCCAGGGCCAGGAACAGGCTGAGCAGCCCGGCGCAGATGAGCAGCCAGTTCGAAATCGGCACCCGGATGGCGTGAGCCCCGCCGTAGGCCCGGGCCAGGAAGCTCGCCGAGATGCACATCACGTCCAGTATCACCTGGTGCTTGAGCAGCGTCGAGTAGGCCACCTGGAGCACCAGGTAGCCGGCCACGATGACCCCGAACTTCCAGTGGACCACGAAGCCCCCCGCCACCGCCGCCGCGGCCAGCAGCCCCGAGGCCCCCAGCGCCGTGCGCACCGCCAGAGCCCCGCTGGCCACCGGGCGGCGGCTCTTCACCGGGTGGCACCGGTCCCGCTCCAGGTCCAACACGTCGTTGAACAGGTAGCTGGCACTCGAGGCGGCGCAGAAGACCGCAAACCCGGCCACCGCCAGGAGCACCGATTGAGGGTCGAGAAACTTGAACGCGAAGATCAGGGCGGCGAAGACCAGCAGGTTCTTCGTCCACTGGTGCGGTCGCAAGGCCGCCAGGAGGGCCCGCGCCTGGCCCCCGCGGGCCGCTGCCACGCCCTCGGTGCTCATCCCCCGATCCCTTCCTTTCCGCTCCCCACCCGGCCCTTTGCCTGGCGGCCCGGCCGGAGCTCGGCCCCTGGCCCGGGCGAAGCCCGCCCGGGGCCAAAGGCTCATCCGCCTCTCGTGCTGCGCGATGCGGTCAAGGCCGACATCCTTGTCTGCCGTTGCCTGGGGCGCCAGGCCGCGAGCCGTCGCCCGGGCCCGGGCCGGAGCTTGCAAGGCCAGCCGCTCCGCCCAGGCCCCGCCTGGGGCGAGGCCGCGGCGCCGCGCGCGCGGAACCGCTTACCGGCCAGGGGCCGCAAATAGGGTGCCAACCGATCCCGAATTCCGCAAAAGACGACACGGCGTAAGCCCAGCAACGCAAAGGCCCTACGGCCACGGCCCGCGGGGCGGCGCCGCATCCCCGCCGCCGCGCGGCACTTCCGTCCGCTTTCTCCGACCCATCGCGGCTTCCCGAACAGCATAAGCCGTTGGGCCGCAACGCACTACGGGCATTCCGAAACCCCGGACTCCCGATGTCGCGTTTTGCGCCGCGACGACGCAGTTCCCTCCCCCGCCTCGGCCCGCGCGACCAGCCACAGCGAATCGCCCCAGCCCGTCGCCCGGGCCGCCAGGCCCGCCCCGCCCACCACCGCCCAGGCCACCAGCCGCACCGCGGAGCGCACGGTGCGGCGCAGGAGTTCGGGACGCGCCGCCGGGGACCGCCCCGCTTCACCGCCTAAGCGCTTGCCAGGGCTAGGCTTGGGCTGCGGCTTCGCTTTGTGCCGGCCGGCCAGCACGTCCATCACCGAGTTCTCGAGCTTGCCCACGCTGTAGGCCACGGGGATGTGCTCGGACCGCCACCGAACGACCGCAAAGCCTGTGGATGCAAGCATTTGCCGCAGCGTGCGGCGCGAGAACTGCACGAGGTGCCCCGGCGGCGTCGGATGGTCCCAGGCCCCCAGCGTCCTCGCGGAGAGCCAATAGGTGACCCGCGGCACCAGCCCCCCGATGTCGGGCGTGGTGAGGGCCAGCAGGCCGCCGGGCCGCAGGAGCCGACGGCAGGCGGCCAGGGTGGCCCGCGGCTCGGGCGTGTGCTCGACGAGGTCGAAGAGGGTCACGACGTCGAAGCTCTGCGGCTCGAAGCCGGCCTCCTCGATGCGGCCGCAGCGGGCGTCGAGGCCCCTGGCGCGAGCGGCCTCGACGGCCTGGGGATCGAGGTCCACGCCCGCCGCGTCCCAGCCCTCGTCGCGGGCCACCTGGAGGAAGGTGCCCGTGGAGCAGCCCACGTCGAGCAGGCGGCCCCGCCGCGGCGCCAGCTCCTCGAGCTGGCCCAGGCGGCGGGCGAAGGTGCGGCGGCGCTCGGCCTCGTCGATCGCCGCGTGGTAGCCGGGCGCCGCGTAGAGGGCCTCGAGCTGGTCGGCCGGCGGCTGGGGCCACACGAAGACCATCCCGCAGGCCGCGCAGCGCACCACGTCGCAGCCGCGCTTGGTCACCAGGCGGCGGTGCTCGGCCCCGCCGCACAGGGGGCAGGGGCCGCGGCGCGGGCTATCAGGAGGCGAGCCCATCGGCCTTCACCTTCTTGCCTCGGAGCGCGTCGCGCAGCAGGCCCAGCAGCTCGAGGAAGAGCTGGCGCTCGGCGATGTAGAGCACCGCGGCGTAGCTCGCCCCGCCCAGCACCACCAGCCCGCCGAGGGCCAGCCAGCCCACGTGGCCCCACAGGTGCAGCACGCCCAGCAGGGCCGCGACGAGCACCGCGGCCATGGCCAGGGCCGCCTTCGCCGCGGGCATCACGATGCGGGCCAGCCGCCCCAGGGGACACGCCAGCACCCGCCGCACCACGAACGCGTTGCACGCCAGGGTCACCACCCGGGCCGCGAGCACGCACCACGCGGCGCCCACCACGCCCCACCAGAGCACAAAGGGCACCACGGTGGCCGCCATCGCCGCGGTGTTCACCAGCCCCAGGTAGAGATTGTACTTCGTCTTGCCCACCGAGGCGTAGAGCTGGCCCGTCGTGGTGTCCACCGCCCGGACCATGTAGTAGAAGCCCAGCACGCGGAAGACGGGCACGGTGGCCATCCACCGCGGGGGGAAGGCCAGGGCCACCGCCTCGGGCACCAGCACCACCAGGCCCGTGAGCAGGCCCGTGGACAGCAGCGTCGAGTAGCCCACGATGCGGCAGAAGCCCTCCCGAAGCCGCGCCACGTCGTCCTGGACCCGCGCGTAGACCGAGATGGCCACGCCCCCGAAAATGGTCTCGCTGATCATCCCCACCCGCAGGACCCAGGCGTAGGCGAAGTGGTAGAGGCCCAACGCGCCCACCGTCAGCAGCTCCATGAGGGCCAGCCGCTCCAGGTTGTTGTAGAGCACCATCACCACGGCCCCCGCCCACAGGTACTTCCCGTAGTGGAGCAGCTCCCGGGCCACGTCGCGGTCGAAGCGCAGGCGGGGGCGGATGGGCGCCAGCGCCCAGCCCACCCCGGACCGCAGGGCCTCCCGCGCGAGCCCGCTCGCCGCCAGGGCCCAGTAGCGCTCGCCCGGCGGCAGCGCCGCCGCCAGCCCGATCCCCAGCCCCGTGCTCAACGCCACGCTCGAGACCTCCACCACGAACAGCCGGCGGAACCGGAAGTCGCGGTAGAACGCCCCCTCCGTCACGATCCCCATGGGGCGGATGAAAAACAGCAGCCCCAGGGCCCACACCAGCGCCGCGTCCGCCTCGTAGGCCGAGGTGAAGGGCGCGACCAGCAGCATCACCGCGTAGCTCGCCGCCGCCAGCCCCATGAGGAGCACGAACCCGGTGTGCACCGCCTCCTCGACCCGCTCGCGGCGCTGGACGATCGCGTAGTTCATCCCCAGGCTGGTGCAGCCCCGGATGAGGCTGATGACCACCATGGCCCCCGCCATCAGCCCGTAGTCGTCCTTGTCCAGCAGCCAGGCCAGCACCACGGCGCCGACGAGCTGGACGCCCTGGGCGGTGTAGGTGGCCAGGGTGCGCCACTTGGCCCCCCGGATGGCTTTCTCGCGAAGCTCGTCGGCCATCGGGCCACGTCCCCCAATCCGTCCTCACGCCCCCCGGCGGAGGGCTTCGATTCGCCGCTCGAGCTCGCGGACGCGGGCCGCCCAGTCGAAGCGCTCGACGGAAGGCCGCGCGGCGCGGCTCAGGCGGTCGAGCAGGGCCGGGTCGCCGAGCACGCGGCACAGCGCGTCGGCCAGGGCCTGGGCGTCCCCGGGCGGCACCAGCAGGCCGTTGGCCCCGTCCTCGATGGTCTCGTCGAGGCCCGGGATGGCCGTGGCCACCACGGGGGTGCCGCAGGCCAGGCATTCGAGGGGCGCCAGGGGGTGCCCCTCGGCCAGGGAGGGCACGGCCAGGACGTCGGCCTCGGCGTAAGCCTCGCCCAGGGCCTCGCGGGTCACCAGGCCCCCGAAGTCCACCGAGGCCAGCGCCTCCGCCTCGGCCAGACGGCGATGGACCGGCCCGTCCTCGGGCTCCTCGCCGCCCAGGATGCGGAACCGGGCGTCGGGCAGGCGGCGGGCCACGAGCGGCACGGCCTCGGCCAACACGCCGATGCCCTTCTCCTCGCGGAATCCGCCGACGTAGAGCACCTGGCGGCGGTCCCGCTGGTGAGCGCCGTGCTTCTCGCAGCGCCAGAGCTCGAGGTCCACGCAGTTGGGCGCGTACCACAGCCGGCGCGGCGGGGTGCCCAGGGCTCGCAGTCCGTCGCGGATCTGGCGGTTCAGGCAGCCCACAAGGGGAGCGCAGCGGGCGGCGAAGTGCAGCGAGAGTTTGTACATCCACGCCACCGTGCGGGGATACACCCGTCGCTTGCCGGGGCTGTAGACCCAGCCCTGGAAGGCCATGATGGCGGGGGCCCGCAGGAGGCGGCCCGCCAGCCAGGCCCCGAAGTAGGCCGTCGAGTCGGTGCACAGGATGGCGTGGGGCCGCGGGCGGCGGCGCAGGAGCGCCGCCAGCACGCCGGCGGCGAAGACCCAGCCCGCGAGGTCGAAGGGCTTGCCATGGGGCAGCGCGGCCCGCACGTAGGTCCGCCGCTCGGTGCTCGCCGCGGGGTCCACGTCGCTGGCCAGCACCACCACCTGGTGGCCCGCGGCCTCCAGGTGGTCGGCCCACCCCCGGGCCACCGCGGGCACGGCGCCGGGACGCCAGAAGAAGCGGTGGACGATGGCGATCCTCATGACGATGGCCGCTCGACCCGCTCGTAGACCCGCGGCGGATAGGCCTCCGCCTGCCAGGTCTCGACGTAAGTGTAATGCTCGTCGAGGTGTGCCTTGAGGGCGGGGAAGTAGGCGAAGGTCTCGGGATCGGTCACCACGATGTAGGGCGGCTGGTGCTCCTCGAGGGCCGCGATGATCTCCGCAAGCTTCGCCTCCTGGTAGTGATACGCCTGCTCCTTGGGCAGGCCGTAGTAGAAATTGTAGAGGTAGCGGCAGGCGTTCCTGCGGCCCGAGAGGACGTAGATCTGGGGGCGCCCGCCCCACATGTAGAGCCGGTCGCCCTCCTCGGTGTGGGCTCGCAGCCACTTCGCCACCCGGGCCACCACCACGTCGGTGGCCCGCGGCGAGGTGATCTGGGCGTAGTGGCCCCCCGGGCCGTAGCCGCGCTTGACCGCGAAGGCCAGCAGCCCCACCAGCACCAGCGCGCACCCGCCGCCCAGGCCCACCCGCAATGCCCGCGGCGCGGGGCCGCGGGCGAAGCCCCACAGCGCCGCCAGCCCCACCCCCGAGGCCAACGCCAGGGGCGGCAGCGTGGGCAGGTAGTAGTAGTGGGCGAACTGGCCGGGCAGGAAGAGGCCGAGGAACGTCGCGCCGACCCACAGCGCGGCCAGCGCCCCGGCCCGACGGCTCCGCCGCCGCACCAGGGCCACCGCCAGGCCCCCGGCCCCCGCGGCCCAGAGGAAGGCGTGGTCGTAGAGCTTGGCCCCCACCATCTGGCGTAAGCCCTCTACCAGCATGCCCTTGCGATGCTCCCGCGCGTAGAAGACGTTGAACGTGTAGGTGCACGTCCAGAAGTCCTCGAACGCCCCCCGGAGCGCGAAGTAGCCGGCCACCGCGGCGAACGGCACCACCGCCCCCACCAGCAGCAGCGCCGAGTGGGCCGCCGCACGCCGAAGCCCCGCCCGCCCCTCGTCGCGCAAGACCGCCCACGTGAGCCACGCCCACACCGCCACCCCCACGGGAGCCGCCACCTGCTTCGTCGCCAGGGCCAGGCCGAAGAGCAGACCGCAAAGCCCCGCCTGCCACAGCCGACGCGACCGGGCGTAGCCCACCGCCGCAAGTACCGCCCCCGCAGTGAAAAGCACCATCGGACGCTCCGGCTGGAGAGCCTCCGACTGCATCACCGGCAGCCCCGCGAAGACCGTGAAGGCCAGCGCCGCGGCCACCCCCGCCCCGCGCCCGAACAGCCGCCAGCCCACCGCAAGCACCACCAGCGCCGTCAACGCGTCGCACGCCGCCGCCCCCGCGCGAAGCGTCGCATTCACCGCCCCGGGAGCCGACGAGCCCACCGCGAACAGCCCCCGGTAGACCAGGTAGATCAGCGGCAGCTTGTGATCCCACGCGTCCCGATACGGCAGGCCCCCCTCCGCCCAGGTGCGGGCCACGTAGCAAAAAACCGCCCCGTCCTGGTCCAGCGGCAGGCGGAACGACGGGATTCGCAACGCCACCGTCGCCGCCACGACCACCAGCGCCCAGAGCATCGCCGTCGCGACCCGGCGGCCCGCCGCCGCGCCGCGCCGGGCCGAAGCCGTGCCCTCCGTCGCCGCGCTGTCCATGGGGAATCTCTCCGAGCCGGGAAGAAAAGCCGTCGGGGGGTGCACGGGGACGAGGCGGGCCGGCCACACTCGGCCCGCCTCTCGGCCATCGCCGCAGGGTAGCATACCACGCCCCACGCCCTTTCGCAAGCCTCGCCGCGCCAAGACCTTCGCCCGTCCCGTCGCCCGGGGCGCAAGCCGACACTCCCGCCGGCGTCCCGCGGGGCAGCGGCTCGCCGGGAGCTTCGGCCCGCCCCCCTTCACGGCCTCCGAAGCGGCGCCAGCCCCCACGCGGGGAGCGAGGCCCCGACCCTCCGGCCCCTTCCCCTCTACCCCTACAAACCGAAGCCCCCCCTCTTTGCGGCCGTAAAGAATTGTAAAATTCGCGAAAAAGTTTTTCCCGAAGCCCTTAACCATCGAAACGACAGGCGCTTACGGCTCCGAGAAAATTCCATGCCCCCCCGCTCGGCACCCCGGCGCTGTAAGCGCCTGCCGCGACGAATAGGACCTATAGGTCCTATAGGTCGTATAGGTCCGAGGCGGGGCCGGCCGGCCGCGGGCCGGCGGCTCGGGCAGGCGCCCCCCCGGCCATCGCCGCTCGCCGGCCCTGCATTTCTCGCCACGGCCCTGCATTTCTCGCCACGCCCGGGAGCCCCCGCCGCGGCGTGGGTGAGACGGCGGGTCGGGCGCCGCTCGCGGCCTCGCTTGACAGCCTGGCGCCGGGGCGGTATGCTCGCCGCGCCCCGTGGTGGCTGCCCCGCTCCCAGGCCCGCACTGCCGGCCCGCAATGCACGTGGAACTGCTCGACCTCCTCCGCTGCCCGGCCTGCCACGGGGAGCTGCGCGCCCGGGCCGACGCCCTCCTCTGCCCCGCCTGCGACCGCGCCTACGAGCTGGTCCACGGGGTGCCCGACTTCCGCGACCATCCGCCGGACCGGCCCCGCCACGGCGAGGTCTGCCGCAAGGTCATGGACCTGTGGCCGACCCGCTCTTACCGCGAGCTGTGGAGCCTGCTCCACCCCGACCGGCCCGACGAGCTGGACCGCCTGTGGCTGGAGCACGAGGAGCGGGCCCCGGCCCGCGGCGAGCGCCGCTACGAGGCGATCGCCCGCACGGCCCGCGCCCTCGGCGTGGCGCTGCGGCCCCGGGGGGTGGCCCTGGACGTGGGCTGCGGGATGGGCAGCGCCGTCTTCGCCCTGGCCCGCCGCGCCCGCCTGGCCGTGGGCCTGGACATCCTGCTCACCGACCTTTTGCTGGCCCGCAAGCGCTTCGCGGAGGCGGGGCTGGACAACGTGGCGTTCGTGTGCGCCTCGGCCACCGCCCTGCCCTTGCGCGAGGGGGCGGTGGACCTGGCGAACGCGACGGACGTGATCGAGCACCTGCCCGACCCCCGCGCCTTCCTGGCCGAGGCCCAGCGGGCACTTCGGCCCGGCGGGGCGCTCTTCCTCAACTCGCCCAACCGCTTCACCGTGCTCACTCGGGAGCCGCACGTGCGGCTGTGGGGCGTGGGCTGGCTGCCCCGTCGGTGGATGGAGCCCTACGTGCGGTGGCGTCGGGGCCGTGCCTACCGGGGCAAGCGCCTGCTGTCGGTCTTCGAGCTGCGACGGCTGCTTCGCCAGACGTTCGGCGGCTCGTGGGCCATTCGCGCCTTCGTGCCCCGTGCGGGCCTGGGGGGCCTGCTCCGGCGGGTCCTGGGGGCCGTGGCCAAGCCCGTGCTGCCCCAGCACCACGTGCTCGCCTGGAAGCCCCCGCCCCCCGACGAGTGGGAGGCCTGAGGGGCGGCCGGGGCTCCGTTGACAGCCCGCCGGAAGGCGCCCTATAATGTCGCCTGCCGCCGAGCAGCGGGCGCACGGGAGCGGTGCCATGGCCATCGAGGGCAAGCGGGTTTTCGTGACCGGGGGCGCGGGGTTCATCGCCTCGCACCTCATCGAGCGCCTGGTGGGCGCCAACGAGGTGACGGTCTACGACAACTTCCGCCGCAACGCCCTGGCGGGCACCGGGCTGGCCGAGCATCCCCGCGTGCGGGTGGTCCGGGGCGACGTGCTGGAGGCCGAGCGCCTGGCCCGGGCGGCGCGGGGCCACCAGGTGTTCGTCCACGCCGCGGCCATCGCGGGGGTGGACACCGTGCTCCGCAACACGGTGGCCACGATGCAGGTGAACATGCTGGGCACCTACCACGCGCTGGAGGCGGCCTCGGGGCTGGAGCGCTGCGAGCGGTTCGTCGACTTCTCGACCAGCGAGGTCTTCGGCGCCCAGGCCTACAAGATGGGCGAGGAGGCCACCACCCACCTGGGCGCCGTGGGCGAGGCCAGGTGGACCTATGCCGTCTCCAAGCTGGCCGGCGAGCACCTGTGCCACGCTTACCACAAGGAGCGCGGCCTGCCCACCGTGGTGGTCCGGCCGTTCAACGTCTACGGCCCCCGCCAGGTGGGCGAGGGGGCCATTCACGTGTTCGTCACCCGCGCCCTGCGCGGCCTCGAGCTCCAGATTCACGGCGACGGCGATCAGATCCGCTCCTGGTGCTACATCAGCGACCTCGTGGACGGCCTGATGCTGTGCCTGGAGCGGGGCGAGGCGGTGGGCCAGTGCTTCAGCATCGGCAACCCGCGGGGCACGGTGACGGTCTACGGCCTGGCCCTGGCCGTGCTGCGGGCCTGCGGCTCCGCCTCCCCCATCGTCTTCGTGCCCAAGCCCTACGTGGACGTGGATCTTCGGATGCCGAACATCGAGAAGGCGCGGCGCGAGCTGGGCTACGAGCCCAAGGTCCACCTCGAGGAGGGCCTGCGCCGCACCGCCGCGTGGTACCGCCAGGAGATGGACGCCGAGGGCGAGGCGAGATGATCCGCCTGACCGTGCCCGACGTGGGGGAGGAGGAGCTGGAGGCGGTGCGCGCCGTCTTCGCCACGGGCATGCTCGTCCAGGGCGAGCAGGTGGCCGCCTTCGAGGCCGCCGTGGCCCGGCGGCTGGGCGTGGCCCATGCCGTGGCCTGCTCCTCGGGCACCGCGGCCCTCCACCTGGCCCTCACCGTCCTGGGCATCGGGCCTGGCGACGAGGTGCTGGTGCCCGCCTTCACCTTCCCCGCCACGGGCAACGCCGCCGCCCTCTGCGGGGCACAGCCCGTGCTGGTCGACGTCCGCCCCGGCACCTACGCCATGGACCCCCGGCGGGCCGCCGAGCGGGTGAGCGAGCACACGCGGGCCGTCGTGCCCGTCCATCCCTTCGGGCTGTCGGCCGACCTCGAGCCCATCCTCGCTCTCGCCGCCGAGCGGGGCCTGGCGGTGGTCGAGGACGCGGCGTGTGCCCTGGGGGCCGACTACCAGGGGCGGCCCTGCGGCACCCTGGGGCGGATGGGCTGCTTCAGCTTCCATCCCCGCAAGGCCGTGACCACCGGCGAGGGGGGAATGGTGGTGACCGGGGACGGGGAGCTGGCCCGCCGCCTCCGCGCCCTGCGCAACCACGGCCTCGAGCGCCGCCAGGGCCGCGTCGAGTGCATCGCCCCAGGCTTCAACTACCGCCTCACCGACTTCCAGGCGGCCATCGGCCTCGTGCAGCTGGGCAAGCTCGAGGGAGCCATCGCGGCCCGCCGCCGCCTCGCCGCACGCTACCGACAGGCCCTCGAGCCCATCCCCTGGCTCACCCCGCCCGCCGAGCCGCAGGACCGGGGGCACGTCTACCAGTCCTACGTCGTCACCGTGTCGGCGGACCGCGACCGCGACGCCCTCATCGCCGCCCTCCGCGAGCGGGAGGTGGAGACCACCATCGGCACCTACGCCCTCAACGCCCTCGACTACTATCGCCGGGCCTACGGGGCCGAGCCCGCCGACTGCCCCGTGGCCTACTCCCTCAGCCGCAGCACCCTCGCCCTGCCGCTCTACGCGGGGATGGGCGAGGAGGCGGTGGACCAGGTGGCGGAGGCCCTCCGCAATGCCTGACGACGAGCTGGACTTCTCGAGGGGCCGCCCGCCGCGCAGCCACGGCACGGGGCAGTTCCGCCCCCGCGACTTCGCCCGCCTGGGCGAGGGCGTGGTCTTCGAGCCGGGCGTCCTGGTCTTCCATCCCGAGACCATCGAGATCGGGGACCGGGTCTACGTCGGCCACAACGCCATCCTCAAGGGCTACTACAAGGGGCGGATGACCCTCGGCGAGGGCACCTGGGTGGGCCAGGGCTGCTTCCTCCACAGCGCCGGGGGCCTGAGCGTAGGTCGCGCCGTGGGCATCGGGCCCCACGTGGCCGTGCTCACCTCGCAACACCGGGCCGACGACCGCCGCCGGCCCGTGCTCCACACCGAGCTGGACTTCGCCCCCGTGTCCATCGAGGACGGCGCGGACGTGGGGGCGGGCGCCGTCGTGCTCCCCGGCGTGACCGTGGGGCGAGGGGCCATCGTGGGCGCCGGCGCCGTGGTGGCCGAGGACGTCGAGCCCTTCGCCGTGGTCGCCGGCGTGCCCGCACGGCTCCTGCGCCGCCGCTGAGCCCAGCCGACCAGGAGGCCCCGTGGTGCCCCCCGAGCCCGACCTGCCGCCCGACCTCACCGTGGTGATGCCCGCCTACAACGAAGAGGCCAACCTCGAGCCCACGGTCGAGGCCCTGACGGCCAGGCTCCGCGAGCTGGGCGTCGCCTACGAGCTGCTGGTGGTGGACGACGCGAGCACGGACCGCACCGCCGCCGTGGCCCGGGAGCTGGCCGACCGCGACCCTGCCCTCCGCCTGCTGCGCCACCCCCGCAACCTGGGGCCCGGAGCGGGCGTGGCCACCGGCCTGCGGGCCGCTCGCGGCGACTCCGTGATGTTCATCCCCGCCGACCTGGCGATGGACCTCCGTGACCTGCACAAGTATTTCGACAGCGAGGCCGACGTGGTGGTGGGCCTGCGCTCCGACCGCCGCGACTATTCGGCCTTCCGCAAGCTCGTCTCGGCGGTCAACATCGCGCTCATCCGCCTGCTCTTCGGCATGCCGCTGCGCCAGTTCAACTACATCCACCGCTACCGCCGCGAGGTGCTGGAGGGGATGACGCTGGAGTCGCGGGGGGTGTTCCTGACCGCGGAGATCCTGATCAAGGCCCGCGACCTGGGCTACCGCCTGGAGGAGGTGGAGGTGGGCTACGTGCCCCGGCGGGCGGGACGGGCGAGCTGCGGGCGCCCGGGGGTGATCGCCCGGGCGGTGTGGGAGCTGGTGCGCTTCTGGGCGCGCCGCCAGTGGCGGCGGCTACGGGGGCGGAAGCCCTGAGCCGGGGAGCTCGAGCTGCGCCCGGTCGCGGCGGGCGAAGATCACGAACCACACGTCCTCGGCCTCCACGATGGGCCCCCAGGGCAGGTAGCGCCCGCGGGTGAAGCGGGCGATGTGCTCCTCGGTGTTGAACGCCTCCTCCGTGGTCACGAAGTAGCAGGGCTGGGCCTCGATGAGGGTCTGGAAGATCTCGTCGACCACGCGGGGGTGAAAGAAGTTCTGGAGCACCTCGCGGCTCTCCAGGGGGCGCTTGCAGAAGATGCGATGGGCCGCGGGGCGGTCGGCGAGGACGTAGATCTGGGGGGCGTCGCCCCACACGTAGATGGCGTCCCACGCCGTGGTGCGGGCGCGAATGAGGCGGGCCACTCGTGCCGCCGCCTTGGCCGCGCTGTAGCGCTCGCCCCGGGCGCCCCGGACGTAGGTGCGGCGCTCGGCGTAGATGAAGCCGAAGGCCAGGGCCGCGGCGAACAGCAGGAGCAGGATGCTGCGGCTCTCCAGCCGGCCCCGCCGGTCGCGCTGGAGGAACGGCTCCGAGGGGTTCATCAGGGCCAGGCCCGCCGCCACCGCCAGGGGAGGCACCGTCTGGTGGAAGTCCACGGGATACATCTTCCGCCGCGACGCCGCGGCCAGGAGGGCGAGCAGGCCCCACAGGGCCGTGAGCCCGCTCTCCCGGCGGAAGCCCTGGGAGAAGGCGTGGAGCACCCAGCCCACCGCGAACAGCCACAGCGCCCCCTGCTCGGGCGCCAGGGCACGCACCGCGGGCAGGCTCTCACGGACGAAGGTCCCCAGGTTGGGCAGCCACACGTACCACGCGTTGTAGACCACCGCGCTCCGCCAGAAGGCGTCCAAGGACCCCGTGTCCCGGGGAACGTCCTGGAGCCAGAAGTAGAGGACGAAGCCGCCTACCGGCAGCGCGGCCCCCAGCACCAGGGCCATGGGCCGCAGCAGGAAGCGGGAGAGGCGCCGGCCGGGGCGGCCGGCCCGCACTACCCAGCCCGCCAGGCCCACCAGGTAGATCGCGGCCACGGGCTGGACGGTGATGGCGGCGCCCGCGGCCAGGCCGCCGGCCACCAGCCAGCCCCATCGCCGGGCCTCCGAGCGCTGGGCCGCGACCATCGAGGCGGCCACCAGGAAGGTCATCGGCGGCCACGAGCCCAGGCAGTCGCCCTGGACCAGCACGCCGCCCCCGAACAGGGCGCACACCGCCGCCGCGGCCACCGCGTCGCGACGCCGGCACCACGAGCGCGCGAAGAGGTAGACCAGCGCCAGGGTCCCCAGGTCGAAGGCCACCATCGCCGCACGGCACGCCACCGGCGAGGGGCCCAGCGCCCGCACCACCACCCCGCCCACCAGGTAGAGGCCCGGCGCCTGGTAGTCCCACACGTCGCGATAGGGCACCTCGCCCGCCACCCAGCGGCGGCCCACGTAGCCCACCTTGCCCGCACCGTAGCCCATGGGGAAGCTGAAGGAGGGCAGGCGCACGCCGATGGCCACCACGGCCACGCCCAGCACGGCGAGTGCGGCCCGGCCGAGGCGCAGCGGCGGCTCGGGGCGTGGCGCGGCAGCGGCAGTCGGGGCCCCCGCCTCAGCGCTCATGGCGTCGCTCCCCCCTGGCCCGGTGCGGCGTCGAGCGACCAGGACGGCAGGGCGGACGGCCCGCCCAGCCGCTCCAGCAGCTCGCCCAGGGGCACGAAAGCGAAGTCGGAGAGCAGCCGCGGCACCTTCTCCCCCAGCGACTCCAGCCGCGCGTAGTGGAGCACCCGCCTCGCGAAGGGCAGCGGCAGGCGCGGCTTCCCCGGATCGAACTCCGGCGGGTGGATGTAGACCAGGGCCGGCCGGCCCGCCCGGCGAAACCGCCGCATCGCCCACCGCACCGCCCAGTAGGGCAGAAGCCGCAGGTAGATGCCCCCCGCGAACGGCACGTTGCGGACCGGGAAGCGCAGCACCGAGGGCGGGAACTCGGCCAGCTCCCGCCCCCCCGGGGTCTGGAGGCGGCAGGGCTCCCGCGGCGCGTCGGGGATGCCGTAGAGGCTGGTTCGCGTGGGGTAGATGCTCGAGTCGTAGGCCAGGCCCGCCTCCGCCACCGCGTCGAGGGCCCAGGCGCAGTCGCGGGTGATGGACCAGTAGGCGGCGCGGAAGCCGCGCACGCGGCCGCTGGCCTGGGCGCCCAGGAGGTCCAGGGCGCGGCGCAGGTCGTCGCGGAACGCCTCCTCGCCCTGCTCGTAGACCAGGCGGTGGGCGTAGCCGTGGCAGGCGATCTCGTGGCCCTCCGCCTCGATGGCGGGCACCAGGTCGGGATGGTGCTCGGCCACGTGGCCGAGGACGAAGAAGGTGGCCCGGGCGCCATGGGCTCGCAGGCAGGCCAGCAGGCGGTCGGTGGCGGGGCGGATGCGGTCCTCGCACTCCGCCCATTCGCTGGGAGGGACCTCGAGGACGGAGTGGTACCAGTCCTCGACGTCCACGGTGAGGGCATTGGGCACTTGGCGGTGGGCGTGGCCCATGTCCGTGGCTCCCGGCGAGGCGCGCGGTGGCTCAGTGCTGGGCCTGGTTGGCGGTGACGGGTTCGAGGGCGTGCTCGGGCTTCTTGATGCCCCGGGTGGCTTTCCACAGCCGCCACAGGTTTTTGAGCGTGCCGGGCACGCGTCGGAGGATATTGACGGGCGCGGGTCGTCGCTCCTCGATTTCCAGCGGCAGCTCGCACATGCGCAGGTCGGCCCGCTCCATGCGGATGACCAGCTCGGTGGTGAAGACGTCGCGGTCGGTCTGGCATCCTTGTGCGATGGCCTTGGCGGGGTCGGCGCGGAAGGCCTTGATGCCGTGGGTGTCGGTGCCCGTGAACTTGAAGGCCAGTCGGAGGAAGGTGTTGAAGCCGAGGGTGATGAGCCGGCGGACCAGGGGCCTGCGGTCGCGTGCCCCGCGGGCTCGCTTGGAGCCGATCACGGCGTCGTATTTCTTGAGCAGCACCTGGGCGATCTCGACGAAGGGCACGTCGTAGAAGTCGATCTCGAAGCACACCACGTGCTCGCCCCGGGCGCCCAGGATGCCGGCCCGCAGGGCTCCGCCGTAGTTGGGCTCGGGGTAGCGCTCGAGGCGCACCTGGGGCAGCTCCTGGCACAGGCGCTGGGCGATCTCGACCGTGCGGTCGCGGCTGCCGTTCTCGCACAGCACCAGCTCGTAGGAGATGCCCAGGGCGTCGACGCCCTGGACGATGTCGCGCACCGACTGCTCGAGGATTTGCTCCTCGTTGTAGATGGGAATGAGGATGGAGACGTCGGGGGTGGCCTGGTCGTCCTGGGTCATCGCGTGGCGTCCTCACGGGAGGTTCGGGGGTCGGCGGGCCGCTGGCCGAGGAGGCGGCGGGCGAGGTCGCGGCCCTGGAGCAGGGCGTCTTCCATCGAGGAGTACTCCCACCGGCCGTAGCGCCCGATGGAGTAAATGTCGTGGCGGCCCAGGTAGCGGTGGATGGTGCGGGTGGCCTGGGCGTGGTGGGCGTCGTAGGTCACGTAGGCGTAGGGGATGTCGAGCAGCCACTCGGCCTCGATGTCGCGCTTCGAGCGGAGGAAGCCGATGTCGCGCAGCCCCTCGATGGCCTTGCGGCGGGCCTCGGTGCGGTCGATGGGCCGGCGGGCGGTGTAGGACATTTCGGCCCACACGGCGCTCTGGCCGCGGGGGGCCATGGCGGGCGCCGCGTTGGAGAAGCAGCCGATGCGGTAGAAGTTGTAGCGTCGCTCGGGCACGTAGACCCAGTGGCGCCCCTCGGTGCGGTCGCAGCGCAGCCCGAGGTTCACGGCGAAGACGGAGGAGGAGCGGAGCCGGGCCGCGGCCTGGCGCACGCGCTGGGGCGCGCGGCGCAGGCGGGCCACCAGCTCGGGCAGGGGCAGGGTGCTCACCAGGGCCTGGTAGTCGGCGGTCGAGCCGTCGGCGAAGGTCACCCGGCGGCGGCGGGGGTCGATGGCCATGGCCTCGGCCTCCAGCTCGATGCGCCCCACGCGCTCGGCGAGTGCCCGCACCAGGGTCTCGATGCCGCCGTGGCGCGGATAGCGGAAGGTGGCGTTGTAGCCCACGCTGGAGGTCTGGTCGGTGAGCGCTCCCTCGACGACCTGCTCGAGGGGAGCGGGGGGCACGTAGCGGCCCATCCACTCGGTGGTGAGGAAGCGGGGGTGGACGCCCCACAGCTTGTCGTTGTAGGGCACCATGAAGTGCTTGGCGATGCCCGGCCCGAAGGTCTCGTAGATCCAGCGCTCGAAGCTGCGGGCCGGCTTGGGCAGGCCCTCGTCGTCCACCGGTTCGCGGGGCAGCTCGACGCCCTCGTAGCGGGCCTGGATGTAGCCCAGGAGGATCTCCTTGACCGTGGGCATGGGCAGGCCATAGGTATTGGTCTGGAAGGGGTAGCGGGTGAAAGTTCCCTTCGAGTAGATCCAGGAGCTTCGCACCACCTCGTCGAGCTCCTCGCCCAGCCACCGGGAGGTCACCTGCTTCATCCTGGGCTCGCGGAGGTGGAGGAAATGGCCCGTGCGGTCGAAGGTGAACCCGTCGACGGTCTCCGAGCGGCAGAGTCCGCCGGGCCGCTCCTCGCGCTCGTAGAGGCGCCAGGCGCGGCACCCGCCGCGCAGCAGGTGGTAGGCCGTGCTCAGGCCGGCGAGGCCGGCCCCGAGGATGAGGTACATGCCAGGCTCTCACTCTTGGCGTCGCTGGCGTCGGCGAGGATGCGTGCCGCCACCTCCCGCCCCAGGATCACACCGCAGTCCACGCCCCGGTCCTGGGGATAGATGTGGCTCATGGTGGCCAGGTAGAGTCCCTCGACGGGCGAGGCCAGCTCGGGCACCCGCTGGGCGTAGCCCACGGGGGTGACGGGCGACGCGTAGTCGGAGCGGAAGACGTACATCTCCCGCACCCACGAGGGGTCGAAGCCGGGGGCCACCCGCTCCAGGAAGGGGCGGTAGCTTTCCAGGAGCTGGGCGTCGGACATCGCATAGAGCGGGTCGTCGGTGGGGAGATAGCGGGTCAGGTAGGCCACGTGGTAGCCCTGGTAGCGCTCGGGGGGAATGAGGTTGGTGTGCTCGATGATGCCGCCGAAGGGGAAGCGGGCGTCGCTGATGTTCAGCCAGTAGATGTCGCTCAAGGGGCGGTCGAGGGCCATCACCACGCACAGGTTGGCCGTGTACTCGATGGCGGCGAGCTTCTCGCCATAGGCCTCGGGCAGGTCGGGCGCCGCGCCCAGGAGGACGGGGGGCGCCGCGGTCACCAGCACGCGGTCGTAGACCTCCTCGCCCCGGGGCGTCGTGACCCGCAGCGTCCCGCCGCCCCAGGCCAGGTGCTCCATGGGGCTGTCCAGGGCCACGCGGCCCCCCCGCGCCTCGATGGCCTCGACCAGGGCATCGGCCAGGCGCCCGTAGCTGCCGCGCAGGTAGCCCAGCCGCTCCGGCCCACCCCGCTTGCCCCCGCGCTGGTGGAGCTTGTACCAGAACCAGGCAGCGGAGACCCGGTCGTAGGCGTCGCCGAACTTCGAGCGCAGCAGCGGCTCCCACATCACCGCGTACACGCGGCGCCCGCAGGTGGACTCCAGCCACTCCTTCGCCGTCACCCGGTCCAGCGGCCGCCAGTCGTGGATCCGCTGGGCACGCAGGATGCTGAGGCCGAACCGCACCCGCTCCCAGGGGCGCAAGGGGCGGAACCGAAGGAGGTCCCACGCGCTGGCCAGGCGGTAGACCCGCCCGTCGTGGAAGTAGCCCGAGGGCGCCACCCCCCACTCCATCTCGCCCCCCAGGCCCAGCTCGTCCAACAGCTCCAGGGTGGCCAGGCTGTGCACGAAGATGTGATGATAGACCCGGTCGAGCTGCGTGCCCGCGAAGGGGAACGACGCCATCAGGCCGCCGGGCACGGGCTCCTTCTCGAGCACCGTCACCTGGTGGCCCGCCTTGGCCAGCTCGTGGCCAGCCGTGAGCCCCGTGATGCCCGCGCCGATCACCGCGATTCTCACCGCAATTGCCCCCAAAGGCGCCCGATCTCCACGAACGTGCGGAGGATCACCCTCAGGTCGGCCCCGCTCTGCTCGCCGGCCTGCCGCGGGTAGTGGTGCACCCCCACCTCCCGCATCCCGAAGCCGGCCTTGCGGGCCTTGATGAGCAGCTCGGCGCTCGCCAGGGCCCCCTCGGACTCCACGGAGACGCGCTCGAAGACCGAGCGGCGAATGAGCTTGAACGCGCAATCGATGTCCCGGACCTTCAGCCCGAAGAGCAGGCGGATGAGGCTCTTGTAGAGCCCGGCGTTCAGCGAGCGGATGAAAGGGTCGGCCCGCTTCAGGCGGAAGCCCAGGGCCAGGTCGCACTCCCCGTCCGCCATCAGCTCGACGAGCCTGGGCAGCTCGCCCAGGTCGAACTGGCCGTCGCCGTCGCTGAAGAACACATAGTCCTTCGTGGCGGCCTTGAAGCCCGATTGCAGGGCTCCCCCGTAGCCCCGGTTCCGAGGGTGGTGGACGAGCCGCACCCGCCGGTCCTCCCCGGCCAGCCGCTCGGCGATGGCCTTCGTGCCGTCGCGGCTGCCGTCGTCCACCACGATCACCTCCACGTCGTCGGCCACCGTAGGGCCCACCTCCAGGGCGCGGCGCACCACCCGCTCCACGTTCTCCTCCTCGTTGTGGCAGGGGAAGAAGATGGAGAGGCTGGGCAGACGCGGCCGCGGCTCAGCACACATCGGGGGATCCCACCTCCACAAGGGGCGACTGGGCCGGAGCCTCCTGCTGGCGCAGGGCGCCGAAGCCCACATGGATGCGCAGCATACACGCGATGCCCGTGAGAGTGATGGGGAACCAAATGGCCGCGTGGAGGAGCACCGAGTAGGCCGCGGCCATCGTCTTCTCTACCCCGAATACCGACAGCGCCGCCCAGCACCCGAACTGCACCGCCCCCAGGTAGCCGGGCGCCGAAGGCACCATGGTCGCGATGTTCACCACCACCATCACGAACAGCGCCCCGTGCAACGGCACGTCCAGGCCGAGGGCACGGACCACCGACAGGTAGATGCACGCCTCGAACAGCCACCGCACCAGGCACAGGGCGAAGGCCACCAGGGCGTCGGGCCAGTGGCGGGCGATGTCCAGACCGGCCACGAAGCACGTCAGCCAGGCCTTCACCTTCTCCCCCGCGGGGGGCAGCCACCGGCCCAGCGTCGCGTCCACCAGCCGCAGGCCCAGCGGCAGCTTCAGCGCCACCACGGCCAGGCCCACGGCCAGGCCCAGGAACACCCCGGCCACCAGCCAGCCCCCCCGCTGGACCCAGAGCGGGAACTCGAAGAAGATGGACACCGCGGCGAGGATGAGCAGCAGCGTGAGCCCGTCGAAAATCCGCTCGATGACGATCGTGGCCAGGGCGCTGCTCTTGCTCACGTCCTCCCGACGGCCCACCACGTAGGCCCGCACCAGCTCCCCCAGGCGGGCGGGGAACAGGTTGTTCGCCATGTAGCCGATGGCCACGGGGGGAAACAGCCGCAGGCCCCGCAGCCTGGCCACCGGCGCCAGGAGGTAGCGCCAGCCGAAGGCCCGGACCACGAAGCCGCACAGCCCTATCGAGGCGCCGAGGAGGACCACCAGGTAGTTGGCGCGGCGGAAGGCCTCGCGCATCCCCTCCCAGTCCACCCCCCGGAAGACGACGAAGATGAGCACCGCGCTGATCAGGACGGCCAGCCATTTGCCCGCTCGGCGGAGGTGCCTCACGTCGCTTCCCCTGCCTCGGTGGCCTCCCGGCGGCGATACAGACACGTGACCATGGGCCCTCGCTGCTCCCTCGCCACCTCCCGGTAGTCGCTCGCCAGCAGGTCGGCCAGGGCGTCGAAGCCCTCCAGGGCCCGAAGGTCGGTCACCAGCACGTAGGGGCAGCGCCCGGCCCGCACGGCCTGGGCCAGCTCCTCGAAGATGCCCTCTCCGAAGAAGCGGCGGGCCGCCTCCCGGTCGCGGAACGGCGCGTCGTAGGTGTAACGCGTGGGCGCCCGGCGGCGGGCCTGCACGTAGACCTGCTGGCGCGTGCCCCACACGAAGATGCAGTCGGCCCGCTCCGTATCGCTCCGGATGGTCTTCGCCAGGCGGGCCAGCATCACGTTGGTGTGCTGGGGGCTCACGAGCTGGCGGTAGAGCTTGACGTCGCGCCACACGCCCGCCGCCAGGGCCGCGACCACCAGGGCGGCGACGCCCGCCAGGCCCGCCTTCGCGGGCCAGGGCCGCGCGCTTCGCAGCCCGCGCACCACCCACACCGCCGCCACGCCCCCGAGGGGAGCCAGCGCGGCGCACAGCGGCACGAAGTAGTAGGCGTAGAAGCGGCCCGCGCCCACCACGCCCAGACCCGCGCCCACCACCCACAGCACCTGGAGCACCAGGCCCGGACCCCGCCACCGCACCAGCGCCACCAGGAACCCCACCCCCGCCAGCAGCACCAGCCACGCCTGCTCCGGCCCGAACTCCCGCAGCCGCGAGTAGGTCACGTTGCTCAGGAACAGCCGCGCGTTGGCCACCACGCCCGCGTGCTCGGCCGTGGCCTGGTAGACGAAGTTGTAGGCCATCGCGCCCCGCACGTCGCCCAGAATCCCCACCGCGGCGAAGTAGCCGGCGAACGCCGCGGGCACGGCCACCACCCCGCCGCCCACCAGGGCCGCCGCCTGGACGGTCCGCCGGGCCGCGGCCTCCCCGGCCCACTGCCGGCCCACCAGCCACAGGAACGCCAGGCCGAGCACCGGCGCGGAGACGGGCTTGAACATCATCGAGGCCCCCGCGCTCAGGCCCGCCAGGGCCAGCACCCACCACCGCCAGCGGCGGTCCGCCACCACCATCAACCACACGGCCAGGAGGCAGAAGAAGACCATCGGCTGCTCCGTCTCCAGCGTCTCCCGGGTCATCAGCACCCCGCTGCTGGCCACCGCGTAGACCGCCGCCGCGGCAAGCCCCACGGCCTCGTCGAACAGCCGCCGGGAGATGGCGAAGACCAGCAGCAGAGTCCCCACCCCCAGGCCCACGGAGCAGGCCCGCAGGGCATTCGCCGTGGGCTCGCCGACCGCCGCGGTGAGGGTCGCGGGAATCAGGTAGATAGCGGGCGGCTTGTGGTCCCACGCGTCGCGGTAGGGAAGGCCCCCCGTGGCCCACGTCCAGCCCACGTAGGCGTAGCAGCCGGTGTCCTGGTCCATGGGAATCCGGAAGCCGGGCAGGCGGAGGGCCACGAGCAGGAGCGCGGCGAGCAGCAGCCAGACGCCGCGATGGCGGACGGCGCTCATGCCCGGTCCCCTTTCTCGGGCCTGGCGGCCTGACCCCGCGGGGGGCGCGCCAGGGCGAAGCGCAGGATGTGCCAGATGGCCGCCAGGCCGTCCTTCCACGTGATCTTCTTGCCCGCGGCGTAGTCGCGGCCGTGGTAGCTGACGGGCACCTCGTAGATGCGACAGCCCAGCTTGGCCACCCGGGCCACCAGCTCGGGCTCGATGCCGAAGCGCTCGCTGGTCAGGCGCAGCCGGGCCAGCACGTCGGCCCGGAACACCTTGTAGCAGCACTCCATGTCCGTCAGGTTCAGGTTCGTGAGCATGTTCGACAGCGTGGTCAGCAGGCGGTTGCCCACGTAGTGCCAGAAGTAGAGGACGCGATGGGGGCCGCCGAGGAACCGCGAGCCGATCACCACGTCGGCCCGCCCCGCCACGATGGGCTCCAGGAGCTGGGGATAGTCGGCGGGGTCGTACTCCAGGTCGGCGTCCTGGACGAGCACGATGTCGCCGGTGGCCGCCTGGAAGCCGGTGCGCACGGCCCGCCCCTTGCCCCGATTGGTCTCATGGCGCAGCACGCGGACCGCTTCGCCGCCGACGGATTCCAGGGCCTCGCGCGTGCCGTCGGTGCTGCCGTCGTCCACGACCAGGATTTCGTGGGCCAGGGCGGTGGCCTGGACGCGTCGGACGGCCTCGGCGACGGTATCGCGCTCGTTGTAGACGGGGACTACGACCGAGAGCTTGAGTCCGCGCAGATCGAAGCCCGCCTGGCTCACCGGCTATCCTCCTCGGCGCCGTCCGTGCGCCTGCCCACGGCAGGCGGGAGGCCGATAGCCCGATAGAGGTCCAGGAGCTGGCGCTCCGCGCGCGCCCAGTTATAGCGTTGCTGGCCTGCGGCGCGAGCGCGGGCCTGGCAGCGGGCCAGCTCCTGGGGGTTTCGCAGCTCGTCGAGCGCGGCGGCGAGGGCCTGGCGGCTGAGCGCCGGCACCACGCGGCCACACGCCTCCTGGCGCACAATGCGACCGACCTCGCCGCAGTCGTTGCACACCACGGCCTTGCCGGCCGCCAGCGCCTCGAAGAGCTTGTTCGGGGCACTGTAGCGCGCGTTCGGGTTGCAAGTGTCCAACCCGTAATACACTACGTCCGACACGGAAGTATACAGCGGGATGCGCCCAGGGTCAACAAATCCCAGGTAGCGAATCCCCCCGCCCCGCTCCGCCGCCTCGGCCACCGCCCCGGCCAGCGGCCCGTCCCCGCCCACCAGCAAGCCCACCCCCTCCAGCTCGCCGGCCGCCTCGAGCAGCGGCGCCACCCCCCGGTCGGCGTTCAGCCAGCCGATGTAGCTGACGAGCAGGCCGTCGCCGAAGCCCAGCTCGCGCCGCGCGGCCCGCAGCTCCGCCTCGCCGAAGTCGAAGTCCTCCAAAGACTTCCAGTTGCCCACCACCCACGTCCTCCGCGCTCCGCGCCGCTCCAGCTCCTCGGCCAGCAGCTCGCCCACGGTCAGCGCCGCGTCGGCGCGGCCGATGAGCCGCCGCTCCAGCCACGCCACGAGCCGCTTGATCCAGCCGGCCACGTTCGGGCCCAGCATATCGGCGTAGCTCTCGTGGGCGTCGTAGACCAGCCGACAGCCGGTCACCACCGCGAGCAGCCAGCCCGCGGGCAGGGTATTGAAGTCGTGGCAGTGGACGGCATCGGGGCGTCGTCCGATAACGCGCCAGAAGGCCCGCCACCAGAAGCCCAGCAGGTACACCGCCTGCCGCGAGCCCAGCCGGTGGCGGCTGCGCGGCCCCAGGCGTTCCACCCGCACCCCGTGCCAGGTCTCGCGGCGGGGCCTCTGTCCCTCGCGGTCCCAGGCCAGGAGCGTCACCTCGTAGCCCGCCTGGGCCAGCGACCTCGCCTCGTTGGCCACCCGGGGGTCGGGCCGGAAGGCATTGTCCAGGAGCATGACGATCGAGCCCCCACGGGGAGAGCCCTTCGCCGCGCTCTGCGGGCCCTGCCGCTCGTCCACGTCCGCACCCCTAGTAGAATCGCCGCCCAGCGGCCCGGAAGCACTGGCGGTCGGCTCGCGTGGGGAATCGGTTCGGCCTGTCCGCCGACGTTTCCTGCGGAGTGCGCGGCGCCCGGCCCTCCTCCAGGAGCTGGAGGGCCTCGAGCAGGGCCTCGGCCCCGACGTCCAGGGACTTCTGGTAGAGGGAGTGCAGGGTGTCCTGGGGCTCGATGGGGACCTCGCGCTGGAGGAGGATGTCGCCGGTGTCCAGGCCCTCGTCCATGTAGTGGATGGTGATCCCCGTCTTCTCGTCGCCGGCAGCGAGGGCGTAGAAGAGCGGCTGGCGCCCGCGATGCCGCGGGAGCAGCGCGGTGTGGTAGTTGATAGCGGCCACACGCGGCGCATCGAGCACCGCGGCCCGGAAGATCTGCATCGAGGCGATGGAAAGCAACACATCCACGCCCTCGGAGCGAAGGAACGCGACGAACCGCGGGGAGTTGACGTCGGTGAACGGGAGGCGGGCGACCCCGTGCCGCTTCATCACCGTGGACGGCCGACGCCGCAAGGCCGTGTTGAGCAGGATGCGGAGCGACGTCTGCACGAACGCCGCCAGGCCGTAGTAGGCCAGGCGGCGCTTGACCTCCTGGGCCAGGGTGCCACCGTGGGAGCGCGTGAACACCACCCCCGCGATGTCCCCGCCGCGACGGGCGAGCAGGCGCTCCATCATCGCGTGCATGTACATCGGGGCGTTCTGGGTGACGAGCACGATCTTCATAGCCCCGCGACCCTGTGGTAGAGCTCGGTCATGGAGAAGAACTGATAGCCCAGCTCGCGGAGCCGGGCTACCAGCCACGCCAGCAGCGCCAGGCCCCGATGCTTGTTGCGCCGATAGGCCAGACGGAAGGCCAGCGGTAGCCGGCCATAGGCCCGGGGCACGAAGTAGTCGTGCAGATGGGAGTCGATCACCAGCACGGGCGGGAGCCGCTCAGGCCGCAGCGCCCGCCGCCAGTAGAGCGTGCCCAGGAGCTTCAGGTAGCTTAGCGTGAGCATCCGCCGCCGGCCGAGGGTCGAGGCGAAAGGCAGCTCCACCACGCCGCTGCGCCAGCGCCACGGCACCTGCGGCAGCGCCCGATAGTCGAACACCCCCCGCCGACGCGCCGGGAACACCGATGCGCTGAACGCGTAGCCGCTCGCCGCCAACGCCGCCGAATCGCCGGGAACCACCAGGCCCTGCGGAGCACGGTAGCCCAGCGCCGGCCGGCCGAAGCAGCCAGCGAACGCCTCCTGCGAGCAGCGAATCTCCGAGGCCGACCGCTCCCTGTAGCGCGCCATCTCGTGCGCGTGCGAATGCGCGTGGGCGTCCGGCCCTCGCTCCGCGATCACCCGCGCCAGGTCCGGGCAGCGCCCCAGATAGCCGGTGACCACAAACACCGATAGCGGAACCTCCAGCTCGCGGCAGCGGACAGCCAGGGCGTCCAGGTGCCGGCCGTTCTCCAGCAGCTCGGCGGAGCCCACGCGGTTCCCGTAGTCGGGCTCGACGTCGCAGGTGATGGCCGCCAGGCGCAGGCCCTCGGGCACCCGGACGGCGGCGTCTACCTCGTCGAGGAGCCTGGTGGCCAGCACTTCGCCCATTACGACAGTCCCCGACCCAGTTCCGCTCCCGCTCCCTCCTTCGGAGTCGCCTGGGGCTCGGCCGCCCGCCAGTCCACCCGCCCACGGGCCACCGTCAGAAGCCCCACCGAGCCTCCCGCGAACAGCACGTCGATGGCGAACCACCACAACCGGGCCGCCAGCGCCAGAGCCACCGCCACGGGCAGCGGGTAGAGAAGCGAGAGAAACGCGGCCAGCCCCCCCTCCCGCACGCCCAGGCCCGACGGCGCCACCGCCACGATCGAGCCCAGCCCGCACGCGCCGGCGAACATCCCGACCAGCGCCGGCCAGTGCCCCCAGGGCACCGCGGTCACCGACGCGGCCATCAGGCAGAAAGCCACCCCCGCGCCCAACCACAGCGCCGAGTAGAGAGCCAGGAGGCCCACCATTCCCCGGTAGCTCACCTCCACCGGCCCTGCAGCCTCGTCCAGCCGACGCTGCACCACGGCGTAGCCCCACGAGACCACCCGGGGGTGGAGCAGGGCTAGCATCGCGACCAGGGCGCCCACGCACAGCCACAGCCAGCCGCCTCCGCCCACGCCGGGGAACCACGGCAGGGCGACGAAAAACACCACCAGGCTCCCCGCGATGAACAGGGCTTGCTCGACCACGATCATCACGCCCCCCGTCGCCCCCGCCACCCCGGACCGCGCGTAGAGATAAGCCCGGGCAAGCATCCACCACACCCCGCCGGGCACGTACTTCGCGAACTGCGAAAGGCAGTAGGCCCGCCAGCACAGCGACACCGGCACGGCCTTGCCGAAAAGCCGAAAAACGCCCCACACCCCCGCGGGGTTCAGGCACCGCGCCGCCGCCAGGCACACGCACGAGAGGGCAAGCAGCCCGGGCCGCACGTGCCACGCATACTGGCGCACCGCGCGCCAATGCCGCGCCGCCACGTAGGCCAGCGAGGCCAGCAGCACCGCCGCCAGCACGCCGCCGGCCAGCCGCGACAGCCGCCGCCACCGGCCCCCGCGGGTCGTGGCCGGCGCCTCCCGGCCTTGGGCTTGCGTCGTATTCACTGCGGCACCCCACCGAATGGGCGGTTCATTCGTGTTTCTCGCGGCGGATCGCGGCCACCTGGTCGATCACCAGCCCCATCATGAACACGATCACCCCCGAGACCACGAGCATCACCGTGGCGTCGGTGAGCCCCACGCCCTGGGACGCATAGACCGCGAAGAAGCATAGCCCCAGGGCCACCAGCAGGCCGCTCACCGGGAGGAACACCTTGAGCGGCTCGAACAAGGTGGTGAGCCGCAGCATGAGCAGCAGCACCTGGAGCCCGTGGCGGACCTGGGAGACCGAGCTGGTGCCCACCCGCCGCTCCACCGTGATGGGCACCCACTTGACCGGGCGGTCGCTCTTGAGCATGGCGAACGTGCTGGTGGTGGAGAAGGAGAAGCCCGAGGGCATGAGGTGCAGGTACTTGAGCAGCACTTCGCGCTTGAAGGCCCGCAGGCCGGAATTCAGGTCCGGGATCCGCATCCCGGCCAGGAAATTGGCGAACCAGCGGAGCACCAGCTTGCCCGGCCGGCGACGCCAGGGGGCGTGGCAGTCGCGCGTGCGAGCACCCACGACCATGTCGTAGTCCCCGACCTCGGCGACCAGGCGACCGACGTCCTCGGCATGGTGCTGACCGTCGGCGTCGAAGAAGCACACCACCTCGCCCCGCGCCTCGCGGCAGCCGGTGCGCAGGCCGGCCCCGTAGCCCTTGTTCCAGTCGTGCCGCACCACGCGGGCGCCGGCCTGGCGGGCGATCTCCCCCGTGTCGTCCGTGGAACCGTCGTCGACCACCAGCACCTCGTACTCGGGGTACCGCTGGCGCAGCTCGCGGACCACCTGGCCGATGGCCTCGGCCTCGTTGAGGGCCGGGATGATCACCGTCACCGGCGGGTTCGTGTCGGGGTGCGGCTGCACTTCGTCCCCACTACTCACGATCGGGCTCCTCCTGTGGGCTTGCGGGCCTCGTAGAGCTGCCGGATCCCCAACTCGTTGGCGGGAAACCACTGCAAGAGCCGCTCGCACAGGCCGTTGAGCCGCCCCAGGACCCCGCCCAGCTCCGCAGGCACGAACAGCGTGGCCCTGTGGACCACGAGGCGGAAGCCGGCCCGCCGGAGCATCCGCTTGACCCCCAGCGTGGAGGGGAACCGATGGGGACCCTCGCCGTGGTTGCCCAGGAAGTGGTCCGCCACCCACAGGTGCACCTCGCTCGCCACGCTGGGGCACGTGAGCACCAACTGGCCCCCGGGCTCGAGGACGCGGAACATCTCGTCCAGGAGACGCTGCGGGCTGGGGCTGTGCTCCAGCGTCTCCAGCGACAGGATGGCCCCGAAGTGGTCGTCGGGCCTGTCGATGCTCTGGAGATCGCAGGGCACGAAGGTCTCGCGCGGGAACCGCTCCGCGGCCTGGCGCAGCATCACCCGGGAAATCTCCGCGTTCACCAGCTCCGCGTCGGGGAACCGCTGGCGAATGAAGGGGATGGCTTCCCCCTGCCTCGACCACAGGTTCAGCAGCCTGCCCGTCGGAGCCAGCGACAGCCTGGGCACCGAGATGTGGAACCGTTGGGCATGAGTAGCGTCCACCACCTGGTGCGCATCCTCGTACTCTTCCCAGGCCACGCGCGACCAGAAGGCCTCGACCTCGTCGCTGGAGAAGGCCAGCTCGGCATCGCCGTTCCTCGCGCGGGAGGCCCGTCTCGACTTTCTCGGGCGTTTGGGCTTCATCCAGTGCCCACCTCGCGGGGCCGCTCAGTTGTCGAACTTCTTGGTCAGCCTGCGGTCCACGAATCGGTTCGCGAACCGCCGTCTCAGAACCCCGGGCAGCCTCCTGTAGACCCACACCAGGGCGCGCTGGACGGCCAGCGACAGGCGCCCAGGCCCCGGCTCTGCCGCGGCGGCAGGGAAGCGGTTCTCTCCCACCAGCTCCTCGACGGAGTGGAGCCTGGGCACCTCCTTGACGGTGGCGGCGCTCGGGTAGCCCAGGATGATGTAGGCCACGGGGGAGTAGCTGGGGGGAATGCCCAGGAGCCTTCTCAGGTGCCCCTTGCGGGGCAGGGTGCACAGCCAGCAGGCACCCAGGCCGTAGGCGTGCGCGGCGAGCAGGAGGTTCTGGATGCACGCGGAGGCGCTCTGGACCTCGTCGCGGTACTCGGTGTTCCGGGTGGTGTTGGCGTAGCTCACCAGAATCCCGCACGGGGCCTTGGCAATGAGGACGGAGCCGCCGCCGTCCACGATCCGCTGCTTCACCTCCGGATCGGTCACCACCACGAAGCGCCAGGCCTGCCGGTTGCACGCCGAGGGGGCGAGGGTCGCGTAGCGGACCAGCTCCCGCAGAACCTGGCGCGGCACCTTCGCGTCGGTGAATCGCCGGATCGACCGTCTCTCGCGGAGGGGCCGGAGGGCCTCCGCTGCTCGGCCCTCGGGCGCGGCGCCTTCACTCATGATCCTCTCCTGCGGATGTCTCGTCCGCCTCGATGGGCACCAGGGCCGAGCGGTCGTGGTCCCAGCGGTAGTAGTTGCGGTCGGGAAGCTCTTTGGCCAGGAGGCGGTTCCTGGGACCCAGGTCGCGGGCGTAGACGATGGGGCCGCTCAGCCCAGGGTCGTTGCGGCCCACGAGCAGGTAGAACTTCGCGGTGTGGCGGTCGCTCTCGCCCACGGGGAAGAAGACCACTGCGGGCGGCTCTGCTTGTCGCTCCATGGCCTCGAACATCGCCGCATTCTCCTTCGCCGCGGCGCGATAGCGGGGCAGCTCCCACACCGCGGTCCCCGCGACCCCGTAAACGGCGCAGAACCCCAGGCCGAGAAGAAGCACGGCGGAGGCCCGCTCGGCCCCCGCGCCCCCCGCCAAGAGGCGCTCCCGAACCGTGACCAGCGCCCCGGCGCCCAGCACCACGGCCACGGGCAGGGCCTCGAAGACGTAGCGCGGACCGCCCAGGCCTTCCGGCGCCCGGCTCCACCGCACGTAGGCCAGGGCCAGGGAAAGGGGCGTGAGCGCCAGGACGAGCACCCAGGCGCGCCGACGCGTGGCCCGAGGCGGCCCCCACAGGATCAGCGCTCCCAGCGCCGCGCCCAGCCAGGGGACGGGCCACCGCATCGAGCCCCGGTCCAGCCCCCGCAGCATCTGAGCCAGGTTGGCCAGGCCCAGGGCCGGTCGCCACTCCCAGCCCTCCCGCAGCAGCGACGGCGGGAGCATCTGCCAGTCCTCCACCGCGAGTTGATACCCGAAGGTCGTAGGGCTGCCCGTGGTTCCCGCATTGTAGGCCAGGATGCCCGCCAGGGGCACGGCCAGCGCCGCCGCGAAGGCCACCGTGGGGCGCCAAGCCTCCCCGCGGCGCCGCGCCAGCCACACCACCCAGGCCACCGCCGTGGGCGCGCACAAGCCCACCGCCGTCACCGGCCGCGTGGCCGCCAAGAGCCCCAGGCACAGACCGGCCACCAGCGCGGCACGCCACGACGAGCGGTCCATGGCACGCAACGCCGCCACCACGAAAAGCGTCCCCACCAGCGCACCGGGCACGTGGGTGAGGTACTCCGCCGACATCAGCACCAGCCACGGCGAGACTGCCGCCAGCGCCGCCGCCGGCGCCGCCGCCCCCCGGCCGAAGACCTCCCGGGCCAAGAAGTACGCCGCCAACACCACGGCACCTCCCAGCAGCGGGCCGACCACCCACGGCACCCCCGCCGCCACGCCCGCGGCGTAGCACAGCGGCGCGAAGGGCAGCCCCACCCCGAACCATCGGCCCTCCGCGAACGCGAACGGCGTGCCCGAGGGAAACGGGCAGGCCGAGGGGTCGAAGAACTCGCGGGCCCCCAGGAGCGGCGATGTGAGCCGGCCCGATGCCAACGTCTTCGCCTGGAAGTGGTAGATCGCCGCGTCCGGGTAGCTCGGCTCGCCCCCGAGCACGGCTTTCGCATACACGGCCGCCCCACAGGCCAGCGCGACCCCGGCGGCCAGCGCGATCGCCCACGGCGGCACCCGTCGCACCGCCCGCACCACCGCCTCGCCCACCCGGCACGGCCAGCAGCGAACCAGCGACCCGGCACCCACCAGGGCCACCAGCGCCGAAAGCCACAAGAACTGCCCCGCCGTCGCCAGCCCCAGGGCCCGCAGGCACTCCCGCCGAGCCCACGGCGCATCGTAGAGCGCCAGCGGATACACAACCCCGTCCGCCCACCCGATGGCGAACCGTAGCGGAAGGGCGAACACCAGAAGCACCACGGCGGCCCCGCCCAAGACCCACCGGTGCCCCCCTCCCGGCCTCGCACGATCAGCAGGGGCGAGCACCCGACGCGTGCCGACCAACGCCACTCCCACCGCGCAAGCCCCCAGAGCCGCCGAGCCGACCGCGAAAACCACCCATCCCCGAGGCGACAGCCGCACCTCCAGGCCCGCGCGACGCACGGCGAAGCCCATCCCGCCCTCGGGAAACTCCGAGGACGGCATCCGAGCCAGCCACAGGAACTCGTAGAAGAGCGCCGCGGCGGCGAAGGCCAGGCCCAACGCCAGCAGGCGCCAGGGGCGGCGTTCGGCGTTCCGTGGCAGCTCCTGGCCCGAGGCAGCGCTCATTCGGTGCCTCCGGGGCGGTCGCTGCGGTAGGCGCCTCGCCAGGCACGGGCACGTACGCGCAACAGGTCGACGAGCATCCGCACCGAGTCGGCGCCGGGGCGGATGTGGGACACCGGGTCGTTGCGCCAGCGCACGGGGACCTCGACCACGCGGTAGCCCAGGCGCCGGGCGATCACCAGCACCTCGACGTCGAAGGCGAAGCCGTCGACGCTCTGGCGGCTGAAGATCTCCCGGGCCGCTTCCCGCCGGAAGGCCTTGAAGCCGCACTGCGTGTCGCGGTAGCCCCGCACGGCGACGAGGCGGACCAACTGGCGAAACACCCAGCCCATCAGGCGGCGGTAGAAGGGCTGGGCGCGGAGCAGCTCCGAGCCGGGCAGCTCGCGCGAGCCGATGGCCCCGTCGGCCTGGCCGCTCTCGATGGGCTGGAGGAGCTTGGACGCTTCGGCCACGGGGGTGGAGCCGTCGGCGTCGCAGAAGAGGGCCACCTGGCCGCGGGCCTCGAGCATCCCGCTGCGCACGGCGTGGCCCTTGCCCCGATTCCGCGGGTAGTGGAGCAGGCGGACCGTGGGCTGGTGCTGGGCGAAGCGGCGGACCATGGCCGCCGTCTGGTCGGTGCTCCCGTCGTCGACGACCACGATCTCGCCCTCCGTGGCCTCTGCCGCCAGGTAGTCGGCGACGGCGCGCAGGGTGGACTCGATGCGCCGGGCCTCGTTGTAGGCGGGGATGACGACCGAGAGTCGGAGCATCGCCGTGGACCCTTCTGGGGCTCGGGCTGGTGCAGGTGGGGCACGCGGCGGGGGCGGGGAGGGGCGGAAGCTCGGACGCCAGCCGCTTCGCGTCCCGGGTGCCCCGCGTCGCGTCCCTGGGTTCAGGCCCGGCTCACAGCTTCACTACGCGGGCCTTGCCGGTGCGTCCCTTGGTGACGTTCCGGGTGTCCACGACCAGGCGGGCGTGGTCGACGAGGGCCTGGTAGTCGAAATCGGAATGGTCGGTGACGACCACCACGCAGTCGGCCTCGGCCAGGCGTTCGGGGGTGGCCTCGAGGGCCTGGAGCCGGAGCGCGTCGTAGCGGACCTCGGGGACGTGGGGGTCGGCGTACTGGACCTGGGCGCCCCGCTGGACCAGATGCTTGATGATGTCCAGGGCGGGGGCTTCGCGGATGTCGGCCACGTCGCGCTTGTAGGCCACGCCGAGGACGAGGATGCGGGCCCCCCGCACGCACTTCGTCTCGTCGTTGAGCGCGGCGGCGACCTTCTCCACCACGTGGCGCGGCATGGAGGCGTTGATGCGGGCCGCCAGGTCGATGAACGTGGCCTCGATGTCCAGCAGCTTGGCCTTCCACGACAGGTAGATGGGGTCGACGGGCAGGCAGTGGCCGCCCAGGCCGGGGCCGGGGTAGAAGGGCATGAAGCCGAAG
>JBKHIY010000123.1:0-12007 GCA_046538415.1 Candidatus Brocadiia bacterium | reverse complement strand
TGCCCCAAGTGCGGGGCTCGCATCGAAGTCGATACCGCGGCCGGCGAGCAGGTCCAGTGCTCCGCCTGCGGCGCCACGCTCCGCCTCCCCGGCAAGAAGCACCCTTCTCAACCCGCCGACCCGCTCCTGGGCACGACCCTCGGCGACTTCGAAACCCTCGAGCTCCTCGGCCGGGGCGGCATGGGCGCCGTCTACAAGGCCCGCCAGAGGTCGCTCGACCGCCTGGTGGCCCTCAAGGTCCTGCCCCAGTCCTTCTCCCGCGACGCGAGCTTCGTCGAGCGCTTCGCCCGGGAGGCGCGTGCCGCCGCGGCGGTGAGCCATCCCAACATCATCGAAGTCTTCGCCGTCGGCTCCGAGGGCGGCCACCAGTTCATCGCCATGGAGTTCATCGACGGCGAGACCCTCGGCGACGTGCTCAAGCGCGAGGGGCGCCTGGCGCCCGAGCGCGCCCTGGCCCTGATGAAACAGGTCGCCGCCGCCCTGGCCACGGCCCACGAGTGCGGCATCCTCCATCGCGACATCAAGCCCTCGAACATCCTGCTCACCGCCCGGGGCCACGTGAAGCTGGCCGACTTCGGCCTGGCCAAGCGACCCGACACCGACGTCAGCGTCACCGTCACCGGCCAGAGCCTGGGCACCCCGCTCTACATGCCGCCCGAGGTGGCCAGGGGCCGGCCCGCGGAGGCCCGCAGCGACCTCTACTCGCTGGGCGCCACCTTCTACCACGCCCTCGCCGCCCGCCCCCCGTTCCAGGGCGCCAGCGCCGCCGAGCTGATCGTCAAGCACACCGAGAGCCGCGCGCCCCCGCTCGCCCAGCTCGCGCCCGACGCGCCGCCGGCCCTGTGCCGCATCGTCCATCGCCTGCTCCGCAAGCGCCCCGCCGACCGCTACGCCAGCGCGGAGAAGCTGCTCGAGGCCCTGGCCCGCGTGGAAGCCGCGCCCCCGCAGCCCGCCGCCGTGCAGGCCGAGGCCACCCGCACCCTGCCCGGTACCGCGCACCCGTCGCGGGCCGAGCGGCTGGAGGCCAGGAAGCGCCAGCGCCGACGCGCGGCCCTCGTCGGGGCCGCCACCGGCGGCGTCGCGCTGGTCCTCCTCATCGTGCTCCTCGCCGTCCTCGGCGGAGGCGATGACCGCCAGGCCAAAGCCCCGCCCGACGAGGAAGCCGAACGCAAGGAAGCCACTCGGAAGGAGAAGCAACAGGAGCCGGAGACGCCGAAGGCCGACCCGCACGAGCGCCGCGCCGAGGCCCTCTTCGAGGACGCCCAGCGGGCCGTCGAGAGCCAGGACTGGGCCGCCGCCGCCGACTGCCTCGACCGCCTGGAGGATGAGTTCGCCGACACCGCCTTCTACGCCGACCACCGCTACGCCCTCGTCGCCCTCCGCCGCAAGACCGACCAGGCGACCGCGGGCGACACGCCCCCGCCCGACGACGAGCGATGGACCGAGTGGGAAGACCTCTTCGACGGGAAGACCCTCGATGGATGGGAAGCGCCCGACAGCTTCGAGTCCCTGCCGAAATCATGGGGCTCCGGGAAAGCCGGGACCGTGTCGGTTGAGGATGGTCAGATTGTCCTCGGGGCGGGGCATGCGATCACCGCTATCGGGTGGCAAGGCCCGTGGCCAAGGAAAGACTACGAGGTCTTTTTCGAGGTCATGCGGAGGCAGGGCGCGGACCTCTGTAGCGTGTTTGTGCCCATCGGGGCCGAGCGCGCGGTTGTGAATCTGGGGGGCAAGAGGGGGACCATTGCTGGCCTTGGCCACATCAACGGCCACAGCCTCACCAATAACGAGACGACGCGGCCGTTCAAGGTCGAGGGGGGCCGGTGGTACGCCGTCCGAGTCCGAGTAGCCGATGGCTGCGCGACGGTCTATGTGGATGGAAGCAAGGTCATCGACGTCGGCACAGGAGGGAGGCGGCGGTTCTCGGTCGACTCGCTACTGAAACCAGTCGCCAAGAGGATCAACTCGTTCGGCCTCTTCACGTTCAGCACAGAAGCTGCCTTTCGCTCCATCCGCCTCCGCCGCCTCAAGCCCGAGCCGCCGCCCGACGACGACGAGCGATGGACCGAGTGGGAAGACCTGTTCGATGGCAAGAGCCTCGACGGCTGGCGGATCGCGAAGACCGCGGGCTCGTACGACGACCCCGGCGAGGTGCGCCTGGAGGACGACAGCATCGTCCTGGGCATCGGCAATCCGTGCACCGGGATCGCCTGGAGCGGCGAGTTCCCGAAGACCAACTACGAGGTGAGCTACGAGGCCAAGGTGGTCTCCCCAGGAGCCGACTTCGCCAGCGCCTACTTCCCCGTGGGCGAGAGCGCCTGCGTCCTGGTCATCGCGAGTCGCTATACGGGCCTGGACATGGTGGATGGGCTGCGCCTCCGCGAGGGCGGGACAGAGCGGGAGTGGGAGGCCGCCCTCGAGTGGCACACCGTGAGGTTGCGCGTGACGCCCGCCCGGATCGAGGCGTGGGTGGACCAGGCCAAGGTGGTCGACCTGGCCACCGCCGGCCACCGCTTCTCCACGGCGGGCCACGACGACGCTCTGAGGCCCTTCGGGCTGGTGACCTACAAGGCCGCTGGGGCCGTACGCCGCATCCGCCTCCGCCGGCTCGAGGCCCAGGGCGCCGCCCTCCCGCCGCCCGACGCCGAGGGCTGGCACCGCCTCTTCGACGGCCAGAGCCTCGAGGGGTGGCGAGTGCTCGAGCGCTTCCCCGTGGCCCGGGAGTTCGGCACCGGCAAGGGCGGTCGCGTCGCCGTCGAAGACCAGCGGCTCCTCTTCGAGCCCGGCGACCCCCTCACCGGCATCGCATGGACCGGCGAGCTCCCCCGCGAGGGCTACGAGCTCGAACTCCAGGCCGCGCGGCTCGGCGGGCCGGGGGACGGCTTCCTCAGCCTCACCTTCCCCGTCGGCGACGCGCGCTCCCTCCTCGCCGTGGGCGCGGAGGGCCAGCGCGTCGAGCTCAAGAAGGTCGAAGGGGCGCAGCCCGGCGACGACCGGCTCGAAAGCCCCATGGAACTCGTCGACGGGCGCCGCTACCGGGTGGCCCTCCGCGTGGGCGAGGACCGCGTCGAGGCCTGGCTCGACGGCGAGAAGAAGATCGACGTGGGGCGGCGGGACCGCACCTTCGAAGCGCCCAACTGGAGCGACCCCGCCGCTCCCTTCTCCGTGCACGCCTGGCAGACCAGGACGGCCATCGAGAGCATCCGCCTGAGGCACCTCCAGGCCCCGCCCGGGGAAGGCCCCGACGGAGCTGCCGCGGAGCAGGCGCTCCAGAGCGCCCTGGACAGGAAGGTGATGCCCGCCCTCCGCGAGCGCCGCTACGCCGACGCCCAGGCCGCCCTCGACCAAATCGCGGGCCGGGACGACCTGCGGGGCGCCGAGGCCCTCCTGGGCCGAGCCCGCCGCCGCCTGGCCCGCCTCCAGGGCCTGTGGGGCCGCATCGAGAAGCAGGCCGCCGCCCTGCGGCCCGGCCAGCAGCTCCGCGTGCGCGGCATGCGCGTGACCTTCGAGAAGCTCGAAGACGGCGTCGTGCATTTCAAGATGGGCCAGGCCCGCTCCAGGGCCAGGCTCGCGGAAATGAAGGCCACCGACCTGCTCGAGCTCCTGGGCGAAGAGGCCCTCGCCGAGGCCGCGACCCGCCTCGCAGCCGCCGCGTTCCTCACCTTCGACCACGCCGGCGACCCCGAGAGGGCCATGGCCCTCCTGGACGACCTGCCCGACGAGGGCGACGCCGCGGCCCTCCGCAAAGAGGCCAAGGAAGCCCTGGGCGACCAGCCCCCGCCCCCGGACGACGCGCACGACGACGAGGAGCAACGCACGAGCCGGGCCGCCGTGGCCGCCGCGCTCAACTGGCTTGCCCGCGCCCAGGAGGACGACGGACGCTGGAGGGGTGCGCCGCTGGGCGGCGCCTCGCAGTCCAACTGGGATCTCGGCGTCACCGGCCTCGCCCTCCGCGCCTTCCTCGCCGCGGGACACACCCACCGCAAGGGCGACCACCGCAAGAGCGTGGGCAGGGCCCTCGCCTGGCTCGTCAAGCGCCAGGAGCGCAGCGGCTCGCTCGGCTGGGAAACCTTCTACGAACAGGGCATCGCCACCCTCGCCCTCTGCGAGGCCTACGGACTCTCGCGGGACCCCCAGGTGGGCCGCGCGGCCCAGCGAGCCGTGGCCTACATCTGCACCACCCAGCCCGACCACGGAGGCTTCCGCTACGAGGGCGCCGTGGAGAAAGCCCAGGGCGACCTCTCGGTCACCAGCTGGCAGATCACCGCCATGCGGGCCGCGGCGGACGCCGGCCTGCGCCTGTCCAAGGACGCCGTGCCCCGCTCCCGGGCCTTCCTGCGAAGCGTCCATCGGCCCGGCCGGGGGAGCTGCTACGTAGTCAGTGGCGAAGAGCCCACGGCGTCGATGACCGCCGCCGGGCTCACCTGCCGCATCCTCATGAAGTGGCCCGACAGGAAGGAGCTGGAGGCCGACGCCGACATCGTCCTGGGCCACGTCCGGGCCGGCGGCTCCGAGGGACGGCGCCTCGTCCACGACCTCTACTACACCTACTACGCCGTCCGCGCCATGCACGCCATGGGGGAGCCCTACTGGAGCGAGACCGACCGCCGCGTTCGCCGCCCCCTGCTCGACGCCCAGGAGCGGCGAGCGACCGACGCCGACGGACGAGCCGTCCGCGGAAGCTGGGACCCCGCCAATCACCAGTGGGGGTCAAGGGGCGGTCGCGTCTACACCACCGCCATGGCCGTCCTGTGCCTCACCGCGCCGGCGGGACGCCGATGAGGCGCATGGGCACGCCCTTCATCGTATCGAAGATGTCGCGCTTCATCGCCTCCACGTCGATCTGGCGGACGACGCGGACGGGGCTCGGCCCCTCGGCCTCCGTCCACCGATAGCCGTCTTTCGGCCCGCCCACGGTCACGGTCTCTGCCTCTTGCACCCATCCGAGGCCGAGGCGCATGCTGATCACGGCCGCGGGGGCGGCGGGGTCGTAGAGCGACTTGCTGCGGCGAGGCACGATCTTGCGGAGGTAGCGCCCCAGGGGGTTGTCGGGATAGAGGTCGGCTTCCTTCCGCACGTCCATGCGGATGCGCCCGCCCACGGGCGCGGGGATGATCCAGGTGGGCACGCCGCTGCGGGCGACGACGTACATGGACCACGGGTCGTTGTTCCCGTTGAACTCGCCGGTGATGGCGCGGTTGGAGCCGCCCAGCCAGACGACTCGCATCCTGTCGGCGAGGTCGAGCCCCTGGCGACGGGCCTGGAGGATGGCGCAGGCGACGTTGGTGCCCGGCCCCACGGGCAGGACCCACAGGGGGTTTTGCGGGCAGGCTCCGCGTGCGGCGGCGAGGATGGCCTCGCTGGCGTCGGTGACGATGGGCTCGGTGTCCTGCCAGCGGCCGCTGTGGGGCGCCTCGAGGGGCTGGTCGGCGCCGCGGAAGACGAAGGGCACGCGGCCGGGGGGGAGGCCGCTCTGCCTGGCCAGGTCGAGGACGTGGAGGATTTCGCGGTAGTTGACCGGCTCCTGGCCGCCGCCGTGGTGCACGCTGTTGATGCCCAGGACGTCGAGCTGGGAGAAGAGGCCGTAGGCGAAGTAGTGCTGGTCGTCCACCTCGTTCTTCTGGTCGGTATCGAGGAAGACCCCCGGTACGTGGACGGTCCGGGGGCTGTGGGCGCGGAGGATGATGGAGGCCTGGTCGCTGTAGCGGCCGTCGGAGACGGTGAGCGTGGCCTTGTAGCTGCCCGGCTGGTCGAAAGCGAGGCGGAGGGCGCCCCCCTCGACCTTGTCCTCGCCGATCTCCCAGGTCAGGGCCTTGGCCTTGCCGCAGGCGTCGAAGCCGCGGAGCTCGACGGCCTCTCCCGCCATCACGGGCTCGCCGAGGGGCTCGATACGGGCCTCCACCGGGGGGGCCACGGCCACCGTGGCCGCGACGCTCGCCCGGTGCTGGCCGTCCGAGAAGGCCAGCTCGACCTCGTGGTCGCCGGTGCGGTCGAAGGCGTGGCGGGCCTCCTGGCCCTCGGCCCGGGCCTGGCCGAAGCGCCACTCCCACGAGGTGATCTCGCCGGCCAGGGGCTGGGCGCGGAAGGTCGCCGGCTCCCCGGCGCGGACCACGCCCCGGGGCGGGACGATCCGGGCGTCGATGGGCGGGAGGTGGGCCACTACCCACGACAGGCCCTCCTCGCCGCGGAAGTGGATGCTCTCGAGCGGCGTGTCCCCGTCGGGGCTGAAGACGGCCACGCGGATGGCGTCGAACCGCCTGGGCTCCGTGCCCCGTCCGCCCCACACCATCCGCCCGGTGTCGTACCAGCCGCCCTGGCCGCGAGCCAGGGTGTGCCATTCGCCCTTCTCGCGCAGCTCGACCTTCCAGGAGGTCCTGGGCTGGGGCTGGTTGGGGTAGACGCCGCTGAGGACGATGGTGTTGGCCTCGACGGGCTCGGGCCACCGGGCCATCCAGAAGGCGGGCCGGTCCTCGGGCACCACGCCCAGGCTCTTGCCGAAGCCCACGCCGTATTCGTGCCACTGGGAGCGGCGTAAGAAGCGGCCTCGCTGGAGGTCGTAGACCACGTGGTCGGGCGCTCCGCGGAGGCCGAGCTTGTAGCCCTCCAGGTTGCCCGAGCACCGGGCGTCGACCAGCAGGTTGCGGGCCGAGGCGGGGTAGCGGATGCTCTCGCCGGCGAACGCCACGGCGGCCACGGCGAGGACCAGGAGAAGGGTTCGGGACATGGCGTGCCGCTCCTGCGGGGAAGGGGGGCGGGCCTCTGCGGCCACGATGGTAGCGGCCCGGGCGGGGGCTGTCAACGCGGGCGGGGCGGGCCGGAGCTTGGCTTGCGGAGCGGGATTGTGTTATAGTACGCCCACCCTGGCAACGGAGAGCGGAGGAAGGCGCGAGCCGTGAAGTTCTGGAACTGGAAGTTCATCCTCGCCCTGGTCATCGTGGTGGCCATGGTGGTGGATGCCACGTGGAAGGGCCCGGACCCGACGACGGGCGAGCCCCGCCACCTGCTGCCCTACACGGGGGGCACGCCCGCGTCGTTCGTCTTCCTGCTCTCCGTCCTCTACGTGCTGTCGCACGCCGGGGGCTGGGTGCTGGCGAAGTTCCGCAGCCTGGGCCAGCGCAAGCGGCCCTCGGGCAGGCGCTCGAAGCAGCGGAAGTGAGGGGGGTGCCCGCGGCTCAGCGGCGGGGCTCGGCCTCGGTGGCCCGGGCGCGGGCCCTGCGGGCCTCGAGCCTGGCGCTTGGGGTGCGGGGGGTGGCGGGCGCGGGCTTTCGGCCTCGCTGGCGATCCCCGTCGGCCGAGGTCCACACCAGGATGGCGGCGATCAACACCAGCCAACGCGAGGCGTGCCGCTTCCGTGCGGCGGGCATGGCTTCGTCCCCCGAAGCGCGTGCTTGTGCGAGCGGGCCTGCGGCGGCGCGCAAGCCCCGGCCACAAGGAAGCTACAGGGGCCATGGCACGGAGTCAACGCGGCACCGTGGCGAGGGAAAAGATTTCCGACGGGCGGCGGCCTGCCGCCGCCGGGCCAGGAGGACCGCGATGAGGGGTCTGCTGATCCATGCCGCCCTGCTGATGCCCCTCGCCGTTGCCGGCGCTGGCGAGGTGCGCCTGAGCCGCCCCGAGGGCCTGTGCTTCGACGACCAGGGGCGGCTCTACGTGGCCGACACCGGCCACCACCGCGTGCTGGTCTTCTCGCCACAGCTCGAGCTGTTGCGGGCCATCGGGAGCGAGGGGCGGGAGCCGGGGCGGTTCGCGCGGCCGGCCGACGTGGCGGTCGACAGCCAGGGCCGCCTGGTCGTGGCCGATAGCGGGAACCACCGCGTGCAGGTCCTGGCGCCCGACGGCTCGCCGGTGGCGACGGTCGGCGGCCCCGAGCCGGGCGAGGCCGACGGCCAGTTCCGCCAGCCCACCAGGGTCGCCGTCGACGAGAACGACCACATCCTGGTCGCCGACACCCGCAACCACCGCCTCCAGGTCTTCGACCGCCAGGGCCGCCACCTGTTCACCCTCGCCAACCGCACCGGCGCGGTGCCCCTCGAGCGGCTCAAGGCGGGCAAGGACGGCGAGAGGCGGCCCAGGGACTGGGAGCGCACCGACCCCGGGCAGTTCAACGAGCCGGGCGGCATCTTCTACGACCGCGAGCTGGGCCGGCTGTTCGTGGCCAACGGCTGGAACTGCCGCTGCGAGGTGCTCGACTACGACTCGACGACGGGCCGCATCTCCCGCCGCCCCGAGGCGACGGGCATCGTGTGGGGCTGGTGGGTGACCCGGGGCATCGCCGGCGACGCCCGCGGCCGCCTGCTCGGCTGCAACACCGGCTTCGGGAACGTCCTCGTCTTCGAGGATCGGGCCAGCCTCACGAACCAGAGCAAGAGCTCGCGGACCATCGACGGCGGCCCCTACGGCAAGATGCGCGAGCTGATGGACATCGCCATCGCGCCCAACGGCGACATCGCTCTCGCCGACGCGGGCAACGACCGCGTGCTGCTCTTCCCGCCCGACGCCAGGCTGCCCGCCAGCCCCCGCGTCGAGAGCCTCTCCCGCACCCAGGCCGTCGTCACCTGGGAGACGCTCGAGCCCGCGGTCTCGGAGGCCGTCCTGCGGCAGGGCGCCCACCCCGAGCGCACCCCCGGCCACGAGCGGCCGTGGGACACCGCCGAGACCCGCACCGTGACCGCCCGCGGCGGGCCCTCGACCCGCCACCGGCTGACCCTTGGCCCCCTGGAGCCGGGCGCCCGCACCTACTACCGCCTTCGCGTGCCTAGCCTCCGCTCCATCCCCGGCGGGGGCTACAGCCGCGAGTACGCCGTCGCCACCCTCCCGCCGAAGGGCCAGACCTCTTTCGTGCGAATCCCCGTGAAGTGCCTGCTGCTGACCAACGTGGTGAACCTCGACACGGCCGAGCCCGGCGCCCCTCCGCCCCCGCCGATGCCGCCCCGGGAGATCGACCTCTACCGTGAGGCCTTCCGCGAGACCCAGCTCTTCTACTGGTGCAACTCGCGGATGCGCTACTGGCTCGACCTGCACCTCTACGTGGACGAGACGATGTACCGCGCCGGGAAGGACCGGGCCGACTGCCCCGAGCTGATGGCCCTCCCCCGGGCGGACCACGGCGGGTCGCTGCGCCGGCTCGTCGAGGCCGCCGGCCGCTCCGCCGAAGTCTACGTCGGCCAGGTCGTGTGCGAGGCCCGCCGCGACTGGAACGACGCGGCCAGGCGGTGGCGCTACGCGGGCTCGGGCGGAGGCACCTACGGGGTCAAATGGCCCACCCCCGGCCGCAGCCAGTTCCTCGGCGGCAGCGACGTGGCCTGGCTGCTATGCCACGAGTACAAGCACCAGCTCGAGAGCCAGTACACCAACAGCGGGCTGGACAAGGAGGACGACCGCAGCATCTTCTGCCACTTCGCCCCCCAGCACCCGGGGTGGAAGTGGCCCACCGCCTACGACCACGGGGAGCACTGGGACGGCATCGCCTGGCAGCTCCGCCATTTCACCGACGCGCAGTACTTCCGCAACCTCTACGGCGAAGTCCTGAGCGCGGAGGACGCGGACGGCGACGGCATCCCCGACGACGACCCGCGCTTGCCCCTGGACGAGCAGCGATTCGCCTCCAGGCCCGACCGCGCGGACACCGACGGCGACGGGCTGGACGACATGGGCGAGGTGCTCGCCAGCCGCTGGGTCACGGCCCTCAACGCGCCGCTGCGCAAGCGCCTGCCCGGCAAGTGGCCCAGGCCCGACCCCACGAACCCCGACAGCGACGGCGACGGCGTGCCCGACGGCGACGACCCCTATCCCCTATACCCCTTCCAGCCCCGCGTCCCCCGGGGCACGGCCCAGGTCGACGGCACCCTCGCCGAGTGGGGCGAGGAGCCCCACTACTGGCTCGATCACGCAAGGGTGAAGCTGCGGGGCTGGACGCGGTGGGACCGCGACTACCTCTACTACGCCTTCGCCATCGAAGGCCCCTGGCGCAAGCTCACCCTCGTGGTCGACCAGGACGCCGATGGCTTCTACGTGGGCGGCGACAACGTCTACGCCGAGTTCGTGCCCGCCGAGGGCGGCGCGCGGAAGGCCAACGTCCGCATGCACTACTGCAACCTGGGGCGCTGGCCGTGGTTCGACAACGAGCACCGCTTCGTCAAGCCCGAGGTCTTCCCCTTCGCGTCCGGCCGCTCGGGGGGCCGTGCGGTCCTGGAGTTCGCCTGCCCCCGCAACGAGATGTGCGGCCTGTCGCTGCGGGCCGGGGAGGAGGTGGGGATGGCCCTCTACATCGGCATCCCGGAGAAGGGCGCCATCAGCCTCTTCGAGCCGTGGAGCCTCTTCGACGCCGTGCTCACCGGCCCCTGAGGCGGGTCCGCGGGCGGTCAGATATCGAGGTTGGTGGCCTCGAGGGCATGGGTTTCGATGAACTCGCGCCGGGGCTCGACGCCGGAGCCCATGAGGAGGGAGAAGAGCTGGTCGGCCTCGACGGCGTCCTCGAGGCGGACGCGGAGGAGGGTGCGGGTCGCGGGGTCCATGGTGGTCCGGCCGAGCTGGTCGGGGTTCATCTCGCCGAGGCCCTTGTAGCGCTGGATGTGGAGGCCTTTCTCTCCGATGCGGCGGACGGCGGGGGCGATTTCCATGATGGAGTCGACGTCGTAGCTGTCGCCTTCGTATTCGATGCGGTAGCGCGGGGGGGCGTCGGGGTCGGGGTGTGGGAAGTAGTTGGCGATGGGGAAGCCGCGGGCCTCGAGCTTGGCGATGGTCTTCTCGATCTCGCGGCTTTCGTGGATCTCCGTAATGCGGAGGGTACCGTCGAGCACCGCCTCGCCGTCCTGGATTTCCTGACTATCGCGGTCGGCGGCGACGCGGCTGGCCGCGGCCCGGGCCTCCTCCTCGGAGTGGCAGAAGACCTGCTCGCCGTTGGCGGAGATGCGGAAGTGAGGGAGGCGCCCGTCCTCCTCGTTGCGATGCTCGAAGTAGGTCTGGAGCGGGATGTTGTGCTTGCGCAGGGTGCGCTCGTGGCTCTCCATCTGGCGGAGGATGTGGATGAGCTCGCGGAACTGGTCCTCGGGCAGGCGACGGCCGTCCTCCAGCACGGTGAGGGCCGTGCCGTCGATGCCCAGCTCGATGAGGGCGGCCCGGAAGTCCTCGTCGGTCAGGTAGTACTGCTCGCGTTTCTTGCGGGTCACGCGGTAGAGGGGCGGCTGGGCGAGGTAGATGTAGCCCTGGCGGATGAGCTCGGGCATATGGCGGAAGAAGAAGGTGAGCAGGAGGGTGCGGATGTGGGCGCCGTCGACGTCGGCGTCGGTCATGAGGATGATCTTCCCGTAGCGTCGCGCGGAGAGATCGAAGTCCTCGGTGCCGATGCCCGTGCCCAGGGCGACGATGAGGGTCTGGATTTCGTCGTGGCTCAGCATCTTGGCGATGCGAGCCTTCTCCACGTTCAGGATTTTGCCCTGGATCGGGAGGATAGCCTGGAAGCCGGCGTCGCGGCACTGCTTGGCGTTGCCGCCGGCGCTCTGGCCCTCGACGATGAACAGTTCCGTGGAGTCGACGTCGCGGCTGGAGCAGTCGGCGAGCTTGGTGGGCAGGCTGCCGCTGCCCAGGGCGCTCTTGCGGCGGGTGAGCTCGCGGGCCTTGCGGGCGCTCTCCCGGGCCTCCGCCGCCATCATGGCCTTCTGGATCACGGACCGGGCGGTCTTGGGGTTTTCCTCCAGGTAGGTGCCGAGCCTTTCGTGGACGACGGATTCGACGATTCCCTGCACCTCGCGGTTGCCCAGCTTGGTCTTGGTCTGTCCCTCGAACTGGGGCTCTGGGAGCTTCACGCTGACCACCGCGGTAAGGCCCTCGCGCACGTCCTCGCCCTGGGGCACGCGGTCGCCCCGCAGGAGGTTCTGGGCCTTGGCGTAGGCGTTGAGGGTGCGGGTGAGGGCGGAGCGGAAGCCGTAGAGGTGGGTCCCCCCTTCCACGGTATTGATGTTGTTGGCGAAGGAGAAGACGTTCTCGATGTAGCCGTCGTTGTACTGCA
>JBKHIY010000218.1:0-2553 GCA_046538415.1 Candidatus Brocadiia bacterium | reverse complement strand
GAAGGCGGCGCCCTTGAGGGTCAGCAGCTCGCGCTCGAGGCGGGCCCTGGGCTGGTAGGTGTAGAGGTCAAGGCTTCCGTTGCCGTCGAGGTCGAAATCGAGGTCGAAGCCCTGGGTGTTGGCGTTGCTCCAGCCGCCGGGTCCGAGGATCAGGTCGGGGATGCGGGTGGCGGGGTCGGAGCCGATCATAGCCCCGCCCTGGGAGTACTCGAGGGAGGCCCCGCCGCCGTCCTCGGCCTGGATCATCTCGATGCGGTAGAAGCCGCGCTCGGTGAAGTCGACCCAGGCGAACGCGGCGTCGCCGCTGTAGCCGTTCCGCTGGGTGATGGTCTGGCCGTTCACCTGGAGGCGGTAGCGGTCGTCGCCGGTGAAGCCGAAGCTGTAGGTGCCCGGCTCCTCGACCCACAGGAAGCCCCTGGCCCGGGTGGCGAAGTCGTCGTTGTTGGTGCTGGGGTCGAGGCCGGGGAACGGGGCGTTTCCGCCGAAGTGGCTCACCCCGCCGCCCGGGCCGCCGACGCCGTCGCTGAAGTTAAATACCTGGATGGGGGCGTCGCCGGTGGCGGGGTCGGTGCTGTCGTAGACGTAGTTGCCCATGTTCAGGTAGTTGATGGCCGCGCCGATGCTATTGATGTTGCCCCCTTCGTCGGGCGGCGTGACTCGGAAGTGGAGGCCGTCGCCGGCCGCGGCGGGGGCGGTGGTGGTGATGGGGCCGCCCATGGTGTTGGCCCCCACCTCGCTGGCGTCGGGCAGGGCGTCGGGCCGCTGGTAGACGGGGTAGTCGCCGCTGCCCAGGATGTCCCAGGTGAAGGGGTTCCAGTCGTCGCTGGTCTGGGGACCCTGTCGGGCGGTGATCTCGAGGCCGCGTCCGCCGCCGCCCTGTCCCCAGACCACGTCGATGGGCCAGTAGCCGGGCTCGGGGAAGTCGACGGTGACCACGCCGTGGTCGCCCCAGGCGTCGGTCTCGAAGATCACGGAGTCGCCGACGGTCATGCGGATGCCGTCGTCGCTCCAGGACTGGAAGGAGTGGGTGTACTGGACGCCTGGGGTGTCGGGGTCGGTATCGGCGTCGGGGATGAGCAGGTAGCCGGCGAGGTGGGAGGCGTAGTTGTCGCGGTTGGGGGTGGGCGCCAGGTTGCCCTCCTGGCCCCCGATGTTGCCGCCGCCGTCCAGGTGCGCGGTGTCCACCTCGGTGAGGGAGGAGACCACGTGCATCAAGCCGTCGGGTCCCATGGTGAGCGCCAGCTCGGCGTTGGCCACGCTGGAGGCGGAGCTGGTGCTGCGCACGACGTGGAGGTTGAGGCCTTCGGGCGTGCCCGGCGGGGCGCTCGCGGGCTCGCCGTCGACCACGAAGGCCATGGGCACCATCTCGAACTCGGCGCTGAACAGGGCGATGGGGAACTGCCCGCCCGCGGTGTCGGCGGGCCAGATGCTCTCGGTGTCCGCGGGGTAGGCCCCGCCGGGCGCCGCGATCTCGTCGGGGCTCAGGGTGCCGGCGTAGAGGTCGCCGATCTGGAAGGGGCTGAGGGCGAAGCCCCACACCGCCACGTCGTCGGCCTTCCCGTCCAGGCCGCCGACCCAGGGGTCGTAGCTCGAGGTGGTGATGCCCTTGCCGACGCGCAGGGGGTTGAGGCCCGGGTTACCGTCCACCCCGGTGCCCGAGGTGCCCACCAGCTCGCCGTCCACCCAGAGCTGGTGGCTGTTGCCGTCCCACTGGCCGATGCAGGCCACGTGGTGCCAGTCGGGGGTGAGGGTGTTGGGCACGCCGATCTGGACGTCGGCGTCGTTGGCGCTTTCGAAGTACCAGCGCAGCTCGTCGGGATTGTAGCTGGAGTAGAAGTACTTGTCGCCCTGGGACATATCGAAGAAGGTGCCCTCCGAGGCGCTGGAGCGCACCCAGCCGGCGATGGTGAAGGAGCCGGTGTCGGGCACCACGGCGGCGGGCATCTCCACGTAGTCGTCGGGGTCGGCGGGGTCGAACTGGATGGACTTGCCGGCCCCGATGGCGGGCGGCACGTCGCTCGAGTAGGTGGGGGTGCCGGGATGGCTAGCGTGGTTGGTGCCCACCTGGTCGTCGAGCGTGTCGTCGAAGTTCCAGTAGCCGGTCGCCCCGGCGCCGCCGCCCATCGCGCCCCGGCTGATGGGGGCCTGGGCCTGGCTGTCGAAGCCGCCGGCGATGTCCTCGAAGAACGTATAGCCGCCGATGGCCTTCCAGTGGTCGGTATCGGTGACCAGGCTGCGGGTGCGGGTGCCGTCGCTGAGCTCGAAGCCCCAGCCCGGCGGGGCGGTGAGGGCAGACGCCACCCACGGCTCGGTCGTGCCCGGGGCCTCGACGGCGAGGTGGGCGTAACGGGTGACCCCTGCGGGCACGGAGACCTGCCCGCTGATCACGCCCGGCTGGGCGGAGTCGATCTCATCGCCCGTCTCGTTGTTGCTCTCGGCGATGTAGAGCCACACGTTGTTGTCGCTCGGCTGCTTGCCCTGGGCGCGGTAGGAGACGCTCACCGGCCCGCCGGCGGCGGCCGGGGTGTAATTGAGGTCCACGCCGTCGAAGAT
>JBKHIY010000122.1:0-12143 GCA_046538415.1 Candidatus Brocadiia bacterium | reverse complement strand
GAGCGGGCGCCTATACGTCCTATAGGACCTATAGGTCCTATACCTCGGCACCCCTACCCGCAAGAGCCGAGACCCCGGAACTTGAAACCCGGAACCCGCAACCGTCTCTCCCTACTCCCGGCGACCCTTCCCATCGTCGGGCGGGTCGCCGGGCGAGGAAAGCTCGCCTAAGCCCTTGCAGTAGCAAGCTTTGGGGCTATCCTCGGCATCGAGGCTTGGCCCGGTTCCCGGGCCATTTCGCGGCACGGGCGACCGCACGGGGGCCGGCGCGGGAAATTCCCACACGATTTTTTCGGTTTGTGTAGGAAAGTCCCACACTGCGCCCCCCTGTTTGCATGCCTTAGGGGTAGAGGGAGTGTCCGGCGGCTGCCAACGCGCTGGCGGACCGCGAGCCCTGGCCCCAGGCCGCCCTCGGCGAAGCGCCGCCCCAGCGCCTCCCGAGCCAGCCGCCCCGCCCCCGGCCCAGGACGGCGCAGTCGGGGGCACCGAGGCAGATGCCCGCGACGTTCACGGGCCGGCTCCCGCGGCGCGCCCCTCTGCGGGGCCGAGGGCCAGGTGGCGCGCGGCGCCGGGCGGAGCGGCCTCGGGCCCGACCTCGAGAGCTCGCGGCGGCGGGCCGCGGTGGACGGCCTCGGGCTCGCCCTCGACGACCAGCGGCTGGTCGGCCTCGATGGTGTTGTCGTGGACGACCACGCCCTCGGTGCCCTCCGCCACGCGGACGCCGGGGACGTTGGGGGCGAGGGACCGGATGCGGTTGCGCAGCAGGTGGACGTCGGCGAGGGGAGCGGCGATGTGCACCTCGCCCTCGCCGCGGGCGCGGCAGTTGCCGGCCACGCGATTCTCCTCCAGCCGGTTGCGGTTGCCGGCCATCGCGCGGTCGTGGGGCCGGAAGAAGACCCCGCAGCGGGCGTTGCCGCGCACGGCGTTTCGGCGGACCAGGTGGTCGGTGTCGCGTCCGCCGATGGAGATGCCGTCGCGGCCGTTGGCCTCGATCACGCACTCCTCGCAGAGGGAGAAGGAGACGCGGAGGCAGTAGTAGATGCCGTCGGCGCCGTTGCGGCGGCAGGTGCATCGGCGGAGCACGGCGCCCACGGAGCCGCTGCCCGGGTGGAGCCCGTGGTTCGCGTTGTCCTCGCAGACGCACTCCTCGATGCGGGTGCCCACGGTCTGCTGGAAGCTGATGCCGTCGGCGTTGAGATGGGCGACGTGGAGGTCTCGGAGGGCCACGTCGCGGGTGCGGATGAGGAACACTCCGCCGCCCCGGCAGCCATTGAGGAAGGTGGGGTTCTGCGCCCGGTTGCCGTCCACGGCCAGGCGGGCCACCGAGGCGTCCTCGATGCCCTCGCCGCTGATGAGGGGGAAGCTGGAGGCCACGAAGCCGTTGGCGCTGCGGGCGTAGTCGTGGTGGAGCATTCGGGAGATGCCGAAGCGCTCGGCCTCCCGCCAGGTGAGGGTGCCCACGGTGAGGGTGAAGCCGCCGGCCCGGTCGTCGCCCACCAGGACGCCCATCCCGGTGTGGAAGCGCTCGGGCTCGGCCAGCGACACGTCGTAGTGGCCGTAGCCCAGGTCGGCGGCCAGGGCACAGCGGACCTCCGGCTCCTTCCGCAGCACGGTCTCGGGGCCCGAGCCCTCGACGTGGACCCGCGAGCGGAGGTGCAGGGAATCGGCCATGGGGTAGACCCCCGGGCCTACGCGGACGGTTCCCCCGCCGGCCGCGGCGGCGCGGTCCACGGCCTCCTGGAGGGCGCGGCCATCGTCGCCCACCACGTCGCCCTCTCGCTGTCCCACGGTGATCTCCATCATGACGGACGGCCTCCGTGACGGGCTGCAGGGGTCTCAGGCCTCGATGGTGGTGCCCAGGACGCCGAGGAACTGGCGCATCCACGCGGGATGGGCGGGCCACGCGGGGGCGGTGACCAGGGTACCGTCGGTCACGGCGTTCGAGAAGGTCTCGTTGGGCTCCACCCATCGCGCCCCGGCGCGCACCAGCTCGGGCTTGACCGCCGTGTAGGCGGTGCAGGAGCGGCCTTCGAGCACGTCGGCCGCGGCCAGCACCTGGGCCCCGTGGCAGATGGCCGCGATGGGCTTGCCCGCCTGGGCGAAGTGGCGGACCATGGCGATCACCCGCTCGTCGAGGCGAATGTACTCCGGCGCCCTGCCGCCGGGCAGCACCAGGGCGTCGTAGGCCTCGGGCTCGAGCTCCTCGAAGGAGGCGTTGAGCGCGAAGTCGTGCCCCCGCTTCTCGCTGTAGGTCTGGTCGCCCTCGAAGTCGTGCACCGCGGTGCGCACGCTCTCGCCGGCGGCCTTGCCGGGGCAGGCGGCGTGGACCGTGTGCCCGGCCATGGCCAGGACTTGGAAGGGCACCATGGCCTCGTAGTCCTCGACGAAATCGCCCACCAGCATCAGGACTTTCTTCGCTGCCATAGCCTCTCTCCTCGTGGCAACAGGGAATTGGCGGGGCGGAGCTGGTATTCGGCCGACCACACGTGCCAGCCCTGGGCCTCGAGCTGGGGGGCCAGGCGGCGGGCCTCGGCCCGGGACACGTAGCGCCAGTCGACAAGCTGGGCCTCGCCCCGGTCGTTCACCACACGCAGCTCGTGGCCTCGCCCCGTGAAGCGGAAGTCTCGGGCGCTGGCCAGCACCTCGTAGAGAATATAGGCGTTCTTCGCCCCGCCGAGCAAGAGCTTCTTCTCGGCGTCCAGCTCGGCGAAGGCCCGGCCCGCGGCGTGCCAGTGGGCGGCGTCGGCCTGGATCGCACCCGCCGAGCGGACCAGCCGCGTGCTGGGCACCACCGTGCTCGCCCGGGGGCTGGTGGAGAAGAAGTTGGCCACGGCCAGCGCCCCCACGGCCAGGGCCACCTGGCGGCGGCCCCGCAACAGGAAGCACAGGGCGACGCCCACCAGCAGCACCAGGGGGCACGCGGGAGCCATCATGTGCCGGGCGCTGTTGCCGAACTTCACGCCCCACACCACCTGGGGCGGCACGCTCCACAGCAGGGCCAGGAGGGCCAGCCGCAGGTGCCGCCGCGAGGCCAGGCAGCACACCAGGCCGCCCGCCGAGGCCCAGAAGAGCACCGGCCCGAAGGCCGAGACGGTGATCCGCCGGTTCCCCTGCGAGACCAGGCCCCAGAGGCGCAGCGGCAGCCGCTCGCCCAGGTCGGCCCCCACGCGGGCCAGGCTGGCCTCGGGCGGCTGGATGGCCTTCGCATAGAAGAGCGTGGCGAGCCCTGCGACCAGGCCCACCGCCGCGGCCGCCGCCACGTGGCCCCACGTCGTCCGCCGGGCGCACAGCATCACGCCCAGGAAGGCCCCGCCCAGCAGCACCACGTCGGCCTTCAGCACCGCGGCCACGGCCAGCAAGGCCCCCGAGACGCCCACCCAGGCCACGTAGCTCCGCCCCCGCGCCCACAGCGAACGACGAAAGGCCAGAAGGGCGAAGAGGAAGGCCGCGAACGACGGCAGGTGCGGCATCCCGTAGAGGCCCGCCACCCAGAAGGAGGGGACCAGGGCGTAGAGCACGCAGCCCGCCATGGCCGCAGCGGGGCCGGCCAGGCGACGGGCCGCCAGGTAGAGGGCCAGAAGGGCGAGGGGGGTGGCGAGGACGTTCAGCCAGTTCACGACGGCGGGCACGGAGCGGATGCCCAGGCCCGCGTCGAAGGCCGTCTTGAGGGCGTGGAGGGCCAGGGGACTGGTCCACGGGCGGTAGTCGGCCAGCTCGATCCGCAGGCGGCCGGTGCGGTGCCAGATGAAGGCGTCGTTGCACAGCCGGGCGGCGTCCTGCTCGCCGAAGCCCTCGATGCGCAGCGCCGCGTGTGCGGCGAAGGTCGCGGCGAGCAGCGCGGCGAGCCCCAGCTTCTCCCAGCATGCGAGCCGGCTTGCCGATGGCCCGGGCATGGGACGGCCCTCCGGGGCACAGCGAGGTCTATTTCTCGAGGCGCAGCCACCGGCCGCCGTGGGCGGGCAGCGGGACCGGCCGCTCCAGGTCCAGGGCCTCGCCGCTCACCGCGTCGGCCGCGCTGCGGTAGGCCATGTCGCGGGTATCGAGCCCCGCCGCCGTCGCCGGCCCGTCGTTGATGAGGAAGTAGTGGTCGGCGGCGGGGGCGGCCAGCCGATAGGCGATAGCCCCCTGGCAAGCGTAGGGCGAGCGGTGGGGTCCCAGGGCGTAGCGCACCAGCCGCTCCTCGGCCCACGCGTGCCCCGGCCGGCGGCACATCAGGGCGGCCTGGAAGCCCAGCACCACGGCCGTGCCCTGGCCGCAGCGGGCCTCGGCCACCGCCGGGCCGCCGCCATCGTAGGAGGCCAGGGCGCGAGCACGGGTGAGCCCCAGGTCGGCCACGAAGCCCTCCAGGGCGTGGCCCTCGATGGCCCGGGGCACGTTCGAGGCATACTGGAAGTCGCGGATGGAGCATCCGAAGAGGCCCTCGAACGCGCTGCCCGGGCCGGTGGGCAGCAGGCGACCGAACTCGTCGAGCCACGCGCATGGGACATCCAGCACCACGCGGCCCCCGCCGCGGGCGTAGTCGGCCAGGATGGCCAGCAGCCCGCTGTCCAGGGCGAGCACGGCGGGTAGATAGATGACGCGGTACCGTGGGGCAAGGCCGGCCCGCAGGTCGCGCCCGCTCACGTGCTCCCAGGGCACGTTGTGGTCGATGAGGGCGCGGCCGACGCCGATGCGGGCCTGCACGGGCAGGTGGCGGAACCTGTCGCGGCCCTTCACGCTCACCGCGGCCCACATGGCCTCGTGATCGAAGTCCGTGAACACCCCCACCAGGGGCTCCTTGCGGGCCTGCCACAGCTCGTCGCGCAGGCGGCGAGCGGCCTGGCCGATGCGGCCCACCGTGCGGGTGCGGGCGCAGGGCTGGCCGGTGCGGTCGAGGAGGGCGAACTCGCCGGCCTCCCAGCCCGCGCTCCGGCCGTTCCAGCACCAGAAGCCGAAGCCGCGAAAGCCGCCCGCCAGGTAGCTGAGCATGAGCTGGCTCATCACCCCCGCGTCGACGGTGAAGCCCGGGATGCGGGCCGCGCCCTCGGGCTCCCAGCCCTTGCCCCCGCTGAGCTGCTGGGGCCCGCCGGTGGACTCCCAGGTGGCCGTCCAGCCGCCCTTCAGCCAGTCGGCGGCCAGCGAGGCCTGCATGTAAACGCACCGCGCCACCTCGAAGTCCGCCTCCTCGAAGTGCCACGCCAGGTGGATCGAGGGGTAGAAGCTGCCCACCCGGGCCATCTCCGCCGCGATGCCCTCCATATCCGTGGCCCGCCAGGCGAAGGGCAGGAAGAGGCCCATCTCGCCGCCCGCACGCTGCGGCTCGTGGGGCTCGCGGGCGAGGGCCCTGTCGGCCCGGGCGCGCACGCGGGCGAGCAACAGGTCGGCCTTGAACCGCAGGGTGTCGCGGATGTGGCGATACTCCTTGGGGTTCACGCCCGGAATGCCCCGGGCCACGTCCTCCCAGCTCTCCCAGGGGCTCTGGCCCTGGGCGATGCCCGCGTGGGCCATGTTCCAGGCCTCGGCCAGGGCCTCGACGCTGCCGTAGGTGTCCCGCAGCCAGTCGACGAAGCGAGGGACGGCGCCGGGATGGAGCTCGGGGTCGGTGCTGAAGGGCACCGCGGTCTCCCGGTCCGCCGAGCGGTCCACCTCGTCGCCCGCCGAGCGCTCGATGCGCTCGCGGAAGACCTTCTCCTGGTAGGCGAGGAACGCGGGATGGGTGCGCACCTGGGGCACCGGGGTGTCGCGGGGGATGCCCAGGCGGTCGAGCAGCTCGGGGCCGATGGGCTCCCAGCCGCCTTCGCCGTACCACCAGGGGATGAGGCCCTCGTCGAGGGCCATGTGCATGAGCCGGGCCCTGGTCGTGCCGGGGCAGGTCATGAGGCCCTTGAGGCAGGTGAAGCCCAGGCGCTTCATCCGCCGGAAGTGGCCGCGGATGTCGCCCTCGCTCATCCCCGGGTGCTGGATGAACACGGTGCCCACGGGGATGGGGGCGATGGTGCGGAACTTCCGCTGCGCGGGGGTCTCGTGCAGGCGGTCGTAAAGGCCGATCAGGAAGGGGTCGTCGCGGCTCATCCCATCCTCTCCGCTCGGGCGGGCTGACATTGCGGGCCGTTTATGCTACCCTATGGCCCCGCCGGCGTCCAATCGCCGGTCCCAGGCAGCCCGAAGGCAAAGGAGCCCCCGACGATGGTGAACCTGGCGGAAATCCAGCCCCGAATGCTCATGGGCCCAGGCCCCTCGGACGTCCACGCCAGCGTGCTGGAGGCCATGGCCCAGCCCTGCATCGGCCACCTCGACCCCCAGTTCCTCGAAGTGCTCAACGACATCCGGGCCATGCTCCAGCGGGTCTTCCAGACCCGCAACCCCCTGACCCTCGCCGTCAGCGGCACCGGCTCGGCGGGGATGGAGACCTGCGTGGTGAACCTCGTGGAGCCCGGCGACCGGGTGCTGGTGTGCGCCGCGGGGGTCTTCGGCCAGCGGATGGCCGACGTGGCCCGGCGCGCCGGCGCCGAAGTGACCGTCGTCGAGCGGCCCTGGGGCCAGGTGTTCCACGCCGACCAGGTGGCCGAGGCCCTTCGCCGCGGCGGGCCGTTCCAGCTCGTGGGCATCGTCCACGCCGAGACCAGCACCGGCGCCGCACAGCCCATCGAGCCCATCAGCCGCGCCGTCCACGACGCGGGAGCCCTGCTCCTGGTGGACACCGTGACCAGCCTCGGGGGCATGGAGGTCGACGTGGACGGCTGGGGGATCGACGCCTGCTACAGCGGCACCCAGAAGTGCCTGTCCTGTCCCCCCGGCCTCTCGCCCGTCACCTTCAGCCCCGCCGCCGAGGAGGGCATCGCCAGCCGACGCACGAAGGTCCAGAGCTGGTACCTCGACATGGCCATGGTGCGCCAGTACTGGGGCTGCGAGCGGCTCTACCACCACACCGCGCCCATCAACATGCTCTACGGCCTCCACCAGGCCCTCCGCCGGGTGCTCGACGAGGGGCTGGAGACACGCTGGGAGCGCCACCGCACGGCCCACCGCGCCCTCAAGGAAGGCCTCGAGGAGCTGGGGCTCCGCACCCTGGCCGACCCCGACCACCAGCTCCCCATGCTCACCGCCGTGGCCACCCCCGAGGGGGTGGACGAGGGGGCCGTCCGCAAGCGCCTGCTCGACGAGCACGGCATCGAGATCGGAGGCGGGCTCGGCGAGGCCAAGGGCAAGGCCTGGCGCATCGGCCTGATGGGCGAGAGCGCCACCGCACGCCACGTCGGCGCCCTGCTCGCCGCACTCCGAGACCTCCTGCCCACGGCCTAGACCCATCGCACGGAGCCCCTGGCATGCGCCACCCGATCCCCGCCACGGACATCTGGGATACGGGCCGCGTCCGCGACCTGCGGCGGCGGGTCCGCGAGGCCATGGAGCGGCCGCCCGTCGCCTGGGAGTGCCCCCAGCGGATCGACGAGCGCCACCTGGCCGAGCCCCTCGCCGTGCGCAAGGCCCGGGCCATGGCCCTCAAGCTCGCCCGCATGCCCGACGAGCTGTGGGAGGGCCAGCTCTTCGCCGGCTCGATGACCCTCGAGCGCCCGCGGGTCCACGCCGAATGGGGCTTCCCCGACTACACGACCGAGGCCGAGCGGGCCGAGGCGGCCAGACGCGGCCTGGGCATCCACTCGGTCTTCGGCCACGTCGTGCCCGACTACCCGAGCCTGCTGGCCAAGGGCCTCCGAGGCATCCGCGCCGAGGCCGAGGCCCAGCGACCGCTGGCCCGGAGCCCCGAGGAGGTGGCCTTCCTCGATGCCGTGGCCATCGCGCTCGACGCGGTGATGGCCTTCGCCGAGCGGCTCGCCGCCCGCTGCGAGGCCGAGGCCGCGAAGGCCCCCGACGCCGCCCGAGAGGCCGAGCTGGGCCAGATGGCCGCCAACCTCCGCCAGGCGCCCGCGGGGCCCGCACAGTCCTTCTGGCAGGCCCTCCAGGCCGTGTGGCTGCTCCACATGGTCTTCCACGCGACGATGAACGGCAACGCCATGGGCCGTCTGGACCAGTACGCAGGGCCCTACCTGGAGGCCGACCTGGCGGCGGGCCGCCTCGACCTCGAGCGGGCCATGGAGCTCGTCGCCTGCTTCTGCCTGAAGTTCAACGAGCGGGCCAAGACCACCGACGACCAGCGGCCCGAGGCCCGAGAGCCGGAGACCGCGGACCCGAGCCGCCGCACCCGACACGACACCTCCTCCCAGATCGGCACCCGCCGCGACCGTCTCGACGCGACCAACCACTGGCTCCAGAACATCGTCGTCGGTGGCCTCGGCCCCGATGGCTCCGACGGCACCAACCGCCTCTCCCACCTCCTCCTGGAGGCCTATCGCCGCAATCGGATGACCAATCCGCTCCTCACCGTCCGCGTCCATCGCGCCTCGCCCCAGGCTCTTCTCCGCCACGCCTGCGAGGTGCTCAAGGACGGCGGGGGGATGCCCGCCCTGTTCAACGACGAGGCCCTCGTGCCTGCGCTCGGGCGGCTGGGCATCCCCGCCTCCGACGCCCGCGACTACACCAACGACGGCTGCTGGGAGGTCATCATCCCCGGCCGCACGAACTTCGTCTTCCAGCGGCTCAGCCTCGCTCTGTGCCTGGAATGGGCACTGAACCGAGGCCGCTCCCGACTCGACGGCTCCCAGCAGGGGCCGGACACGGGGGACCCGCACGCTTTCGCCACCTTCGACGACGTGTGGGACGCCTTCCTCGCCCAGATGGACGCCATGGTCGGTCGCGTGGTCCGCCGCGTCGTCGACACCCTGGACGACCGCAGCGCCATCGCGCCCGTGCCCCTGCTCAGCGCCCTGCTCGACGGGGCCATCGCCGCCCGTCGCGACATGACCGCGGGCGGCTCGCGCTACCGCACCTTCGGGATGCTCGCCGAGAGCGCCGCCCACGCCATCGACTCCCTGGTCGCCATCCGCACCGTCGTCTTCGACCAGCGGCAGACCACGATGGCCGAGCTGTGCCAGGCCCTGGACTCGAACTTCGAGGGCCACGAGCCCCTGCGGCGGAGGCTCCTGGCCGCGCCCAAGTACGGCAACGACCACGAGCGGGCCGACGCCATGGGCCGGGCCGTCGTCGAAGCCTTCACGGCCACTGTCGGACGCCACGCCGAGGCCCACCGCGCGAAGGTGCTGTTCCCCGCCGGCGTGGCCACCTTTTCGTGGTACATCGGCATCGGCGAGGGGCTGGGGGCCTCCGCCGATGGACGCCTGGCGGGCGAGCCCGTCTCGTCCAACTTCTCGCCCGCCCTGGGGCGGGACCGCGAGGGCATCCCCGCCGCCATCCTCTCCTACGCCAAGATGCATCCCCGGCGTCTGCCCGCCGGCGGGCCGCTCGACCTGCGGCTCGCCCGCCGCCTCGTCGGCGGCCAGGCGGGCACCGACCGCATGGTGGCCCTGGTACGGAGCTTCGTGGACACCGGCGGCTCGATGATGACCCTCACCGTGGCCGACACCGAGGAGCTGCGCGCCGCCCAGCGAGAGCCCCACCGCTACGAAGCCCTGCGCGTCCGCATGGGCGGCTGGTGCGCCTACTTCACCATGCTCAGCCGCGAGCAGCAGGACCACCACATCCGCCGCCAGGAGGGAGGGGCGTGAGCACCCAGGCCCGGGGGCTCGTCTTCGACGTCGATACCTTCGCCGTCCACGACGGGCCGGGCATCCGCATGGCCGTCTATCTCAAGGGCTGCCCGCTGGCCTGCCGCTGGTGCCACAGTCCGGAGGGCCGCCGCGGCCAGCCGGAGGTCATCCTTCTCGGCGAGCGATGCGTCCTGTGCGGCGCCTGCGTCGCCGTCTGCCCCCGGGGCGCCCACGCGCTGGGCGCGGGGCGCCACACTATCCACCGCGAGCGGTGCGTGGCCTGCGAGCGCTGCGTCGAGGCCTGCCCCTCGGGCGCGCTGGCGCTCGCGGGGCGGCGGGTCGCGGCGGCCGACCTGGTGGCCCGGGCCGCCCGCCTGAAGCCGTTCTTCGACCACTCGGGCGGGGGAGTGACGCTGACCGGCGGCGAGGTGACGGCCCAGACCGACTTCGCGGAGGCCGTGCTCGCCGGCTGCCAGGCGGCGGGCGTCCACACCGCCATCGAGACCTGCGGGGCCTGCCCCTGGGAGCGGCTCGAGCGCCTCCTCGAGCATACCGACCTGGTGCTCTACGACCTCAAGCTCATCGACGAGGCCGCCCACCGCCGCTGGACGGGCGCGTCGAACCGCCAGATCCTGGCCAACGCCCGGCGGCTCGATGGCCGCGACGTGGTAGTGAGGGTGCCCCTCGTCCCCGGCATCACGGACACGGAGGCGAACCTGGGCGGGCTGTTCGACTTCGCCCGCGGGGCCGGCCTGCGGCGAGTCGAGCTGCTGCCCTTCAACGCCTCCGCACCCGGCAAGTACGCGTGGCTGGGCCTCCGCTATCCCATCGAGGGGGAGCCCCAGAGCCCCCAGCGCCTGGCCGAGCTGGACCGCATGGCCCGCGCCGCAGGCCTCCACCCCGCACACCCAGGGGTCTGCCCATCATGAAGATTCAGAGCATCGAGACGTTCACCAGGGGCCAGCTGAGCGTGGTCCGCGTGAGGACCGACGACGGGGCGGAGGGCTGGGGCCAGATCGCGCCCTTCCACGCCAGCATCTCGGCACAGGTGCTCCACCAGCAGATCGCACGCCACGCCCTGGGGGCCGAGGTCGACGACCTGGAGGCCACGGCAAGCCGCTGGATCGAGGCGGAATACAAATTCCCGTGGTCCTACGTGTGCCGGGCCACGGGCGGCATCGAGACCGCGCTGTGGGACCTGTGGGGCAACGTCGAGGAGAAGAGCGTATCCCAGCTGCTCGGCGGCGAGCCCCGGCCCATCGCCGCCTACGGCTCCAGCATGCGCCGCGACATCGCGCCCCGCGACGAGGCCCAGCGCCTGGCACGCCTCCGCGACGAGAAGGGCTTCGGGGCTTTCAAGGTGCGCATCGGCAGCGTGTGCGGGCACGACCAGGACCAGTGGCCGGGCCGCACCGACGAGCTGGTCCCTGCGGTGCGCCAGGCCCTGGGCGAGGAGGCGAAGCTCCTGGTCGACGCCAATAGCTGCTACACCCCCCGCAAGGCCATCGAGGTGGGCCGGATGCTCGAGGACCACGGGGTGTGCCACTTCGAGGAGCCGTGCCCCTACTGGGAGCTGGAGTGGACCGCCGAGGTGGCCGCCGCACTCGACGTGCCCGTGGCCGGCGGCGAGCAGGACAACTGCCTGGCCCAGTGGCGGCGAATGATCCTGATGGCCGCGGTGGACATCGTGCAGCCCGACGTGTGCTACGTGGCAGGCCTCGCCCGCGCCCGGCGCGTCGCCGCCATGGCCGCCGAGACGGGCCGCCCCTGCGTGCCCCACTCCGCCAACCTTTCGATGGTCACCGTGTTCACCCTCCACCTGCTCGCCGCCATTCCCAACGCCGGCGACTACCTGGAGTTCTCCATCGAGCCGACGCCATGGACCGAGGGCCTCTACGAGCCCGAGTTGAGCGTGGAGGACGGCCAGGTGGCCATCCCCGAGGGGCCGGGCTGGGGAATCCTGGTCCGCGAGGAGTGGCTGGAGGACGCCGAGCATCAAGCCAGCGAACTCTAGGTCTCGGGCCGGCATCACTTTCGGAGGAACGCCGCGATGAAGCACATCCTGGTCGTCTACCACTCGCAGGAGAAGGGCAACACCCGCCAGATGGCCGAGCTGGTGGCCCAGGGCGCCCGCGAGGTGCCCGAGGTCGAGGCCCAGCTCGTGAACGTCAACGACCAGCGGGTGGACGCCGAGACGATGGAGCGGGCCGACGGCTACGCCTTGGGCAGCCCCGACTACTTCTCCTACATGGCCGGCGGGCTCAAGCAGTTCTTCGACGACCTGTGCCTGGCCGCCTGGGACGGCCGGGCGGTCCAGGCCAAGCCCTACGTGGCCTTCCTCACCCACGGCGGCGGCGGGAAGGCCATCGAGAGCATCGAGCGGCTGGCCAAGAGCATGAAGCTGGCCCCCGCGGCCCCCAGCGTGGTGTGCAAGGGGGCGCCCAGCGGCGAGGCCGTCGAGCGCAGCAAGGCCCTGGGCACGGCCCTCGCCCAGAAGGTCGCCGACGGCTAGCCTTGTAGGCGGGACCTCCGCGTCCCGCGAAACCAAGAACGCGGGGCAGA
>JBKHIY010000121.1:0-12251 GCA_046538415.1 Candidatus Brocadiia bacterium | reverse complement strand
AGCGAAACCGTGGGGGGCCCGCACGGGCCACAAGCCCCAGCCCGCGAAGCGGGCGATGGAGTAAAGCCCACGGTGGAGCGAAGCGAAACCGTGGGGGGCCCGCACGGGCCACAAGCCCCAGCCCGCGAAGCGGGCGGCGGAGGCGTGCGCGTGGGCTCCTTCGCAGGCCGAGGGCCGCAGCGACGCGGGAGCGTCGAGGACAGTGCGTCCCGACGGGGGACCGTCGGGACGAGGATGGGTTGCCCCGCGGCCCGCCGCGGGCCGGAGGGTCGCTCGACGTTGACACGCGCGGCGTGGCCGGTTACCCTCGCTCCGTCGCCAGGCCCAGACCAGGAGGAAGGAGACGTCGCCGGTGAACTACAGCTTCATGACCTTCTCGTGCCCCGAGCTGGACTGGGAGGGGGTGGTGGCCGCGGCCCGCCGCTTCGGCTACGACGGCGTGGAGCCGCGTGCCCAGGCACGACACGCCCACGGCGTCGAGCTCGAGGCCTCGGCCCAGGCCCGCCGGGCCATCCGCAACGCGGCGGAGCAGGCGGGCGTCGCGGTCTGCTGCCTGGCCACCTCCTGCCGCTACACGGCCACGGAGCCCGCCGAGCGCCAGGAGATGCTCGAGACCACGCGGCGGCTCATCCGGCTGGCCCGCGACATCGGAGCCCCCGCCGTGCGGGTCTTCGGCGGGGCCATCCCCGACGGGATGAGCCGCCAGGAGGCCATCGGCCAGGTGGCCGAGTGCCTCGCCCAGCTCGGCCCCGACGCCCAGGAGGCGGGCGTGACCCTCTGCGTCGAGACCCACGATAGCTGGTGCGACGCCCGCCACCTGGCCCAGCTCCTCCAGCGGGTCGACCACCCCAGCGTGCAGGCGAACTGGGACCTGATGCACCCCGTGCGCGCGGGGATGACCATCGACGAGGCCTGGGCCGCGCTCCGCCCCCACGTCCGCCACTGCCACTTCCACGACGGCACCCACGACGACGCCGGCGGCCTGTGCCCCGTCGGCCAGGGCCAGGTGGACCATCGCCGCGCCGTCGAGCTCCTCGCCGCCGACGGCTACCGGGGCTTCCTCAGCGGAGAGTGGATCCACTGGGAGCCGTGGGAGCAGCACCTGCCCCGCGAGCTGGCCACCATGCGAAGCTACGAGCCGTGAGCTCCCGACATGCAATCGCGGCGCCGGGCACCTCTCGCCCGACGCCGCGCTATCTCCGTCCCTCGCCCTAGGCCGTGGTGCTCGTCGCTCCCCCCTTGCGGTGGACCATCCGCGCCGCCGTGGCCCACATGATCCGAAGGTCGATCCCCCAGCCCATCCGGCGGATATACTCCCGGTCGTACTCCACCTTCCGACGCACGTCCTCCAGGCTCTGGTCGTAGAAGTAGTTGACCTGCGCCCACCCGGTGATGCCCGGGCGAACGGCCAGGCGGTCGGTGTAGTGGGGAATCTCCTGGCGGAACTTCTCCACGAACACCGGGCGCTCGGGCCGGGGGCCGATGAGGCTCATGTCCCCCTTGAGCACGTTCCACAACTGGGGCAGCTCGTCCAGATGGGTGCGCCGCAGCAGGCGGCCCACCGGCGTCTCCCGCGGGTCGTTCGCCGTGGCCCACACGGGGCCGCTGCGGGCCTCCGCGTCCCGGACCATGGTGCGCAGCTTGACGATGCGGAACACCCGCCCGTCCTTGCCCACCCGCTCCTGGAGGTAGAAGGCCGGGCCGCGAGAGGTGAGCTTGACCACCGCGGCGAGCACCAGGATCACGGGCACCGCCACCACCACGCCGGGCAGGGCGAAAAGGATGTCGATGGCCCGCTTGAACTCCGCGTAGCGGCGACGGAAGAAGCGCAGGTAGAGCGCCCCGGCGCCGCTTCCGAGCACGAGAATGGTCGCTGGCTCAGGCATTCGCTCGGCTTCCCGCTGTCCCTCGTCCCAATAATGCCCTCTTCCTCCCGGTCACCAAGGGGCAAGTGTGCAACTGGCGTGCCGGCGGGGCCTGCGCGGGGCCATGGAATCGCCTGCCCCGGCCGAATGTCGTAAGCTGCTACTGAGCAATAGCTTACGCTCGCACCACGAGCCGCCGACCGGGGCCCGGCACCTGCCAGGCTGACAGGCGGGAGCGCGCATGTGTTCGATCGTCAACACCGCTCCGTCCGATTTCCTGGAATCTGGCACGTAACCTCTTGCCATGCAGTTAGTTACCCCTGCGTTGACGATCGTCAACAATACCAGACGGCCTATCAACATTTCATGGACGCCGGCGCGGAGCGGGCCGGCGGTCGGCGCGGGGGGCAGGGTCAGCGGCTGAACAGGGAGTTGATGGTCGACAGGTCGACGCTGGGCCGGCGGGTGAACTGTGCGGCGATGCCCCAGCGCTCGGAGCCGTCGGCTTCGACCGCCTCCTCGAGCTGCTCGGTGCGCACTACGCGCGCCTCGCCGGAGAGGGAGACGGCGGACTCCGAGGGGTCGCCCTCGCGGGGGATGAGGAGCTTGATCGTCAGCTCCTGCTGGGCCGAGATGTCCTGAGCCGTCTCCGTGCGGAAGAAGACGCCGCCGGGGCTCACGTCGCGGGTGACGCCGGAGCGGGTGACGCCGGTGCCGGTCCTGCTCTTGACGGTGAAGAGGACGGGGACGGCGAGCTGGAGGCGGCGGTGCCTGCGTTTTTCGCGTCGTGGTCGCATTGCTCTCACCACCCCGGCTCGGCCGGCTCGCGGGGCTCCGAGGGCCGCCGCGGCGCCAGGAGACGGGCCCATGCCGCTGCCCGCTCACCCACTGAGGAAGGGCGCAGCAATAATCATGCCGAGGCCCGGCGCCGGGCAGGGGCCTGCCGGATAAAGCCTAAGGCCAGGAGGAGCAAGGGCTTGCGGCGCCGAGGCGGGGGCCGCGCCTTTCCACCGGCTACCCACAAAGGCCCGCCATGTTGTCGTTTGTCAACATCCTCGGACGGCAGGCAATGATAAAGGGGGCTTAAGTCGTATCAGCATATAGGGATAAGTGGATGTTTAGTTCTCGCAACGCCATGTTTCCGTTCGCAAACACCAGTTTACTGGAAGGCGGCGGTGACCTCGGGGATGGCGACGGCCGCGAAGTCCTTGAGCAGGGCGGTCACCTCGTCGTCCTCCTCGGCGGCCGGGGACAGGGCGCTCACCCGCACCAGGGCGCTGTTGCTGGCCCGGCTGAGCAGGTGGGACTTGACGATCAGCCACTGCATGCGCAGGTAGTTGGCCGTGTAGGCCGGGCCGGCGCGGTACCAGTAGAGGACGAGCAGGCGGTGGCCGCCGCGCACGAGCAGCAGGCGGTTGGCCTCGAAGGGCTGGCCCCGGACGGGGAAGTGGACGAGGCTCTTGCTCTCGATGGACCATCCGCTGCCCTTGTAGCAGATCTCGGGGGGGTGGGCGACGCGGCGGTTGTCCTTGGCGAAGACCACCGAGAGGTCGGCCCGGGCCGTCTCCCCGCCGCCGCTCCGCCGGTAGGTGCGGGTGAGGATGGCGTCGGTCTCCAGGATGCGCTTCTCGTCCTCGGTGGGCCCCCGCTCGTCGACCATGGTCCAGCCGTCGATGACCCTGGGGATGGCGGCCCTCAGGGGCTCGACGCTGGCCGGCGGAGGCACGTCGTACTGGAGGTAGAGGGCGAGGGGGGCGAGCAGCGCCATGGCCCCCATCGCCACGAAGTAGCGGGTCCTGAGTCGCTTCATGGCTCGTTGCTCCACTCGGTCACGCGGTGTGTGCGGCCTGGACGGGGCCGGGGGGCGTACCGCCCCCGGCCTCCGGCGGCCCGAACAGCCGCAGCAGGCGCTCGAAGGCGAAGAAGAGCACGAAGGCCACGGCGAAAATCCCGTAGCCCGTCACGTCGTGCACCCAGCCGTGGGTGGCCTCCGAGCCCCGGGCGCAGGCGATGAAGGTGAGAGTCACCACTCGCCACATATTCGCCACGATGGCGATGGGCACCGCCGCCGCGAAAAGCACCAGCTTGCGGGCCAGCGACAGGCGGGCGATATACGCGAACAGGGCGCCGAAGGCCAGCAGGGCGATCAGCGAGCGAAGGCCGCTGCACACGTCGCCCACGATGATCTCGTCCATCGCACCGCTCGAGGTCTCCCACCGAACGCTCGAGCCGTCCTGGACCACGATGTAGTCGTGCACCCGCAGGCTGCCCAGCACCTCCACCAGCCCCACCGAAATGCGGGTGGCGAACATCTTGAGCTTGAAGGTCAGGCGCTCCACGAAGTGCATGGGCATGGGCACCATGGTGATGGTGAACAGCAGGGGGAAGAGCACCACCCGGCTGATCCGCCTTCCGCACAGGAAGAAGACCAGGCCGCACAGGGCCACCACCAGGCTCGCCCCCTGCACCGAGTAGGCCCGCACGAACGAGCCCGCCAGGTGGGCGAACAGCCCCGCACCGAAGACCACCAGGCCGAAGACGCGCAGGTCGCCCCTCGGCTCCAGCCGGGCCAGCCGCGCCCGGTTCTGCCACACCAGCCACAGCACCACGAAGGGAATGAGGTAGCCGTGCGAGTAGTAGGAGCTGCCCCGGCCCCATCGCCACTCCATCCAGTTGATGGTGGGGATGTAGAGGATGCCGAAGAGCACCACCACCGCGGCGAGCAGCGGCCGGCGGCTCACCAGCCACGCCTGGGCACCCGCCAGGAAGGGCAGCGCCACCTCCCGCCACGGGGGATACGGCGGCTCGTAGCCCCGCGCCGCCAGCCAGTCCCGCACCGCGGCGAACTGGGGCACCGCGTACATGGCGACGATCACCAGGGCCGGCCAGTAGCGGGCCAGGAAGGCCAGGGGGTCGCCCTCCGGCTCGGCGGCCATCTGGGCCTCGGGCTTCTCGCCCTCCTCCCCCTCGGCCTCCTCGCCCGGGTCGGCCTCGGGCTGGGCCTCGCCCTCCTCGGGCTCCGCCTCCTCGGGGGCGGGGCCTGGAGGCGCCGCCCCGGGGGCCGCCCCCTCGCCCTTGGGCGGCGGAAGGGGGGGCCGGAAGTGGAGCACCAGGTTCGCCACCACGCCGGCGAGCCCCCCGGCGAGGTAGGCGGAGAGCTTCTGGGCCTGCTCCGACCAGCCGGCGTTGGCCGCGATGAGCTTCTCCATGGCCAGGCCCACGACGAAGAACGCCCCGGCGGCCACGATGGCCCAGCCCACCTCGTCGCGACGCTTCTTCTTCGCCGCCACGTAGGCCCAGCCGCCCAGCACCAGAATGCACACGATGTCGAGAAATTGATACATCTACGCTTCCTCCGCCTCCTGGGGATCGTCGGGGGCCGGCTCCCGCCCGGCCGCCAGCCAGGCCTCGACCACGGCCCGGGCCGTGGTGAAGGGGAGCCGCCGCAGAATGTGACGCAGCTTCTCGGCCGTCCGGCCGAGGTTCACGTAGTGGCGAAACCGTCGCAGGCCCCGAAGCCCCAGCCGCGGCTGCTCCGGGTCCACCTCCCAGGGATGGAAGTACACCATCGCCGCATGCCCCCCGCGGTGCACACGCCGCAGGGCCGCGACCACCAGCCGAACGGGCAGCAGCCGCAGGTAGCCGCCTCCCGCCACCGGCAGGTTGCAGCCCAGCAGGCGGACCGTGGTGGGCGGAAACTCCACCAGCCCCGCCCCGTCGCCCACCCGGTGGAGGAAGCGGGGGGCCGAGGGAAGCCCGTAGCGGTCGTGGCGGATGGGGAACACGCTGGAGTCGTAGCGGTAGCCCTCCTCGCCCAGCACCTCGAGCGCCCACCGCGTGCGCTCGGTGACCGAGAAGGTGGGGGCCCGGTAGCCCCACACCGCCCGGCCCGACAGGTCCTCGAGCAGGGCCTTGGCGCGGCGCACGTCGTCGCGGAACTGGGCGGGGCTCTGCTCCGCGATCATCCGGTGGGCGTAGCCGTGCGAGGCGATCTCGTGGCCCGCCGCCGCCACCCGCCGCACCAGCTCGCCCTCCCGCTCCGCGTTCCAGCCGAGCACGAAAAAGGTGGCCCGCACGCCCGCCTCCTCGAGGAGGGCCAGCACCCGCTCGGTGCTGCCGGCCAGGCGGGAGGGCATCCGGTCCCACCGGTCGCGGGGCACCAGGGCGGCGGCGTTCTCCACCTGGTAGTAGTCCTCCAGGTCGCAGGTGATGGCGTTGGGCAGGCTCATGGGGCCTCCTCGCCGCCGGCTTGCTTCTCCAGGGCCCGCTCCAGCAGTTGGCGCGCGAAGCGGATGGGAATGGCGTAGCTGATGCCGCTGGCGAAGACCTTCTCCTTGGTCTTCTTGATGAACGCGCTGTCCACCATGCCCAGGACGCGGCCGGTGCGGGGGTCGAACAGCGGCCCGCCGCTGTGCCCCGGGTAGGCGGTGACGTCGAGCTGGAAGATCACGTAGTTGTCGCGCAGGGCCTGGATGGTGGCCGAGTCGAGGAACCGGGTGTTGACCGCGGGGTCGGCCCTGGGCACGATGCTGCTGATGATCCCGGCGCTGGTCGAGGGGTGGAGCCCCAGGCTGGTGGCCAGGGGGTAGCCGCAGAGGGCCACCGCCTGGCCCTCGCGCACCTCCTCCGAGCGGCCCAGCTCCAGGGTCGGGTAGCCCTCGCCCTGTACCTTGAGGAGGGCCATGTCGTACTTCGCCTCCCGGGCCACCACCGCGGCCTTGCGGCCCGTGCGCTCGGTGAGCCCCGCCACGTAGACCCGCAGGTCCTCCAGCCGCCGATGCTCGGCGATGCCCTCCAGCACGTGGTCGGCGGTGAGGAAGTAGCCGTCGGCGCGGACGAAGAAGCCGGAGGCGGAGTAGGTCAGCGGCGGCTTCGCCGCCGGGTTGTAGACCCCCACGGCGCCCACCGCCCGGCGCACGCGGGCCACCGCGTCGGGCAGCGACTCCAGCGGCCCCCCGGCCCGTGCCGGCGTCGCGGCCAGCCAGGCGGCCGCCAGGACACCCAGGAGCATCGTCTGCCGCTGCGACATCGGCTCTCCTCGCACGGGGCGGACGCTCAGTCCGGCCCGATCCGCTCCTCGCGCTCCACCGCGGGGGTCACCTCCCGCCCCTCGCGGTCCACCAGCCGGACTCGGAACCTCAGCCGCTGGCCGGCCCGGCGCCGCCAGCCGAGGTCGGGAATCCTGAACTCCCAGGTCTTGCCCACCAGCCGCACCATGTCCTCGAACCCCTCGTAGGCCCCGTCGGCCACGGCGTAGTCGAGCTGGGGGCGGATGAGGGGCACCACGTGGCCCGTGCGCGGCCCCTCGAGCCGGAGCTTCACCGTGTAGGGGCCCACCGTGGCGGGCGTCAGGTCGGCCATCTCCAGCCACACCACGTGGGGCGCCGGCCGGGGGGTGGCCTCGGCGGGCGGCTGGCTCCCCGGCCCCACCCCGCGCCGGTCCTCGCACGAGCGCACCACGTAGTAGTAGGTCACCCCGTTCTCCACGCTCCTGTCCTCGTAGGCCAGTGCGGAGACGGGGCGGGGATTGACGCGGACGTAGCCGCCCTCGGGCTGGCGGCTGCGGTAGACGTTGTAGGCCGTGACCCCCTCGTCGGGGCTCCGCGTCCAGGCCAGGGTCACCACGCCCTGGCCAGCCGACGCGGTCACGTCCGTGGGCGGAGCGGGGAGGTCCTCGGCGCGGTCGACCTGTTCCCACCAGGCGGCCTCGGCGCGCTGGAGGGCGCTGCCCAGGGCCCGGCGCAGCTCGGCCAAGGTCCTGGGGTCGCGCAGCGGCCGGTGCAGCGTCCCCACGGCCATCTCCACGCGCTGGAGGGCCTGGTCGGCGGCGGCCAGGGTCCTGGCCAGGGCTTGCTCGCCCTCGGGGGCCTGGCCCTGGCCGCCGTTGGTCTTGCCCGCGATGCGTCGGAGCAGGCGGCGGCGGTCGTAGAGCAGGCGCAGGCACTCGTAGTCCTCGGCCCCGTCGCGGAGGGCCACCAGGCGAAGCGAGGGCTGGAGAGTGCCCTCGGGTCCGGGGTAGAGGAGCAGCCCCTCGCCCACCCCGCTCTTGCCCCAGCGGGTCGCGCCGGCGAGCACGAGCCCCCGCACGCCGTAGCGCCAGGCGAGCCAGGGCAGGACGCGAGCCTCGGCCAGGCGGTTGGCCCACGTGAGGTTGGGCTGCGGGAACTCGGGCGTGCCCGCTCCCACGTCCCAGGCCTCCCGGCGGGTGGTGCGGGTCCGTCGCACGTCGAGCAGCCGGGGGTCGGGGAGGCGAGCGGGTTGGGTGGCCAGGGGCCGGCGCCAGTAGCTGGCCAGCAGTTGCGGGGGCGGGTTGCCCTCGCCCCCGGCCACCAGGCGGAGCACCGGGTGCCGCCGGGCGAAGTCGCTCACCGCGTCCACGAACCGCTCCCCCTCCCGGCCCTCGGGCACCAGGGGCAGGACCGCGGCAGCCCGGCGGCCCCGTCCGCTCTCCCACAGGCGGCGAGCGTACCGGGCCGCGCGCCGCAGCCCCTCGTCCCTGCGGAGGTCCAGGGTCTGGACCTGCTCGAGCACGGCGAGGTCGGCCCCCTGGTCGAGGCAGAAGGCCACGTCGGCCAGGTCCGCCTCCGCGTCGTCGCCCATCAGCAGCACGGGGTCGGCCCGGTGGCGGAGGAGCAGGCGGTAGAGCTGGCGCCGATGCTCCGCCTCCAGGGCGCCCTCCCCGCCCACGTGCTGGCGCACCGCCGGCCAGTCGACGGGGCAGATGACCGGCAGGTGGCGGCCCACCAGGGCGAAGCCCCAGCGGTGCACGGTCACGGCCAGGCGCACGGGCTCGAGGCCCTTGGGGCGGACGCTCACCGTCCCGTCGTAGTCGCCGGGCGGCAGGTCGCCGGGCACCTCGACGGTCAGGAGCACGGCCTTCAGGGCGCCGGCCGGGAGGTCGAAGGGGGCATAGGGCGCCAGGCGGTCGGGCACCGACCCGGTGCGGGCCGGCGGCAGGTCGGGCCGGGCGGGCACCGCGGTCTCCTCGACGAGGTGGGCGCGCAGCGCCTCGCGAGGCAGCGGGCCGCCCGGGCCGCGAGGCTGGAAGTCCGACCAGGCCACCTCCACCGCCTCCAGGGGCTGACCCAGGGCGAGGACCACGACCTGGAAGCTCTCCGCCTCGCCCCCCGCGGCCCACAGCTCGTGGCTGCGCGCGATCCGCCCGTCGAACCCCAGGGCCGGGTTGCGGCCCGAGACGCGGCGGGTGGCCGACTCCAGGCCCACCGCGAACCGCGGGGCCTCCACCGCAAAGGCACGGGCCATGGCCGCCTCCAGGCGCAGGGCCCGCACCTCGCCGGCCAGCGAGGCCAGCTCCTGGCGCACCGCGGCCAGCTCGTCCGCCCGCTGGGGCGCCGAGTCCTCGCCCAGGCTCTGGCGCAGCCCGGCCAGGCGGGCGCCCACGGCGTCCGCCCGCCCCTGCCACGCCAGCGAGGGAGCGCCCAGGGCCACCACCGCCTCCCGCCGGGCCCCCAGCCGCTCCACGCTCTGGCGGGCCTCCGCGACCCGGCTCCAGGGCGTGGGCTCGTAGACCGCGAAGTCGGCCACGTGGAAGCTCGCCCCGGGCCCCACGCCACGGCCTTGCCACTCGATCACGTAGACCTGGGCACCGGGGCGCAGGGCCTCCGGGCGGCTCCCCACCTGGCGGAAGTCCTCGCGCAGCGAGACGTCCACCTCCGTCCACTGGCGGTCGGGCAGCTCGCGGACCAGTTGGTAGGGCCTCCCGCCCAGCGACGAGGTCTCCAGCCGCACCCGCAGGCGGGGGCAGTCGGCGGCGTAGCACAGGAAGTGCAGGCGCGTGGCCTCGGCCAGCTCGATGGTGGTCCGCAGACGGACCTGGAGGCCCTCGTCGCCCATGGCCGGCCCGCGGTCTCCCGCGTGGGGGGTCCACTCGCCGGCCTCCCATGCCTCGCCGGGGGGCTGGCGGAACTGCTCGACGCGGATGGGCTTCGCGGTGGGCGGCAGGCCCACGGCGGCCAGGCGCGGGCTGCGCGGCGGCCCCTGGGGCTCCTGGCGAGGCTCGGCGGGGCCCTCCTCCGGCCCCTCTTCGGGAGGGGGCTCGGGCGCCGGCTCGCGGCGCGGCACAGGCCTCCGCTCCTCCGCCGGCGGCTCGGGGCCGTCGCGGACCAGGACGCGGATGGGATTGGTATAGAAGGCCAGCTGCCCGCCGCCCTCGAGCCGCCTGCGGCCCCGTGCCCGCACGTAGAAGCCCAGGCCGCCGTTGCGGTCCTCGGCGGGCGGGAAGGCGTAGCGAAGGGAGCGGCCGGACTCCACCCTGGCGAAGCTCCGCACCACCTGCGGGCGGCCGCTGAAGTTCGAGACCAGCTCCACCTCGTCGATGCCGTTGGCCCGGCCCGCGAAGTCCGTGGGCGGGAGCTCCAGCTCCAGCCGCACCGACACCCCCGCCCCCGGCGCCACGCGCACCACCTCGCCCATCCGCGCCGGGCGGTCCAGCGGCGAGGCCTCGAGCTCGAAGTGCAGGGCGTCCACCAGGCCCCCCTCGTCGGCCCAGAAGCAGCCCCCGCGGAGGCCCGCCAGCAGCTCCCCCGCCCCCTGGCCCGGGCACCACACGTGGGTGCGGGCATACTCCCCCGGCCAGTAGTGGCGGTCCGGGTCGCGGAGGCCCGAGGCCGCCGCCGCACACCACAGGCGAAAGCCCCGGTCCAGGAACCGGTCCCACAACCCCCCCGCCTCGGCCACCCGCGGGTCCCATCGCGCGCGGGCCAGGCGCGAGCCCAGCCGCTCCCCGCCGCTGAGGCCCACCAGGCCCAGGAAGGCGTCCCCGGCGCGCAGCCAGGAGAAGAGCTCCGCCTCCCCGTCGCGCCCGTCGCCGACCCAGAAGACCGCCGGCCCCGCCAGGGCCGAGCGGTCGGCCTCCTCGAGCCATCGCAGCGCCGCCTCCGGCTCCGAGCCGTCGCCCAGCCGCCGGGCCAGCCGGCCCATCCGCTCCACCTCCCCCGCCTGGGGGCCCACCACCGCGGTGGCCTGTGCCGCCGCGTCGCCGGCGGGCCGCCAGGCCAGGCCGCCGAGGACCGGCGTCTGGGGGAAGCGCGCCCGGGCCGCGGCCAGCGCCGCCGCGTAGGCCGCCCGGTCCTCCTCCGAGGCCAGCGCCGAGGCGTCGGCCAGCGCCACCACGGCGCAGCGCGACGCCTGGGCACGCTCGCACACCTCGAGCAGGGAGGCGGAGCCGCCGCTGAACTCCGTGTGCGCCCCCAGGTCGACCACCGCCCATTCCCCCTCCCGCGGCACGCGGCGCACCCAGCCCAGGTAGGGGCCGGGGCTCACCCTCAGCCGCGAGCGCACCAGGCGCTGCCAGGCCGCCTCCCCATCCCGCGAGTCCGCGGCCTGCCGGGCGGTGGGGGCCTCCGCCGTGCGCACCACCCACGCCAGGGCCACCCCCACCACGGCCAGCGGCAGCACGCCTGCCAGCGCCACCAGGGGCGGATAGCCGCCCGCCGCCCGCCGCATCCGGGCCAGCGCGGCCGGCCCCTCCGCCACGCGCCCCAGCCCCCAGCGCACGTAGGCCGCGTAGCCGCAGGCCATGGCCAGGTAGAGCAAGGCGATGACGTGGAAGCCCAGGGCCGCCATGGCCTCCGTCTCCAGCCAGGCCACCTGGTCGAGCCAGGGATGGAAGCAGAAGAGGTTCATCACCGGGGCGTGGGAATAGGCCCGGGCCCCCAGCCGGCCCAGGCCCCAGGCCATGATGTCGGGCACCAGGGCCAGCACGCCGCACGCCGTGGCCACCAGCGGCAGGGGGATCAGCCAGCGGCGGCGCACCGCTCCCGCGGCGCCGCCCAGCAGCGTCCCTACGCCCATCCCCACCGCGAAATGGACCGACGGCACGGCCATCGAGTCCCTACTCCTTCTCCCGCCGACGGCGCGAACGGCGTCCCGAGCGCCCGCCCGTCTGCTCCCAACGAATGGCGTCCACCGTCCACAGAAACCACGTGGTGAAAGCCACGTAGCCGGCCAGCAGCAGGCTGGCCACCGCCACCACCACCGCCAGGCCCACCAGCGCCCGGCCCCCCACCCAGGGATGCAGCCACGCGTAGCCGAAAAAGACATTGGCCAGCGGGTGCCGCGTGGCCCCGAAGCCCAGGACCAGCGGCAGCTCGGCCCACAGGCCGCAGGCCAGGACGAAGGGCGGGAGGTAGGCCGCCCAGCGGCGGCGGAACACCAGCCCCACGCTGGCCACGGCGAGGCCGCAGAGCATCCCGAAGAGAAAATGCGTCGCCGGGTCCATCAGCCCTCTCCCTCGCCAGCCAGAGCCCACAGGCCAGGGGCCAGCACCCAGGCCCCGGCATCGAGCATCCAGCATCCAGCATCGAGCATCCAGCATCCAGCATCCAGCATCGAGCATCCAGCATCCAGCATCGAGCATCCACCCTA
>JBKHIY010000120.1:0-12336 GCA_046538415.1 Candidatus Brocadiia bacterium | reverse complement strand
GGACCACCGCACGGACCATCCACCCCAGCCCCCGAAGGGGGCGACGGAGGGCCGCCGCCGCTCTCCTCGCCGACCGCCCTGGGCGCCCAGACACCAACGTCTTACGCCCCGGCGGGGCTAAGCGGGCGTGCACGATTCGGCGCGCCCAAAGACCGCCGAAGGCGGGACTACGAACCATGAGGCCCCCAAGGCGTTCGATGGTCCCGCTTTCAAGCGGTCTTCCCCGGCGAGCGACGACGCCGAATCGTGCAAGCCGGTTCAGGCGATGGGGTAGCGGCCGGCCCTGTAGGCCTCGTCGAGCATGGCCAGGTAGTTGCCCACGGGCACGTAGTTGGCCACGGTGTTGCCGGAGCCGATGGCGAATCCGCCTCCCGGGGCGCAGCGAGCGATCACCTCGCGCACCCCGGCCCGCACGGCCTGCTCGCTGCCCCGGCCCAGGAGGTCCATGTCGATGCCCCCGAGCACGGCGATGCGGTGGCCGTAGAGGGCCTTGGCCTCGGCGATGGGCTGGATGGCGTCCTCGTAGGAGTGGCGGGCGTCCCAGCCGATCTCCAGGATGTCGTCCATGATGGCCCGCAGGTTGCCGCAGGAGTGGAGGAGGATGGGCTTGCCCCGGTCGTGTGCCGCGGCGACGATCCTGCGGTGCCAGGGGAAGATGAGCTGGCGGAGGGCCTGGGGGGAGATGAGCGTGGCGGTCTTGAAGCCCATGTCCTCGCCGAAGAAGACGGCCCCCACCCCCTCCATGCCCGCCAGCGTGCGCACCACGTCGAGGAGCAGCCGCCCCACGGTGTCCACCACGTCGCGCAGCAGGCGGGGGTCGTCGGCCATCAGGTAGGCGAAGCCCTGGTAGCCGAGGGTGAACATGGCGTTCTCCAACACGCCCGAGGTGCGGCCCACGATGCCCAGGCCCCCCGGCGCGGCGCGCACGGCCTGCTCGACCGGCCGGTAGTCCACGTCCTCGGGTCGGGGCCAGGGAAAGCGGCGGAAGCCCTCGCGTGTGGTGAAGGCCGTGCTGCGGGCGTTCACCCACTCGCGGCGGGCGTGGGGCAATGGGGCGGTGTCGGCGGCCTGGTCGCGGCGGCGCACCCAGGGCACCAGGGCCTTGATGGGAGCGTAGTCGTAGCCCAGGGCGTGCCAGAAGCGCACCTCCTGGTGGGCGGAGCGGAGGGGCTGCTCGAGCACGGCCTCCATCACCTCGGCATCCGCGCCCAGCTCGACGAAGGGCACGCGGTCGGGCTCGCCCTCGCGGCGCACGGCGGCCAGTAAGCGCTGGAAGTCGGCGTCCGGCTCTCGGGGGATGGGCAGCATGGCGCTGGACCGGCGGCGCGGTGGGCCGCTCAGCCCGAGCCTAGTCCTTCTTCTTGCGGAACCACTTGCCGTCTTTGCCCTTGAGGTATTCGCCGGGCTCGGCGGTCTTGAAGGTCCGCTCGGCCTTTCGCCGGGCGACCACGTCGGGGTCCACGCCCAGCTTCTTGGCGATGAGCTTGTAGACGGCCTTCCGGTCGGCGTTCTCCTCGCCGAGGAGCTGCCCGACGGTCATCTTCTTGTCGCCCAGCTTGACGGTTTCCTTCAGATACTCGTCCTTGACGGCCTCGACGAGTCCCTCGTAGGTTTCGCCCACCTTGCCCTGGTCCTTGAGCTTCTGGATCGCGGGCCGGCGCTGGGCGATGCGTTTCTGGAGCACCTCGGCGCTGTCGGCCCCGGCGCGGGGCGCGACGGCCAGCAGGGCGAAGGCTCCCACGAGCAGGGCGAGTGCGGAGCGGCGGGTATGCATGACGGACCTCCTGGTCGGCCGCCAGGGTCAGGACTGGGGCTTGTCCTCGGCCTTCTCGGGCTCTTCCTTGGGCGGCTTGGCGGCTTCTTCCTCGAACTCGAAGAACTTGTCGAGCTCGCGATCCACCTGGATCTTCAGATTCACGTCCACGATCAGGTGGATGGGCTCTTTGGGGGGACGGATGATCACGCAGCTCGACAGGGCAAGCAGCGCGGCCGGCACGCCGGCACGGAGCCATCCGCGCATGGGGCGTCTCCTACTGGCCGGACAGACGGTCGGAAATACTCCCTCGGGCCCGCTCGATGATTATAGCCGCGTTCAGCAGCGAGTCAAAGCCGAACACGTTGACGTCCACCTTGTACTCCCAGGGCTCGGGCATGCGGGGCGACTTGCCGAAGGCCCGCACCCGGGCCACCTTTCGGCCCCCTTCCACTATAAAGTCGGTCTTGAACATCGAATATTCAAAATCCTGGAGGGCCGCGCGGGGCCGTTCCAGGATTTGGTTCAGGTGCCAGCTCCCCGTGCGCAGCACCTTCTCCAGCACCGGCTCGGCGACCTGGATGTGGCCCCAGCCGGGGGTGGCGTAGAGGAAGCCCGTCCTGTAGGAGATGCGGGGCCATCGGACGGTGACCGGCAGGCGCCCGTAGAGGGTGCCCTCGCCGGTCACCTCGTCGCGGAGGATGAGCGCCAGGAGCTGGCTCAGCTCCAGGTGGTCGGCGTAGACCACGAACTCGAGGTCCGGGGCCCGGGGGTTCACGCGCACGGCGTGGGTGTAGAGGTTGCCGCCCGCCCAGCCCCAGCGGGTCTGCTCGATGAAGAAGGAATCCGCGCCGTCCACGCGGAAGGCCAGGAAGCCGTCCTTGACCCGCAGCTTGCCCAGGTGGGCGCGGGCCACGTGGACCCGCTGGCTGCCCGGGGTGGTGAGGGGCGCGAGGCCGGTGAGCATGATCTTGGCGTCCACGCCCTCCATGGCCGCGTCGTAGTCCTTGCTGGCCAGGCTACCGTCTTCGAGAGTCAGGCGCACGCGGGGCTCGATGCGGCCCCAGCCCACCTCCAGCCGTGCGTCCGCCTCGAGGGCGCCGCTCACCTCGAGGCCCTTCAGTGCCGAGAGGAGGCGTGCCGGCTGGTTCGTCTCGTGGAACTGGAACCGGGGCAGGCTGGCCCGCAGCTCGCCCCGGGGCAGGCGGCGGCCGAAGTCCACCAGCCCCTCCGCCTGGAGCGTGGCGCCCTCGAGCAGAGGCCACGCGGCGGTGGCCTCGGCACGCCAGTCGGCCACCGCGATGGTGCCCGAGAGGGAGGGCAGGGTGTCGGGGCCGAGGCGGATGACGTCCACGGCGAAGCGCCCGGGGGGCCGGGTGGCCCGGTTCAGCGTCACGGGAAGCTTGGCCTTCACGCCAGCTACCCTGAGGGCGGTGGGCTCGTGCTCGAATGTCCCTCCGCCGATCTCGACCGTGGCGTCGATACTGGGCGCGCCCTTGGGGCCGAGCGCCGCCGAGCCCTGCACCCGCACGCTGCCCAGCGCGGCGCGAGCCCCCGCGAACGAGGCTTCCGCCCCCCGGCCCTCGGCCGAGGTGCGGAAGTCGAAGTCGACCGTCGTCGGCTCCCCGCCGGGTCCGAGGGTGCGGCGGGCCGCGGCGCGGAGGCCCGCATCCGCCAGGCGGGCCGTCACCCCCTGGCGCTCGACGCAGGCCTCGATGCCGCCGGCCTCCGCCCTGGCGGCGAGCGTCGTTGCACCATCCGCGCGGTCGATGTCCAGGCTCGCCCGCAGGGAGCCCACGGAGCCCTCGATGCCGTCGCTCAGGGCGGCGGTCACGGCGGCCTTGGTCTCCGCGAGCAGCCGCCCCGCGACCGTCGTCGCCCGCCCGCCGTCGAGCTTCACCTCCACCAGGGGCGGGCCCTCGGGCGCGCCCAGGCCCAGGCGCGCCGGGCCGGCCCGCAGCGTGCGCTCTCCCGCGGCCAGCTCGGCGGAGCCCATGCCCGCCCAGCAGCCGTCCAGGGTCCTGACCTCCAGGCCTTGGGGGTCGGCCGTGGCGGCGAGCGACAGGGAGGCAGCGACCGCACGGGCCGTAGCCCCCTCGGGCAGGCGGACGTCCGTGGGCGCCAGCCGCAGGTCGGCGCGGGGCAGGCTGACCTCCCAGCCATCGGGCCCAGCGGCGGCGGTGGCGTCGGCGCCCAGCTGCGCGGTCAGCGCCGGCTGCTGGGGCTCGACGGGGGCCAGGCGGATTCCTGCCCCGTCGGCCTCCAGGGCGTCGACGAGCAGGCGGGAGCCGGAAAGGATGGTCATGCGAGCGCCCTGGGAGTCGGCAGCGAGGCTCAGCCGCGCTTCGCCTCTAACCCCCTCGGCGGCCACGCCGTCGGCAGGCCGCCGGGCGGCGCCGCCGCGGGCCTCGAGCCGCAGGTCGGGCGCCGTGGCCGCCCACGTCCACGCGCCCCCCTCCCCCGCTGGCGAGAAGGACAGCTCGGCCGGGCGGTCCGCCACGCGGAGGGCCAGCGCCGGCCGCTCGGCGGAATCCCACCTGGCGTTCAAGCCGGGCAACGTCGCGACGGCCTGGCGGGCCGTAAGGCTCGATGCGGGCAGCACTTCGAGCGTGGCGCCGCGCGGGCCGGCGCGGCCGGTGAGCAGGAGCGTGCAGGCCAGGCCCTCGGCCACGGCCTGCGGCGATGCCGCGGCGGCGCGTCCGCCCCGGAGCTCGAGGCGGGCGGCCGGCAGGCGGGCCTCCCAATCCCACGAACCGTCTTCGTCCCGGGACAGGTCGAGTGTGACCGGTCGCTCGTCCAGGCGCAGGGTGACCGCCGTTCGTCCCGTGTCGCTCCGCCAGGCCACTTCCGCGCCGCGGTCGCCGGCCCTCGCCTCGGCCACCTGAAGGCTGGACTGCGGCAGAAGGCGGACGCTCGCCGCGCGGGGGCCTGCCTGGGCGGCGAGGTGGAGCTGGGCGGCCAGGCCGCTGGCCGCGGCGGCGTACGCGGGCGCCGCGGCATCGCCCTCGGCCAGGTCGACCCGCAGCTCGGGCACGACGAGTGCCCAGGGCTCGCCGGCGGCGAGCGTGGCGCGGCCGGCCACCGTCGCTTCCCCCAGGCCCTCCGCGGCGAGGCCGCGCTCGCGCAGCGCGGAGACCACCGGCGGCGGCAGGCGCCCCCGGGCCCGGAGCGAGGCCTCGACGCGCGGCGGACCCGAGGCGCCGCCGCCGGCGCCGGGCAGCAGCCCGTGGCCCGTGCCCTCGAGGCTCTCCAGCCTCCAGCCGTCGCCTCGAGCGGCGAGGCGAAAGGCCAGGCCCTCGCCCTCCTTTCGCAATCGCAGGCGCACGCCGCGCAGCGATACGCCAGCCAGCTCCGCCCGCTCGGCGTCGACCTGGCCGCTGAGGCGGGTGGGGCGCAGGTCGGCTCCCGTCCGGGCCCTGAGGTCCACCGACACCCCCTCGGCCCAGAGGCGGCGGCCCGCGGCCCTGGCCTCGAGACTCAAGTCCTGCCCCGCCAGGGTGGCGGCGAGGGCCATCTCGCCGTGCTCCCGTAGCACCCTGGCCTCGAAGGTCAGGGGCCCGGCCAGGCTGCCGGGGACGGGCACGAAGCGTCGCAGGGCGGCCAGGGGGCCGGCGGCGTCGGGCACCTCGCCGGCGGCCTGGAGATCGAAGTCGTAGGTGTTGGTGTCCAGCGTCCCGTTCACGCGCAGGTCGGCGCCCTGGGGCTGGAGGCGCAGGGCCACGTCCACCCGCCCCTCCCCGATGTCGGTCACCGTGCCCTCGAGGGGGATGCGGAAGCGCGTGCCCTCGACATCGAGCACGACGGTGGCGGCCCGCAGGAGTATCTGCTCGAAGGGCACGTCGCCAGCCCCGCCGGTGCTCATGTCGGCCAGCGGCCCGGGGTCGAACACGCCGTCGCGCAGCCGCATCTCGGTCTCCAGGCCGGTGACCTCGATGAGGCCCATCCGCCCCCTGGCGAGCTCCGGCAGGCGGTAGTGGATGCCCACGGCGGCCACGCGGAGGCGCCGCTCGTCGCCGGCCACCACACTGGCCAGCTCGGCGTGGCTGGGGGACAGGCCGCGGAGCTCGAGGCTCACGTCCCGAAGCCCCATCCCCTCCAGGATGTCCACGGCCAGGCGGGTGACGACGGGGGGCAGGACGGCGACGTAGAGGGCGAGGACGACGGCGGCGAGGAGGGCCAGCACCCCTCCCCCGCGGACGGCCCACTTGAGCGCGCGCCTCATCGCGTCCCTCCGGTCGCCCCGGGCGGGGGGCAGGTGGCGTAGCGGCCCCAGGAATCCTACCCCGGGCCGGGCGGAAGGTCAACCTTGCGCCGCCTGCGCTGAGGTGTATAATACGCCCGGACCTCGGAGGCGGGCCGGCCTCCTGCGTCCCCCGGCCCCAAGGAGCAGCGGCATGATCGGGAAAGCCATTCGCCTGGAGCGCATCCTCGACCGCAACACGAATCGCAGCGTGATCGTGCCCATGGACCACGGCGTGACCCAGGGCCCCATCCTGGGCCTCGCGGACATGCGGCGGGCGGTGGACGGCGTGGTGGAGGGCGGCGCGAACGCGATCATCATCCACAAGGGCATCGTCCACAGCGGCCATCGGGGCAGCGGCAAGGACGTGGGCCTCATCGTCCACCTCTCGGGCAGCACGGCGATCAGCCTCGATCCCAACGCCAAGATCCCGGTGTGCAGCGTGGAGGAGGGCATTCGCCTGGGCGCCGACGCCGTCTCCGTGCACGTGAACCTGGGCGCGGAGACCGAGAGCACCATGCTCACCCACCTCGCCGACGTGGCCGACCGGTGCTTCTCCTGGGGCATGCCCCTGGTCGCCATGATGTACACGCGGGGGCCGAAGATCGAGAACCCCTTCGACGTGAAGTACGTCAAGCACGCGGCCCGCGTGGCCGCCGAGCTGGGCGCCGACGTGGTGAAGTGCAACTACACGGGCAGCCCCGAGACCTTCCAGGAAGTGGTCGAGGGCTGTCCCAAGCCGGTGGTCATCGCCGGCGGCGAGAAGATGGAGACCGACGAGCAGGTGCTGCGCATGGTGGACGGCGCGCTGAGCGCCGGCGCCGCCGGCGTGTCCATCGGACGCAATGCCTTCCAGCACGACGACCCCCAACTCATCGTCCGCGCCATCGGGATGATGGTCCACGGCCGGAAGAGCGTCGAGGACAGCCTGGCCTTCCTCCAGCGAGCCAAGTAGGCCGCCCGGCGCCGCGAAGGACGAAGCCCCATGAAACAGGTCTGGGTACAGGTGGACCCCTGGCGCAAGGAGCTGGCCACCGCGGCCCTGGAGGCGGGAGCCGACGCCCTCGTCCTCCCCGAGGGATACTCCCAGAAGGCCAAGGCCCTGGGCCGCATCACCACCGTGGCCCCCGACGGCGACCTGGCCCTCGGCTCCGACGTGGTGGCCCTCGAGATCGCCAGCAAGGAGGACGAGCGGCGGGCCGCCACCGAACTGCGCGAGAAGACCCTCATCCTGCGCATGAAGGACTGGACCATCATCCCCCTGGAGAACCTCATCGCCCAGCGGGGCAACCTGTTCGTCGAAGTCCGCGGCGCCGAGGACGCGCGCACCGTGACCCAGATCCTGGAGAAGGGCGCCGACGGCATCGTCCTGGCCACCGACGACCCCGCGGAGGTGCGCCGCACCTGCGAGGCGGTGCGCGGCTTCGCACAGCCCGTGCCCCTGGTCGCCGCCGAGGTCACCGCCACCGAGGTCCTGGGCATGGGCGACCGCGTGTGCGTGGACACGTGCACCAACATGGTGCCCGGCGAGGGGATGCTGGTGGGCAACACCTCCAGCGCCTTCTTCCTCGTCCACTCCGAGACCATCGAGAGCCCCTACGTGGCCACCCGCCCCTTCCGGGTGAACGCCGGGGGCGTCCACGCCTACGTGCTGTGCCCCGAGGGCAAGACGCGCTACCTGGGCGAGCTGGCGGCCGGCGACCCCCTGCTCCTGGTCAAGCACGACGGGACCACCCAGGTGGCCTACCTGGGCCGCAGCAAGGTCGAGCGGCGGCCCATGCTCATGGTGGAAGCCGTGGCCGAGGGCCGCCAGGTCTCGCTCATCCTCCAGAACGCCGAGACCATTCGCCTCACCGCGCCCGACGGGCGGGCGGTGAGCGTGGCCGAGCTTCGCCCTGGCGACGCCGTGCTCGCCCACCTCACCACCGGCGGCCGCCATTTCGGCATGCAGGTCGAGGAAACACTCACCGAGAAGTAACCCGGCGAGCCGCGCGTCGCGTCAGCCGTCCGCTCCCCGCCGGCGCGGACCCAGCGAGACGAAGCCATGATCACGCGCATCGAGGCGCTCAACTACCGCTGCCTGCGCTACGTGGCCCAGGACCTCGGGCCGTTCCACGTCCTGGTGGGCCCGAACGCGTCCGGGAAAAGCACGTTTCTCGATGTGCCGGCGCTCATAAGAGACCTGCTTCAAGAGGGGCTGGAGGCGACGGTTGCGTCGCGAGCTCCGAACTACCGGGACTTGTTCTGGCAGCAAGAAGGACAGAGCTTCGCTCTCGCCGTCGAGGCCGAGATCCCCGAGCAAGTCCGGGCGCGGCTTCGCAACAACGGGCCGACGCACGTGCGCTACGAGTTGAGCATCGGGGAGTCCGAGGAAGCCGGCGAGCTCCAGATCATTCACGAGAGGCTCAAGCTCCGGCCCCCGCCCCGGCCTGCCCGGCCCCTTCGCCAGCCCCGGTTGTTTCCTGCGCCGGGCCAGCCCCGGAAGTCGATATTCCTTCGCAGCACGAAGGGCTGGAAGACTCTGATCAACAAGGTCCCCGGCGGCAACGACAACTTCTACTCCGAGACGGGCAGTTGGGATCACGCCTTCAAGCTTGGGCCCCGGAAATCTGCTCTGGCGAATGTCCCCGACGATGAAACCAAGTTCCCGGTCGCCACGTGGTTCAAGCAGCTCATGATGCAGGGCGTGGAGAGGCTTGCGCTCAATAGCGCTGCCATGCGGCGGCCCTGCCCGCCGACGGTCCCCCGGACCTTTCTGCCTGATGGTTCCAACCTGCCGTGGGTCGTTCAACAGCTCGAGAGCAAGCACGAGGACTTGCTCGGGGAATGGGTGCGACACGTCGCCACCGCCTTGCCCGACCTGCGGAACATAAGAAGTATCGAGCGCCCCGAGGACAAGCACCGCTACCTGGTCCTGGAGTACGAGAACGGCCTGGGGATCCCCTCCTGGGTGGTCTCCGACGGCACGATGCGGATGTTGGCCCTCACCGTGCTCGCCTATCTGCCCGGGCTCAGCGGCGTTTACCTCATCGAAGAGCCGGAGAACGGGATACACCCCGCTGCCGTGGAGACGGTGTTTGATTCGCTGACTTCGGTTTACGACGGCCAGGTGTTGCTGGCAACGCATTCCCCTGTGATCCTCAGCGTGGCCGACGTGCGGCAGGTCCTGTGTTTCGCCAGGGACGGCGAAGGCGCGGCCGACATTGTTCCCGGGGGGCAGCATCCGAACCTGAGGCACTGGCGGGGCGAGTCGAATCTCGGCGTCCTGTTTGCGAGCGGGGTGCTGGGTTGAGCGTCGACGGGAGCCGAAGGAGAGACGTACTCGTTCTCGTTCCCGATCAAGCGTACGTCAAGACTTTCGATGCCTTGCTGCAAAGACCCAAGGCCTTCGCCATCCGCCCTGTGGACTTCGCCATCGAGTTCCACGCGGATCGCGACCCTGGGTGTCTGAGGGGCTCGGGAGCCTTCTTGCGGCGTCATCTGCCGGTGTACGAACACGCGCTGGTTTGTTTCGACCGAGCTGGCTGTGGGAGGGACGAGCTCGAGGCGCCAGAGTTGGAGCAGATGGTCGAGCAAGAACTATCCCGCAGCGGATGGGCCGCTCGCGCGGCCGCCGTGGTGGTTGATCCCGAGCTGGAGGCCTGGGTGTGGAGCGACTCGCCTCACGTGTCCGCTTGCCTCGGCTGGTCCGGGCGACGGCCCTCCCTGCGAGAGTGGCTCGCACGAGAGGGCTGGTGGGCGCACGATCACCAGAAGCCGCAGGACCCGAAGGGGGCCGTCCACGCTGCCTTGCGGCAGGCCCGCAAGAGGAGGTCCACCATGGTCTTCGCGGACCTGGCTGGGCGCGTGAGTTTGCGGGGGTGCACGGACCGCGCTTTCCTGCGCCTTCGCGACATCTTGCGGCGGTGGTTCCCGCCGAACTGAGGAGCGTGGTATGCGGGGCGTGACGTGGAGGCGAGCCGCGGGCGGGCGGTGGGCGGCGGCGCTGGTCGCGCTCCTGGCCGCCGGCGGATGGGCGGAGGAGGCCCCGACGATGCTGCGAACCGACCGGCCAGGGAATCTCTTCCCACACGGCGAGAAAGTGGCCGTGGCGGTGGACCGCGAAGCGGGCACCGTCCAGTGGACGCTGCGCGACCTGGACGGCCGGGCGGTGGCCAGCGGCAAGGCGAACGGCGGAACCCTGGACCTGGGCGCCCTGCCCCGCGGCTACTACGAGCTGGCTGGGGAGGCCGAGGGCCGCTCGGCGCGGCTGGCCCTCGGGGTGATCACCGACCACTCGGCCCACGAGCCGCCCTCCGGCCCGCTGAACGTGGACGGGGCCACGGCCTGGCTGGAGCGCCAGGGCCGCCACGGGGAGCTGGCCGAGATGCTCCGCATGGCGGGCATCGGCTGGGTCCGCGAGCGCTTCTCCTGGGCGGGCACCGAGCCGCGCGAGGGGGAGGTGGACTGGCAGCAGTACGACGCCGTGGCCGAGGCCTTCGCCCGACGCGGCGTGCGGGTCTACCAGATCTTCCACGACACCCCGCCGTGGACGCATCCCGGCGAGGGGAAGGGCCGCAATCCCGATGACCTGCGCTGCGTCTACCGCTTCGCCCGCCGCGTGGCCGAGCACTACAAGGGGCGGGTGCGGGCCTGGGAGGTGTGGAACGAGCCCGACATTCCCAACTTCTGGCCCCACCTCTCGGACGCCTTCGCGGGGGTCCAGAAGGCGGCCTACCTGGGCTTCAAGGCGGGCGACCCCGACCTGCCGGTGCTGCTCGCCTCCTTCTGCCGGGGGCGGTGCGCCTTCGACGAGGCGCTGTTCGAGAGCGGCATCGCCGACTACTTCGACATCTTCAACTGGCACGTCTACGCGCCCCCGGCCCGCTATCCCCACATCCTGGGCGGCTACCTGGACCTGCTCGAGGCCCATGGCTGCGCCGAGCGCCCGGTGTGGCTCACCGAGGCGGGCATCCGCCTGCGGGCCGCCGAGCCGGGGGGCGAGCTGAGCCCGGCGGACGAGCGGCGGCAGGCGGACTTCGTGCCCCGCAGCTTCGCCGGGTCGCTGGCCGCGGGCACCGATCGCCACTTCTTCTTCGTCTTGCCCTACTACCTGGAGCGGGGGGTCCAGTTCGGCTCGTTGCGGCGGGACCTCTCGCCGCGTCCCGCGTTCGTGGCCATCGCGACGGCGGTGGACCTCCTGGGCGAGGGCCGCTACCTGGGGGCGTTCGCCGGCCTCGAGGGCGCCGTGGCCCTGGCCTTCGACGCGGGGAGCCGGGCCGTGGCCGTGGTGTGGAGCGACTCGCCGCGCCGCGTGGCCCTGGCCACCGGCGCGGAGCAGGTGGAGGTGGCCGACGTGGTGGGCCGGCGGGAGAGGAGGGCCGCGCCCGGCGGGCGCCTGGAGCTGGACGCCGGGCCCTCGCCGCAGTACGTCGCCGGGCTGGGCCGGGCGGCGCTGGCCGGCCTGGAGGGCAAGCCCCGGGCCAGGGGCGAGTTGCCCACCACGCAGCCCTGCCCCGTGGTGGTGCGCGGCCGGGCCGGGGTGGACACGGTGGACAAGGGGTCGGACTGCACGCTCATCGGCAACCAGCCGTTCCCCTACGCCGTGGAGGTGTGCAACCTGGACGAGGAGAGGCCGGCCCGCGGCGAGGTCCGCCTGGAGCTGCCGCCGGGCTGGGAGGCCGAGCCGCGGGAGGCGGCGGCCAGCCTGGAGCCCATGGGCCGCGAGGTCCTTCGGTTTACCATTCGCCCGCTCCGCCCGGCGCTGGGCGTGCACAAGGTGTGGGTGCGGCCCGGCTTCGAGGGGGCGGCGCCCGCGGTGTCCTATTTCCGCTTCGACCTCGCCCGCGTGGCCCCCGCCGAGAGTATCGATCTGGGCCTCGACGAGCCCGGCCCGTGGCGGGCCAACGTCTCGGGCAACGGGACGATGGGCATCGAGGCCATCCCCGGCGGCGGGGTGCACTTCGACATCCGGTTCACCCGCCCCGGCGACCGCTGGTGCTATCCCCGCGTGGACTTCCCCCGTGCCCAGGACTTCTCCCGCTACGACGCGGTGGCCTTCGAGTATCGGTGCGACGCGGACGACGATGCCACGGTGGTGCGCCTCCAGGTGGTGGAGGCGGGCGGCGCGGCCTACATCACGCACGAGGGCTGGAAGGCCCGGAAGGCCTGGAGCCGGGCCGTGTGCAGCTTCGAGTCGCTGGCCTGGGGCAGCTACTCGGCGAAGGACCCCAACGGGGCGCTGGACACGGACGCGGTGCGGACGCTGATGATCGGCGCGAACACCCCGCGCGACAGCCTGTGGATGGAGGTGCGGGGGGCTCGGCTGGTGCGCTTCGGAAGACAATAATCACGAATGGCGCGA
>JBKHIY010000119.1:0-12409 GCA_046538415.1 Candidatus Brocadiia bacterium | reverse complement strand
GAGAGCTGGGGAGAACCTTTCTTGAAAGAAAGGCTTCTCCCCAGACCCCTCTCCAAAGAACTTCACATCGGCGGCAGCGGCCACGGCTGCCAGCCGTGGCCGCTGCCGCCGAGCGTAAGTTTTTGAGGAGGAGGGGACCTGGGGGAGGGCTCAGGCCTCGGCCTGCTCGCCCAGCCACGCGGCGGTCGCCTCGATGGCCGGAGAGCAGTCGACATAGCCAATGCGGTTCCAGAAGGGCTCCAGCACCAGGGGCACGAAGCGGCCCCGAGGGCCGAGGGCCTCGACCAGGGGCTTCAGCTCGCCCGAGGGCTCGGGCGAGTGGGCGAACTGGACGAGGAGGGAGGGCGCCGGGGGCCGGGGCCTGTCCCGCAGGTCGATGCCCTTGATCTCCTCGCAGGCGGAGCGGCGGATGGGGAAGCCGCCGAGGTCGATGCTCTCCCCCTCGCCCTCCTGGGCCTCGCTGCGGGCCTTGCCGTGCATCATCATCTGGCGCACCAGCATCCGGCGGAGGTTGAGGCGGTAGAAGAGCGCCCCGTCGGCGATGGGCTGCCAGAGGACCAGGTGGGTGGCCTCGAGCCCCTGCTCGGCTGCTTGCCAGGCCAGGCTGGCGCCCAGGCGAAGGCCCACCAGGCCAAGGGCCGAGGCCTCGGTGCGCTGGCGCAGCAGCTCGGCCGCGGCCCGGATGTCCTCGATGGCGGCGGAGGGCGAGAAGAGGGAGAAGGGGCCCTCGCTGTCGCCGGTGCCCCGGTAGTCGAAGCGGAGGCAGGGGAGGCCCTCGGCGGCCAGGCGGCGGGCCAGCTCGGCGAACACGCGGTAGCCCTGCTTGTGCTCCTCGGCGAAGGGGGCGCACAAGACCAGGCCCAGGGGGCGGCAGGGCTGGGGGCGGTGGAGCACGCCGAAGAGGCGGAAGCCGTGGGAGGGAAAGAAGAGGGGCTCTTCCATCATCGTCGGGGGGCTCGGCGGAGGGAGGTCACGCCTCCTCCTGCCCCAGCTTCTCCCGCACGAGGTCGGCGATGGCCTTGACGCTCTCGAAGCGCTCGATGCTGAACTCGTCGTCCTCGAGGGAGATGTCGAAAACCTCCTCCAGGCCAATGACGATCTCGAAGAGGCGCACGGAGTCGATCTCGAACTTCTCCATCAGGATGTCGTCGTCGGCGATCTCCTGGGGGTCCACGGACAGGAAGAGGCGCTCGACGATCATCTCCTTGAGCTGGTCCTCGATCCGCTTGTCGTCGGCCATGGGGTCCCTCGCTGAAGGTTGCCGGTCTAGAGCCCGAAGAGCAGCCGCTGGATGTCGTTGAACGTGGCCACCAGGAAGATCATGAGCACCACGGCCACGCCGGCCAGGAGCACAGCCTCCTGGAGGCGGCGGCTGGGCCGCCTGCCGCGCACCTTCTCGTAGGCCACCATCACGATCCGGCCTCCGTCCAGCGGCGGTATGGGAATGAGGTTGAACACCCCGATGTTCACCGTGATCAGGTGGACCAGGAAGAGGAAGTGGGAGAAGCCCCGGCGGACCGAAAGATAGGTGTGCTGGATGATGCCCACCGGGCCCACGAGCTGGCTGATGCTCACGTCGCCGGCCACCAGCTTCCCGATCACTACGAAGGCGAAGGTGCCCATGGACACGGTTTTCCGGAAGGCGGGCACGATGGAGCCGGCCAGGCTCTCCTTGCGGAACACCACGGCGGGGGTGGGCTCCACGCCGATCTGCCCCACCTTGCGGGTCCCCGCCTCGTAGGCGATCTCGACCTCCTCGCCCTCGCGGCGGACCGCCACCTTGCCCGCCCGGCCCAGGAAGTCGTGAATGTCGGGCAGGGGCGTATAGAGAGCTCCCTCGCGGACGAGATCGGCCACCTCGTCGCCGCGGCCCACGCGCACGACCACGTCGCCCTTCTGGATCTGCGGCTCCGTCGCCCCCTCCACGGCATCCACGATGAAGACCGGGCGGGGGGCCAGGCCGACGGAATCGACGGCCCGCACGCCCTCGCCCCGCTCGAGGGGCACGGAGAGCCGCGCCCCGTCGCGCTCGATGGCGAAGCTCACCGTGCCCTCGCCCTGGGCCACGGCGTCCTCCACATCCCGCCAGCGGCCCATCTCGCGGCCATTGACGGCCACGATGCGGTCGCCGGGCCGGAGCTTGCCCTCGGCGGGGAAGCCGGGGCGGACGGCGCCGATCTCGGTGGGCAGGCGGACGGAGAAGCCGGGGGCCTCCTGGTCGATGCTCTTGGGGGTGACCTCGAGGGTCAGGCTCTCGCCGTCGCGGCTCACGCCCAGGGCCACCGTCTCGCCGGGCCGGGGCAGGATGAGGCTGCGGAAGTGGCGCCAGGTGCGCACCTCGATGCCGTCGACGGTGCGGATCACGTCGCCCTGGCGCACGCCCGCCTTCGCCGCGGGCATGCCCTCGACCACGTTGCTGATCTCCAGGCTGTGGAACATGCAGGAGACGCCCAGGGGCTCGCCCTTGGCCCGGCGGACGGACAGGGCGCGGGTGCGTCCGTCGCGGACGACCGCCAGGTCGATGGGGGTATCGTAGGCGCTCTCGGCGGCGGCCTTGCGGAGGTCCTCGAAGGTCTCCACCTCCTGGTCGCCGAGCCCGACCACGCGGTCGCCGTAGCGCACGCCGGCCTCCCAGGCAGCGCTGCCCACCGTCACGTCCGAGACCTTGGCCTGGGGCACCTCGCGGCCGATGGTCAGCATGGCCATGGCCGTGGGGATGCCGAAGAGGACGCTGAACAGCGGCCCGGCGCACAGCACCAGGGCGCGCTGGCCGGGGGTCTTGGAGACGAATTCGTCGGGTGCCCCGGTGCTCTCCTCGCCCTCGTCGCCGCCGGCCATCTTCACATATCCCCCGATGGGGACCGCGGAAATGGCGTACTCCGTCTGCCCCCAGGTCCGGCCCACCAGGCGGGGCCCGAGGCCGAACGAGAAGCGCTCCACGCGCACCCCGAAAAGCTTCGCCGCCAGGAAATGGCCCAGCTCGTGGAAGAAGACCATCAGCCCGAAGGCCAGGACGGTGAGCACGATGCCCTGGACCACGCCGAGCAGCTGGGGGACTAGCGCCGGGTCATTCACCGATCCACGTCTCCGCTTGCCTGCGCGCCCAGCGGTCCGCCTGGAGGACGTCCTCGGGCGATGGGTGTTCGACCAGTTGGTGGGCGTCCATCACCTCGGCGACCAGGCGAGGGATGTCGGCGAAGCCGAGACGCCCCTCCAGGAAGGCCGCCACGGCCACCTCGTTGGCCCCGCTGAGCGCCGCGCCCAGGGTGCCGCCCGCCGCCGCGGCCCGGAAGCCCAGGGCCAGGCCGGGAAAGCGGTCGAGGTCCGGCTCCGCGAAGTCCAGCCGCCCCATGTCCGCCAGGTCGGGCGCCTCGACGGGGCTGGCCTGCCGCTGGGGGTAGGTGAGGGCGTACTGGATGGGCACCCGCATGTCGGGCAGGCCGAGCTGGGCGATGGTCGAGCCGTCGCGAAACGCCACCAGGGAATGGACGATGGACTGGGGGTGGATGAGCACCCCGATCTGGCTGGCCTGGAGGCGGAAGAGCCACTTGGCCTCGACCACCTCGAGGGCCTTGTTCATCATCGTCGCCGAGTCGACCGTGATCTTCGGCCCCATGTCCCAGTTGGGATGGCGGAGGGCCTGCTCCGGCGTCACCCCCTCGAGCTCTTCGCGGGGCAGCTCGCGGAAGGGGCCGCCGGAGGCGGTGAGCCACACGCGGGCGACTTCGGCGCGACGGCCCGAGTGGAGGGCCTGGAAGATGGCCGAGTGCTCGCTGTCCACGGGGATGATCCGGGCCCCCGTGCGGTCGGCCATTCGGTTCATGATCTCGCCGGCCATCACCATGCACTCCTTGTTGGCCAGGGCGAGGGTCTTGCCCGCTCGCAGGGCGGCCAGGGCGGGCTCGAGGCCCGCGGCACCCACGATGGCGTTCACCACCAGGTCCACATCGTCCGCGGAGGCCAGCTCCGCCAGCGCCTGCGGCCCGCTGGCCAGCTCCACGCAATTGGCGCCCGCCTGGTCGCGCAGCCCCTCCAGGTGGCGCTCCGAGCACAGGACCGCCCGCCGCGGGCGGAACTCCGCGATCTGGTCCGCCAGCCGCTCCCACTGGCTGTGCGCCGCCAGGCCCGTCAGCTCGAACTCCGAGCCCAGGCCCCGCAGCACATCGAGCGTGCTCCTGCCGATGGAGCCGGTAGAGCCCAGAAGGGCAATTCGCCTCATCGTGCATACCGCCGCGCGCGAAAGGGATATGCCACAAACACCGGAGTATACCAGATACCCGGTGGCCCTTCAAACCCGCCGAACCCGCGGCCCGCAGGCGCCGCGACCACGGGATGCGCCGCCGAGGCCCCGGCGGCCACGACGCCGCCCTGCCCGTCCGTCCGCGCCGCCGAAGCTTGACACCTGCGAGTCGGCGTTGCTAGAATCCCCAGCCGGAATGTCTCTCCTCAACCTACGCTCCCCAGTGGCCCTCCTCCTCGTGCTGTGCCTCTGGGGCACGCTCTCGCCCGCCCGTCCCGCCGCGTTTCGGGGCAAGCTGGTCGTCGAGGACTTCGAGCGCCTGGCCTGGGGCGGCCAGTGGGCCACGGTGCGGGCCACGGGCGGGGCCGACTCCCGGATGCGGGTCGAGCGACGGGACGTGCGCCGCGGGCGACGGGCGTGCCGGCTCGTGGTGCCGCCGGGCGGGAGTCTGGTGCTGGCGCGGCAGTTCGGCAGGGACTTCGTGGGGAAGGGGGACAAGCCGCCGCTGCCCCTCCCCGGGCGGCCGGAGCGGATCGGGGTGTGGGTGCGGGGCACGGCGTCGGGCCATCGGCTGTGGTTCCGGCTGCTGGACGCCGACGGGCGTCGCACCGACGTGGCGCTGGGGGTGGTGGACTTCGAGGGCTGGCGGCTGATGGAGGCGGTCGTGCCGCCTATGCCCCGGCCCGTGGGCCTGCGAGCACTACTCGTGCGCGGGGGCGACGGGCCCCTGGTGCTCGACGACGTAACGGTGACCACGGCGGCGGACCAGCCGCTGTACCTCACCGTGCGGCAGATGGAGCCGGAGGCGGAGTTCGTGGCCGGCCAGCCGGCCCGGTTCCGCGTGGTCCTACAGTCCCTGGACCGCGGCTGGCGGGAGGGCCGGGGCATGGCGACGGCCTTCCCTCGGGGCGGGGGCGAGGAGCCCGCGGACCGCTGGCGGTTCGACTATCGCGTGTGTGCGACGCGGCCCTTCGAGCGCACCGTGCGCCTGCGCCTGGCGGCGGGGGTTTACACCATGGTGGTCCGGGCGGGCGGAGCGGCGTGGCGCCGCCGCCTGGCCATCTTCCCCCGGGGCGTGGGCGGCGCGGAGGTGGACGCGAGGCGGGCCGTCCGCCGGTTCGGCCAGGACGGCGACGCGCTGCGCCTCTACCAGAGCGCCTTCTCGCCCGCGGTCCTGGTGGAGACGACGGGGAAGACGCTGACGCTCTTCCGGGGCCTCGCGGCCTCGGGACTCACGGTGCCCCAGGACGGCCTGGTCCGCACCGCCGCAGGGGCCGAGGGGCTGGGGCGAGAGGCCCTGGCGGAGCCCTGGGTGCTGCTGTGGTTCGGGGCCTCCCCCAGGTGGGCCCAGGTGACCTTTGCCGACGGCTCGCCGTGCCCCACCTTCGACGTGCCTTTCGTCCTCGTCTTCCAGCGCCGCCCCGCGAAGATGCGCCTGGGGGAGGAGGGCCTCCGCCTGGAGTTCGCCCAGCCGGGCGCGCGGGTGGCGATGATGCCCCTTTTCGGGGTGCTGCGGCCCGAGCCCTCCCGCACCTCGCGATGGAAGGAGAGCGTGGGGCTGGTGAGCGCCCTGGCCGAGCGGTGTCGTTTCTGGGCCGCCGCCCTCCGCGCCTTGCCCATCGCGGTCGAGGAGGAGCGGCGGGTGGACCTCCGCCGCGACGAGGTGGCGGTGCGCCTGCGCTTCCGCTACCTGGAGAGCCCCAGCGACTGGGGGCCCGAGCCCCTCCGCGTGGCCCCCGTTCCCCCCCTCCTGGCCCTGGCCCGGCGGGGCGGCCTGGCGGTCCGCATCCGCCCGGAGCCCAAGGCCACAGGCTGCCACACCTCGCTGGGTCCCTACCACGTGGTGCCCGAGGCGGAGGGGTACACCTACACCATCCCCGGCGTCCTGCGCCACGTGAACGAGGCGCTGGCCGACCTGCCGCCCCAGCCCCGGGAGGCCCGCCTCTCCCTGGCCCGCACCTACTGGGCGCTGGGCGCCGACGCGCCCAAGATTCCCTTCTGGGCCCGCCAGGAGGGGGGACGAGCCGTGGCCGAGGCCCTGCTGCGCTACGTGCTCTGGCGCGGGAACGCCCGGTACCGCTTCGACGCGGCCAACGGGCGGATGCTCGCCCTGGACGGCCTGGTGTGGCAGCGCCAGGGCGAGGCGGAGGCCGCCGCGGCGGTCGCCGAGCACCTCCGCGCCTGTTGGTTGGCCGGCTGGCACGCGGGCCTGTGGGACCTCTCGCACCGCCGATGGCACCACATCCGCAGCCTGGATGCCGCGCTCAGCGGCGAGGCGTGGGCGAGTCTCGGCGTGGGCTCCAGCGGGATGCCCTTCGACGCCCGGCTCAACGGCCAGCTTTTCTTCGCCCGCCTGGCTGCGCGGCTGGGCCACGAGCGCGACTACGCCCAGGCCTGCGGCCGGGTGGCCAAGCTCCTGGCCGCGGGCCACGCACTGGTCAGGGGCGGACCCGACTTCCTGGCCCGGCTCGAGCCCTGGCCCACGCTCGTGGGCCAGGGCGAGGATGCCGTGCTCGGCCGCTGCCTGCCCGGAAGCCGGGGGCTGGCGCCCGGCCCCCCGCCGTTCCTCACCCAGCCCAGCGACGGGGGCTACAGCTTCGCCCGTGCGGAGCTCAGCGAGTACTTCGGGCAGCGATTCCGCGGCGGCCCCCTGGGCTTCTACGGCCCCGACCCGCAGGCGTGGGCCGGCCGCCGCTTCGTCCCCCTGGCGCTCCCCGAGGTGCCTTCCGACTTCCGCCCCGTGCCCACGGAAAGCGGCCCCTACGCCACCAACCACGTGTTCGAGGTGGAGGAGGGGGAGGACGGGTGGCCGAGGCTGGTGTGGCGCTCGCACCGGGCGCCCGACGGCGGGCCGCTGCACTTCGGCGGCATCGGTACCCAGCTCTCCCACAGGGGAAAGCTGCGCCGGGCCGTGACCGCGGGCCGGGGGCTCCGCATGGTCGCCTACCGGGCTATCCCAGCCCCACCGCCCCCCAAAGAAACAGAAGACCAAGAGCCGCCGCCGCCAAAAGCCCCACCATCACCACCAGACGACGATACACGCGCCGGAACTCCGCCTCGAAATACTCCCGACTCAGCACCAGGCACAGGTGCACCGGCGAGAGCAGCACCCCGCACAGGCCCCCCGCGTAGGCGAATGCCGCCCGACCGTAATCCACCCCGCCCCCCACCGCGATCAGGCTCGCCAGCAGCGGGAAGCACGTGCCCACGACCCCCGGCTGGTAGCCGGTGAGCATCCCCACCACGAAAGGCACGGAGAAGAGCAACAGCGGCGCCGGCACGCCCCAGCCCGTGAACTCCCGCGACACGGCGTCCGCTGCACCATACTCCGCCAGCATATACCCGAAGGCCAGCACCCCGTAGACCAGCACGATGAGCCGAACCTGCAGCGTCCGCCGAACCAGCGACGCCACCTGGCGCCACGGCACCCGCTGGAGTGCGAGGAACAGCGGGTCGACCACCGCCAGGGCCACCAGCAGGGCCGTCTTGGTGGAGAATCCCAGGTTGGCCCCCAGCCGTTCGGCGGCGCCCAGCGAGGCGGTGAGCACCACCACCAGGGCCACCGGCCACACCGAGGCCGCCAGCTCGCGCCAGTCCCGGGCCGGGCGGGGCCGCCGACGGGCCTCGGCCGGCATCCGCAGGCGCCGGAAGCACACCCCCGCCCCGATGAGGATGGCCGCCGCGGTGAGCGGCGCCTGGGCCAGGATCAGCGTCTCCAGCGGGGCGTCCAGTATCTGGGAGGCGAAGAGCAAGCCCGGGTAGAGCGGCCACGTCCATTCCCACACGTGACGGAACCAGAAGTTGATCAGCACCTGGTCTTCCCGGGGCACGTCCACGTCGCTGGTCAGCTCCCCCACCATGGGCGCGGAGAAGAGGGCGCCGCCGGGCATGGGCAGGAGCCCGACGAACGCGGGGGCCACGGCCATGGCCGCCCGGCGGTCGCGCAGCAGAGCCTTGAGCGCCCCGATCAGCCGCTGGAGGCTCGCCGCGTGCCGCAGCGCATGGCCGAGAAACGTGATGAGCAGGATGAGCCCCACGAGCTGGAGGGAGCGGGGGGCGATGGCCGCCCTCCCGAAATTCGCCGCCGCCTCTTTCGCCGCACCCGCTGCCCCCTCGGGGAAAGCGGCCCAGTCGACCCCGAACCGCAGGGCGATGCCCCCAGCCCCCACCAGCAGCGCCGTCCCGATGTCCACCTTCAGCCGGATCAACGCCACCATGAGGGCGAAGAGCAGCAGGAGGGAGAGGGAGGCGGACACGCGGCGGGCTCCTGCGGGTGCGGGGGAGGCTACAGGCGGCGGCTCACCCGGGCCGCCGGCCGAAGTAGGGATACCGGTCGAAGACCTCGCCCTCGCCTCGTGCCCGCGGGTCGGCCGTGCGAGCCATCCACCCCTCGAGCATTCGGCGGAGATGCTTGCGGGCCTCGGCGTACCCGGGGATGGCGGCCACGTTGTGCAGCTCGCCAGGGTCCTTCCCCAGGTCGTAGAGCTCCACGCCGGGCCGCTTGGCCGCGGCCAGGCGGAAGAGGGGCGCCACCTCGGGGTCCTCCCGGTGGGCGAGGAGGAAGGCCTTGGTGGGCGAGCCATCGATGTCGCGGAACGCGGGCGGGTCGCAGGCCGGCCAGCGGTCGGGCTCGAGGTTTCGGATGTAGAGGAAGTCGGCCGTGCGCACGGCGCGCAGGGGGTAGCTGAGCAGACCGCCCTCGCCGCGGCCGCTGGCGTGGCGCTCGCGCTCGACGAACACCCGGTCGCGCTTTGCCGCCGAGCGCGCCTCGGCGCCGCCGGCCAGGAGGTCCAGGAAGCTGGTGCCGGTCATCGCCGACGTGGGCTCCAGCCCCGCCGCCTCGAGGAACGTAGGCGCGAAATCCTGGAAGCTCACGAACTCCCCGACCTCCCGCCCGCCCGGCACCGCCGCAGGCCAGCGGACGGCCAGGGGCATGTGGGTGCCGTAGTCGTAGAGGTTGGCCTTGGCCCTGGGGAAGGGCATTCCGTTGTCGCTGGTCATCACCACCAGGGTGTTCTCCGCCAGGCCCTCCCGCTCCAGGGCGCGGAGCAGGGCCGCCACCTGGGAATCGAAACGCTGGACCTCCAGGAGGTAGTCCGCGATGTCCGAACGCACCACCGGGTGGTCGGGCAGGAAAGGGGGCACGCGGATGGCCTCGAGGTCGATGCCTGCCGCCCTGCCCGAGCCTTGCTTGTAGCCACGGTGCGGCTCGTGGCTGCCGAACCAGAAGCAGAACGGCCTGTCCTTGGGCTGGCCGGCCAGAAACTGCTCGAAGCTGCGAAACCGCCCGCCCGCGGGGTTGCGCTCCCGGCCCGTGCCCCGCAGGGTGCCCGGCCCCCAGCCCTTGCGGCTGTGGCCCACGCGGTAGCCCGCGGCCTCGAGCAGGCGGGGGTAGCAGGCGAACTTCTCGTCCAGGCGGCTCCACAGATTCCCTCCCTCCTCCAGGCGGTGGGGCCATTGGCCGGTGAGCACGGCCCCCCGGGAGGGCGTGCACGAGGGGGCGGCGCAGTAGGCGCGGCGGAAGAGCACCCCCTCGCGGGCCAGGCGGTCGAAGGTGGGGGTGCGAGCCGCCTCGTCGGCGTAGGCCCCCGCGTGGGGCCACGACCAGTCGTCGGCGATGGCGAAGAGGATGTTCGGCCGGTCCTTCCCGCGGCGGGGGGCGGATCGTGCGGGACGCGGGGCGAGGGCGCCGGCAGCGGCTGCCCCCGCGGCGCCGAGGAACTCGCGTCGCTTCATCACAAAGGCCCCCTTCGGCTAGTGTCCTGCGAGTGGGAGGAACGCCCTCCTTATATCCCAGGCTCGGGCATGGCGCAAGCGGGGAGGCGGGGAACGCGGATGCCCGCCCCGAGCGCCTTGAAAGCTCCTGGCGGTCTGCTACAATACCCAGAGCGGCTTCGAGGGAGCCCCACGCGGAGCGAGTGCAATGCGAAATGTTCACGGCCTGGCTCGCCGGGCATGGGTGGCCGTGGCGTTGGCCTCGGCGATGGCCGCCGGGGGCTGCGCCGACTTCAACCTCCTGACCACCGCCGACGAGGTGGCCCTGGGCCGCAAGCTGGCGGCCCAGGTCGAGGAGAAGGCGGAGCTCTACCCCGACCCCGCGGTCCAGGCCTACGTCCAGGAGATCGGTGGCCGCGTGGCGCGGGTATGCCAGCGGCAGGACGTGACCTACCGCTTCAAGGTGCTCCACGATCACAACCAGGTGAACGCCTTCGCCGCGCCGGGGGGCTTCATCTACGCCTACACCGGGCTACTGCGGCTGGCCGAGAGCGAGGCGGAGCTGGCCAGCGTGCTGGCCCACGAGACGGGCCACGTGGCCGCCCGCCACAGCGCCGAGAACATCAGCCAGCAGATCGGGGTGAACGTGCTGCTCTCCGTCCTCCTGGGGGAGGACCCGGGGATGGCGGCCAAGCTGGGCAGCCAGCTCCTGGCCGGCCTCGGCTTCAGCCAGATGAGCCAGCGGATGGAGTACGAGGCCGACTCCCTGGGGCTGCGCTACATGAAGGCCGCGGGCTACGACCCCCAGGCGGCGGTGGACTTCCTGCGCAAGCTCCACGCCACGCACGAGAGGAACCCCGGGCCGCTGGCGCGCCTGTTCGCCACCCATCCCCTCACCACCGACCGCATCGCGCGGGCGCAGCAGCTCGTGAGCCTGATCGGGCCCGGAGGGCGCGTGGGCGCCGAGACCTACCAGCAGCGCCTGGCCAAGCTCAAGGCCGAGCCCGCGCCGCCCAAGGAGTCGGAGTCGGGCCGCTCGGCCTCTCGGGGCTCGCCCAGTGCGGTCGCGTCGTCCCCGCCACCTCGCCCGGCCCCGCCGCCGCCTCCGCCCGCTCCGCCGCGGGCCGCGGCCGCGGCAGCGCGGCCCGGCGTCTCTCCGGGCAGCCGCTCCCAGGAACGCATCATGATCTGCCGCAACCTGACCAAGGGCAACGTCGTCGCCCGTCGCGTGGAGCTGGCCACCACGGCGCGAGAGCGGCGGCGCGGCCTCCTCGGCCGTCAGAGCCTGGCCCCGCACGAGGGCATGCTGCTCGTCCCCTGCCGCTCGGTCCACACCCGTGGCATGGCGTTCCCCATCGACATCGTGTTCCTCGACAAGGACTGGCGCGTCGTCAAGCTGCTCCACGAGGTGAAGCCCGGCGCCTGGCTCAAGCCCTGCCTGCGGGCCCACAGCACGCTCGAGCTGTCGGCGGGCAGGGCGCGGGCGTGCCGGCTGGAAGTGGGGGACCGCCTGCTCATCGAGCGCCCGCGGGACGACGCCGCGAGGCGCTGAAGCCTACCAGGCCCTCCGCATGCTGCCCCGAATCCAGGGCTTCGAGTTCAACGAACTGCACTGGATGCCCCCCTGGCTGCGCCAGGCCATCACCCGCTCCATCACCTTCGACCAGTGGGTCCAGGGCTGCTTCCGCGGCGAGCTGCCCCGCCGCTTCGCCCGATGGCTCCAGCGCACCGCCGCCACCGAGGTGCTGGACATCGGCAGCGGCAGCGGCGGCCCCGTCCAGGCACTCGTGCGGGGCCTGCGCCGGGAGGGGGTGGAGCCCCCGCGCTTCCACCTCAGCGACCGCTACCCCGACGCCGCACGCTACGCCGCCCTGGCCTCGGGATGCCCCGCGTGGGGCGACGAGGAGAGCGCCTACGTGGACTTCGTGGCCGAGCCGGTGGACGCCCTGGCCGACCCCCTGCCCACCAGCCACCGCCATTTCACGCTGGTGAACGTGGCCCACCACTTCCCGCCCGACCTCCTGCGCCGCGTGCTGGCCAACCTCGCTCGCCAGGGCCGGGGCATCTTCGTGGTCGAGACCTTCTACCGCTCGCTGCTGCGCTTCACCCCCGTGCTTCTGGCCTCCCTCGTGCCTTCCTGGGTCGCCCCCCTGGCGCTCAGGCCGTGGAGCTGGAGCCACTTCCTCCTGGGCACCGTGGTGCCCCTGGTGCCCCTGCTGATGATGTTCGACGGCTTCGTCACCGCCCTGCGCAGCTACCATCCCGGGGAGTGGCGGGAGATCGTCGACTCCGTGGACGCCGATGGCTACGCGTGGGAGGTCGACCGCCTGCGCACGGGCACCGTCTACGTCGCCGGCTGGCGCACGTAGAGCCGCCGACGTGACCCTCGCGAGGCGCGGGAGGGACGCCTGGGCCGCCGTCGCGGGGCCGCCATGCGGCCCCTCTACTACTAAG
>JBKHIY010000118.1:0-12421 GCA_046538415.1 Candidatus Brocadiia bacterium | reverse complement strand
CTACAAACCGAAGCCCCCCCCAAAAGCGGACACGGAAAATTGTAAAAACGTGCAAGAAAATGTGGGCCAGCGCCCCAACCATCGAGACGACAAGGCCTTACGGCCATGACGTTTTTTCTCTCGCCCCGACGGTCCCCCGTCGCTCCGCCGCCCGCGGGAGCAGCAGGCGGGACGGAGGGCGGTCCAGGACATGGCGCGGCTGGGGCGGGGTGTGGGGAGGGGGGTAGGCGCCCCGGCGTGGGCCGGGGCGCCTTGTGGCTTGCGGGTGCTGGCGAGCGCCGAGAGTGGATGCGGCGCCGGGTTCGGCGCGGCGCTCGGCTCTATCCGTTCAGGGTCCAGCCCTCGCGATATTCGCGGCTGATGAGCTGGTTGGCCTTGGGGTCGTCGGTCTGCCCGGTCTTCCCGTCGTACTTGATCTTCTTGCCCACGCGGTAGGCGACGAGGCCGAGGAGCATGGTCTCGATGAGCTTGCCTCCGTAGTCGAAGTTGCAGGAGGTCTTGAGGTCGGTCTTGCAGGCCTTGACCCACTGGCCCTGGAAGCTGCCCATGGGGGGCAGGACCTTGTCCTCGGTGCGGGGCTTGTAGTAGGTCATGTCGTCGTCGCTGCCGAAGGGGATGACGATGCGGGAGCCGAAGTCGGCGACGATGAAGCCGTGGTCGCCCTTGAACATGGCGCCGTGGCCGATCTTCTTGAGCTGGACGTAGCCCCTGGGCGAGCGGGGCATCATGCCGCCCTGGTACCAGTGGAGCTTGATGGCCGGGCGCCAGTCGTTGGCCGGGATGTCCCACGAGCTGTGGAGCTCGACGGGGGTGACCTCGGGGTTGAACTTCTCGCCTTCGCCCTCGGCGGTGGTGGGCAGGTCGGCGTCCAGGGCGTTCCACGCCAGGTCCATGGTGTGGCTGCCCATGTCGCCCACCTGGCCGGAGCCGAAGTCCCAGTACATGTTCCAGCTCAGGCATCCGCCGAAGTAGCCGGGGTTGTAGGGATGCCAGGGGGAGGGGCCGATCCACAGGTCGTAGTGGAGGTGTTCCGGCGGCTCGCCCTTCTTGGGGAGGTAGCCTTTTCGGCGGATCTGGCGGTTGCCCCATGCCCAGGCGGCCTTGAGCTCGCCGATGGCGCCGTCGAGGACGAGCTCGCGGACGCGGTTGAAGTTGGGGCGGGAGTGTCGCTGGGTGCCCACCTGGGTGGCCAGCTTGTTCTTTTTCTTGAGATAGGTGGCGCGGACGACTCGGGCTTCCTCCACGCTGTTGCCCAGGGGCTTCTCGCAGTAGACGTGCATGTCGCGGTTCATCGCCCAGTTGGCGACGAAGGCATGGGTATGGTCGGTGGTGGAGCAGATGACGGCATTGATGTCCTTCTGGTCCAGGCACTTCCGCCAGTCGACGTATTTCTGGGCCTTGGAGAAGCGCTTGGCGGCGCTGGCCAGGTGGCGCTCGTCGATGTCGCAGAGGGCCACGACGTTCTCGCCCGAGGCGGCGCCGAAGTGGGCGCGGGCCCGTCCCCCGGTGCCGATGAGAGCGATGTTCAGCTTGTCGTTCGCCCCGAGGACGCCGCTGGGCAGGACGAGCAGCCCCCCTCCCGCGGCCACGGCGGACTTCAGGAAGCCTCGCCGGTCGACCGGGGGGTTCCCGGTGCCCTCGTCCGCGCCGTTGTTCTTTCGCTTTCTCATCACCAGCCGCTCCTTTCCCAAATGAGGCTCGTTGCGACTGCCCCAGTATACCAGATGCCGACGTGGAGTCCACCCGCGCCCCGCCCGCGCGGACGCGGTCGCCGCCGCCTAGCCCTCGTCGTCCTCTGCGCCCCCCTCGTCGGGCGGGGGGGATTCGTCGTCGGTCTCCCCGGCCCGCTCGTGCGGGGGGGTGTCTGGGGGAGCCTGGCCCTCGCCCTGGCCCTCCTCCTCGGCCCTGGCGCGGGCGGTCAGGTGGCCGCGAATGGCCGCCGTCTCCGCCAGCGCGGAGACGAAGAGCGCGGGAACGATGATGGTCCAGTAAGCGGTGGCCCGGGGGATCACCAGGAGGCGTATCTGCTCCCAGGTGTACATGCCCGGGCTGCTCAGGGCGCGTCCCATGCCGATGCCCATGCCCACCGAGATCCAGAAGCTGGGCAGCTCGAGCACCAGGACCGCCAGGCTGCACAGGCTCACCCAGGGGGCCACCTCGAGGTGCTCGGGATGGGCGAGGGCCGCGGCCAGCGGTCGCTCGCCGCTGGGCAGCTCCACCTCGCCGGCCTTCAGCACGATCACCCCGATGTTCACCCCCGTGAGGAAGGCGATGGCCGCGGGAAGGACGATCAGCACCCCGGAGAGCATGTAGAGGAAGATGGCGATGGTGTTGAAGCAGAAGATGAGCAGGAAGACGCGAAGGGGCGGGAACTTCGGGCCGATCACCCGCAGCACCTGGCGCACGATCCACAGGGGCACGGCCATCAGCACCCGCACGTTGCGCCGCACCACGGGGATCGACGTGCCCAGGCCCGCCGCGAAGAGCACCGAGGCGACGAGCCCGTGGCCCAGATGCTGGCGAAGGACCGCCAGCGAAGCGTTCAGCGGCACCGGCATTCCCCTCGCATCACGCTCCTGCTCTCTGCCTAAATCCTCCCCAGCCCGAAGCTTAGCCGCGAGGTATCCTAACACAGCCCCCAACGGGCGTCAAGGCGATTCCCCGCCCCTGTCCCACGCCCGCGACTCTTGACCGCCCGCGGACGGGCCAGTATACTCGCGCCCATGGCAGCCCCCCTCTCCCAGCCCGTGACCGCCGTCAAGGGCGTGGGGCCGGCGGTCGCCGAGCGGCTGGCGGCCCTGGGCATCGCGACCGTGCGCGACCTGCTGTGGCACTTCCCCCGCCTGCACCAGGACCGCTCGCAGCTCACGCCCATCGCCGAGCTCGCCGTCGGCGACTACGGGGCCTTCGCGGGCCGGGTGCGCAGCGTGCGAGGCCCCTGGCGGCGGGGCCGCAAGTCGGTGCTCACCGCGGTCATCGAGGACGAGACGGGCCAGATCGCGGCCCGCTGGTTCGGCATGGCCTACCTGCGGCGGCACCTCGAGCCGGGCACCCGCCTGGTGCTGTGGGGCAAGGTGGCCATGGGCAAGCGCCTGTGCGTGCTCGCCCCCGAGTTCGAGGTGCTGCCCGACGAGGGCGAGCGGGCCGACCCGCTGCACGCCCAGCGCATCACGCCCATCTACCCCGCCACGTCGGGCATTGGCCAGAAGCGGTTTCGCCGCATCCTCCGCGCCGCGCTCGACGCCTTCGCCGGCCAGGCGCCGGAGCTCTTCCCCGAGGCCTTCCGCCGCCGGCGCCGCCTGCTGCCCGTGGCCCAGGCGCTCGAGCAGGTGCATTTCCCCGAGAGCCTGGCCGCCGCGGAGCTGGCCCGCCGCCGCCTGGTCTACGAGGAGTTCTTCGTCCTGGAGACCGCGGTGGCCCTCCGCAAGCGGGCCCTCCAGGCGGACATCGAGGGCATCGCCTTCCCCGTCTCCCCGCGGGTGGACCGCCGCATCCGGGGGCGGCTCCCCTTCTCGCTCACGGCCGCCCAGGAGCGGGCGGTCGCGGAGATCCGGGCCGACCTGGCCGCGCCCCGCCCCATGAACCGACTGCTCCAGGGCGACGTGGGCTCGGGCAAGACCGTGGTCGCGGCCTACGCCATGCTCGGCGCCATCGCCAACCGCCACCAGGCCGCGCTCATGGCCCCCACCGAGATCCTCGCCGAGCAGCACTACCGCACCCTCGCCGCCCTCCTCGAGGGCAGCCGGGTGCGCACCATGCTCCTTCTCGGCGGGGCGCCCCCGGCCGCGCGCCGCCGCCACCTGGAGGCCATCGCCAGCGGCCAGGTCGACCTCGTGGTAGGCACCCACGCGCTCATCCAGCGCGACGTGGACTTCGCTCGCCTAGGGCTGGTGGTGGTGGACGAGCAGCACAAGTTCGGCGTCCTCCAGCGGGCCGCCCTGCGGTGGAAGGGCCGGCGGCCCGACGTGCTGGTGATGACCGCCACGCCCATTCCCCGCTCCCTCGCCCTCACGGTGTTCGGCGACCTCGATGTCTCCACCCTCGACGAAATGCCGCCCGGCCGCCAGCCCGTGGCCACCCGCCTGGTGCCCCCCGAGAAGCGCCGCGAGGCCATGGGCCTCGTCCGCCGCGAGCTCGAGGCGGGACGCCAGGCCTACGTGGTCTACCCGCTGGTCGAGGAGTCGGACCGCTCGGACCTCAAGGCGGCCACCGCCATGGCCGACGACCTCCGTCGCCACACCTTCGCCGACTACCGCGTGGGCCTCCTCCACGGCCAGATGAGCGGGCAGGAGAAGCAGCGGCGGATGGACGCCTTCCGCACCGGGCGGTGCCAGGTGCTGGTGTGCACCACCGTGGTCGAGGTGGGCCTCGACGTGCCCAACGCTACGGCCATGGTCGTCGAGCACGCGGAACGCTATGGCCTGAGCCAGCTCCACCAGATGCGGGGCCGCATCGGCCGCGGCGAGCACCCGGCGCATTGCCTCCTGATGGTGGACCGACCCGAGGCCTCGGAGAAGCTGGCCATCCTGGCGGAGACCGGCGACGGGTTCCGCATCGCCGAAGAGGACCTGCGGCGGCGCGGGCCGGGGGAGTTCCTGGGCACCCGCCAACACGGGCTTCCGCCCCTCGCCGCAGGCGACTTCGCCCGCGACATCGATCTCCTGATGGAGGCCCAGCGCGACGCCTTCGCCCTGGTGGGCGACGACCCCGAGCTAGCCCAGCGAAGCCGCCGCCGCCTCCGCCAGGCGGTCGCCGAGCGCTACGCAGGCTTCATCGAGCTCGCCTCCGTGGGGTGAGCGCCGAGGCGGCGATGCGGCAGGCCGACAGGCCCCACGAGCCACTGGAGACCGCCCCATGAGCCAAGGCAGCGTCGCACTGGTGGGCGCCGGGCCGGGCGACCCGGGCCTCATCACCCTTCTCGGCCTGGAGCGCCTGCGCGCCGCGGACGTCGTGGTCTACGACTTCCTGGCCAACCCCCGCCTCTTGCGCCAGGCCCGCGCCGATGCCCAGCTCATCTACGTGGGCAAGCGCAGCGGCGACCACGCCATGGGCCAGGACGACATCAACGCCCTCCTGGTGGAGAAGGCCCGCCAGGGCAAGCGGGTGTGCCGCCTGAAGGGTGGCGACCCCTTCGTCTTCGGCCGCGGCGGCGAGGAAGCCCTGGCGCTGGCTGAAGCGGGCGTGAGCTTCGAGGTCGTCCCCGGCGTCACCGCTGGCGTGGCCGCTCCCGCCTATGCCGGCATCCCCGTCACCCACAGGGGCTACACCTCCTCCGTGGCCTTCGTCACCGGCCACGAGGACCCGGGAAAGACGATGAGCGCCGTGGCCTGGGACAAGCTGGCCACCGGGGCGGGCACGCTGGTGGTCTACATGGGCGTCAAGCGGCTCCCCGCCATCGTCGAGGAGCTGATGGCCCATGGGCTCTCGCCCGACACCCCGGCGGCCATGGTGCAGTGGGGCACGCTGCCCCGCCAGCGCTCGGCGGCGGGCACCCTGGCCACCATCGCGGAGCATGCGGCAGGCCTCGAGCCGCCCGCCGTGCTGGTGGTGGGACGGGTGGCCAGCTTGCGCCACAAGCTCCAGTGGTTCGAGAGCCGGCCCCTCTTCGGCCGCCTCGTGGTGGTCACGAGGGCGCGGGCCCAGGCCAGCGAGCTCAGCCGTCGGCTGGAGGCCCTGGGCGCCGAGGTGGTCGAGCTGCCGGCCATCCGCATCGAGCCGCCGGAGTCCTACGAGCCTCTGGACGAGGCCATCGCCCGCCTGTGCAAGTACCACTGGACGGTCTTCACCAGCGTGAACGGCGTGGATGCCTTCTTCGCCCGGCTGGACGCAGCCGGTAAGGACGCGCGGGCGCTACCCCAAGTGGCCGCCATCGGTCCCGCCACGGCCCGGCGCCTGGCGGAGCGGGGCATTCGGGCCGACCTCCAGCCCCGGACGTTCACGGGCGCCGCGCTGGTCGAGGCGTTTCGCAGCCACGGCGAGCTGGCGGGACGCCGGATTCTCCTGCCGCGAGCCGCCGAGGCGCCGCCCACCGTCCACCAGGGCCTGGCCGAGCTGGGCGCCGAGGTCGACGAGGTGGACGCCTACCGCACGGTGCTCGCCCCCGCCGACGAGCAGGCCAGGGAGCAGCTCGCGGGCCGGGTGCCCGATTTCGTGACCCTCACCAGCTCCTCCACCGTGCGCGGCTTCGTCCAGGCCGCGGGGGCCGACGTCCTGCGGCAGATGGCCGGCGCGGCGCGTTTCGTCTCCATCGGGCCGGTCACCAGCGCGACGGCCGGCGAGCTGGGCCTGCGCGTCGCCGCGGAGGCCGAGGAGCATACGCTGGCCGGCCTGGTCGAAGCCGTCCTCCGCCTGGGGGCTGAGGCCGGGGCGTGAGCCTGGCGGGGAGCCGTGTGTCGCATCGGCGCCGCGCTTCGTCCTGGGCATTCGGCCCTTCCGGGAGCTTCCGCGCCGGCGGCCGGTCTGGTATAATCCTCGGTTCGATCGTCCCGGAGGTCTTCGTGGCAGGTCGTGCGCTGATTGTTGTGAATCCCATAGCGGGGCGGGGGACGGGCCGCCGCGTGGCCCAGCGACTGGCAGCGGGTCTCGGCGAACGGGGCATCCGCGGGGAACTGGCCATCACCCAGGAAGCTGGCGAAGCCAGCGAAGCGGCCGGCCTCGCCGCCGAGCACGACCTGGTGGTCGTCGTAGGCGGCGACGGCACGCTCAACGAGGTGATCAACGGGCTGGAAGCGGACCGCCCGGTAGCCCTCTTCCCGCTGGGAACGGGCAACGTGGCGGCCAAGGAGCTCGGACTTCCCCGGCGGGCAGCCGCGTTCTGCGACATGGTGCGGGCGGGCCGCGAGCGACATCTCGACCTGGGCGGCGCGGAGGGGCGGCGATTCGTGTCCTTCGCCGGAATCGGGTTCGATGCCCAGGTCGCGGCGCGAGTGGCCGCCGGGCGCCAGGGAGCCATCCGGATGAGCAGCTACGTAGGGCCCGTGCTCCGCTGCCTGGCGACGTACGGCTTCCCGCCGCTGGAGCTCAGCGTCGACGGCGCCCCGCCGGTCACCGCGGGGGGCTTTGCCCTGGTCAGCAACGTGAGGGCCTACGGCGGGCCGCTGGTGATCGCCCACCAGGCGGAGCACGACGACGGGCTGTTCGACGTGTGCGTGCTGCCCCCGGCCTCGAAGCCCCGCCACGTGGCGAGCCTGGCGGCCCTGGCGCTGCGCTGCCCCCGCTGGTCCGGCATCCGCTATATGCGGGGCCGCGCCGTGCACGCCACCTCGCCCCACCGCGTGCCCTACCAGGTGGACGGCGACGCGGCGGGCTTCCTGCCGGCCACCCTTGCGATGCTGGAGCGCAAGCTACGAATCATCGTCCCCTGAACTGGAGTCACCGCGTGCCCCCCACCGTGGAACAGCTCGCCGCGGCGGCCGACCGCCGCGACTTCGACGCCCTGGAGGACCTGTGGCTGGAGTTGCTGGAGGCGGATTCGGTACCCGCCAACGAGCTGGAGGGCCTCCTCGCGCGCCTGGCAGCCGGCGGCCAGGGCCCCAGGGCCATCGACCTGGCGCTCTCCCTCGCCCCGGAGCTTCTCCGCGCCCAGCGATACGCGGAGGCCCTCCCCCTCCTCCGCGCCGTGGCGCCCGCGGCGAAGGGCAACGAGGAGGTGCGGGCCGGCCTCCTAGACTGCTATCGCCACTGCCACCGGGGCAAGCCCCATCTCGGCGCCTGCATCGACGCGGCCGGGCTGCTCAACACGAGCGACCTGGGGAAGGCCGTCGCCGTGCTCGAGAAGCTGCTCTCCTACCAGGAAGGCGACTACTTCTACCACGCAGCGGGCTGGGGGCTGGGGCGGATCGTGGGCTTCGACCCCCTCACCGCCAGCGCGGTGATCGACTTCGAGCGCAAGCCCGGCCACACCGTGCCCCTCTTCCACATCGAGCAGATTCTCACCCCCCTCTCGCCCCACGACTTCCGCGTGCTCCGCGTCGCCGACCCCGAGGGCCTGCGGGTGCTCGCCGAGGACGACCCCGCGGCCCTGGTGCGCAAGGTGCTGGAGGCTCGAGGCGGCCGCGCCTCCCTCCGGGCGCTCCGCCAGGCCCTCGCCGGCGACGTCGTGCCCGCCGAGACGTGGAGCCGATGGTGGGCCAGCGCCCGCAGCCGGCTCAAGCGCGACCCCCACGTGGACCTGGGCCGAGGCGCCAACCCCACGCTCACCCTCCGCACCCAGGCGCTGAGCTACGAGGAAGAGATGCGCCAGCGATTCGATTCCCTGCGCGACCTCGGTCGCCAGGTGGCTCTCCTGGCCGACTACGCGACGCACATGGCCGGCGATGCCGATCCCCAGGCGTTCCTCCTCCCGGCGGCACGAGCCCTGGCCGAACGCGTCCGCGAGGGGGCCGAGCCGGGCCCCGCCTTCGAGGCCGCCCGCCTGCTCGAGCGCCTGGGGCTGAGCGGCGTCACGTTCCCTTCCCCGCGGCAGATCCTGGAGGCCCACGACGATCCCGTGCCCCTGCTCAACAGCCTCCACAGCGCCGAGGCCCGCCGCCACGCGTTCGCCCTGCTCCAGGCCTCGTCGGCGGCGTGGCCGCAGACCTGCCGCGACATCCTGCTCCGCGGCCCCCGGGAGCTGTGGGACGCCGCCTTCGCCGAGCTGCCCCCCACCGGCCAACCGCCCACCGCGGAGAGCCTCGTGGCCGAGCTGTTGGAAAAGCCCAAGACCAACCTGGCGCTCTTCGCCTGGCTGGCGCGCGGGCTGCTGCTTGGCCGCTGGCCGGTGAGCGCCGAGCCCCAGCGAGTCTTCGAGCTGCTCCTCGCCGAGGGCGACGAAGTGGCCCGCCGCAGGGCCCGGCGACGGCCCGCCGACGGGCCGTTCCCGGACCAGGAGCTACTGGCCGAGCTTCGCCAGAGCCTCGGGGCGGGCGATGCCGCCTACTTCGACGCCATCCTCGACCGGGCCAGCGAGGCGGAGGCGGGCCGGCTGCTCTTCCGCATCCGCCAGAGCCGCGTGCTCGGCCCCCGCCTGTCCCGGACGCTGGAGCGGAAGATCGTCCGCCGCCACCCCCGGCTCCTGGCGGAGCAGGAGCCCGCGGCTGCGGGCCCGGAGCTCATCTACGCCACCCCTGAGGCCATCGAGCGGCGGCGGCGAGAGCACGAGCACCTGGTGAACGTGGAGATCCCGGCGAACAGCGAGGATATCCGCCGCGCCGCGGCGCAGGGCGACATCAGCGACAACGCCGACTGGCGCTCGGCCATCGAGCAGCAGCGCCTGCTGACCGCGAAGGCCGCACAGATGAGCGAGGAGCTTCAGCGGGCACGGCCCATCGAGCCCCCCACGGTGCGCACCGACCAGGTGGGCATCGGCTCCCGCGTGACCATCGAGGACACCGCCTCGGGCCAGCGCTCCACCTTCACCCTCCTCGGCCCATGGGACGCCGATGCCGAACAGGGCATCATGGCCTACACCGCTCCCCTCGCCCAGGCCCTCCTGCGGCACCAGGTGGGCGACGAGGTGGCCCTGGAGCACGCCGGCGAGAAGGCCACCTACCGCATCCTCGCCATCGAGAATGGCCTGGCGCACGAGCCGGGGAGGTGAGGGAGGGCCGCCGGGGTCAGGGCGCCGGGGTGGGGGGGCGCTGCTCCGCGTCTTCCTCTTCCTTGAGCAGCTTGTACTCGATGCTGTCGATAAGGGCCTGCCAGCTGGCCTCGATGATGTTGTCGCTCACGCCCACGGTGCCCCAGACGTGCTCGCCGTCGGAGGATTCGATGACCACGCAGGTTCGTGCGGCGGTGGCGGCGCGGGGGTTTACGATCCGCACCTTGTAGTCCACAAGCCGGACGGTCTTGAGGAGCGGGTAGAAGTCCTCCAGGGCGGCTCGGAGGGCGACGTCGAGGGCATGGACGGGACCATCGCCCTCGCCCACCGTGAGCCTCGGCCGTCCCCCCACACTGAGCTTGACGGTGGCCTCGCTGATGGGTTCCCGGTCGCCGCCCCGCTTCTCCACGATCACGCGAAAGCCGGTGAGGTCGAAGAAGCGGTGGTGGGTGCCCAGGACCTTGCGGACGATGAGCTCGAAGGACGCCTCGGCGGCCTCGAACTCGTAGCCCTCGTTCTCCAGCCGCTGGACAGTCCGGAGGATCTGGCGCCCGGTCTCCCTGTCCAGCGAGGCATCGAGCTTTCGCGCCTTGGCCAGCACCGCCGCGGTGCCGGAGAGCTCGGAGATGAGGAACCGCCGCTCGTTGCCCACCTGCTGGGGCTCGATGTGCTCGTAGGTCAAGGGGTTCTTGGTCATTCCGTCCACGTGCAGGCCGCCCTTGTGGGCGAAGGCGTTGGCTCCCACGTAGGGCTGGCTGTGGGGCACGTTGAGGTTGGCGCTCTGGTAGACGTAGCGGGATACGTGGGTGATGCGGGGCACGGCCCCGGGGACGAGCACTCGGCGGTCCATCTTCAGGGCCAGGTTGGGGATGATGGAGCACAGGTCGGCGTTGCCGCACCGCTCCCCGATGCCGTTGATGGTGCCCTGGACGTGGGTGGCCCCCTCCTCGACGGCGGCCAGGGCATTGGCCACGGCGAGCCCCGCGTCGTTGTGGGTGTGGATGCCCAGGACGGCCTCGACGCGAGGCCTGACCTCGCGGAGCGCCTCGCGGAGGCGGCTGGTGAGGGTGCCGCCGTTGGTATCGCAGAGCACGATGGCGTCGGCGCCGCCCTCCTGGGCGGCATCGAGGGTGGCCAGGGCGTAGTCCTGGTTGCGTGCCAAGCCGTCGAAGAAATGCTCCGCGTCGAAGAACACGGTGCGGCCCTGGTCCTTGAGGTAGCCCACGCTCTCGCGGACCATGGCCAGGTTTTCCTCCAGGGGCACGCGGAGGACGTCGGTGACGTGGAGGTCCCAGCTCTTGCCCACCACGGTCACCACCTGGGTGCCGGCCTCGAGGAGGGCCCTGAGCCCGGCGTCGTCGGCGGGAGCCACGCCGGCCCTGCGGGTGTTGCCGAACGCGACCACGGAGGCGCGCTGGAGGGGGTGCTTTCGGATTTCCTCGAAGAAGGCGGCGTCCTTGGGGTTGGAGAGGGGGTATCCGCCCTCGATGTAGTCCACGCCGAAGTCGTCGAGGCACCGTGCGACGGCCAGCTTATCCACGAGGGAGAAGGCGATGCTCTCCGCCTGGGCGCCATCGCGGAGGGTGGTGTCGTAGATTTCGATGCGGCTCACGCTGGTCCCTACCTTCTGAGGGCTAGCGGAGGACCTGGGGGTTCACGATGTTGGGCGGCCGCTCGCCGCGCAGCCCGGCCAGGAGGTTGGTGGCGGCGAGGGTGGCCATGCGGGTGCGGGTGCCGGTGGTGGCGCTGCCCAGGTGGGGGAGGAGCACGACGTTGTCCAGCTCGGCCAGGCCGGGCTGGAGCTTCGGCTCGTCCTCGAAGACGTCGAGGCCGGCCCCCGCGATCTCGCCCCCTCGCAGGGCCTCGACCAGGGCGGCTTCGTCGACCACCGGTCCCCTGGACGTATTGATCAGGTAAGCGGTGGGCTTCATGAGGCTCAGCTCCCTCGGCCCGATGAGGTGGTGGGTCGACTCGCCGAGGCTCACGTGGAGGCACACGAAGTCGGCCTCCTGGAGCAGCTCGTCGAGCTCGGCGCGTCGGGCCCCCACGGCCTGCTCCAGGGCTTCGTTTTGGGTCCTGTCGAAGTACAGCACGCGCATGCGGAAGCCGCGGGAGCGGAGGGCCACGGCGGTGCCGATGCGGCCCGCGCCCACGATGCCCAGGGTGCGGCCGCTGACGTCGCCGCCCAGGAGGAGCATGGGAGCCCAGCCGCGGAAGGAGCCGGCGCGGGTGAACCGGTCGGCCTCGGGGATGCGGCGAGCGGTGGCCAGCAGCAGCGCCCAGGTAAGGTCCGCCGTGGCATCGGTGAGCACGCCGGGGGTGTTGGTCACGGCGATGCGCCGTGCCGTGGCCGCCTCCACGTCGACGTTGTCGTAGCCCACGGCGTAGTTGGCGAAGATGGTGCACCCTTCGGCGGCGTCGAGCACCTGGGCGTCGATGGTGTCGGTGAGGAGGCACAGCACGCCGTCGCGGCCCCGCACGGCCTCCAGGAGCTCCTCGCGGCTGAGCACGCGGTCGGCGGGGTTGACCTCCGTCTGGCGGCAGGCCTCGGCGAGCATGTCGAGGCCCGGCCTGGGCACCTCGCGGGTCACATACACGTTGGCGTCGAGCTTCGCCACGAGCGATTTCCTCTGGAGCGAGAGACGACGGCGCAGGTCTAGCGGGAGGATTATTCTAGCGACCGCCCGGCCGCGAGTCAAGCAGGCGGCGCGACGCGCGTGCGGAGGTCGAGATGGCTGGGTGCGGGCAGGGGGCCGGCTTCTTGCTTGTAGGTAACACTTCAGCCGAACGGAGAGCTGGGGAGAACCTTTCTTGAAAGAAAGGCTTCTCCCCAGACCCCTCTCC
>JBKHIY010000217.1:0-2678 GCA_046538415.1 Candidatus Brocadiia bacterium | reverse complement strand
CCCAGGTGGCAGGCCAGGCCCATACGCCGGGGGTGGGCGTAGCCGTGGGCGTCGAAGAGCAGGAGGTCAGGCCGGCAGTGCAGGCGCTCGAAGGCGGCCAGCAGCACGGGGCCCTCGCGGAAAGCCAACAGCCCGGGCACGTAGGGGAAGGCCAGGGGACAAGCGGCGGTAGCCCGCTCCACCTCCTCGAGGCCGGGCAGAGCGTAGACCACCACGGCGGCGAAGCCGCGTTTCTCGCGGCGGTCGAGCGCGATATCGGCGCCCGCCACTAGCCGCACCGTGCCGCTATCGTCGTCGAGCACCAGGCGGTCGCGCAGCCGGCGCTGGATACGGGCCGCCTCCTTGGGCGTCACGTTCCAGGGATGGAGGGATTGGGCCTTCACCGGCCAGGCCTCCGCGCGAGCCGCGGCTGCGTGCGGGCACAGTGTAGCGCCAGAGGATGGCGCTGCTCAAGCCGGGGCCTGGACATGACAGCGGGGGAGCGGCTCGGCAGTCGGGCCGCTCCCCCGGGCGAACCATGACGGGTCTCGGCGGTCGTCAGGCCTGGCGTCGACGCCGGCGGCGGGCCAGGGCGGCGAGGCCGGCCCCGAGCAGGCACACGGTGGCCGGCTCGGGGATGAAGCGGAACTGCTCGAGGGCCACCGCGGTCTCGCCCCAGTACTCGGTGGTGAGGCGGAAGGTGGCCCAGTCGTAGCTGAAGGGGAAGGTGCCCAGCTCCTCGTTGAGCAGCAGGTCGCCCAGCTGTCCCGTGCCCTGGGCCAGCTCCATCCACGCTTCGTAGCCGTCGTAGATGTTCTGGGAGAAGTATTCGGCGGGGATGTACTCCCAGCTCCCGCCGGTCACGTCGTCGTTGCTCCACTCGAGGCGGGCGTCCTCGCCGCCGCCGAACTCGCGGGAGCGGAACTCGAAGAGGTGGAGGCCCTCGGCGAGGTCGAGGCTCACCGAGGCGTTGGAGTTCCACGTGGTGTCGTAGAGCACCTGCTGGCCGTCGAGGAACAGCCAGGCGATGTCGTCCACCTCCTCGCGGAAGGAGTAGGTGCCGGCGGTGGGGCACAGGAGGTAGCCGGTCCAGCGCACGCCGAACTGGTCTTCCAGGCTGCCGTCCACGCTGTGCGCCCAGTTGTCGCCGAAGTTCAGCGTGCCCGTGGCCACGTCGGTGCGGGTCCAGGTGCCGGTGATGTTGCTCTCGTTCCAGGGGTCGCTGGAGTCGCCGCCGCTGAACTTGTAGTAGGTGCCCAGGAGGCCGGGATCGCGCGGCCCGGAGCCCTGGACCAGCTGCTCGAGCTTCCAGCTATCGGGGGCGAGGGTGAGGCCCGCGGCGGGCACGTCGACGTAGGCGGCGCCCTTGAGGGTCAGCAGCTCGCGCTCCAGGCGGGCCTTGGGCTCGAAGGTGTAGAAGCGGTTCTGGAGGTCGACGTTGAAGCCGTTGCCTCCGTGGTCGGGCCTGCGGTCCTGGACGAGGAGGCTGGTGGTGCCGCCGTGGGAGAGCTCCAGGCCGGCTCCGCCGCTGCCCTCGTGGGAGTGGAGCTCGATGGGGTAGAGGCCCGCCTCGGGGAAGTAGACGTACATGAAGTTGGTGTCCGAGTCGTTGAGGCCGCGTCCGCCGTTGAACTGCCCGAGCACGCGGTCGCCCACGCGGAGACGGAAGCCGTCGTCGCTGCCCACGGCGAAGGAGTAGGTCTCGTCGCCGGGGGAGTAGAAGAGGCCGTAGCAGCGGGTGGCGATCTGGTTGTTGTCGCCGGAGGGCAGGCCGGGGTAGCGTTCGTCGCCGCCGAAGGCCCCGCTGTTGCCCGTGTCCACGAGGTTCACCTGGGTGCGGTGCTCGACCACGCCGGCGCCGGGGTTGGCGTTGTAGTAGGCCACGGCGTCGTCGGTATTGCCCACGCCGGTATTGGCCTCGGCCCGGATGAAGATGCCGTCGCCGTCGGTGGTTCCGCCGGGGAGGGTGCCGGTCCAGGCGGCTCCGCCGGTGGGGTTGGCGCCCACGCCGGAGGTGTCGCCGAGTCCGTCGGGCCGCTGGTAGACGGCTGGGGTGCCGGGGCTGCCGAGGATGGCGAAGTCGCCGGCCGCCCAGTCTTCGGGCGTGATCTCGCCGGGGGAGGTGTTCACGGCCACCTCCAGGCCGGCGCCGCCGGCGCGGTTGCGGTAGAGGACTTCGAGGGGCCACAGGCCGGCCTCGGGGAAGGTCACGGAGACCATGTAGGGCGGTGCGGGGATGCCCGTGCCGCTGCCCAGGACGACGTCGCCGACGGTGAGCTGGAACTCGTCGTCGGCGGTGACGGCGAAGGTGCGGGTCTGGGGGCTGTCGATGTGGATGTAGCCGGAGAGCAGGACCGCGTAGTCCTCGGGGTCGGCCTGCTGGTCACCCCGGTCGGGGGCGAGGAGGGCCGCCTGGCCGCCGTAGATGCCGCCGGTGTCGAGGTGGGGCTGGGCCACGGTGGCCACCTCGGAGACGTCGTGGTCGGGGTCGCCGGGGCGGAGGCCGAGGGCGGTCTGGGCGCCGGCCAGGCTATTGAGGTCGTTGGTGGTCCGCACCAGGAGGGCGGAGAGGCCCTGGGGCTGGCCGCTGAGGGGCACGGGGTCGCCCTCTGCCTCGACCGGGGTCCACTCCAGGGTGAAGGGGGCGCTGAAGAGGGCCTGGAAGCCCTCGTCGGCCGACCAGATGCGCTCGGTGCCCG
>JBKHIY010000032.1:0-45107 GCA_046538415.1 Candidatus Brocadiia bacterium | reverse complement strand
GGTCCGCCGTCCTTCTTCCGCGGGCACCGACGCGGGAGGGTCGAAGACGTCGCGTCCCCGCCCCGGCACCGCCTCCATGTTCTCCCTCTACCCCTAAGGCATGCAAACAGGGGGTAGGTGTGTGGAACTTTGCTACACTTCCCGAAATTCTTCGAAAAAAAAACGGCTCTCGCCGCCTCGTGCCCCGCCCCCTGCCGCCGCAACAGGGACCCGCGAGGGCCTTAACACCTGGCCCTTCAATGGCTTAGGAAGGAAGCCCTGTCCGCGCGGCCCGAAGGGGCGGTGGTCGGACCGGTCGGACCGGTCCGACCGCGCGGCGAGCGCCGCATCCAGCGGCGTGCCCTCGCGGCCACACCCCCGCTCGCCCCGGGCCCGGGCGCTCGCGCGTGTGCGGGCGCCATGTCCTGGACGCCCCCCTGCCCCACGCGGCTCCGTCGCCCCCTTCGGGGGCTTTGGCCCGGGGCGTCGTCCTGATGCCCCACGGTTTCGAGGCCGCGCGGAGCGGCCCCTCCACCGTGGGCTTTATTCCCTCGCCCCCTTCGGGGGCTTCGCCGCCGAGCATCGAGCACCCAGCATCGAGCATCCAGCATCCAGCATCGAGCATCCAGCATCGAGCATCCAGCATCGAGCATCCAGCATCGAGCATCGAGTTTCCCTTGGAAAATGGCCCCGGGCTGCTATAATCGGTCCGGTGCGAGGTGCTTCCCGCCACCGGGCGCCGTGGCCCGTGGCGCGAACCCGATGCCCCCGGCTTGCCTCATGTCTTCTCCACGCTGTGCCCAGTGCGGTCGCCTGCTGCGGCCCCCGCCTGGCGGCGGGCGCCTGCGATGCCCCCACTGCGCCGCCCAGGGGCAGGGCGAGGAGGACGCGGCGACCCGCACGAGCGCGGGCAGCGCGGCGGCGTCGGCTCCCCAGGACTACCGGGGGCGGAGCTTCGGCAACTACACCATCGTCGAGGAGATCTCGCGGGGGGCCATGGGGGTGGTCTACAAGGCCCGCCAGCACCTGCTGGACCGCACGGTGGCCCTCAAGGTGCTGATCGCCGGGGACATGGCGACGGAGGCCCAGGTGGCCCGGTTCCGCCGCGAGGCCCAGGCCGCGGCGCGGCTCCGCCACCGCTCCATCGTGCCCATCCACGAGGTGGGCTTCCACGACGGCAAGCATTTCTACACGATGGACTACGTGGAGGGGGAGAACCTGAGCGCGCTGATCCGCGCGGGGCGGATCACGACCCGCCGGGCCCTGGAGATCGCGGCGCAGATCGCCGAGGCCCTCGACTATGCCCACTCCCGCGGCGTGGTGCACCGCGATATCAAGCCCAGCAACGTGATGCTCGATGCCCAGGGGGTGGTGCACATCCTGGACTTCGGGCTGGCCAAGCAGCTCGATGCCGACACCAAGTTCACCCGCACGGGCACCACCATCGGCACGCCCGCCTACATGCCGCCGGAGCAGGCCAGCGGGGAGAGCCGGCGAGTGGACCACCGGGCGGACATCTATTCGCTGGGGGCCGTGCTCTACGAGATGCTCACGGGCAGGGCGCCCTTCGCCGGCGATACGATGATGAACACGTTGATGAAGGTGCTCAACGACGAGCCGGTGCCGCCCAAGCGCCTGAACCCCAAGCTGCACCGGGACATCCAGACCATCGTGCTGCGGTGCATGGAGAAGCCGCCGGAGCGGCGCTACAGCTCGGCCCGCGCCCTGGCCGACGACCTGCGGCGGTTCATCGCCGGGGAGTCCATCAGCGCCCGTCCCCCGGGCCTGCTCTACCGGGGCTGGCGGGGCGTGAAGAAGCACCGCAGCGCGGTGTGGGCGGTGGCCGCGGTGGCGGTGGTGGGCCTGGCCGCCTACCTGGCCATCCACCAGCAGCGCCTGCGCTACGAGCAGCAGCGCCAGGCGGCGAGCCGCCAGCGCGAGCAGGCCTTCCGCACCGGCCGCCGCGAGGGGGCCGAGGAGGTCAAGAAGGAGCACCAGCGCCAGGAGCGGCCCAAGGTCCAGACCGTCTTCGACGACTCCTTCGCCGAGGGCCACCTGGCGGAGCGATGGGTGGACGAGAATCCCGCGAACGCCTGGCGGCGCACGGCCGAGCGCCACCTCGAGGTGGAGGCCCGCCGCCTGGCGGCCATCCGCACCCGCGAGCGCTTCGGAGGCAACGTGGCGGTGCGGGTGGAGTTCGCCTTCCCTCCGCCCGGGGTCGGCCCGTCGCAGGCGGGGCCTGCGGTGGGCTGCTTTCTGGGCTCGGACTGGAGCCACAGCTACCGGGCCTCGTTCCGGGGCGGCCCTCGGCCCCGGCTGGTGCTCAACGACCAGCGCCGCGAGGTGGCCGAGGTGGCCTGCGGCCCGCCCCTGGCGGGCATCCCCTACCGCCTCACCCTCCGGCGCGAGCTGCTGGGCTTCCGCGTGGTCCTGGAATCGGAGCAGGCGGACCAGCGGGCCGAGCTGACGTATGCCCACATCGACGTGCCCCGCCAGCTGGGCAGCGACTTCGCGGCCGGCCTCTTCGCCGAGCGCGCCAGGGTCCAGGTGCGGCGGGTGACGGTGGCCCAGGAGTATCCGCCGCCCCGGCTCAGCGTGCTCAAGGCGGCCGAGGGGCCGCTTCGGGACGGGAACATCGAGGAGGCGCTGAACCAGTATCAGAAGATCGCCCAGGGCTACCAGGGGCGCCACGAGGGCCTGGCGGCTCTGTTCGGCGCCGCCCTGTGCCACGAGGCCGAGCGGCGCTACGAGCGGGCCTTCGCCCTCCTCGCCGAGGTGGAGCAGGAGGCCAAGCACGTCGAGCACGAGAGGCTGCCCGCCCTCCTCGTCCGCGTGCGCCTCCATCGCTTCTTCTGTAGCGCGAACCGCAAGGAATTCGACTTCCCCGACGCCGTGGGCGCCCTCCGCCGCATCGCCCAGGCGGGCCAGACCGTCGAGCCCGCCTGGAGCTGGCACCTGCCGCGCTGCCTGGCCAGCATGGTCAACAGCCGGGCCTACGGCGAGGCCCTGGCCCTGCTCGAGCTGCCCCTGTTCGGGCCCGATGGCCGCACGGCGTGGGAGCTGGCCGTTCGCCAGCAGGCCAGCGTGCTCGAGCAGGAGCTGGTGCGCTCCGCCCGGCGCCTGGCCGACGAGTTCGCCGAGAGCGGCCAGAGCGAGAGCCTCCAGGCCCTCTACGCCGCCTGCTCCTCGCCCCAGCTCGCCCCCAGCCTGGCCCGGGCCGTCCAGGTGGCCCTGGAGGCGGGCCGGGGGGACGAGGCGCTCGCGCTACTGGCCTTCTGCTCGGCCCAGGGGCTGAGCGCGGCGCCGCTGGCCGACGCGGCGCGGGACGTGGCCCGGCACTTCTGCACCCAGGGGCGCCCCGAGCGCGTGCCCGAGGTCCACGACGCGTTCCCCCAGGCCCCCCTGGGCGAGGTGTTCGTCCAGGCCATTCGCCAGGCCACCTCGGCGGGCCGGCTCGACACGGCGCGGGCGCTGCTGGACGCGGGGCTGGCGCGCCTGCCCGAGCAGGGGGCAGAGCTGCTGATGCCGGCGGTGGAGCTGGGCCGTGCGTTCGTGGCCCGCGGCGAGGTCCTCCGCCCCATCGAGCTCCACCAGGCCTTCGCCCAGGTGCCCCAGGAGCCCGCGGTGGTGGCCCTCTTCGTGGAGGCCACGGAGAAGGCCATCGAGGCCGACCAGCCTGAGCAGGCCCGCCGCCTCCTGGACTACGCCCGGGTGAACCTGGGGCTGTTGCACAAGGGCCTGGCCGACCGCGCGGCGCGCCTGGTGGCCCTCCACACCGAGCAGGGAGCCTACGACCAGGTGCTCGCCGCCTACACCGCCTATCCCAACGAGACCCTCGCCCCCGGCGTGGCCCAGGCCATCGCCGCCGCCGCCGAGGCGGGACGCCTGGCCCAGGCCCTCGACCTCTTCCGCCCCTACGCCGCCAACCACCACGCCATCCCCGAGGAGGCCGTGGACGTCCTGGCCCGAGAGCTCGCCGGCCTGCCCACCGACGACGAGGCCACCGAGACCCTCCTGGAGCAGTACCACGACATCCACGAAATCTACGACAGCCCCGTGGCCAGGGCCACCCTGACCCTCGCCCTGGGCGACGCCTACCTGCGGGCCGGACGCCTGGCCGAGGCCGCCGCCCAGTACGACGCCACGGGCGAGATGGAGGGACGCCTCCGCGCCACCTGCGTGGCCCTGGAGCTGGGCCACGGCGAGGAGGCGGCCGAGCGGTGGCAGGAGCTCTCCCGCCTGGCCCTCGAGGGCGACCCCCGGGGCGCCATCGCCGCGTTCATGAGCGGCGAGCTGCCCCTGCCCACCTTCCGGGCCGCGGTGGCCTCCAAGGTGCCCCAGGGCCTGGTCCACTACCTGGCGGGCCTGCGCCTGTGGACGGAGGGGGACCCGGAGGCGGGCGCCGAGCTGGCCAAGGCCGCGGCCGCCTCCGCCGGCTGGTTCCTCCCCCTGGCCAAGCGGCCCCGCGTGCCCCTCAGCCCCCCCGACGAACCCGCCCCGTGAGACGCCGCGCCCACGGCGGGAGCGGCTCACGGGCTTGTGAGGGCGTCGAGAAGCTCTTCCCGCCGCGCTCCCAGGCGGCGGACCAGGGCGCGGAGGGCCTCCTTGTGGAGCTGGCACACCCGGCTCTCGGAGACGCCGAGGACGTAGCCGATTTTCTCCATGGTGAGCTTCTCGAAGTAGTAGAGGAGGAGCACGTAGCGCTGCCTGTCGGGCAGCTTCCTGAGGCTGTCGAGCAGCAGTGCCCGGCCCTCGTCGGCGGCCAGGAGGCGAGCGGGGTCGGCCCGCCCGTCGGACAGCGCGGGGTGCTCGCCGGGGGCCTCGGCGGCCTGGGAGCGGTCGATGGACAGGGGCGCTCGGTTCTCCGCGTGGCGTCGGGCCTCGGCGACGGCGGCGGTGGAGACGTCGAGGGCCTCGGCCAGCTCGTCGTCGCTGGGAGGCCGGCCCAGCCGGCCGCGGAGGTCCTCCGCGGCGGCCCGCAGGCGCTGGGCCTTGAACCGCAGGGCGCCGGAGGCCCAGTCGAACTTCCGCTGGTCGTCGTGCATGGCGCCCACCACCCGCCAGCCGCAATAGGTCTCGAACTTCACGCCCCGGCCGGGGTCGAACCGCTCGAAGGCCTCCAGCAGGCCCACCACCCCGGCGTTCACCAGGTCGTCGAGCTCCGGCTGGCGGCCCATGGCCCCCCGGACGCGGCGGGCGATGGGCATCAGGATGGGCATGAAGCGGCGGGTGAGCTCCGCCTTGCAGCCCTCGTCGCCGGTGCGCTGGTACTCGTGCCAGATGCTGTCGAAGGGGCGGGTGGGCTCGGCCACGGGACATCTCCCGGGGCGCCCGGCCATGGGGGCGCCCCCGCGGCGGGGGACCTGGCGACGGGCACGAGGAGGGGCGCCGCGAGGGCCTGCGAGCACGGCCCGGGGCGGGCCTCTAGTAGTCGTAGTGCTCGTAGGCGTCGTCGCGAAAATCTTCCAGGGTATCCGTGAGCTCGCGCTCGTACTCGACGCCGCGGACGAGCTGCTTGAGCATCTTGGGCCGCAGGCGGAAGCCGACGACCTTCTCGTCGGCCTCGCGGTCGTCGTCGATGACGAATTCGGCCACCCAGTCGTGCAGGTCGCGGACGATGAGCAGGTAGACGTCGACCGGCTCGCTGCGGTTGGTGCGGTAGGTGTAGCCGGTGGCGATGTGCCATTTCTTGCTGATGTGGTACATGAGGCGTCCGCCGATGCGGTTCTCGTCGCCCACTTCGTAGCGTTGGGAGAGGTAGAGCTGCCACTTGTCGCTGGTGGCGATGAGCAGGCCGGTATTGAACTTGTGGAACTCGCCGTCGCTGGGGGCGTCGTCGTTGGTCAGGCTGTAGAGGGCGTCGGCGTAGAAGTGGATCCCGTCGATGGGGTTGAAGCGGAAGTCGAGGCGGAGGTCCGCGAAGTCCTCGCCCTCGCCGAATCGGCGGCTGCCCGGCTCGACCAGGTCGCCGACGATGATCGGCTCTTCCTCCTCGTCCTCTTCATCCTCCTCGTCCTCCTCTTCTTCCTCTTCCCAGGGGGGCACGCACTCGTCGTCGAGGAGCAGGCTGCGGTCGTCGTGGGTGTAGAGGTCGAGGAAGATATCCAGGTCGATGAAGTCGACGATCCGCTCCTGGAGCAGGCCCCGGCGGGTCTGCCAGCGGTTGCGCAGGCCGAAGCTGGCCATGGTCACGGGGTGGATGTAGTCGACGTCGCCGAAGGCCAGCCCCGTGGTGTCATGGGGCTGGTAGGGGCGGAAGGGCACGTCGTAGTCGGGGTCGGCGATGGGCTGGTGGATGTCCGTGTCGTCGGTCAGGATCAGCTCGTTGGGCTCCACGCTGGAGACCCCCAGGGCCTGGAGCCGCACCTCGGGGGTCACGACGTGGCGCAGGCCGTTGACCTCGAGGGGCAGGACCTTGGTGCCGAACAGGCGCAGGGAGTCGGCGTGGGCCTCCTCCCAGGAGCGCCAGAACTGGGTGCTGACCCGTGTCCCGCCCACCACGATGCTCCGCCACTCGGGCGAGGTGCGCATGAGGGTCTCTTCGTAGAGGGTGAACCGGGCTCCCACGTAGGGGTCGACCTGGAAGATGCCCGCGGCGAACGGATAGGCCAGCTCGTGGTAGGTGTTGAACCGCCAGAAGCGGCGGCCGCCCGAGAGGTCCTCCTGGAAGCTGTTGCGCAGGGGCCGCTGGATGAAGTTGCGCTTTCGGGCCAGGCGGCGGTACCGGGGGTCGGCGATGTCGTCGCGGTCCTCGATGTCGCTGGGCTCCTGGATGAAGATCACGCGGTCGCGGTTCTCCTCCAGGAGGGCTTCCTGCTCCTCGGTCAGCTCGCCCTCCTCGTCGGGGTCCTCCTCGGGCTCCTCGCCGAGGGCTTCGAGGATTTCGGCGTCGGAGGGGTCGGGGTCGACGAACACGGTGCAGTGGGGCAGGCGGAGGTCGGAGAGGCGGCGGCGGACGTTGGCCACCTCGACGTGCCCGGTGTAAAGCAGATTGCCCCAGACGGGATAGGAGAAGAGATTGGCCCCCACCTGGGGGAGGTACTCCGTGGTGTCCAGCCACTCCATGCCCCGCCATCGGTAGTGGGCGTAGGCGGCCATGGGGCCCTGGGAGTACTTGAGGTAGGCCCGGTTCTCGATGGGCTTATCCCTCTTGTAGTCGCTGCGGAAGTACTCCTGGCGGAAGCCGGCGTCGGAGTGGCGCTGGTACTCGAAGTCGAACTCCCAGCCCTCGGGCAGGTCCTGGGAGTGCTCGTACTTCAGGCGATAGCGGTCGGTGGTGCCCAGGGCGAAGTCCTTGCGGTCCTCCCCGCTGTCGTCGGGCACGCGGTAGTACTCGAGCTTGCCGCCGAGGGCCTCCTCGAAGTCGTAGTCGAAGAAGCCGCCGTAGGCGTAGCCCCGCTCGCTCATGTAGTCGAGCTGGACCCCCGCCCGGCTCTCCACCAGGGGGATGAAGGTGGGGGGCAGCTCGTAGGTGACCAGGGAGCGCACGTAGGTGCCCCAGCGGCTGGAGCTTGCGAACTCGAATTCCATCTCCGGCAGCTGCCAGCCCAGGGGCACGTAGAGCTTCGGCCAGTAGGTGGGCGGTATCCACCAGCCCTGGAGGTTGGGCGGCAGGCCCACGCCCTGCACGTTGTAGGTCACGTGGGTGGCCGAGAGGCTCTCCTCGGCCACCAGCTCGATCTCCTTGGCCCGGAAGTAGGTGTGGGGCCGGTGGTAGAGGTTGGAGCTGAAGAAGGCGTGGCCGCGGGCGATGAAGGTGCGCACGTCGGTCTGGAGAATCTCGTCGCCCCGCACGTGCCAGGGCACGGCGTCGGGCTTCTCGTGCCAGCGCACGTCGCCCCGCAGGAGGAGGCCCTTGTCCAGCTCGCTGGAGGTGCCCCCGGTGGCGGGGTCGGTGACCTCGGACCAGTGGACGTAGGCCTTCTCGGACTTGATCACGCTGGCGCCGAAGCGATAGACCACGTGGCCCTCCAGGTAGGCCTCCTTCTGGGCCAGCCACACCACCGCCGCGTCGGCGGCCACCGAGGAGTCGCCGCGCCGCAGGTAGACGTTGCCGATGGCGTAGATGGTGTCCGGGCCCTCGTGGGACACGATGTCGGCCTTGAGCTCGAAGTCTTCCTCCTCGCCCATCAGCTCGAGGGCCTGGGCGGGCCCCGCGGCGGCGAGGGCCATGGCGGTGCACAGGGCAGCGAGCGTCGCTCTCATGCAGGTCACCTTTGCTCCCGGGGCGCCCGCTTGGGCGCGGGTGCTATTGTTCCTGGGCCGCGCCAGCCAGTTGGGCCTCTGCCGGGCGCCCCTCCCCACGTATCTTCTCCAGGGCCTCGACGGCCCGGGGGTCGAACTGCTGCCCCGCGCCCCGCCGCAGCTCGGCCAGGGCGGCCTCGGCCGTGAAGGGCGTGCGGTAGGGGCGGTTGGAGGTCATCGCGTCGTAGGCATCGGCCACGGCCAGCACCCGGGCCCCCAGGGGGATGGCCTCGCCGGCGATGCCGTCGGGATAGCCGCCGCCGTCGAGCCGCTCGTGGTGGTGGCGCACGATGCGCTGGATCTCGGCCAGGCGGCGGCTGCCCATCTGGCGGATGATCCCCTCGCCGATCTGGGGGTGGCTGCGGATGTAGCCCCACTCCTCGTCGCTCAGGCGGTCGGGCTTGGTGAGGATGGCCTCGGGGATGCCGATCTTGCCCACGTCGTGGAGCAGGCCGGCCAGCTTGATGGCCTCCTGGGTCTCCTCGGGCAGGCCCATCCGCTGGGCGATGCCGAGGGCCAGCTTGCTCACCCGGGCGGAGTGGCCGTACGTATAGATGTCCTTGGCCTCTACCGTGGCCACCAGGGTCTCGATGGCGCCCAGGAACAGCCGCTCCAGCTCCTCGACCAGTTGGGCGCGGTGGAGGGCCAGGCTGGCCTGGCGGGCCACGGCGGTGAGCAGCTCGAGGTCGCTCTCGCCCAGGGGCTCGCGCTCGGAGGCGGTGTCGAGGTAGATGGCGCCGAGCACCTGCCCCCCGGGGTCGAGGGGCACGCAGAGGACCGAGCGGATGTGGTCCATGGCCAGCCGGTCGCCGTCGCGGAAGCGCTCGTCGGCCTTCAGGTCGGGGCACAGCACGCCGGCTCCGTCGGCCATCGCCTGGTCGACGACGGGGCGGCTGATGGGCAGCTCGGCGGGGGCCTGGGCATTGGGCGCCACGCGTCCCACGCGGGGGTGCAGCTCGCCGCTCCGCTCGTCGGCCAGGAGCAGGAAGCCGCGCTCCGCGGGCACCACCTCGAGCACCGTGTCCATCACCTCGCCCAGCAGGGCGCCGATGTGCCCCTGGCGGTTGATCGCCTCGTTGATGCGGTAGACCGCGGCCAGGGCCTCCTCCAGGCGCCTGCCCCCCAGGCCCGCCTCGGCCTGGGAACGGAGGTCCAGGGGCTCCCCCCGGGCCGCGCGGCGGACCACCCGCACGTCGCTGTGCCCCCGGTCGGTGAACAGGCGGTCGGCCACCGACCGCTTGGGCTGGGGCACCCGGTCGACGACCAGGGTCACGGGGCCCAGCTCGACCGAGTCGCCCACCTCGAGGGGCTGGCGCTTGACGCGCTGGCCGTTGACGAAGGTGCCGTTGCTGGAGCTGAGGTCGGTGACCACCAGGTTGTCCGCCTGGCATTCCAGCACGCAGTGGAAGCGGGAGACGCCGAGGTCGAGGAGCTGGAGGTCGCTCTCGCTCGAGCGTCCCAGGGAGAGCACCCCGCCGGGGGGCACGGTCACCGTGGTGCCCGCCCGTTGCCCCGTCGTCACTCGTAGCACGGCTTCCATGCAAGGTGCCCGCTGGGGTCGTCGGCCTGCTGGGGCCCGCGCCGACCGGGGAGAGACGGGCGGGGCGCTCCGCGTGAGATCGGGGACGGGTGGCTCGTGGCCGCCCGAAGGTTGGCGGAATTATAGCAAATGCCCCATGGGCGGTCAACCCAAAAGGCCCGCCGCCCGCCGGCGAAGCTGCCCGCACGCCGCCTCGATGTCCGCGCCCCGCTGCCGACGCTCCCGGGCACGCACCCCCCGGTCGCGAAGCTCGGCCACGAACCGCCGCACCCTGCCCGCCGGCGGCGGCTCCAGGCCCACCCCCGCCACGGGGTTGAGCGGGATGACGTTGACGAAAATGGGCTCCTCGCCCACCAGGTCGGCCAGGGCTCGGGCGTCGTCCGCCGAATCGTTCACCCCCTTCGCCAGGGCGTACTCGAAGGTCACGTCCCGCCCCGTGGCCCCCCGGTAGGCCTTGGCCGCCTCGACCACCTCGCCCAGCGGCCCGCCGCGGGGCACCAGCCGCTGGCGGGTCGGCTCGTCGGCCGCGTGGAGCGAGACGGCGAGGGCCACCCCCGGCCCCTCCTCGGCCAGCCGGCGTATCCCCGCGGGCAGGCCCACGGTGGAGACCGTGATCCGCCGCCCGCTCAGCCCCAGGCCCCACGGGGCGGTGAAGATACGCAGGGCGCGGAGCAGCGCCTCGATGCTGGCCAGGGGCTCGCCCATCCCCATCACCACCAGGTGGGTGAGCCGGGCCTCGGGAGCCACGCGGGCCCGGGCGTGGAGCGCCTGCTCCACGATCTCGCCGGGGGCCAGGTCGCGCACCAGGCCCCCCAGGCCGCTGGCGCAGAAGGCGCAGCCGAAGGCACAGCCCACCTGGGTCGAGAGGCACGCGGTGCGGCGCTCGCCCTCGGGGATCCCCACCGTCTCCACCCGCTGCCCGTCGGCCAGGCGGATGAGCAGCTTCTCCGTGCCGTCGGCGCTCCGCCGCGCGGCCTCGACGCGGGAGGTCAGGCAGGCGGCCCGCTCGGCCAGGGCCTCGCGGAGGACCCTGGGCAGGTCGGTCATGGCCTGGAAGTCGTATACGCCGCGCTCGTAGACCCAGCCCAGCACCTGGTCGCCGCGGTAGGGCGGCTCGCCCAGGCCGGCGAGGAAGCGGCGGGCCTCCTCGCGACTGGCTCCCACGAAGCGGAACGGCCGTGACTCGTCCATAGCGTTCCCGGCATCTGGCGGGGCCCCTGGCTTCCCCGAGCCCCGGCGCGCTATAATCCCCGGCGCTCGAGCCGCCGGGCCAGCTCCCCGGAGCGGACGAGGCGCTCGAAGGCCGCCACGTCGGGCACCACCACGGTGGAGAGGAAGCGGACCACCCAGTTGGCCGCCATGGGCGAGATGGTCACCACGATGCGGCCCCCGCGGTGGGCCTGCCACATCTCGACCGCCGTGCCCATGCTCGCCTCGGGCAGGTAGGCCACCAGCACGTCGGCCCGCGCCGCACGGTCCATGAGCCCGAAGAAGGTCCGCCGGGCACGCTCCTCCGTGAAGTCCAGCGAGCCCGGGTAGTTCTCCATGGGGCAGTAGACCTCGTGGTCGGGGAAGGCCGAGCGCAGGAGCCCCACGATGCGCGCCCGGTAGTCCTGCGCGTGGATCGTCGTGTCCTGGCGCGAGCCCTGGATGATGCCCGCCACGAAAAAGGTCGCCATGCCGCGTGCTCCCGAAGTCCAGGGGGCGTCATTTAACCAGCCCCCGAGCCCCCGATCAAGCTCCCCACGGGGTCGCGCCAGCCTGGCCGCCGCCGCGCTGGCCGGCCTGCTCGCCGCCGGCTGCCTCCGCCAGTGGCCCGTCTATGCGCCCCCGGTCTGGGCCCCCGACGGCTCCCGCGTCTTCTACGCCCTGGTGCGCCTCGACGGGGCGCCCGCGGTGCGGCGCGTCGACCTGGTGACGGGCGAGATGGAGGAGGCGGCGGCCCGCCGCCTCGGCCACCCCCTGCTCGCACTCGCCCTGGCCCCCGCGGCGGACGCCGTGGCCGTGCTCGTCCACAAGCCCGGGGCGAAGCTCCTGGAGCTGCGCCTCGCCGGCCTGCGGGGCGGGGCCGAGCGCGCCGTGTGGACGACCCCGGCGACCGCCGACGGCGCCCGCGACCTGGCGTGGACGCCCGACGGCGCGGCCCTCGTGCTGGCCACAGGGCCCGAGCTGTGGCTCGTCGATGCCCAGGGCCGCCGGCCACGACGGCTCTACCAGGCCGCCGCGGTGCGGGCCCCCGCGGTGTCGCCCGACGGGCAGTGGGTCGCCTTCCTGGCCCGCCCGGAGCCCCAAGCGCCTTGGTCCGTGTATCTTGCGTCGCTGGACGGCACTCGCCGCACCGTGGCGGCCCGCGCCGCGGCCACGGCCTACCGCCCCGGCTACGCTCCCGCGTGGGCCCCCGACGGGGCCGCCCTGGCCTACGTGGCAGAGCGGAGCCTGGCGGCCGGCTTCGCCGAGCTGTGGGTCTGGGAGCGGGCGACGGGACGCCGCCGGCTCCTGGCCCGCACCCTGGCCGGCGCGTGCGTCGCGCCCGCCTGGGCCCCCGATGGCGCCGAGGTGGCCTTCGTCCGCTTCCCCGTGGGCATGGGGCCAGGGCCGGCGGGCCGCGAGGGGCGCCCCGCGGAAATCGCCCTCGTCGAGGCCGAAGGCGGCGAGCCACGCACCCTGGTGGCCGATGGCCTGGCCAACCTCGCCCCAGCCTGGGCGCCCGACGGCGAGTCCCTGGCCTTCGCCACTTGCGCCCAGCCCGGCCCCACGCCCCACGTCCTCCGGCTGGTGACGCGCGACGGCGGGGAGCCCCGGCTCCTCCGCGACGTGCCCTCGGAGCGCTTCGTGCTCGCCTGGGCTCGCCTCGCCCGGGGCAACCCTCGGGCGGCGCCCCGGGCCGAGGCGGAACTCGAGTCCATCGAGCCCCCCTGGGCGGCCGCCCAGGCCCGCCTCCTGCTTGCTCGGCACCACGCCGAGACGGGCCGCCCCGCGAAGGCCGCCGAGCACGCCCGGCGAGCCGCCGCCGCGGACCGGCCCGACGCCCGACGGGCCGCCCTCCGCGTCCTGGCCGCGGCCCGCATGCGGCTCGGCGAGCCCCGCCGCGCCCTCGAAGCCGCCCGCCGGCTCGAGGCCCTGGGAGCCGATGGGGCCGACCGCCTGGTCGCCCGCCTGGAGCGAGGCATCGAGGCCCTCGCCGACGCCTCACGCACGTCCCCCGACAGCCCGCGGGCACTCCTCCGCCAGGCGGAGGCCCACCGCGCCCTGCTGGGCAACCCCCGGAAGGCCGTCGAGCTGGCCCTCCGCGTCCTCGACCAGGCGCCGGGAGGCGCCGCGGCCCGGCGGGCGGCCGGCCTGCTCCTCGACGCCTACGCCGAGCTGGGCCCCGGCGCGGCCAGCTATCGGGTGCTCCAGCGCGCCGCGCGGGCCCTGGGCGAAGAGGGCCTCTCCCCCGCCCGCATCCTGCTGCTCGCCCAGGCTGCCGCCCGCAGCGGCCAGCCCGACGCGGCCCTCGAGTGGCTCGACGGCCTGGAGGAGGCTGGAGCCCCACCCCAAACCCCGGGGGTCGCCGCCGTGTGCCTCCGCGCGGGCAAGCTCCTCCTCGCCGCGGGGGAGCGCGAGCGGGCCCTCGCCGCCTTCCGACGCGGCGCCCGCGGCGACGGGGGCCCGGCCGCCGCGCGCAATGCCCTCGGCGCCGCCGAGGCCCTGGCCGAGGGCGGCCAGCACGTCGAGGCCGCACGCTGTCTGCTCCGGGTCTTCCGCTCCCGGCCCGGGCCGGCGACCTTTCGCGGCGCCCTCCGCCTGCTCACCCGCGCCCGCCTGGGCCGGGCCGACGCGGTGGCCTACGACGCGGCGCGGGTGGGCCAGCTCGCGGCCTGCGGCTTCGTCGAGGCCGCGGCGGAGCTGGGCCGCCAGCTCCTCGGCGGCCTGCCGCCCGGCGATCCCCGCCGGGAACTGGTCGCACGGCCCCTGGCCGACGCCTGCGACCGCCTGGTGGGCCTCCGCATCGCCCGCGGCGAGCTGGGCCAGGCCCGCGCCGTCGCCGCCGAATGGGTCCGCCGGGCACGCCCGGAGCACGACCTGGCCCCCGCGCTCGCCCGCCTGGCCCAGTGCCACCGCCTGGGCGGCCAGCGCCAGGCCCTCATCGCCACCCTCGCCCGCCTGGTGCTGGAGTGTCCCCACAGCCCGCACGCCGCGGCGGCCCGCCAGGAGCTGCTCCTGCTCCAGGCCCCGCCGTCGCGCGCCCCGCGGTGACAGGATGTCGGGGGCTGCTCGGCCAAAATGGCAGCGGTCGCGCCCCGCGCGGCGGCGCCCTGGCGCCCCCGTCTGGCGTCCGATCCGTCGCATTGCCAAGTGGTTAGGGACTTGTGCCGGGCCCCGCTCGCGGCGCCGCCTCGGCCGGCACGAGGTTTGCACCGCGCTGGGATGGAAAGGGGGCTGGAGGCAGGCCATGGCCCAGGCGAACATCCTGATCGTGGACGACAACGCCAGCCTGGCCGAGACGGTGGCCGAGCTGCTGGCCGAGCACGGCTTCGCCGTGCGCGTGGCCACCTCGGGCGCCGAGGCCCTGGTGGCCTCGCGCCTGTGCCCCGTGGACGCGGTGGTGGTGGACGTCGATCTGCCCGACATCGGGGGGCTGAAGCTGGCCCGCCGCCTGGCCCGCCGCCACCGCGGCACGGCGATCGTCGTCATGAGCGCCCGGGAGCCCCAGCGCCTGGTCCCCCGGTGCGAGGAGATGGGAGCGCGGTTTGTGGCCAAGCCCTTCAGCCCCAGGCGCCTGGTGGCTACCGTGCGCGCGGTGGTCGAGCAGCGCCAGCTCGAGGCTCCCCGGCGCCACCGCAGCCGCCTGCCGCGCCTGCTCGGGCCGCGGCGGCCCAGGGCTCTGCTCCAGGGCGCCCTGCCCTCCCGCTGGCGACGCTAGCGTGGTGCCGCGCCTCTGTGCGCTCTGCTCTCACATGGGCGTGCCGCAAGCTCGCGTGGAGCCTGCGGCACGCTTTCTTGCGCCGGGTTGGAGGCCGGCCGCAGCCGCCTAGCGGCTGGGCTTATAGACGGGCAGGAAGCGGTAGTAGACCTCGAGGCTGAGGACGGCCATGGCGGTGGAGTAGACGCGTCCGCCGCGTTTGCCCCACTGGTGGTTGGCGGGGTCCCAGCTCCCTCGGACGAAGCGGCCGCGGTCGTCGCGGATCTGGCGCACCTGCTGGGCGACCAGGGCGTCGCGGAACAGCTTGTTCCAGCGGAGCCAGTACTCGCTGTTGTCGCCCATCTGGAACATGGCGAGCACGGAGTAGTAGGTATAGTAGAGGTCGCCGACGAGCTTGTTCTTGCCCCTGCCCACGGTGGCGCCCTTGTCCAGCAGCCAGTCGGCGCACTGGGCGATGTCGTCGTTGAAGTCCCCGCCCATGAACTGCTTACAGAGCATGCCGATGGCCGAGGTGGCGGCGTCGGCCCGCCCGGAGTTCACCAGGTAGGCGCTGCGGCCGTAGTCGCGGGAGACGTTCTTGAGGAACAGGCGGGAGTGCTCGACGGCGCTCTCGGGCACCTCGAGCTCGGCGCAGATGCCCGACTTGATGGCCATGATCTGCCAGCCGGTCACCGAGACGTCGCCGTGCTGCTTGTCCACGCTGCCGCGGTAGCGGAAGCCGCCGTGGTCGGGCTGGGTCTGGACGATGTAGTCGATGGCTCGTTGGGCCATGCGCCCCACCTGCTGGGAGCGGGTCATGGCGAAGGCCTCGGAGACGGCCATGGCGGCGATGCCCTGCTCGTAGAAGGTCTTCCAGCCGAACGAGCCGCTGTCCTTCTGGCTGGCCTTCAGCCAGGCCAGGCCCTTGGCCACGGTGTCCTTGAAGGTGCCCCGGGTATGGGTGTAGCCGGCGCCGAGGAATGCGAGGAGGGCCAGGCCGGTCATGCCCACGTCGTGCTCGCCGCTGCCGTCCCACTTCTTGCAGCTCCAGCGTCCGTCGGGCTCCTGGGCCTTGGCCAGCCAGTAGAGACCGGCCATCACGGAGCTTTCGGCCCTCTTGGTGGTTCCGCCGCCGCCGCCGAGGGCGCGGTTGCGGCCCGAGCGGTTGCGGCCCGAGTAGAGGCCGCTGTTATAGGCCGGGCCCTTGGTTCTGACGGCGAACACCGGGGTGTTCGACGGCGGGTCGATGCTGGGGGTGGGCCGCTCGACGTCCTTGACCATCTCGTTGGTGGGCGGGAGGTCCAGCGGCGGCCCGGGATCTTCCTTGGTCGGCGGCTCGGGGGTGGGAGGAGCATCGATGATGGGGGCCTCGAGGTCGGGCTCGACCTTCTCGGGCTCGGGCAGGGGCTCCTCCTTGGGCGGCGGCTCCTCCTGCTCCTCCTTGCGCATTTCCACCTCGATGGGGGCGATCAGGCGGTCGCGGGCCATCACGCGGTAGGGCCATTTCCACATCACGAGCAGGGCGATGACGTGGACGAGGAAGGAGATGGTCCACCACGGGGCGCGGCGCACCTGGTCGGCGAGGAACTCGCTCCACCAGCTCGGCTCTTCCTCTTCGAGGTACTGATCGAGCTCTGATTCCTGGGGCTCGACGAACTCGTCGGACATCCTTGGCCTCCTTTCAGGCGCAGGCTCTGTATCCTAGTATACTCGTTGAGGCCGGCAAGTCAATGGCGGAAGCGGGCCCCCGGCCGAGGGCCCGGAGCGCGCCGCAAGCCCCACAGGCCCACACACATACGCCCTCGCTTCCTCGCTCCGAGGGCCCCTGGGACCCAGGGCCGCCTGCCCCGCCCCGTAGACGGGCAGCAGGCGGTAGTAGACCTCGAGGCTGAGGAGGGCCATGGCCGTGGTGTAGACGCGGCCGCCCCGCCCGCCCCAGTGGTGGGCGGCGGGAGCCCAGCTCCCTTCCACGAATCGCCCCCGCTCGTCGCGCTCGGTGTGCACCTGGCGGGCGACCAGCGGCTCGCGGAAGCGGCGATTCCACTGGAACCAGTATTCGCCGCCCGGGCCCATCTGGTAGATCGCCAGGGTGGCGTAGTAGGTGTAGTAGAGGTCGCCGGCCAGCTTGTTCTTGCCCTCGCCGGACGCCGAGGCCCGCTCGAGCAGGTAGTCCGCGCACCGGGCGATCTCGTCGTGGAAGTCCCCGCCGATGAACTGCTTACAGAGCATTCCAATGGCGGAGGTGGCCGGGTCGGCGCGGTCCGAGCCCACGAGGTAGGCGCAGCGGCCGTCGGGCCGCGAGACGTTGCGGAGGAAGAGCCGCGAGCGCTCCACCGCCCGTTCGGGCACGTCGAGCCCCGCGGCGAGGGCCGACTTGATGGCCATGATCTGCCAGCCGGTCACCGAGATGTCGCCGTGCGCCCGGTCCACGGCCCCCTGGTAGCGGAAGCCGCCGTGCGGGGGCTGGACGGCGCAGATGTAGTCCACCGCTCGCTGGGCCATGCGCCGCAGGGCGGGGATGCGGCTGAGGGCGTAGGCCTCGCAGGCGGCCATGGCGGCGATGCCCTGCTCGTAGAAGGTCGTCCAGGCGAACCGTCCGTCGGGCTTCTGGCGGCTTCGCAGCCAGGCCAGGCCGCGAGCCACGGTGGCCCGGTAGAGGCCCCGGTGGGGGGTGTAGCCGGCGCCGAGGAAGGCGAGGAGGGCGAGGCCGCTGACGCCCACGGCGTGCTCGCCGCCATCCCACTTCTTGCCGCTCCACCGCCCGTCGGGCTCCTGGGCCTTGGCCAGCCACAGGAGGCCAAGGTTCACCGCCTGCTCGGCCTTCAGCGTGGTGCCGCCCGGCCCGCCGACGGCGCCGGGCCGGCGGTCGCCGGGGTTGCCGCCGTAGATGTTCCGACGCGGCCCCTCGCCCGGCCCCCGGACCGCGAAGACGGGCGTCATGGCGGGCTCGGCGATGGCGGCTACGGGGCGGTGCACGTCGGGGCTCAGCTCCTGGGGCTCGGGCAACTCGAGGTCGGGCTCGCCCATCGGCTCGGCCGGCCTCGGGGGCGCGGCTAGGCCCTTGAGGGTCGGCGCGTCGGGCTCCGGCTCGATGTCGGGCAGCTCGGGGGGCCGCACGTCCCGCTCGGGCGGGGCCTCGGCCTCGGTCGGCCGCAGGCCCACCTCGACGGGACCGGTCTCCAGGGCGCGCGTGGTCACCTGGACGGGCCACCTCCACATAACGAGCAGGGCCAGCAGGTGGACGAGAAAGGAGATCGTCCACCAGGGGGCCCGGTCGAGCTGACGGACGAGGACGGTTCGCAGCCCCTCCCGCTCCTCGTCGACGATGTACTTATCCAGCCAGTATTGCTGCACTTGGGGCGACGCGTGAGCCATTCGTCGGCCCTCCAAAGTGCGAGCCTCTGACACCTGTATAGCGCGCGAGCGGGGCGATTGGTTCGCCGAAAAGTACTTTTTTTTCGCCGCCCGCGGCGCCCCGCATCCGGGCGGCGGGTCACAATCTTTCGTTTTTGGCCACGGCCTTTCATTTTTGGACAGTCCGGGCGGGCCCGGCGGCTCCTGGCCGGTGCCTGACGCTAAACCGCTGTCATGTCGATGGTTACGCCGACCGGCGGTCATTCGCCGCTTTCGCGGCGGCGGATGTCCCTCTGAAGCCGCTGGAGGGTGGCCAGGGCCTCGAGGGGGGTGAGCTGGTCGACGTCGAGCCGCTTGAGCTCCTCGATGGAGTCGGCGTGGAGGGAGCCGAAGAGGGTGAGCTGGAGCTCGCGCGGGTCGGCGCCGACGTCGCCGAGCGAGGGGGCGAAGCGGGGCGTGTCGTCGGGGGTCAGGGACGCGGCTTCGAGGTTGGCGAGGATGGTCTTGGCCCGCTCGATGACTTCTCGGGGGATGCCGGCGAGTCGGGCCACGTGGATGCCGTAGCTCTGGTCGGAGGCGCCCTCGACGATTTTGTGGAGGAAGATGATCTCGTCCTTCCACTCGCGCACCGCGACGTTATAGTTTTTCACGCCCCCGAGCAGGAGGGCCAGCTCGGTGAGCTCGTGGTAGTGGGTGGCGAAAAGGGTCCGGGCGCGAAGCTGCTGGTGGATGAACTCGCTGACGGCCCAGGCGATGGACACGCCGTCGAAGGTGCTCGTGCCCCGCCCCACCTCGTCGAGGACGAGCAGGCTTCGCTCGGTGGCGTTGTTGAGGATATTGGCGGTCTCGATCATTTCGACCATGAAGGTGCTCTGGCCGCGGGCCAGCTCGTCGGAGGCGCCCACGCGGGTGAAGATGCGGTCGGCCACGCCGACGTGGGCTCGGCGGGCGGGGATGAGGCCCCCCATCTGGGCCATCAGCACCAGGAGGGCCATTTGGCGGATGTAGGTCGACTTGCCCGCCATGTTCGGCCCCGTGACCACGGCCATGCGGTTCGCCTCGCCGTCGAGCAGCAGGTCGTTGGGCACGAACTGCCCGGAGGGGAGAGTGACCTCGAGCACGGGATGGCGCCCCTCCTCGATGTGGAGCGCCAGGTCGTCGGCGATCTCGGGGGCGGCGTAGCCCCGCTCGGCGGCGACGTGGGCGAGGGCGGCGAAGGCGTCGGCCCAGGCCACCTGCTCGCCGGCCTGCTGGAGCCGCGCGGTGTGTGCGGCCACCTGGTCGCGGAGGCCCACGAACAGGTCGTACTCGAGTTCCCTGGCCCGCTCGTCGGCGCCGAGGATTTTCGATTCCCACTCCTTGAGCTCGGGGGTGATGTAGCGCTCGGCGTTCTTGAGCGTCTGCTTGCGCATGTAGCTCTCGGGCACCTTGTCGGCGTGGACGTTGGTGACCTCGATATAGTAGCCGAACACGCGGTTGTAGCCCACCTTGAGGCTTTCGATGCCCGTGCGCTCGATTTCCTGGGCCTGGAATCGGGCCATCCAGCTCTTGCCGTCGCGGGCCACGGCGCGCAGCTCGTCGAGCTCGTCGTTGTGGCCGTCGCGGATGATCCCGCCGTCGGTGATCCCGGTGGGCGGGTCGGGCACCAGGGCGGCGTCGATCAGCGCTCGGACGTCGTCCAGCGGGTCGAGGTCGCGATGGACCTCGCCCAGGAGCGGCGCCTCGCCCTGGGCCAGGAGCCCTCGGACGGTGGGCAGGACGGCGGCGGACTGCTTGAGGGCCACCAGGTCGCGGGGGTTGGCCCTGCGGTAGGCGACCTTGGAGGCGATCCGCTCGATGTCGTAGACGCTTCGGAGGGCCTGGCGCAGGTCGTCGCGCAGGCGGGGCCTCTCGGCCAGCTCCCGCACGGCGTCCTGTCGCCGCTGGATGGGCTCGACCTCGCGGAGGGGGTAGAGGACCATTTGGCGGAACAGCCGTCCGCCCATGGGCGTCACGGTCGCGTCGAGCACGCCCAGGAGGGTGTGCTCGGGGCGGCCGCCGCGCAGGGTATCGACCAGCTCGAGGCTCGCCTGGGTGCTCTTGTCGACCACCAGGTGGCGGGTGCGCACGAAGCGCTGGACCTTGGTGATGTTGGCCAGTGCGGCGCGCTGGGTCTCCTGGAGGTAGTCGAGGAGGGCCCCCGCGGCGCCCAGGCCGCCGCGCAGGTCGTCGCAGCCGAAGCCCTCGAGGGAGGCCACGCCGAAATGCTCGAGCAGGGCCTTGCGCCCGCTGGCGGGGTCGAAGGCCCAGTCGGGCCGGGGCGTCCAGTGGCCCCCCGTGACCTCGCGCACCGGCTCGAGGGGGCTGTCCTCGGTGCGGTACTGGCCGTCGGGCACCAGGCACTCGGCGGGGCCGATGCGGCCCAGCTCGTCGAGCAGTTGCCCCGGCTCGATGTCCTGGACCAGGAACCGCCCCGTCGAGAGGTCCACCCAGGCCAGGCCGGTGTGGCTGGCCAGGGGGGCGATGGCGGCCAGGTAGTTGTTGGCCTTCGCCTCCAGGATCGACTCTTCGGTCAGCGTGCCGGGGGTCACCACCCGCACCACGTCGCGGTCCACCACGCCCTTGGCCTGGCGGGGGTCTTCGACCTGCTCGCACACGGCCACCCGGTGGCCCGCGGCGATGAGCCGCTTGAGATAGGTGTCCAGCGAGTGGTAGGGGAAGCCGGCCAGGGGGATGGCCCCCTCGCCCTGGGACCGCGACGTGAGGGTGAGGCCGCAGACGCGGGCGCAGAGCTTGGCGTCGTCGTAGAAGGTCTCGAAGAAGTCGCCCATGCGAAACAGCAGCACGGCGTCGGGATGCTGGCGCTTGAACCGTGCGTACTGGCGCATGGCGGGGGTCGTCGCCTCGGGCATATCGGCCTCGGAGAAGAGCTTCTTGCCGTGCGCCATGGTCGCGGGGTGCCTGCCTCCGCCCCCATTCTAAGGTGCGGGGTGGGGAAGTCAAGAGCCCCGCCGCGCGGCTTGCTTTCTCATCCCGCCCGCCGCATACTGTTCTCTCGCAAGCTGCCCCCTGGAGAGGAGGAACGCCCATGCGCTCGACCCTCCTGGCCCTTCTCGCCGCCCTTCCCTGCCCCGCCCTGGGGGCTGGTGCGAGGCTCTTCGCCCGGAGGCCCTCCGCCCGCCCCGAGGGCCAGGCGGTGCGGATCGACTTCGCCCTCAGCCGCCCCGCCGACGTCGAGGTGGCCGTGCTCGACGCCGATGGCCGGGTGGTCCGCCACCTGGCGGCGGGCGCCCTGGGGGCCGACCGCCCGCCGCCGCCGCCCCTGCGGCCGGGCCTCGCCCAGTCGCTGCCCTGGGACCGCAGGGACGACTTCGGGGAGCCGGCCGGCGACGGGCCTTTCGCGGCCCGCGTGCGGGCCGGCCTGGAGGTCGAGCTGGGCCGCATGATCGGCGCCAACCCCTACGCCATGGGCTCGGTGAGCAGCCTGGCCGCCGACCCCGACGGCACGGCCTACGTGATGAGCGAGGCCCACGGGCCGGGCAGCTTCAAGCAGATCGTCGCCCTCGCCCCCGACGGGGCCTACCGGCGCACCGTGCTGCCCTTCCCCGCCGACCTGCCGGCCGAGCGGCTGGGCGACTTCGCCTACTGGGACGGTCGGCCGCGGCCTATCAACCGCAACGGCCTGGGCCCCGAGTTCTACACCACCGCCCGGCTCACCCTCCTGCCCACCACGGACGCGGCGGGGCTGGTGCTCACCGACGGGCGGCGGCTCTACCGCCTGGCCCGCGACGGGGGGATGGCCGGCGAGGCCTTCCAGGTCGCCTCCCTGTGGGGCGAGAAGCCGCTGCCCAACAGCGGCCGCGGCCCGGTCTTCCTCGCCCTCTCGCCCGACGGCCGCACGCTCTACCTCTCCGGGCCCTTCTCGGCCAGCACCATGTACGGCCACAAGGCCGACCCGCGGTTCCCGCCCGGCCAGGTCTACCGCATGGAGATGGGCAAGCCGCCCATGGAGCCCTTCGTGCGCCTGCCCACCACGGGCGGGAGCGGCAAGCGCCCCAACTGGGTGAACGAGCACACGGCGCACCCCGGCCACTTCACGGTGCCCCACGGCCCCATCCACGGGGTGGCCGTGGACCCCCAGGGGGTGGTGCTGGTGGCCGACCGCGACAACCAGTGCGTGGCCGCCTTCGAGCCCTCGGGTCGGCGGGCCGGCGCATTGCCTCTCCCCTACCCCGACCAGCTCGCCGTCCATCCCCGCACCGCCGCCCTCTACGTGCTCACCAAGGAGATCGTGGGCTACCACCGCTACCGCAAGGCGCTCGTCAAGTTCCGCAACTGGCGCGAGCCCCAGGAGGTGGCCCGCCTGGAGCTTTCGGTGAAGGGCGACTGGCCGGTCATGGCCCTCGCCCCCGGCGAGCGGACCTCCATCGTGTGGCTGGGCGGCGTGGGCGGCGAGGGCGGCCTGCTGCGCATCGAGGACCGGGGCGAGGAGCTGGTCGTGGCCGAGGACCTGGCGGCCCGGGCCGCCGGCGCCCTGGCCAACGCCGATAAGATCGCCGTCGACGAGGCCACCGACGAGGTCTACATCAACGACGCCTGGAAGACCTTTCGCCGCTTCGACGGGCTCGACGGCTCGGGCGGCGAGGTGGTGCGCTTCGCCGACGGCCACAGCGCCACCGACCTGGCCGTGGGACCCCGAGGCTACCTCTACGCCCAGCTCGGCCCGGGATACAGCGGCCCCCTGGGACGCTGGACCCGCGACCTCGAGCCCGCGCCCTACGCCCAGACCGACACCCACATCCTCTCCCCCTACATCTACGCACGCTACGGCGCCGGCTACTGCGAGAAGGGCATCGGCGTCGGCCGCGACGGAAAGGTCTACGTCACCTGGATGTACGACTGGGCCAAGTACTTCGTCACCGGCTTCGGCCCCGACGGGCGGCCCATCGAGGGGCGCTTCCTGCGCGACCAGCTCAACCCCGACCACTACGAGAGGGGCACCCCGGAGAGCCTCCGCAGCGGCATCATCGGCCCCATCCCAGGGGCCAACGGCGGCCTGAGGGTGGACAGCCACGGCAACCTCTACGTGGGCGTGGGCCTCCAGCCCCCCGGCCACGCCCCGCCGCCCTGCCTGGCCAAGGACCGGGCCTACGGCCGCCTGGTAGGCTCGATCGTCAAGTTCCCCCCCGAGGGCGGCCAGTGGCTGGCCCCCGAGGACGAGGAGGGCCAGGAGGCCCCGCCGAGGCCCCGGGGCATCGCCATGCGGGGGGGCCACTACCTCGCCGGCGCCCTGGCGGTCTACCCCGGCTACGGGCCCCTCAGCGGGCATCATCCCGACGCCGGCTCGTTCGGCCACCACGGCTACTGCGTATGCCGGCTGGCCCGGTTCGACCTCGACCGCTACGACCGCCTCTACATCCCCAACGCGGTGACCAACTCGGTGCGGGTGACCGACAACGCGGGCCACCCCATCGCCACCTTCGGGGCCTACGGCAACTTCGATTCGGCGGGGGCCGACAGCCCCATCCCCCAGCCGCCCATCCCGCTGGGCTGGCCGGTGGGCGTCGGCGTGTCCGACGACCACGTCTACGTGGCCGACATGCTCAACCGCCGCGTGGTGCGGGTGGACACCACGTACGCCGCCGAGGCCCGCTGCCCCATTCCCGCCGCCGGGGAAGACGAGCGGTGACTGCCCCGGCCGGGCCGCCGCGGCGTTGCGCGCCGGCCCGCGGCGCGCTATGCTCGCCATGGCGCTCGCCAAGCGCGACCTATCCTCTACTCTCAGGGCTGGGAGCATTTCCATGATAGGTAGACACCTGCTCTGTGGCCTGCTCGCCCTGTGCTGCGGGCCGGCCGGGCTGGCCGCCGACGACATTCCGCCCCAGGCCCGCGCGGCGATGGACGAGCTGTGGCGCCGCGGTCTGTGCGTGCTCAGCTCCATCGTCGTGCCCGCGCGGCGGGCCTCCCGCGTGCCCCGCGACCTGGGCTCGGCGCGGGCCCTCGACGGGCGGATGCTCAGCCGCCGCGGCGCCTTCGCCTGCTGCGCCGTCCAGGGCGACACGCTGTGGGCCGCCACCGACGCCCGCCTCGACCAGGTCGACCTGGCCAGCGGCCAGCGCGTCGCCACCTTCACCCCCGCCGACGGCCTGCCCGACAGCCCCATCGACCAGCTCGTGCCCGACGGCGAGAGCCTGTGGCTGGTGAGCCGCCAGGGCCTGGGCAGGCTCGACGTGGCCACCGGCCGCATCGCGACGGAGGGCCTGCCCGCGTTCCGCATCGCCCGCGTGGCCCCCTCCGAGGCCGCGGTGTGGGTGGTGGCCGATGCGGGCACCTTCGTGCTCGACCGGGCCGGCGGCCGGTGGCGCCAGGCGCCGCCCCATCCCCTGGCGGAGCGCATCGCCGAGCGCCTGGACCAGGGCGTGTGGCGGGTGCGCTGGGCCTCCGCCACGGAGCGGATGATCGAGGACGCGGCGGTCGCGGGGGGCAAGCTCTACGTCCTCTCCATGGGTACCCTGGCCGCGCTGGACGCCCGGCCGGAGGCCGATGGCCGCTGGCAGACGGTCGCCTCCGACGCCTGGGCCATGGCGCCCGACGGCGAGGCCCTGTGGGTGCTCACCAGCCAGGGCGTCGAGCGCCACGGCCCTGACGGTGCGAAGCGGTATACGCCCGAGGACGGCCTGGCCGCGGGCCGCCACCGCTTCGTCGCGGTCACCGACAGCGCCGTGTGGGTGGCCACGGAGGGCGCGGCGGGCGGCGAGGACGGCGGGCTCTCGCGCTTCGAGAAGGCCACTCGCGCGTGGTCGCACGCGCGGAGCGTCGGCGGCGTGCCCCTCACCCACCTCACCTGGCTCGGCCTGCGGGGCGAGCGCCTGTGGGCGGCGTCGCTGATGTTCGACAAGGTCGCCACCCTCTCCGCCCACCCGGGGATGATGCACGTCAAGCGCACGGTGCCCGAGATCAGCGGCCTGGCCCTGCACCACCGCGCCCCGGGCGACGACGCCTGGCAGACCCTCCGCTGCCCCCTGCCCGAGGGCCAGCCGCGCTACGTCCTGGGCCAGCGGGGCAAGGTGCACAGCGGCCGGCTGGTGCCGGCGGCCGTGGCGGACCTGGCGCCCGGCCAGCGGAGCCTCGTGGCCCTCTGCGAGCTGCGCCCCCGACGCTACTACGGCGGCTACTGCCACGGCATCGGCTCCGTGGCCGAGCGGCCCGAGGCCGACGGCACCTGGACCATGGGCTTCCGCAATGCCAGCGACCAGGTGGGCCTCCAGGGCGAGCAGCCCGAGCTGCTCCTGGTCTCCGAGTCGCACGGCAAGCGGGTGGTCTTCGCCGAGGGCCAGCCCAGGGCCCTCGACGTGTTCGTCCAAGCCGACCGCGTGTGGGCGGTGACCGAGACGGCCATCGCCTGGCGGCCCGACGGCGGCCAGCAGTGGCGGAAGGTGGTGGCGAATCGCTCCCGCTTCTACTGGCGAGCCACGGCCCTCACGGGCGACGAGGAGCACCTGTGGGCGGGCGGCGACGCGGGGACCGTCAGCCGCATCGACCGCCGGGGCCTGCGGTGCACACCGGTCGCCTGCCTCGAGGGCCGCAAGATCACCAGCCTGGGCCTGGACCGCGAAGGCCGCCTGTGGGTCTTCAGCGGTCCGGCCAAGGTGGTCCTGCCCTCCGGCCTCGAGGGCCTGCCGCGGGTGGAGGCCGACGGCGCGATGGTCTACGACGGGAAGTCGTGGCACGCGGCGACGCCCGACGAGCAGCCCCGCCCCGCGCCCCCCGCCCCGGCGCGGTACGAGTGGGTGTGCAAGGGCAACTTCCTGTGCCGCCGCGACCGCAAGTCGGGCGAGACGCGGCGGGTGGCCTACCTGCGAGGCGTCTTCAAGCCCTCGGTCCTGCGGGTGGCGGAGCGCGAGCGGAGCCTGTGGCTCAGCGTCTACGAGGGCATCCTACGCCTCCGCCTGCCCGATGAGCTTTGGCGCTGAGCCCCTGCGGCCCATTCCTTCCTGGTGGACACGCCGATGCGACAGATTGCCAAGAGCCTGTTTCTCCTCTTCGTGGCGACGGTGATGGGAGCCGCGGTGATGGCCGTGGAGGTGCTGGGCACCCGCGTGATCGGCACGCTCTACGGCTCGAGCCTCTACGTGTGGGGGGCTCTGATCTCGGTGACCCTGGTGTCGCTGGCGGTGGGCTATTTCGTGGGCGGCCTGGTGGCCGATTCGGCGCCGAGGGCGTGGCTGCTCTACGGCATCCTGATGCTGGGCGGCCTGGCCACCCTGGCGGTGCCCCACTTTCGCCAGTGGATGCTGCCCTGCTACCGGCGGTTCGGCCTGCGGGGCGGAGCGCTGGCCAGTGCGGCACTGCTCTTCTTCGTGCCCCTGCTGCTGCTGGGGATGACGGGGCCGTTCGTCATCCGCCTGCTGTCCCGCACGGTGAGCACGAGCGGTCGGACGGCGGGCGGGGTGTACGCCCTGTCCACGGTGGGCAGCGTGGCGGGCACGCTGGCCATCTCGTTCTTCATCATCCCCAGCACGGGCAGCCCGGTGGCCATGCGGCTGGTGGGCGGGGCCATCGTGGGGGTGGCCGCGCTGGGGCTGGTGGTGGAGCAGGGGCTGCGCTTGCTGCCCCTGGTGCTGCTGGCCGCGCTGGGCGTGCCCGGCCCGGCGTTCCGCCGCGAGCGCCGCATCCCGCTGGAGGACGCGGAGGGCGACGGCCTGGCCATCATCTACCGCGACGAGAGCGCCTACAGCCGCCTGGCCGTCCTCCAGAGCGCCGACGAGCGGATGCTCCTGGCCGACGGCATCCTCCAGACCGGCATCCCCTGGGGCCACTACCCCCTGGAGCGTGCCCGCCTGCTGGTCGAGGAGGGCTACTACCTCGAGCTGTTGCCCTACCTGGTGGACCGGCCGCGGGGCAAGCAGGTGCTGGTGATCGGCCTGGCCGGGGGCCTGCTGCCGCGCCTCCTCCAGCTCCACGGGATGGAGCCGCTGGCGGTGGAGATCGATCCCAAGATGGCGCAGATCGCCCGCCGCTTCTTCCGCTACGACGGGCCCCTGGTGGTCCAGGACGGCCGGCGGTTCGTGGAGGACACCGATCGGCGGTTCCACGCCTGCGCGATCGACGCCTACTCCTCCGACGTCCTGCCCTTCCACCTGGTGAGCCGCGAGATGTTCGAGGCCGTCCACCAGGTCCTGGCTCCCGAGGGCATCCTGGCCATCAACCTCATCACCGCGCCCCAGGGGCGGGTCGCGGCGTCGGTCTACCGCACCCTCAAGTCGGTGTTCCCCGCGGTGTGGGCCTATCGCTCGGGCGAGGGGCACGAGGTGCAGCCCGTGTTCTTCTTCGCCGCCGCCGAGGAGCCGCCCGTCTCCCGCGCCTGGATGTTCGACGTGCCCTCGGACCAGGGGGTGCCCCGCCTGCCCTACGACCTGGGGCGGCGGCGCCTCGACTTCGACCCCGCCCGGGGACGGGTGCTGACCGACGATTTCAACCCCATCGACCTCGTCCGAGCCCCCGAGGCCCTGGCCTGGCGGCGGAAGACCATCGAGGCCCTGGGCCTGGAGGCCGTGCTCTACTGACCGAACGGAGGCGCCGATGTCGCGTTTCCCCGCAGCTCGGCTGGCCGTCGTGCTGCTGGCTGCTTCGCCCCTCCTGGCCGGCGAGCCGCGATGCCTGCCCGGCATGCACGGCGCCATCGAGGTCCCCTTCGCCATGCCCCGCGACGGCCAGGCCACGGTGGCCCTCTATACGCCCGAGGGGCGGCTGGTGCGGGTGCTCGGCCAGTGCCTGGAGCTGGAGCGGGGCGACTACGTGGCACGCTGGGACGGCATGGACCTGTGGGGCCGGCTGGTGCCCGCGGGCTCCGAGCTGGTGGTCAAGGCGTTCACCCACCCGGGGCTCCGGGCCACCTACGAGTTCACCGTGGGCCACGCCGGCGCCCCCCCGTGGCTCACCCGCCCCCAGGGCGAGGGCCTGGCCATGCGCACGGGGGGCTGGATGGGCGACCACACGCCGCCCATCAGCGCCCTGGCTTTCGGCGACCGCCTGTTCTTCGGCTGCGAGGTGGCCGAGCACGGCCACGCCCTCATCGCCACCGACCTGGAGGGCCGCAAGCTGTGGGGCCGCGGCGGCCTCGCCGGCTGGAAAGGCCCCTCCATCCTGGCCACCGACGGCGAGAGCCTCTTCGGCGTGGCCAACCGCAGCCGCCAGCTCTTCCGCATCGACCCCCAGAGCTACAAGGCACGCCGCATCGCCGACGCGGGCAAGGACACCATCCAGGCCATGGCCGCCCACCAGGGCCGGGTCGTCCTCGTCCTCCAGAATCATCGGGCCCGCCTCAACCCCTTCCGCACCACCCTGGCCAGCGACGACATCGCCTTCGGCCGCTGCCGCCCGCTCATCGCCGAGGCATGGAAGGCGGTGGACTACCAGATCAGCCCCCGCGAGCGGTTCGCCCGCGTCTTCTACCGCGGCGGCCACTTCCAGACCGGCTTCCGCTCCGTGCCCGCGGACGGGATGGCCTGTTTCCTGGTCGTCTTCAAGCAGCCCGTGCCCGTGGGCACCGTGGTGCTCGACCGGATGGCGGGGGTGGCGGCGGCCGAGGTCTACGTCCTCGCGCCGGGCGTGGCCTTCGAGCCCCGCAAGCACGAGCCGGGCGAGGGCTTCGAGGTGACGAGCATCGAGCGAGAGCCCGACTGGAAGCTCCTGGGCCGGACCCGCTTCCCCCGCCCCCTGGCCTTCCTGCCCGCGCCCAGGGCGGACCTTACGTCCCGCGGCCTGCTCGTCCGCCTGCTGCCGCCGCGGGGGCAGGCGGGCGACTTCCGGCCCGACGTGGGCATGTGCCGCGTCCTGCCCCGCCGCGTCCAGCACCAGGCGGCGGAGGCCCGCGTGCTCCTGCCCGAGGAGGGCCTGGCCGAGGTGGAGGACCGGGGCGAGGGGCCGGCCCGCTCGTGGCACTTCCGCACCCGCAAGCCCATCTCCGAGGTCTCGCCCGCGGCCGTGGTGCTCGACTTCGGCAAGCCCATCGCCTTCGACGGCCTGTGCTTCCTGGGCCTCACCAACCCGGTCTTCGCGGTGGACCTGCTCGCCGGCCCCGCCGACAGGCCGCTGGCCGAGGCCACCGAGGCCGATTGGCAGGAGGCGACCACCTTCACCGCCTCCCGCAGCCGCCGCACCGGCTGGGACACCTCGCGGCCCCGCCACAACGAGACCTACGTGCCCTTCTTCCGACGGGTCACCGCCCGCGCCGTCCGCCTGCGCTTCACCATGGGCTACGGGGGCGGCAAGTGGGGCGTGGCCGGGGGCAAGGACGACCCCACTCGCTGCGCCGTGGCCGACGTGGCGCCCGTGCGGCTCCTCGACGAGACCGAGCCCCCGCCGTCCCACGTCCTCCAGGTGCGCGACGGCGAGAGCGGCGAGCTGGTCGGCGAGGCCCGCTCGGCCGAGCAGGCGGCCCGCCTCGAGGCCCTCCGGGCCATGGTCTTCGCCCCCGACGGCACGCTCTACACCCTCGTGGGCTCCGCCCTGTGCCGCTCGGAGCTCGACGCCGAGGGCGGCATCCGCCACGCGACCCTCAACGACCAGGCCTTCGCCGAGCCCATGTCGCTCGCCGTGCGCGGCGACCGCATCGCCGTGGGCGACGCGGAACGCGACCTCGTGCTCCTGCTCGACACCCGGGGCAAGGTGCTCCAGACCATCGGCGCGGGCCGCGAGCGCCAGCGCGGCCCCTGGGACCCCCGCACCATCGACCGCCCCACCGGCGTGGCCCTGGATGCTCGCGGCAAGGTGTGGGTGGCCGAGCGGCTCTACGCCCCCAAGCGGATCAGCCGCTTCGCCCCCGACGGCACCTTCGAGGCCGAATGCCTCGGCCCCGCCGAGTACGGCGGCGGAGGCTTCCTGGACCCCGACCTGGCCAACTTCTACTACCGCTCCATGCACTTCGCCCTCGACTGGCGGGAAGGCTCCTGGCGCCTGAAGAACCTCAACGACCGCCTCTACAGCGAGCACACCCCCACCCTCGACCCCCACTCCTTCGCCTACACCAAGGTCGGCCGGCCCATTGTCCACCGAGGCCGACGCTACATCGTGGGCGACCCCGGCAACCAGGGAAGCCCCGGCGTCGTGGTGTGCATCCTGGACGACGGCTCGCCCACCTGGCGGCCCTGCGCCGTGATGGCCGAAGCCCACGAGTGCCCCTTCCTCCTGCGCAAGGAACACTGGCGCGACCACTGGATGGCCCGCGACCTCACGGGCAAGTCCTTCATCTGGTGCGACCACAACGGCGACGGGGGCTACCAGGTCGAGGAGGTCGAGCTCTTCGACCACGAGCCCTTCGGCAAGAGCCCCTTCCGCGGCGTCTACTGGTGCAACTGGCTGGGGCCCGACCTCACCTACTGGGGCCCCCGGGCGCGCCTCGCCCCCGCCCGCTTCACCGACCGCGGCGTGCCCATCTACCGCAGCCGCGACCTCCAGCCCTTCGATTACGCGGAGCTGGCCCCCACCTACACCGCCTCCATGCGCTGCGGGATGCGGGCCAAGCCCGGGCCCGGGGCCGCCTCCATCGTCCTCAGCGACGGCTCGCTGATCATCGAGGGCCAGCCCTACGTCGTCCGCCCCGACGGCTCCATCCTGGGCGGAGACCCCGAGGCGGAGAAGACCGACTACCTGCCGCCCATCCAGGGGGTGGTGCTGGACAACCCCCTGCACTACGTGGGCACGGCGCTCACCGATTCCCCCGTGGGCGAGGTGGCGGTGGTGCTGGGCAACTCGGGCCGCTGGTTCGTCGAGAGCGCCCGCGACCGCGTGGTCGTCGGCTGGTTCTTCACGGGCGAGGACGGCGGCTGGGGGACGGGCCTGCCCAACGTGCGGGGCACCGACGTGACCCACCGCCGCCTGGGCCGCGAGTGCTTCTTCGGCCACTTCATCAAGGCCCGCGACGGCCGCACCTACGCTGTCGCAGGCCACGGCTTCCACGCCCTCAGCCGCATCGACGGCCTCGACGACCTGCGGGTCGAGGAATCCTCGCTGACCGTGTCCCCCCAATCGGTGGAGCAGAACCGCAAGCTGCGCCCCGTGCTCGCGGCCCGCCAGCGGGCCATCGCCCAGGCCGCCAAGCGAAAGAAATCCCACGCCTTCCGCCGCATCGAGCGGCGCACCCGGGGCTTCCGCCTCGACGGCGACCTCGGCGACTGGGGCGGCACCGACACCATGGTCCCCATCGACGAGAAGGCCGGCCTTTACTTCGACGGCGCCTGGGACGAGCGGGGCCTCACCCTGGCCTACGCGGGCACCAGCGCCCTGGGCAATGCCTCCGAGGACCCCCGGTTCCTCTTCAAGACCGGCTTCGCCCTCGACTTCCGCTACCGCAGCGACCGGCGCACCAGGTCGCGCCAGCCGGTAGCCGGCGACCGCCGGCTGGTCTTCGGGCCTCACAAGGGCGAATGGACCGCCGTGCTCTACGACTACGTCGACCCCGCGGTGCCCCGCGAGCAGTGGCAGGAGTTCGCCTCCCCGTGGGTCGCCACGCGAGTCGCCCGCGTGGTCTGCCTGGGCGACGAGGAGGCCCGCGTGCGGTTTCTCGCTCAGGACGCGCCGCCGCGCGGTGCGCCCGAGGGCCGGTCGGCGTGGTCGGCCGAGGTGTTCGTCCGCTGGTCGGCCCTCGGCCTCCAGCCCTCGACCAGGCTCAAGCTCCGCGCCGACGCCGGCATCCTGCTGCCCGACTCCGGCGGCGTGCGGGTCGCCCGCCGGGCCTACTGGAGCCAGCCCGAGGGCCTCACGGTCAGCGACCTCGGCGTCGAGGCCACGCTCAACCCCGCCGCCTGGCCCACCCTCAAGCTGAGCAAGTAGCCCGGCCTCCCCCGCCACGCTGGACCACCGCCTGACGCCCCGCCCCCGCCCTCGGCGCGCGGCCCCTCTACCCCTAAGGCATGCAACCAGGGGGGCGCGGTGTGGAACTTTCCAACAGACGGAGAAAAAAGTGTGTAGGACTTTACGACACGCGCCCTGAGCCACCCGCCGCGGGCCTCCGGCTCGCACCTGCCATAGCCCCAAGGCTCCACGCGAAAAGGAGTTACGTGACACGCTCCACATTGGGGGCTTCGGGCCCTTGCCCGGCGGCGGGGCCTCAGGGCTGGAGGCGGAGCTTGAGGATCCGCTGGTTCCCCGCGTCGGCCACCACGGCGCGGCTGCCCTCGAGGGCGACCAGGGTGGGGCCATCGAGCCGTCGGGGGCTGTCGCCCGCGACGTCGGTGGTCCCCAGCTGGGCGAGCACCCGCCGCCGCGTCCAGTCGAACCACACCAGGCGGTGGCGCTCGGTGTCGGCGACGAGCATCCACGGGCCGCTGAGGGCGAAGCGGATGCGCTCCCCGAAACGCTGTGCCTCCCCCTCGCCCCAGCGCTCGAAGACCCAGGCGGGGCGGTAGGCCTGGCCCCGGGGCTCGAGGAGCAGGACGCGCCCGGCGTCGGCGAGCAGGAGTCGCCCGTCGGTGAGGGCAGCCACGTCGGTCGGTGCGGCCAGCTCGACGCCCGCGAGGTCGAGGGGCTGCCACTCCTCGCCCCGGGGCTGGAGGTTGCGCATGGAAAAGCCCTTTCGCCAGACCTTGCGGCTCTGGGCGTCGGTGACGAAGAGGTCGGCGTGGGGCTCGCCGGGCTGGGTGCCGACGGCGAGTCCCGCGGGCCGCTCGAGGGGCACGTCGCGGCCCACCCGGCGGGCCTCGTTGCGTCCGCCTGGCCGGCGGGAGAAGATGGTCTGCTTCAGCGGCCGGCGGCCAAGGTTGGCGAGGTGGTATTGGGCGGCGATGGCGAAAGCCCGCTCGCCCTGGAAGACCAGCGGCGTGAGGGCCAGGTGGATGTCGGTCTTGCGGGGCGGGGCGTCGGCGGGGTCGTCCCACTTCCACCACAGCTGCGTGCGGGCCGTGCTGGCGGTCACCCAGCCGTCCTGCGAGAGCCCGAGGCTGGAGATGACGGGCAGGGCGCCGATGCGGCGGACCAGGCGCAGCTCCCGCCCCGCCCGGTCCCACAGGGCGTAGTAGCAGGCGTCGGGCATGGGGGTGGCGATGAGCAGGGGGTCGGCGGAGCCCGGCGCCCTCCCCCGGCGGTCCCACAGGCCGAGCACCTGGGTGGGGTGGTCGAGCTCGTGGTGCCACTCGACCACGCGGCCCGGCTCGCCCCGCCCCTGGAGGTCGAAGCGGGCCAGGAAGCCGTACCAGGCGGCGTCCCAGATGGCCCCCGCGGCGAGGGACACGCGGCCTCGGAACTGCGTGGGCAGCGCGGGGGTCTTCATACACCGCACGGGGAACGCCTCCGAGACCTTCGTGCCGTCGGGCCGCACGGCGGCGATGGCGAAGACGTGCGGATGGGTGACCCCGCCCACGAAGAGCCCGAAGCTGGCCCCGAGGTAGACGACGCGGCGGTCGGCGTCCACCGCCAGCCCCTGGGGGTGGGAGCCCTGGAGTCGGAAGGCTTCACGTACGCGGCCCATGGCGGGCTCGACGAAGCACACGGCCACCTGCTCCTCCGCGCCCTCGGGCTCCGCGGCGAGCACCAGCCGGCCGTCGAGCGGCTGGGGGGCGAGGCAGTAGCCCACGTTGCCTCGCCGCCTGGGCGGCAGCTCGACGGCCAGGGGCCTGGCGGCCGAGCCCGAGCGCATGGGCAGCTCGAAGAGCCGCCAGCCGCGCTTGGGATGTCGCCCGAGAAAGTAGAGGCGCCCCTCGAGGACCGCGAAGGTGCGGCTGTCCACCACGAAGCCCCGGGGCTCGAGGGGGACGCGCTCGACCAGGCGGCCGTCGAGGCCGATGCGGTTCACCGCCTCGCCGCCGCTGGTCCACAGCGTCCACGCCGGCCCCAGGGCCACGCCCGAGCGGCAGTCCTGGAGGGGCATGCGGCCCACGCGCACGAGCCCCTCGCCGCTCTCGCCGCTGTTGCCCAGGGTGCCGAGGGGCTGGATGGCGGCGGCGCGGGCGCCGGCGGCGAGGGCGACCAGGACGGTGGCGATGCGCGTCATGGCCGGTCACTCCACGCGGAGGAGGCCCCAGTGCTGGGGGCAGAGGCGGGCCTCGCTGGGGATATCGTTGACGATGGCGGTATGGGGGTTGGCGTAGTAGGCTCGCAGCACGTTGCGGCTGCCGCCGGGGTCGGAGAAGATGACGCCCAGGTCGGCCTTGGTGATGAGGCCGGGGCGGGGCTGGAAGCCGATGGCCTCGAGGGGCACGGCGGCCTCGAGGGTATAGCCGCCCTCGCGGCGGCGGAGCGCCACCTCGGCCCCCTCGAGCCGGCCCACGAAGTCGAAGGACTCCGCGCTCACGGGCGAGCTGAGCACCCGCGGGGCGCGCTCGCCCTCCCGGACCACCGGGCGGTAGAGCACGCACACGGGCTGGCCGTCGAGGGTGGCGAACAGGAGGCGGATGTCGCCCGCCGCGGGCCCGGTGCGCTGGGGGTCGGCCTGGGGGTCGGTGGCGAGCGTCACGTCGCAGGCGTCGCCGGTCTTGAACAGCAGGGCGGGGTCGCTGCCCGCGTTTCGCATGGGGGAGCGGTCGGTCACGTCGAAGGCGGCGAGCAGGCGCTTCTCGTCGTAGGCCAGGGCGACCCGGGCTCCGCGCCCGCCGCCGGCCTCGATGGCCACCGCGGGGCCGAGGTCCCAGTCGTCGAGCTTGCCGTCCACGGCGACGCGAGGGGCTTTGCCCAGGCGGATGGGCTCGAGCTCGGGGGCTACGCCCTGGCGGGCCATGGCCACGCGGAGGGCCTCGCGGTGGTCTTGCTCGGAGATGCGGAAGCTGGCCGCGGCGGTGCGGAGGGTCTCCAGGCCGGTGACCTCCCAGATGCGGGCGTCGGTGTCGCCGGCCATGAGGTAGACTTTCCCGTCGTCGCGGTTGCGGAAGAAGGCGCCCGAGAAGTTCTCGGGCCACACGGTGTCCGGCCCGGCGGGCGGGCCGTAGCGGTTGTCCTTGCACAGGGCGGCGACCCACAGGCCGTTGGAGGCCAGGATGTTGAACTGTCCGAAGTAGCCGTTGACGGCCACCAGGGCGAGGTCGTCGCCGAGGTGGACCTTGCCGATGAACTTCAGGGCGCCCACCACGTCGCCGGGCCTGGCCAGGGGGGCCTCGAGGCCGAAGCCCAGCCACACCCGGCGGTAGGCCCACCGCCGCCGGCCGTCGAGGGTGTAGCGGGAGATGGCCTGCCACTCGGCGCCCTTGCCCCGTGCCCCGCCGCCCTGCTGCTCGAGCAGGTAGACGCTCTGGCCGTCGGGCATCACGTAGTGGACGCGGTCGCCCCTGGCGGCGAACAGCGGCTCCTGCTCGCTGGTGCGGGGGTAGCGAGGGGCTCCCGAGGGCAGCCACTGGGCGGGGGCCACGCGGAAGACCTCGTTGCCGCGGGCGTTCCACAAGCGCAGCTCGGCGTCCACCCACGGTCCCCAGTAGTTGCGCACCGTGGTGCGGAGCGGCTCGGTGTCGATCTCGTCCTTTTGGACGAAGGTATCGCCGTTGCGGTCGGTCCAGCGGATCGTGTGGTTGGGCTGGAGGCCCAGCTCCTCGCGGAGGCTGGCGGGGAGGTGGAAGCGCATGTGGCCGGTGTCGCCCATGGCGGCCAGCGGCTCGCACACCAGGTCGTCGCGAAGGCGATAGACGACCACCGCGCCGCGGCCGGTGTGGACCACGTAGACGCGGTCGCGGAGGTGGCGGAACTTCAGGGCGCGGCCCATGTAGCCGCCGTCGTGGCCGAACTGGAGGCCCCGCAGGTTGGGGCGCGTGAGGGTGGCCAGCACGCGGCGCTCCCCGGTGGCGTAGCGAACCTCGAAGAGGGTGTCGTGGCAGTTCACCCACTGGGGCTTCCAGGGGTCGGCGAGGGCTTCCACGGCGTAGGCCCCGGGACCCAGGAGGTCGGCGAGCAGCCTTCCCTCCCGCGACCACACGCTCACCCGCTTGGGCGTGCTGTCGTGCTCGCTCACCCACAGCTTGCCCGCGGGGTCCACGGTGAGCCCCGCGGGCTTGAGCATCCCCTCCGGGTCGTAGCGCCCCACCCAGGGGCGGCCGCCGGGCTTGCCGATCGCACCCAGCGGTTTGCCGGTGCGGTCGAAGACCTTGACCTGCATGGCGTTCCCGCAATCGGTCACGTAGAGGCGGCCGTCGGGCCCCGGAGCCACGTCCCAGGGCGAGGAGAGGCCCTCGCGGACCACGGGCTCCGCCTGGCCCGACGCGGGGTCGAGGCGGAGCACGCGGCGGCCGCTGACGGCCAGCAGGTGCCCCTCGGGCGCGACCGCGAGGCCCGCGGGCCGCTCCAGGGGATAGGTGCGGAGCTTCTCGCCGGTCCGCCAGTCGAAGGCCACCACCTGGTCCTCGAGGAAGAGCGACGCGTAGAGCGCGTCGCCGGCGACGGCGAGGCCCACGAGGTTGAGACCGAGGTCTTGCGGCCCCACGTGGCCGCGGGCCACGCGTTCCCAGAGGGGCGGGCGGTCGGGCCGCAGGTCGGCCTCCCACTGGCTCACCACCAGGGCTCGCTTGGCGAAGGGGAAGTTGATGGGCTTCCCGCTCGCGGCGTCCCAGAGGACCACGCCGGCAGTGAAGCTCTGGGGGTCCTTCTGGCCCCAGCGCTTGCCGTCCTGGGCGACGAAGAGGCGCTCGCCGTCGGAGGCCATGGCGGTGACCAGGATGCCGATGTCGAGCACCTGGTGCTGTCCCCAGAGCTTCTGGGGCTTGCCCTCGGCGGTGAGCTGGTGCTCGCAGGCCACCACGGCCCAGCCGGCCTCGCTGATGGTCCAGCCGAGGTAGACGCGCTGGGGGTCGGACGCGGCGGCGATGGGCGGCCCGTGGTCGCCGCCCCAGCTGCCCGTGCCGTCGTCGGTGCGCCAGGGCGGGTCGCCCGCGTTGTGCAGCGATGCGACCCACCGCTGGCCGATGCCGCGATGGGAAAGCACCTTCACCCGGTAGTCACCGGGGGGCAGGGGCCGGCCGTCGTCGTCCAGGCCGTCCCAGCGGACCGCCGGGCGCTCGCCCTGGCCCAGGGCGTCGATGGCCTTCCCCTCGCCGGCGGTGAGCACGGGCAGGGTGCGGACCAGGCGCCCGTCGGCGTCGAAGACCGCGGCGGAGACCGAGGCGGCTTCGCGGTCGGTGGCCGGGAGCCCGAGGGCGAGGGGCTGGAGGGCCTCCTGGACGGTCCGCGGGCGCTCCTCGCGGGCCAGGTGGCCGGTGGGCGAGAAGACGGCCTGGCCCCACATGGCCGTGCCCTGGAAGGAGAAGCCGGCCTCGCGGACCACGTCGTTGAAGGTGCACACCTGCTTCCAGCCCGAGGCGTCGCTCCACAGGGGCTGGACCACGAGAGCCAGGCGGTCGTTGGCCTTCGGGGGGCTCTTCGCGGCGTGGAGCCGCTCCCAGGGCACGCGGGCCTCGAGGGTGTAGCCGTCGCCCTCGGGATGGGCGCGGAAGGCGAGGCCGGAGTCCTCGCCGGTCCACACCTTCGTGCCGTGGTAGTCCATGCCGTACTGGGCGTGGAGGACGGGCTCGCGGCGGTCGGTGTAGTGCCACAGGGTGAGGTGGCAGATGCGGTCGCTATTGGAGCTGGGCAGGGGATAGGGGGCCTGGGGGTCGCTGCACAGGCGCACCTGGAGGCAATCGCCGGCCCAGCCCCTGTTGGGCTCGACCTGGGGGTCGTGGCGGTTGCGCAGCGGGGTGTCGTCGTGGAAGCGGGCGGCGATGTAGAAGGCCTGGGCGTCGTACATGAAGGCCAGGCGGGCGGTGAACCTGGGTCGGAGGGCCTGGTCGAAGACGCACTCGATGGCGCCGCTGAGGTCCCATTCTCCCAGCTGGCCGTCCACGGCCACGCGGCCGGGAGCGGGCACCACGACCGCCCGGTCGTGGCGCTGGGGCTGGGCGGCGGCCAGGCCACAACACAGGATGGCCAGAGCGCAGGGGACGGCGGTTCGCATGGGGGGTCTCCAGGAGGCAGGGCTGGTCACAGGCGTCCCGCCTAGCCTAGGAAAGTCCCCTCCGTGCGTCAACTCCGGGCGTTGCGCCGCGATGGGGCTTCCTCTACACTGTGGTGGCTGCACGGGTATCCCGCACGCCGCCGCTGATTGGAGAGCTGCATGATGGTCGCTCAGTGGTCGACGAGCATCCTGGCCCTGATGCTGCTGGGGGCCGTCGCCGGCCGTGGGGCCGAGTACCGGGTGGTGCTGATGGACAGGCCGCCGAGGCTGGACGGCCACATCGAGGAGGGCGAGTGGGCCGCCGCGGCCGGCTTCGACGGATTCGCCTTCAGGGGCCAGCTCGAGCGCCGCCGGGCCCGCGGCGCCGTGGGGGCCACCAGGACCCATCTCTACCTGGCCATCGCCTCCCAGCTCCCCGCCGAGGGCCCCCTCCTCGCCCAGGTCGAGAAGGACACCGTGAAGGTCGTCTACGACGACTCGGTCGAGGTGTGGGTGGACCCCACGCCGGGCAGCGAGCACGGCCAGGTCTACCAGATGCTGGCCAACGCCATCGGCCACGTGGGCTACAAGCACCACGCCCGGGGCAGGGAGAAGGAGAAGCCCACCTGGCGGGGCAACTGGCAGGTGGCCAACGGCTTCCACGACGGCTGGTGGCACTGCGAGGTGGCCGTGCCCATCGAGCAGATTGCGCCCGGCCGAACGGCCGACCAGGGCGCCTGGGGGCTCAACCTGTGCCGCAACTGGAAGCAGCCGTGGGCTTTCTCCTCGCTGGGCGGCGGGGCCTACGCGCCCAGCGACCGCTTCGTCTTCGCCGCCCGCGACGCCCTGGCCGTGGCCCACGAGAGCCGCGGCGAGCGCTTCCTGGGCCGCCTCCACGAGGCCCTCGCCCTCCGCAACCCCTCGCCGCAGCGGATCTCGGTGAAGGCCGAGATGGTCGTCGAGCGCGACGCCATGCCCACCCTCCGCGAGTCCGAGCCGGTGGCCCTCGACCCCGGCGAGACGAAGTTCCTGACCCTCGAGGCCGCCGACCAGGCGACGCGGAAGTTCCGCCTGGCCATTCGCGTCGCCTCCCTCGACGGGGCCACCGTGCACTACCAGCGGACCCTCGCCTGGCGGCGGGGTGAGCCCTGGCGGTGGACGACCACGAAGAAAGAAGTCCTGCCCATCGACTTCCAGTTCGCCTACTACCCGTATCGGAACCGCATGAGGGTACGGATCAACACGGCGAATCTGCCCCGGGAGGCGACGCTCGACCGCCTGCTGTGCATGGTCCGCAAGAAGGGCGTTGCGAAGCCGGTCAAGACGGTGACCATCGCCAACGGCTTCGCCCGCATCCCCGGCGAGCGCCAGGTGACGGTGCGAATCGACCGGGACAGGGCGCGCGAACTGGGCCTCACCGCGCAGCAGATCGCCACTGCCGTCAGAAAGGCGACGGCAGGTCTAGAGCGCCACAGGGCGCCTCTGCCTCAGGCGGTCGAGGAGCTGGCCGACACGCTCATCGAGACGCCCAGAGGGCCGAAGGTGCGGCTGCACGAGGTGGCGGAGCTCGGCGTCGAGGAAGGCACGGCCGAGATGCCCGTCGAGGGCGACGAGTTCGGCTTGAGCCTGACCCTCCCGCCCCTGGAAGGCGACCACGAGATCGCCGTGCGGGCCGAGGGGACAAACGTGCCCCAGGGCGAGCTGGTCAAGCCCCTCGAGCGCACCGTCTTCGACTGGGAGCGCCAGGGCCTGGGCACCAGCACCAAGGTCTACCCCCCCTTCACCCCCATCCGCGTCGAAGGCAAGAAGGTCGCCACCGTGCTCCGCGAGCACACGATGAACGACCAGGGGCTCTGGGACCAGGTGGTGGCCAGGGGCAAGCCGCTGCTGGCCGCACCCATGCGCCTCGTGGCAGGAGCGACGGACGAGAAGCTCGAAGAGAAACGCCGCGGCCTGGCGTTCACGACCACGGAAGAGCACGCCGTGGCCGGCCGCGCCGCCTTCGAGCTCGGAGCCCTCCGCGCAAACCCCCAGGTCACCTGGGACTACGACGGAACGATGCGCGTAGACCTCGAGCTGTCGTCCGAACAGGGTCAGGCACTGTCGTTCCTGGACCTGGAGATCCCGCTCCGCAACGACGCGGCGCCGATGATCCACGCCATGGGCGACGGCATCCGCAATACCATCTACACCCGCGTGCCCGAAGGCGAGGGCGTGGTGTGGGACGCAAGCAAGGTGCAGGTGAACGACTTCCCCCGCAACTGGTGCTCCTACATCTACGTGGGCGGCCCGGTGCGCGGCCTCTCGTGGTTCGCCGAGAACGACGCCGGCTGGTCGTGGGACCGCGAGAAGCCCAACCTCGACCTGGTGCGCAAGGGCGACCAGCTCATCCTGCGGGTGCATCTCATCAACAAGCCCACGGTCATCGACGCGCCGCGGACCATCACCTTCGGCCTCCTCGCCGCCCCGGTCAAGCCCCGAATCGCCAACTGGCGATACATCTGGCATCGAGAGAACTACACGCTGCTGGGCACCGACATCAACTGGCTGGCGCGCGGCAACTGCGGCTCGGTCTATCCCGCGGGCAAGGACCTCTACCTGTGGGAGATGCTCAAGCGCGGCAACCAGGAGAAACTCTCCCGTGAGGAGGTCCAGAAAGTCATCGACCGCGGCCGCAAGTACTTCGAGCCTTACGGCCCCGAGTACGTGGAGCGCTTCGAGCGACACGTCCCCCACAACCTCCTCTCCCGCTACGGCAAGAGAATGGTCTTCTACTACAACAGGGCGAGCTGCCAGCTCTTCCCCGAGTTCCAGACCTTCCAGGACGAATGGTGCCTGACCGACTACCGCACCGTGGGCTCGGGCAACGGCGTGGGCGAGATGAAGATCGTCCCCTCCCCCTCCTACATCGACCACGCTCTCTGGTGGTACGGCAAGAGCTTCGAGGTCGGCGGCAACCAGGGGGTCTACTGGGACAACATGTTCTTCCGCGCCTCCTACAACACCGCGATGACCGCGGCCTACGAGCGGCCCGACGGCTCCATCATGCCGAGCAACGGCCTCTGGGGCCTCCGCGAGCTGGTCAAGCGCACCTTCGTCCACATGAACGAGCGGGGCATGCGGCCCGTCACCATGGCTCACATGACCTCCACCGGCATCCTCCCCATCCTCTCCTTCTGCACGGTGCAGTACGACTGGGAGTGGAAGTACTCCCAGGGCGACGTCCAGTACCGCTTCCCCCGGGAGTACATCCTGCTGGTCTCGACGGGCGAGCTGGCGGGCACCTGGCCCGTGCTGCTCGGCGACCACGGCAAGCTGGCCAGAGACGAGTGGACGCAGCGGACCTTCGCCGCCGTGTGCCTGGTCCACGAGCTCGACGGCTGGGGCGGCGGCAAGGCGTGGCGCACGCTCTTCAACCACGTCCACCGCCTCGTCGAGAGCCCCGGCCTCGAGGTCTACCGCTACTGGGACGACCGCCCCCAGCCGGTCGACACCGGCCACCCCGACCTGCCGGCCATCGTCTACTCCCTGCCCGGCAAGGAGGCCATCATCGGCGTCACGAGCTACGCCGAGCGGGACGTTGCTGCCGCAATCACCATCGACCCGAAGCCGCTGGGCCTCGCCGACGGCTACCGCGTGACCGACGCCGAGACGGGCGAGCCCGTGCCCTGCCAGGACGATACGCTCGAGCTGACCATCAGGAAGCACGACGTGCGGGAGCTTCGCCTCCTGCCCCGGCGATAGGGACCAAAGGGGCCCCGCCGAGAGGAAGAATCACGAATGGCACGAATGGGCGAATCGCACGAATAAGAAAGAAGCCTGGAGGGCGAGGAGGGGCCGAACACAAACGGCCTCTCAGCCCTCCTATGCGTGTTATTCGAATTCTTCGAACATTCGCGCCATTCGTGATAAGAGAGGAACGAGCGCGTGTTGGTTCGCCGCTTCCTAGTGCCTTGCAGCCTCGCCGCCGTCGTAGCCGCCGGCTGCGGAGCCGCAGGGGAGCAACAGCCGCCCCTGCGGACGGCGCCCGCCTACGAGAGCCTGACGCCCTACATCACTCTCCCGCCGGCCTTCGAGGGTCGCCTGCTCTACTACAACGGCTTCGAGCGGCCCGACGGCCAGCCCGAGATCGACCGCTCGGAAGCGCGGCAGGGGGGCCGCCTCGACCTCTCGGCGGAGGGCCTCTTCGGCAGGGGCGCCGTGACGGGCGAGGGCAAGGTCCTCAGCCTTCGCTCGGACGCCTTCTCGCCCCACCGCCCCCTGACTATCTCCCTGTGGTGGGCCCTCGAGGCCGACCTCGAGGTCGACCAGGGCTTCGGGCTGGTGCACCTCGGGGCGAAGAAGGGCTACGTGGCGCACTTCTGCCGGGGGAAGGGCAACTGGTGCGCCCTCCAGCGCCCCGCCGCCGTCCTCCAGGTCTACTACGTGCCCGGCATCAAGAACGTCAATGGCATCTACGACCGCGACCTGATGGCCCACCTCGACCTCCGCCGCGGGGTGTGGCACCACACGGCCCTGGTCTTCCGCGGCGGCTCGCTGATCGAGGTCTACACGGACGGAGAAACGGATTGGGAGTTGCGGGTACGCGGTCGCTCCTTCCGCCAGGCCGACGGCTTCGGCCAGCTCACCCTGGGCACCCGGGGCACGCCCCGGATGGTCATCGACGAGGTGCTCGTCCTCCGCCAGGCCCTCCGCCCCGCCGACATCCGCACCTACGTCGCCGCCCTGCGCCAGATGCGTCAGGCGCGATACCTGCGGCCCTGGGCCCGCCGCCGAAGCAGGGGCAGGGCGACCCCAGGAAACTAGTCGCTCGGCGACCACTCGCTCGACACCTCGGGACGAAAGCCGTAGCGTGCCCCGAAGAGGGCCAGCTCGTCGAGCACCGCCAGCCCGATGTCCAGGATCTCCCGGTGCGTGGCGGGCACGCCGGCCCAGCCGCACGGGAACTCGATGAGCAGCGGCACCGCGCCGCAGGCGTGGTAGACCGCGTCGGTCTGACAGAAGATGTCGCCCGCGTAGGACCTGACGCGGGAGGGGATGCCCGACTTGGCGAAGCCCTCCCTGTGGCAGCGGACGCCCACCGCGGCTCCCATCTGGACCACCTTCTGCTTCCAGGTGTCAGGGATGAACGAGGCGGGAGGCTCCACCAGGCTACCGTGGTTCGAGTGGGAGAGGACGACCAGGTCGGGCACCTCGCGCCGGCAGGCGCGCAGGAGCGCCGTGGTCTCGGGCTGGCCGTCGCCGCCGAAGGGCACGTCGTAGACCAGGTTCACCCCGTTGTCGTTGTAGTAGGTGCCCAGCACCCGCACCTCGTCGGTGGGGATGGGGCAGTGGCGCTTCGCGGTGGGCCAGCGGAGGCCCTCCCCGCTCGCCCATACCCCCTGGGAGACGTCCATGAAGTAGTCGGGGTCGCAGCCGATCCAGTGGACGTGATGGAGGGCCCGCTCGCGGCCGTCGACGTTGAGAATGGGAATGAGGAAGAAGCGGTGGGCGCGCCCGCGGCGGGCCACCTCCGGCCACTCCCGGCCCAGGAGGTCCCTGCCCGTCGCCAGGATATTCAGGTAATGGAGCGCCGCGACCGTGCCGTCCCACTCGGTGCCGTGGGTCGCACCCACGAAGAGGATGGTCTGCTTCTCCCGCTCGCCCTCGCCGAAGAAGGCGGCGGGGTCGCCGCCCGCGATGGCGGAGGCGAGGCTGGCCGACGTGCGGCCCCGCGGCTCTTCTCGCCCGCCCCATCCCGCTGCCACGATGGGGCGCCCGCCCCCCGTGGTCCCGATCTCCTCGACCTCCACGCCGTCGAGCGACTCCAGGAAGTCGCGAATTTCCCGGGGGCGCGTGAGCCACCAGGGGGGTGCCGTCGTGGGGTCCATGCCCGGCTCGGGACCTCGCCTCGCATCGCCTGGGCGGTCGTCTGCCATGCGCCTACCTCGCAAGGGAGTGGAGGGGCGGCCGCACCGATGCCCGAGAAGAGGAAAGCCCCGTGGGCCAACCGGCCCCCGGGGCTCTGGAGCGGGCGATGGGATTCGGACCCACGACCCTCAGCTTGGGAAGCTGATGCTCTACCACTGAGCTACGCCCGCTTGTGCGCCCTGGAGTCTACCGCGCCGGCACGCGATTGTCAATCTTTAGTTCCCCTGGAGGCAGGGTGGCGATGGAGGGGAGGAGCTGGTTGCGCCACAACCGTTTTGCGATAGGCCTGTCATTTGCCGGGGCCGCATCCCTCCCGTCGCCCCACACGGCCCAGTAGGTGTCCAATCTGGACCTTCTACCATAAACGCATTGCAGGCAATCCCCGGTGCGCGGCGCGAGCGCTTGCGCATGTCCCGTTTTGGGCTATACTTCTATAGTCCTGTCCCCGGTCCATGGATCCCCCTCCCATCGCAGGCAAGGAGAGCGCCATGGCGGCCCTGTGCATCTTCGAGGACGAGCACACCCAGGACCTCCTGCCCCTCGTCTACTGCCGGCCCGTCTACGAGCTGCGCTGCGGGATCAGCAGCCTGCTGGAGAAGACCCTCCGCCTCTACCCGGGGCACAAGGTCGCCCTGCTGTGCCGCGACTACCTGGCCCCCACCCTCGCCGAACGCACCGACCTGGCGGTGAATTCCCTGCCGGCGGACGAGGACATCTTGTTCCTCAACGGCCGGCTCCTGCTCCAGGAGGCTATTCCCATCGACGGCCAGGAGGAGGTGGCCACCGCCCATGGAGCCGTGGTCTACGCCCGCCTCAAGGCCCAGACCGTGGCGAGCCTCTCGCACAAGGACTTCCTCACCGGCGCCCTTCGCGAGAAGCTGCCCCACACCATGCGCCACGTGGACGTCGAGGCCACCCTCCTGCGCTACTACTGGGAGGTGGTCGACCACAACGAGGAGGAGCTGGTGCGCGACTTCCGCGAGCTGGCCTCCCCCGGCGAAATCCGGGGCACCGTGCACGAAGGCTCCTACCTGCTGGGCAAGGACGACATCTTCATCGCCGAGGACGCCGTGATCAAGCCCTGCTGCGTGCTCGACGCCGAGGAGGGCCCCATCTACATCGCCCAGGGCGTCACCGTGATGCCCAACACCTCCATCCAGGGCCCCGCCTACATCGGCCCCGGCTCGACCATCCAGATGGCCGCCCGGCTCCGGGAGGGGACCAACATCGGCGAGGTGTGCAAGGTGGGCGGGGAGATCGAGAACGCCGTGATGCACAGCTACTCCAACAAGCAGCACGACGGCTTCCTCGGCCACGCCTACATCGGCCAGTGG
>JBKHIY010000117.1:0-12602 GCA_046538415.1 Candidatus Brocadiia bacterium | reverse complement strand
CCGGTCTTCATTCGTGCGATTCGTCCATTCGTCCCATTCGTGATGATTCTTCTCCGCTCGTTTCATTTCAGTTGACAATGCGGACGTATTCGACGCGCGCGGTGCCGAAGTTGATGAGCATGCCCAGGTTCAAGCCGGTGGCCTTGAGGTACGATAGGACCTGCTGCTTGAATGCATCGGCCAGCGCGGCGACCGCCTTGAGTTCCAAGATGATCTTGCCGCCAACGACGAGATCCAGCCGATGCTGGCCAATTGGCCGGCCCTTGTAGGATACTACGATGGTCTTCTGTCGCTCGAAGGGGATGGCCCTACCCTCCAGCTCGTAGACCAGGGCCTGCTCGTAGAACTCCTCGATGAACCCCGGCCCGAGAGTGTTGTGGACCTCGAAGGCTGCCTGCATCACTTCGTAGGAGAGCTCCGGGAAGAGGATCTCGCTCTTGCCCACCGTTTCGTCTCCTACGTCGGGACGCGGGAAGGAGAAGAGAATCACGAATGCCACGAATGGTCGAATGGCGCGAATAAGAGGATAGAGAGGGTGCCTGCGTTTGGCCTTTTGTTGCTCTCCGGCCCTCCGGTCTTCATTCGTGCGATTCGTCCATTCGTCCCATTCGTGATGATTCTTCTCCACTCAGGTCTGGGGCCGGGCGGCTTGCCAGCCGGCCTCGAGCATGGCGTGGAGCTTCTCGACCGTGGCCTTGTGCTCGGGACGGCCGGCGAGGTTCACCGTCTCCAGCGGCCCCGCCTGGTGGTCGTAGAGTTCGCGGGCCACGACCTTCTTGGTCTTGCGGTGGATCCAGGCGGTGTAGCGATAGCGGTCGGTGCGCATGGTATAGCCCATCACCTGGCCCCGAGGGTATTGGCTGAAGGCGGCGGTCTTCCATGGCCGCTGGGGGTCTTCGAGCAGGGGCCTCATGCTGGTGCCCTCGAGGTGGTCGGGCAGGGGCAGCCCCGCGGCCTCGCAGAGGGTGGGATAGATGTCCACGAACTCCACGAGCGCGGGGGTGCTCTGGCCGGCGGTCTTCTGTCCGGGCACGCTGAGGATGAGGGGGGCGTGGGTGTCGAGCTCGAAGTTGGTGTGCTTGCACCAGGCGGAGTACTCGCCGAGCTTCCAGCCGTGGTCGCCCCACAGGACGACGATGGTGTTGCGGTCCAGGCCCAGGCGGCCGAGCTCGCCGAGCACGCGGCCCACCTGGGCGTCCATGTAGGACACGCAGGCGTAGTAGCCGTGGATGAGCTCGCGTGCCTGGTCCTCGTCGAGGTTTCCCTTGCTGGGGATGCCGACGTATTGGCGCAGCTCGCCCCAGTTCATGCCCGCGATGCGGGGCATGTCGTCGGGCCAGTCGCGGCGTGCGGGCAGCTGGATGTCCTGGCGGCGGTAGAGGTCCCAGTATTTCTTCGGGGCGTTGAAGGGCAGGTGGGGCTTGAGGAATCCGACGGCGAGGAAGAAGGGCTTGTCCTTGAGGCGGCGGAGCTCCTGGATGGCCTTGTCGGCGGTGGCGCCGTCGCGGTAGCCGTTGTCGGGCACGTCGGCGTCGTCCACGGGCGGCCCGATGCCCTTTTTTCGAGGGTCGGTGGCGTCGCGGCGGCGCATCGCCTCGAGGGCCGCCTCGCTGCGGTATCCGCGGCCCTCCCACGGCCCGCGGGGATGCCAGGCGTCGACGCTCCAGCCGATGCCGTTATCGTCGTTCCAGTGGTGGTAGATCTTGCCCAGGGAGACGGTTTCGTAGCCGTTCTGGCGGAAGTGCTGGGGGAGGGTGAGCACCTCGGGCATGGCCTTGCGCACCGGGGTGCGCAGGTGGTAGATGCCCGTGGTGTCGGGCCGGGTGCCGGTGAGCAGGCTGGCCCTCGACGGGGCGCAGACGGCCTGCTGCACGTAGGCCCGCTCGAAGAGCAGGCCCCGGGCGGCGAGCTTGTCGATGTGGGGCGAGCGGGCCTGCTGGTCCCCGTAGCAGCCCAGCTCGGGCCGCAGGTCGTCCACGGCGATGAAAAGCACGTTGCGCACCGGTTGCTCGCCTTTCTGGGCAAGAGCTGGGGGCAGGAACCGGCCGACGGACCGCGCCGCGGCGCCGGCCGCCATCATGTGGAGGAACTGGCGGCGTCTCATCATGGCTCGCTCTCCGCAGAATGCTCCCCTCGATGCTCCCGGCCCGCCCTCAACAGCCTACGCGGCGACGGGCGGCCCCGTCAAGGCGCTCACGGGGCCACCAGCCACACCGGGCTCGACCACGCCTGGGCGCCCGAGCGGCACGTGACGCGCACGTAGTAGTAGGCGAACCGGCCCAGGCGGGGCGACTCCAGCCACAGGCGCGCCAGCGGCCGCTCGTCGCTCCACGCCAGCTCCGCATGCCAGGAGCCGGGGCGCAGCTCGTGCACGGCCTGGCCGTTGCGCACCACCTCGAGCTTGGCGATCTCGCCCCGCGCCGCGGCCCTGGCCGCCACCCGCCGGGGCTGGTCCTCCTGGGGCCAGGTGGCCGTCTGGCCCATGGCCGTGCCCGCCACCACGGCGTCCAGGTAGACCCGCTCGCCGCTGGTGGCGTAGGCCTGGCGGCTGCGGAGCGCGTCGAAGAGCGCATCGCGGCCCAGCCGGGGCGCCAGCACGGCGGTGAAGCCCGGCGGGCGGTCGATGTGCCCCGGCTCGATGCCCCCGGCGGAGGGCATGGTGGCGTGGCTGTCGGTGCCCGCGATGAAGCCCAGCCGCAAGCCCTGGCCCAGGAGGTCGACCGCGTAGCCGGGGCCGGGGTGGACCTCTTTCAGCGCGTTGGGATTGCCCCGGTATTCGCTGGTGCCCCACTTGGAGTGGATTTCGACCAGGGGCATGAAGCGCTCCCCGGGATAGATGGCGTCGGGGATTTCGCCGTGCTTGCCCGTGCGCGTGGTGTGGTGGGGCACGACGAAGAAGTTCTCGGGCCCCACGGCCTCGGCGAGCTGGCGGCACAGGCTGGCCACGTCGCCCTCCTCGTAGTGGTCGGCGAACATCTCGGGGGCCACGCGGAAGTAGGGGTTGTTGTCGCCCCCGCACCCGCCCCGCAGCGAGGCCTCGTAGGCGTAGAGGGTGGCGAACTGGGGCGGCTCGTGGTGGTGGTCGCAGGCCTGGCGCTGCTCGCGCCACTTGGAGAAATCGCATCGCCCGTTGGACACGTGGTCGGCGGCGGCCACCCAGTCCAGGCCGCTGGCGTAGCGTGCCGCGGCGTAGCAGAAGTTCAGCGACCGGGCGCCCCCGGGGTGGCAGTTGCTCAGGATGGTGTGCACGTGGGGGTCGCCCCACCAGATGCGCCGGCCCGGCCGCTCGCACACGCACACCGGGTTGCTGTGGAACACCTGGCCGCCCAGCTCCGCCCGGAAGCGCCAGAGGCCCGCCGACGGCACGCGGACGCCCTCGACCCGGGCCAGGGCCGGCCGGCCCCGCTCGAAGCGCACCGTGGCCTCGCGGGGCGCCGCGAAGTCGCCCCGCAGCGCCACCGCGTCCGCGAAGTCCACCGACGGGTAGCCGTCGCCGTCGAGCACGGCCAGCCTGAGGGCGAACGGCTCGCCGCAGCCGACCACCGAGGGGGCCACGAGCCGGGCCTCGCGCGGCTCCCCGCCCGGGGCCTCCAGGGCGATCACCTTGGCGTGGAAGGGCGGGGGATAGGCGACGTGGCACACGGGCTCGGCTCTCCTCGGCGGCCCTCACGCCCCCGCCGCGGGGTAGACCTGGGCGCAGGCCTCGCGGAAGCGGCGGTACTTCTCGTCCAGGTAGGCCCGCAGGTCGGACCGGGGCTCGACGGCTTTCTCGAAGTGGACCATGGCCTCGACGGCGCGGCCCAGCGAGCCCAGGGGCTCGGCGGCGGCCAGGAGCGCCGCGCCCTTGGCCGAGTGGGCGTCGGCCGCGACGCGCAGCGGGCGGTCGAGCACGTCGGCCCGCAGCGCCAGCCACACGTCGCTGGCCGCGGCGCCGCCGGAGACGAACAGCGGCTCGACGACCGGCGCGCCCAGCTCGGCCATCACGTCGAAGCCCCACCGCTCGACGAAGGCCACCGCCTCGAGGGTCGCCGCGTAGAGCTCCGCCTCGCTGTCCGGCTCGCCCCGCACGAAGCCCTCCGCGTCGGGATCGATGAAGGGGAAGCGCTCGCCCCGCCGGGCCAGGGGGTAGAGCACCAGGTCGTTGGGCAGATGCTCGGGGGCCTGGGCGTCGAGGGCCGCCAGGTCCCGCTCGCCGAAGCGCGCCTCCAGGCATTCCCCGCCCACGTTGGAGGCGGCGCCCGGCAGCCAATGCCCCTCGGGGTGCGCGTGGCAGTAGACGCGCCCCTGAGGGTCGCGGATGAGCACCGCGCTCACGCCCCGCAGCACCAGGGTGGTGCCCAGGGTCGAGCACCACTGGCCGGGCTGCGATGCCCCGGAGGCGAGGAACGCCGCCGTGCCGTCCGTGGCCCCCGCGGCCACCAGGGCGGTGCGGGACAGGCCCACCGCGTCGGCCACGTCGGGCAGCACGCGGGCCACGGTCTCCCCGGGCCGCACGATGCGGGGGAACTTGCTGAGCGGGACGTGCAGCTTGCGGGCCATGAAGGCCGGCCAGCGATGGTCCGCCAGGTCGTAGCCGGTCTTGAGCACGTTGGAGGTGTCGGTCACGTCGAAGCGCCCGGTGAGCCGTCCCACCAGGAAGTCGGCGGCGTGGACGATACGGGCCGCGGCCTCGAAGGTCTGGGGCTCGTGCTCGGCCAGCCACAGGAGCTTGGGCAGGGCGAAGCTGGCCGAGAAGCGATAGCCGAGCTTGCGGATGAACACCTTGGCCGCGGCGTTGGCCCGCTGGGCCTGTGCCCCGGCGCGGCCGTCGCTGTACATGATGGCGGGCCGCAGCGGCCGGTTCTCCTCGTCGAGGAGCACGACAGTGCCCGAGGTGGAGGTGACGGCGATGCGGGAGAGGGCCTGGCGGGCGGAGCCCGCCTTCCGGGCCGCCTCGCTCAGCTCGGCCAGGCAGCTCGCCGCGGCCTGCCACCAGTCCTCGGGCTCCTGCTCGTGCCAGCCGGGCTGGGGCTCGGCGGCCTTCCCCGGGAAGGGCGCGCGGGCCTGGGCCACGGCATGGCCCTGGGCGTCGCAGGCGATGGCCCGCGCCCCCTGGGTGCCCACGTCGAGGCCGATGAACAGGTCGCCGCTCACGGTCGGCTCCCGCAATCGCTCAGCTCCCGGTAGGCGTCCTTCAGCCGCGGGTAGAGGGAGCGGTAGAGGGCATAGAGCTGGTCGTAGCGCCTGGCGTTCTCGTCCCGGGGCTCGGTGGGGGGCCCGGGGTCGGCGGCGGTGGGCGCCTGGTCGAGGCCGGCGAAGACCCCGGAGCCCACCCCGGCCAGGATGGCGGCGCCCCAGGCGGCGGGCTGGGCCACCGCCGAGGCGGCCAGGGGGGCGGCGAAGACGTCGGCCAGAATCTGCCGCCACACGGCGCTCCGCGCCCCGCCGCCCGCGGCCACGATGCGCTCCGCCGCCACGCCCAGGGAGCGGAAGATCTCGAGGGAATCCCGCATGGCGAACGCCACCCCCTCCATCACCGCGCGAACCAGGTGACGCCGCTCGTGGCGGAGCGCCAGGCCGAAGAACACCCCCCGCGCCCGCGAGTCCATGTGCGGCGTCCGCTCGCCCACCAGGTAGGGCAGGAAGAGCAGGCCCTCGGCCCCCGGCTCCACCGCCGAGGCGGCCTGGCTGAACGCCTCGTAGTCCAGCCCCGTGCCCGCGTAGACGCCGTCGCGCAGCCACCGCAGGCACAGGCCGGCGCTGAGGATGGCGCCCATTACGAACCACCGGCGGGGCACGGCGTGGCAGAAGGTGTGGGTGCGCAGCTCGGGGTCGTAGGCCGGCTGCTCGAGGGGGGCGAAGAGCTGGCCCCCGGTGCCGATGGTGGCCAGCAGCAGGCCGGGGTCGCGCACCCCGCTGCCCACGGCGCTCACCGGCTGATCGCCGCCGCCCGCCACCACCGGGGTGTCGGCGGGAATCCCCGTGTCCCGCGCCGCGTGGCGGGTGACCGTGCCGCAGGTCTCGGTGGACTCGACGACGCGGGGCAGGAGCTCGGGCTCGATGCCCACCAGGTCGGCCATCTCGGCGGACCAGCGGCGGTGGGCCACGTCGAAGAGCAGGGTGCTGGCGGCGTCGGAGACGTCGGTCGCCATCTGGCGGGTGAGGCGAAGGCGAATGTAGTCCTTGGGCAGCAGGAGGCAGCGGGTGCGCCACAAGGTGTCCTTCTCGTGGCGGCCCAGCCACCGGACGGTGGCGGCCATGAAGCCCGCGGCCAGGGGGTTGGCGGTCAGCCGCCCCAGCCGCTCCTTGCCCACTTCGGCCACCAGCTCGTCCACTTCCCCGCCCGAGCGTCCGTCGGCCCAGATGATGGCGGGCCGCACGGGCAGCCCCTCGCGGTCCACGCACACCGTGCCGTGCATCTGGCCGGCGAGGCCCACGGCCGCGACGTCGCCGGGCCGGGGCTTCGCTTCGGCGAGGGCCTGCTGGGTGGCCTGGCAGGTGGCCTGCCACCAGGCCTGTGGCTCCTGCTCCGCCCAGCCCCCCCTGGGGGTCAGGATGGGGTACTCGGCCTGGGCCAGGGCGCGGGTGCGCCCCTGGTCGTCGGCCACGAGGGCCTTGACGCTCTGGGTGCCCAGGTCGATGCCCAGCAGGCAGGGCACGGTCGCCTCCTTCCTCCTCCGCGGTCGGGCACTACGCTACTGCAAGCGCAGGGAAAGATCAAGGCGGCGGCGCCGAGCGGTTGCGAGGGGCCGGGGCGGCAAGTATAATGCGAGCCTGGGACGGACGGCGGATTCGGGAGGTGAAGCCGTGCTCGCGTGTCACCTGGTCCGCTTGCTCGCCGCGGTGAGCCTGGCGGCCGGCGCGCCCGAGGGAGAGCGGCCGGAGCGGCCGCCGCTGCGCGTGGTGATGCGGACCGCCGACGACCTTCACGTGGGGGAGAACCTGCGCTACGAGGACGGCGTGTTCCGCCTCCGCGTCGGCGGCGCCGAGGGCCGCGACGTGGAGGTGGCCGAGGCCCAGATGCGCAGCGTCACGCTGCTTCGTCCCTTCCCCCACAACGAGCGGGCCAGCTCCTTGGTCGTGGTGGCCTTCCGCACCCTGGAGCGGGGCCATCGGGGACCCTTCATGCGCACGGTGCCGCCGCCCTACGGAATCTTCATCCTCCCCGGGGAGCCGCTGGAGCAGACGGCGCGGGCGCTGGCGCCCAAGGTGCGAAGCCACGACCTCCTGGCCTTCCTGTGCGCCGACGTGCTGGCCCACGCGGAGAAGGCGAAGGTGCACCAGGTGGCGCTCGACCTCCTGGCTCACGGGGAGAAGCGGGCGGAGGACCGCGACCGGGCGTTCGTCTTCGGCCTCATGCGCGTCGTCTTCCTCCACCGGCTGGACCGCAGGGCCGAGGCGGTCGAGGCCATGCGCCAGCTCGCCGCGCAGTATCCGGCCCACCGCGACGAGGTGGCCGACTTCGTGGCCCTCCTGCGGCTGAAGAAGCGGCGGCCCGGCCCGGGCAGGCCCCGAGGGGCCGCCCAGCCCCGTCCCTAGCCCATCCCCGAATCCTCACTGCCCGGGGAGGGCTCCAGCCATGCCTCGATCAGCAGGTCGTCGCCCACGCGGCGGCTGGTCCAGCGTGCGGCGGCCAGGGCCTGGCCCAGGTCGGCCGGCCCCCGGCCCTCGACGGGGGTGGGGGCGTCGCGGCCCCCGATGACGCGGGGGGCCACGAACACCATCAGCTTATCCACCAGGCCGGCGTCGAGCGCCGCGGCGGCCAGCTCCCCGCCGCCTTCCAGCAGCACGTGGGTCGTCTTGCGGCGCCCCAGCTCCGTCATCAGGGCCGCGAGGTCCACCCGTCGCCCCTTGGCGGGGAGGGCGAGCACCTCGGCGCCGCAGCGCTCGAGCGCGGCCCGGCGCTCGCCGGCCGCCGCCTCGGTGGTAGCCACCAGCAGGGGCGCCTGGCGGGCGGTGGCCACGAGCTGGCTGTCGAGCGGCAGCCGGGCCTGGCTATCGGCGACCACCCGCGTGGCGGTCCGCGGCCCCGGGGGCCGGGCCGTGAGCAGCGGGTCGTCGGTCCGCGCGGTGCCGATGCCCACCAGGACGGCGTCCACCGTGCCCCGCAGGGCGTGGACCATCTGTCGGGCGGGCGGCGAGGAGATCCAGCGCGACTGGCCGGTGCGGGTGGCCGTCTTCCCGTCGAGGCTCATGGCCCACTTGGCCGTGACGAAGGGCAGGCCTCGGGTGGTGAGCTTGACGAACGGGGCGTTGAGCTGGCGGGCCTCCTGCTCCAGGAGGCCCAGCTCGGTCTCCACGCCCGCCTCGCGGAGGCGTGCCATGCCCCGGCCGCGGTTGGGGGGGTAGGGGTCGACCATGGCGGCGACCACGCGGCGGATGCCGGCAGCGAGCACGGCGTCGACGCAGGGCGGGGTCTTGCCCTGGTGGGAGCAGGGCTCGAGGGTCACGTAGAGGGTGGCGCCCCGTGCGGCCTCGCCGGCGTCGGCGATGGCCAGGGGCTCGGCGTGGGGCCCGCCGTAGCGGGCGTGGAAGCCCTCGCCCACGATGCGCCCCTGGCGGACGAGCACGGCCCCCACCAGGGGGTTGGGCTCGACGCAGCCGCGCCCCTGCTCGGCGAGCTCGAGGGCGCGGCCCATGAACGCGGCCGGTGAGGGCTCAGGGGCGGCCATGGCTCAGGGCCGAGTGATGTCCACCGGCGGTCGCGCTGGGGGCATGGCGCGTTCCCCGAGGCGGCGGTTGTCCAGGGGCAGGTAGTCGCCGGGGATGGGGAAGGTGCAGATCTCGACCACCCCGCAGGTGGCCCGCACCAGGCAGTTGCCCACGCCCTCCAGGCCGCCGGCCCAGAGGCCGAAGAAGGCGTCGCGCTCCTCGGCCACGCGGCGCACCGTGGCGGGCACCTCGAGGGGGCAGATCACGATGTCGGTCACGCCCCGGAAGGCCCGCGCCAGGGGGCCTTTGCCCGGGGCGTCGGCGGCTCGGGCGGTCGTGGCGCCGCTCAGTGCGGCGGCCAGCACGCAGCCTGCGGCGATCCAGGACAGTCGTCTCATGGCGCTTCTCCTTTGCCCCCCTGGGGGCCGAGTCTCTCATCGTGCGAGGGGACGCGCGACGGGCCGCGCGAGACCACCTCGCGAATCTTCCATTCCTCCCCGCCCCGCTCCACCACGTAGTCCAGCGTCTCCACCTCGCCGTCCCGCTCTATGCCCACCACGAAGGTCGCGTGGTCGCCGTCCAGCCGTGTGGCGGGCCGGAACGACACGGTGGCCGCCTCGGCGCGCCTTCGGAGGCCCTGGGCGAACGCCTCGCGGCCCCGCTCCTCGACCTGGGCCTCCAGGCGGTGGCGGGCCTGGCCCGCGAAGCACTCGAGGTAGGCCGCCACGTCGCCCCGCTCGGCGGCTCGCCAGGAGTCGACGATGGGGTCGATCTGTGGCGAGGGCCGCGCCGCGGTCCGGCCCTCGGTCGGCCCCTGCCCTCGCCGGGCGAAGCTGGCGCCCACCAGGGCGGCGAGGGCCAGGGCGAGCACCAACAGCGCCGCCTGCACGCGGGGGTCGGCGGCCAGCCTGGCCCAGGGTCTTCGGGCCGGGGCCTTCTCCTGCGGTTCGTGGCTCATTATAGCAGACCGGCGCGGGACTTCCAAGACGAGGGCATTGCGGCCGATGAGCCTCCATGATAGCGCCGGGCCGGTGGGGATTCCAGGCCCCGATTCGAGCTGGCGACGCTCACAGGGTCGGTGCCGTGCGGCGGATGGCGAACTCGCGGTGGCCCAGCTCCTCGGCGCGGGCGAGGCGCCCCGCGGCGACCTCGAGGAGGAGGCTCCAGAGCTGCTCGGCGGCGTCCTCGAGCCTCGCCGCCCCGTCGGCCACCCGGCCCGCGTTGAAATCGACGTTCTCGCCCATTCGCTGGGCCAGGGCGGTGTTGGAGGCGATCTTGATCACGGGGGCCACGGCGCAGCCGAGGGGGGTGCCCCGGCCGGTGGTGAAGAGCACGAGGGTAGCTCCGCCGGCGGCCATCCCGGCGATGGACTCCACGTCGTTGCCCGGGGTGTCCATGAGCACCAGGCCGCGACGGCTGGGCCGCTGGGCGTAGTCGAGCACTTCCTGGACGGGGCTGGTGCCGCCCTTGTGGAGGCAGCCCAGGGACTTCTCCTCGATGGTCGTGATCCCGCCCTCGATGTTCCCCGGCGAGGGGTTGGCGCCGGTGAGGCGGGCGCCGTAGGCGCGGCAGGTGGCCTCCCAGCGAAGGACCATCTGGCGGGCCTGCTCGCCCACCTGTGGCGAGGCGGCGCGCTGGGCGAGCAGGTGCTCGGCGCCGATGAGCTCGGTGGTCTCGGAGACGATCACGGTGGCCCCTGCGGCGATGGCGCGGTCGGCCACGGCGCCCACCACGGGGTTGGCCGTGAGCCCGGAGAAGGAGTCGGAGCCGCCGCACTCGGTGGCCACGACCAGCCGCTCGAGGGGGCAGGGCTCCCGCCCCTGTTTCTCCAGCTCGTGGGCGAGGGCGAGGAGCCGCTCGCGTCCCCGGGCGATGGCCTTCGAGGTGCCGCCCAGCTCCTGGATGCTCACCGTCTCGACGGGCTTGCCCGCCTGGGCGATGGCCTCGGCGAGGCGCGATGCGGTCACCTGCTCGCAGCCCAGGCCGACGACGAGCACGGCGCCCACGTTGGGGTTGGCGCCCGTGCCCGCCAGGGTGCGGGAGGTGGCCTCGGCGTCGGCGCCGATCTGGGCGCAGCCGTGCTGGTGGGCCAAGGCCACGGCCCGGGGCACGCCGGCGGCGATCTGGTATGCTACGTGGGCGGCGCAGGCCACCGTGGGCACCACGAGGGGCAGGTTTCGCGTGCCCGCGGAGCCGTCGGGCCTGGGGTAGCCGGGGAATGTGGCAGCGTGCTCGGCGATGGCGTGGTCCCCCGGTGCCCCGGCCCGTCGCTCACGGCTCCTGCGGGCCGCCCCCGGCGCGCTGGCTGAGGCAGTTGTGGACGTGGACGTGCTGGCCGGGCTCGATGGTCGCGGCGGCGCGGCCTATGGGATGTCCGTACTTGACCACCGGCTGCCCTTGCTCGATGCGTCGGAGGGCGAACTTGTGGCCTCGAGGGATGGGCGCCGCCAGGGTCACGGCGACGCCGGCCTCGACCCGCTGGCCGGCGGCGAGGGCCACGAGCGCGGTGGCCACGTTGTCGTCGGGGTGCAGCCGGACCGCCGAGGCGGCTTCGCGGGAGGCGGGCATGGGCTCAGGGCTCTTGCTGGAGCTTTTTGAGCTTTTCTCGCGCGGTATCGGCGAAGGAGGACTGGGGGTATTCCTCGACGATGGCCTTGTACTCGGCGATGGCCTTTTCGGTCATGCCGGCGATTTCGAAGTTGCGGGCGTTGGTGAGCCGGCGGTTGCATTCGGGGGCGGCCTCGGCGTCGAGGATGGCCTGCTTGGCGCGGGGGTCGGCCTTGAGTTCCTCGATGCGGTCGCGGGCCACGCGTTCGTAGTCGGTGCCTGGGTTTCGCTCGGCGAGTTTCTTGTAGGCCTTGTAGGCTTCGGCGTATTGGTCGTCGCGGTCGAGCTTTCGTGCCTTGAGGAGGAGCAGGTCGGGGTCTTCCTTTTCCTCTTTGGGCTCGCGTTCGTCGGGTTTTTCGACGGCTTCGGTCTCGGCTTTTTCCTCTTGCTTCTTCTTCTCCTGGTCGGCGGCTTTCTCCTGCTCGGCCTTTCGTAGGGCGGCGGCGATGCGTCGGCGCTTGGCGGGCGGGTAGCAGGCCCTGAGTCGCTCGAGGGTGTAGGCGTACTCCTTGTCGGTGGGCTCTCCGCCCACGGCTCCGGCGTCGACGGCGAGGCCCTTGATCCGCAGCCGGTGGAGGCCGTTTTTCTTGTAGACCGTGCGGAGTTCCTCGTGGAGGGGCTTGTCCATGGTCACGAAGATGGGCGTTCGGTCGGGGACGAGGGCGAAGCGGCTGGGGTCCACGTCGCGGACGTCGGGAAACTTGTCGGGCGAGAGGGCGAAGGCCACGCGGAAGCCCCGGGGGTAGTGGGCCACCGTCTGGATCACGTCGCGAGCCCCCGTGCTGAGGCCCACCAGGGCGACGGACTTGCGGTCGATGGTCTCGTAGTCCTTGAGGATCTGGACCACCATCTTCACCACGTTGCGCTCCTGGTCTGTGGCGTCGCGGGGGAAGTTGGGGGCGGCGAGGAACAGCCGGTCCTCCTTGGCCGTCGGCAGCCAGTGCTGGTAGGCCTGCCTGGCCCCGTCGTGGCGGTGCTGGAGGGCGACCAGGAGGGGGTATCGCTCGTCGGGATCGTAGTTCTCGGGGACGTAGAGCAGGTACCAGAGCTTCTGGGGCTCCAGCCACCTGGCGGCGTCGGGCTTAGAGACCTTTTTCTTGGGCTTGTGCAGCTGGACGCCGCCGTCACCGGCGTGGGCGGCCGGGCATGCGGCGAGCAGGGCCGCGGCGGCGGCCCACAGGGCGCTCCTCATCGCCGGTCCTCCTTCGGTGCCTGGTAGCCTGCCATCAATTGTAGCCCCGCGGCCCAGGGGATGTCAACTTGGCGCGGGAGGCCCCCATTCCGCGAGGGGTCCCCCGCCGGCCAAGGACGCGCGAGCGGCCCGAGCGGTCCGCATTGTAGGCGGGACGTCCCTGTCCCGCGAA
>JBKHIY010000116.1:0-12632 GCA_046538415.1 Candidatus Brocadiia bacterium | reverse complement strand
TCCCTCCGCGGTTCTCGTCGGCGGGGGTCTCGCTCTTGATCTTCCCGCCCGCGAGGCGTAAGGTAGGAAGCCAACGCCATATAGGGGGAATCGCAATGCGAGCTACATCGCTTCTGGTTGGAGCGCTCGTGGCCCTGGGCTGCTTCCATGCCGCGACCGCGGCCTCGAGGTTCAAGGTGGGCGACCTGGCGACGGTGACCAGGGACCGCACGCCCCTGCGCTTCGGACGCAAGGTGCTCGAATACCTGCCCAAGGGCAAGCAGGTGCGCATCCGCGACCTCAAGGGGGGATTCGCCCTCGTGCGCTTCCCCGAAGGCAATGAATGGAAGGAAGGCTACGTGAGCCTCGCCAACCTCGAGCCCCCGGAACGGGAGGACTCGGGGAAGGGCGCCATCTACAAGCCCGGCTACGTCGTCGTCACCAAGCGCAAGGCCAAGCTCAAGCTGGGCAAGAAAACCCTCGGCACCCTCGCCAAGGGCACCCGCCTCACCATCAGGAAAGTCCAGGGCAAATGGCTCGGAGTCTACGCCACCATCGAGGACGAGAAGACCTGGGGCTGGGTGCACGCCGACTACGTGACCTACGCCTCGGACCAGAAGCCTGACGACGAGGAAGATACGGACAGCGAGGAGAAAGGGAAAGACCACAGGCAGGAGAAGGAGCCCAAGGAAGGCAAATAGAGAACCAGCGCTGCGCTCAGCACCCACCGTCCTCGACCGGCATCCGCGAGAACCCGGGCCAACGGCACCTCGCTCCCGTCGGCCGGCGACGCAGGCAAGATGCCCGTGCCACCAAGGGAGCTACATGAACTTCTCGATCTTGGCCTTCTCCTTCAGGCCCGCGAGGATTTTCTCCAGCCGCTGGCGCACCAGCTCGCTCATGATGGCGCGGCGAGCCCCGAAGTAGGTGAAGTAGGCGGGCTCGCGATCGGTGACCTTGATGATGTGCCAGCCCTTGGTGCCCCGGATGGGCTCGGTGATGTCGCCCACCTTGAGCTTCCAGGCGGCTTCCATCAGCGACTCGTCGTCCTCGTTGGGCACCTTGCGCCGCCACCAGCCCCGGTCGCCGCCGCGGGAGGCCGCGGGGCCTTCGGAGAGGTCGCTGGCCAGGCGCTCGAAGTCCTTGCCCGCCTTGAGCTGGGCGTGGATGTCCGCGATCCTCTCCTTGGCCTTCTTCAGCGCCTCGGGGTCGTTGCCGATGTCGCTGGTGTCGATGAATACCTGGCTGATGCGGATGCGGCTGCCGTCGTAGAACTCGGGCCGGGCCTCGAACTCGGCCTTCAGCTCCTCCTCGGTGATCTCCTCGCCGATCTGGCCCTGGAGCTTGCGCATGGCCAGGTTGTAGGCGATCATCTGGGCGTGCTCTTCCGCGTTGAGGCCCCGCGCGGCGAGGAACTCGGCGTAGCTGGCGCCGCGGCGGCGCAGCTCGTTGTCCAGGCGCTTGATGGCCCGCGGAATCTCGTCGGCCGGCGGCAGGAGGTCCTCGTCCTCGAAGTAGCGGCGCCAGAGCACCCGGTCGATGAGCCGCTCGAGCAGCACCTGGTTGTTGGGCAGGGGGGCCCGGCTCTTGCGACGGGCGGCCGCAAGCTGGCGGCGCAACAGGGCGAGGTCGCGGCGCGTGATGGTCACCCCGTCGACCTTGGCCACGATCTCCGGCGTGGTCTCGTCGATGCCCTCGTCTTCGACCGCCGTCCCCTGCTCCGGCTCCCCCGGCGCCTCGGGGGGCTCGCCACCCTGGGCGATGCCCGACGCGGCCAGGAACGCCACGAGCAGCAGACCTCGCCAGATTCCAACTCTCTTCTGCATCATGGAAGCCTCCGGTTGCCATTGCGCCTGGTCGGTGAGCGCCGGAGTAACACGCCGCTGCCGGATGACAGGTCCGAAAAGTCTACCACACCCCTTCGCAGGGCGCAAGCGCCCGACCAGGACAAATCCCCCGCTCGCTCGCAACCCATGGCCCATGGCGCCCCACATGCCGCGCGTGCCCCGCGGCGAGGTCAGCGCCCGGGGGCGCGGAGACGGAGCCGGAAGACTGGACCGAACGCCATCCGCCCCCGGGCCTCCATGCGGAGCTGAAAGCTCGCCGGCTCCCCGGCGGAGCGGGGCAGCCGCACGTCCTCCAGCAGCGCCTCGCCCAGGTAAGGCACGTCCGAGGGGATGGGAATATGGGCCACCACTCGCCCGCCCCGCACCACGACCAGGCGCACGGTGCCCTTCCGCTCGGTCGCCGTCCGCGGCGCGAGCCAGGTGGCGAAGCCAGTGTTGCCCACCAGGACGCGAGCCGGGACCGGGGAGCCGGGCGGCGCCGCGATCGCGTCGCCGGACCGCACGTCGCGCCACGCGCCGCCGGCCTCGCGCACCCTGACGCGCACGAAGGCGGCATTGAGATGTTTCGGCGGATTGTGGCCCGTCGCGGGCACGTTGCCCACGGCCACGGCGGGGCAGTCGGCCGAGGTGGTGCCCTGGCCCGCGTGCCGGAGCGCGGGGAACCGGCCGGCCTGCGCGGCCCGCCAGAAGTCGCCCTTCACCGCCTCGTAGATGCCCGGGAGCCCGCCGGGGTGGGCATCGCGGTCGATGGGGATCCGAGGGCCCGGCCGGGAGCGGGGACGGGGTTCGGCGAACCGGGCCGCGTAGCGGCGGAGCACCCGTGCCGCGGGCCGGTCGCTGCCGTCGGGGTTCACGATTCCGTAGTCGCTGCGCTCGCCCACCCGGTAGCCGCCGGGATACCACCAGCACACGGTGCCGCTGGATTCCGCGAGGAGGGCCATGCGGTAGAAATCCTCGTAGAAGCGCCCCGTCCATTCCGCCAGTTCGGGGTCCGGCCGGCCCCGGCGGCGGTCCCAGATGGAGCGGCCGAACTCCGCCCACATCACCGGCCGCCGGGGCGCCACGCAGCGCGCGTAGGCCACGGTGAAGGCCCCCGGGCGCACCCGCTCCCACGAGCCCGTCCGCCCGTAGCCCTCGGGGCACACCAGGTCCACGCCCAGGGCCGTGGCCCGGAAGTCGTAGGGAATGGTGTGGCCGTGGGAGATGGTGGGGTCGCCGGCCACCGACATCCGGAAGGAGACCAGGTGGTGGGGGTCCACGCTCCGCACCAGGTGGCGTGCCCGGGCGTAGGGCGCGGCCAGCAGGTCGTCCAGGAAGCGGCGGTAGGCGGCGACCATCGCCCGCCAGGGGCCGTCGCGCGACACCTGCTCGTCGGAGGGATTGGTGACCGCCCCGTCCTCGCGGGGGCAGGCCACGCCCCAGTCGCGCTCGGCCTGCTCGATGGAGCCGTACTGGTCGAGGATCCACTGTCGCCAGGCCGGGTCGTGGACGCGGCGGGCCGCGTGGTCGCGGAACTGCGGCTCCCAGGCCAGGTCGTAGGCCCACACGGTGTCGTTGTGGGCCAGGCGGTAGCGCTCGATGAGGGCCCGCATCTCGTCCCACCGGAAGCTCAGCGGCGTGCCCGGCCGGAGCGAGAGGTTCACCTTCAGCCCCAGGGCCTCGCAGCGGCGAAGCACGTCGAGCAGGTTGCCGCTGTCGATGGAGCGGTGGTAGACGAAGAGACTCACCGTGTTGAGCCCCAGGGCCGCCACCCGCTCGAGATCGGTCTGCACCACGTCGGGGTCGTAGGGGAAAGGGTCGAGCCAGTACTCGAAGTACGGCCCCCGCTCGATGGCAATGCCGCTGGAGGGCATGTAGTTCACGCCGTGGACGTACCACGGCTTGCCCCGCAGGATGAGGTCCTGTCCCCTGGCGCTCACGAAGCTGGGGTCGGCGGGCGGGTGCCACACGTTCAGCTCGTGGGCCAGGCGGTCGGCCGCCCGCCCGTCGTGCTCCACGACGGTCTCCACCCGGTAGGGCGCGTGGGGGAGGCCCTCGGCGTCCCACTTCGCGCTCCACGCCCGCCGCTCGCCGGGCTCGAGGCGGGCGGCGAAGCGGCGCTGGAAGACCGCGTCGCCGCCGCCCCCGGGCGCGATCCGCAGGGTGACGCCGGCCTCGACCGGCCGGCGGCCGAAGTTCGCCGCCGTCGCGCCCAGCGCCACCTCCTGGTCGGCGAAGCAGGTGTACCAGCGGGAGCCGCCTTCCAGGAGCCACACGCCGTCCAGGATCCGCCGCGCCACCCGCCCCACCGCGCGCCGTAGCTCGGAGCTCGCGGCCACCTCGGAGGGCGCGTAGCTGAAGACCGCCCAGGCGCCGCCCTCGAACGCCTCCCCGCCATGGACCACCAGGGTGGCGGGGAAGCCGCAGCGGCGGCCCTCCCCGTCGACCGCCTCCACCAGCGGAATCCACCGCCAGGGACGCCCCTTCTGGCAGCCCGTGCCCTGGGGCCGGACGTGCGAGGAGCGCGGCTGGGCCGGCGCCGGCGCCGGGCCGGGCGGCACCACCGCCTGGCGCTCGCCCCACACGAACCGCCGGGCCGCGGTGAGCGGGTAGAACTTGTAGGCGGGACACAGGGTGTCCAGGGGCGGGGGCTCGAGGTCCGACTCCAGCACCGCCATCAGCTCCTCCCCGGGCGGCGGCGCCGTGCCTACCTCATCCACCCAGTACTCGTGCTCCCCGGGGGCCACGTTGGTGTGGGTGAAGGCCAGACCGAAGACGATGCGGGAGGCCTGGGCCGGGCGGAAGGTGTCCCCGGAGCCGCCGCGGTCGCGGGCCGGGCTGTCGCGCCAGTAGCGGAAATCGCGGGGCAGCAACGCGTAATGACGCCAGTCGGTCGACAGGGGCACGGTGGCGATCCAGCGCGAGCCGTCGCGTTCCACCCACTCGATGGCCAGCTCGCCGGTGGCCCTGGCGCCTCGCGCCCAGAAACAGGTGAGCCCATGGCCCTCGGGGAAGGGGCGCTCGAGGGGCGGAGAGCCCCAGGTGTCCCACCCCGCGAGCGCCGGCACGTGGGCGTGCAGGCAGCGGCCCTCGACGCCCCCAGGGGCGACGTGGTAGGTGGCCGCGGGCTTCGGGCGGTTGGTGGCCCGCCGCCAGCCGGCGAGGTCACCCCCCTCGAAGCGCAAGAGCAGGTGCTCGGGCCGCGTCCCGTCGATGGCCCGCCGCACCTGTTCGGTGTCCAGCCAGGCATCGCGCACACGATGGAGCAGGCGCTGGAAGGCCGGCGTGCCGATGGCCACCAGGCTGCCGCCCTGGCGCAGGAAACGGTGGATGGCCCAGGCGGCGCGAGCGGGCATCGCCCGGGCGTCGGGCAGCACCAGCAGGTCGAAGTGCTCGCGGCGCAGGACGAAGGGGTTGGAGAGGGCCGCCGCGTCCAGGAAGCTGATGGCCGGCGCCCGCCCGCCCGACGCCTCGGCGATGGCCTCCCCCAGAGCCTCGGCGAGCGCGGCGCCTCGGCCCACAGACCGGTCGCGGGCGATGGCCACGTTGCCCGCGACCGAGCGGGCGTAGCCCAGGCGCTCGAGGATCCGGGGAGCCGCGGCCTCGTCCTCCTCGAGCATCCGAAGGGCCTCCCGGGGATAGACGGGGATGGGGGGCGTGGCCTGGATAGGCGAGAGTGCCCGCCGCCAGTGTTCCCCCATCCAGGCGGCCACGAGCACCCGTCGCGTGCGCTCGCGCGGAGGAGCGAGGAAGCGGAAGGTCCGCTGCCCGGCTCCCTCGACCAGCACGCCATGGCCCTTCAGCACCACGTGGTCGGTAGCCTTCAGCTCGCAGTGCAGCTTCGCCCGTCCCGCCGAAGCGGGCAGCGCGTGGCGCACCCGCACCTCGAAGGCGCTCCCCTCGTAGACACACTCGGGATAGGCCACGATGGTGCAGGAGGGCTGCTGCTCTTCCGCCCCCGATGCGGCGACGGCCGCCGCCAGCGCCGCGCCCAGCGCCGCACGCGACACGCCGCCCATGGAGGCCCCGAAGCCGCGGGCCATGGCGAGCTCCTTCTGGCACCCGGTTCCCGGGAGCAGGGTAGCGTCGCCCGCCGCCCTGTCAAGGGCCGAAGGCGCCGCCCGGCGAACCATGGTCTGCGGGAAGCCTGGGCGGGGGAAACATGGCGGGAGGCAGCACGCCGGGCGCGCTGCCCCCGCCAAAGCCGGAGCCCGACAGGCCGAGCCGCGTGGGCCCCTGCGAAGGGGCCTCCCTCCCTCAACTCGGCCTCCCTCCGCGCATTAACGGGCCGACCGGTCGATGTGTGAGCGCGCCCAGGACCCTCCCCTCGCGACCGCTCCCTGGCGCGCCCACGGTCAATCTGCCTGGTGGCGCCCGCGCCGTCAAGACAGGTGCCGGGCTGTTCTGAAGACTGTCCTTCACACCCCCCGGGCAAAAAGCCGCCCGGCGCCCGCGCGTGGCCCACGTAGGGCAAGTCCGAGGCGATAGGGAGGAACACGGAGGCAGGGAGAACACGCAGAAGAGACCCGGGCCGTGGCACGGGGGCGGCACTCACCTCATCACGAACGGGAGCGGGTTCCCCTCCCCGTCGCGCACGCGCAGGTGGAAGGCCCAGGAGCCGGAGCCTTCGCAGACCTTGAGAAGCACGCGGTTGGGCCCCGCGGCGAGACGTGCCTGGACGGTGTCCTGGTCGACGGCGTAGGGCCGGGGCTCGAGGTGGGTGTAGATGCGCCGGCTGTTGAGCCACAGGATGGCGGCATCGTCGCTGCCCACCTCGAAGACCACGTCCCGCGCCTCGGGCACATGGATTTCCGTGTAGGCGTAGGCCACGGCCTCGTCGTCGATCTCGAAGAGGGGGTCGAGGAGCACCGTGCCGTGAGGGTCGTCCGTGGTGTGGGCTCGCCACCGCACCTCCCTGCCGTCCACGCGGTAGACCTTGTGGAGGTCCACCTCGCCCTCCGGGAACAGGGGCTTGGCCCAGTCCTTCTGCTCGGCGCGCCAGGCGCCGATGGTCCACCAACTGCTCACGATGCCGTCCTCCGCGGGGATGTCCACCTGGGTGCCAATGGCGCGGAGCTTCTCCACCGCCTCGGGGCTCGAAGGGGCAGGGGGCCGGAGCTTGAGCACCGTGGTGAGCATCTCCGTGGCCTGCTCCCGGTCGCCCGCCGCGGCGAGCGCCATGGCGATGGCCATGTAAGCCCTGGCCGCGGCATCGCGGACCGCCACGTCGCCGCTGTCGAGGTGCCGGCGGACCACGGGCGCCGAGTGGCGCGAGGCCACACGCTCGACTCCCTCGAGAGCTTCCAGCCAGCGCTCGCGGCCCAGAGGAAGCTCGAGGATCTTGTGGAAGGCGGCCAGGGCCTTCGTCCTGTCGCCGTCCTCCAGCGCGGCGAAGCCGAGCGCCAGGTAGGCGTCGGCCGCGGCCTTGCGGACGGCCTGGGAGTCCCTCTCCAGCGCAGCGAGGATCACCGGCTCGGCGCTCGCCGAGGGCATGGCGGCCAGGGCCTCGAGGGCCGCCACCTGCACGGCCTCGTGGGGGTCCTTGGCGGCGGCGACCACGTCGGGCAGGGCCGCCGGGTCGGCCCGCTGGGCCAGCGCATCGAGCAGGGCCACGCGCAGCGCGGGACTCTCGCTCCCGAGGCCCTGGCGGATGGCCGAGGTGGCCTCGTCGCCGGGGATGGCGCCCAGCGTCCTGGCCGCGGCCACCTGCACCCGCCCGCCGCCCGCCTCCAGCAGGGGCACGACCGCAGGGATGGCCGAGGGCAGGCCGAGGCGGGCCACGCCGGCCAGTGCCGAGATCCGCTGCGCCGGGCTCTCCGACCGGGCGAGCACATGGGCGAAGAGCTCGCCCGCACGCTCCCCCTTGCCGGCATCCGCCAGGCGGTGGGCCACTCGGCAGCAGGCGGTCAGGGCCGCGGCAGCCGTCTCGGCATCCTCGCTATCGCTGGCCTCCACCAGCAGCGACGCCGCGTCCGCCCCGCCCACGCGCCCCAGGGCCTCGATGGCCGCCAAGCGGACGGCCTCGTCCTTCGCCTCGGCGTACTGCGCCGCTGGCTCCAGTGCGAGGGGCGAGCCCCGCTCGGCGAGGGCGCGCAGCAGGCGGGCCCGGAAGTGGGGCTCGGCAGCGCCCAGCGCCGCGGCCATCTCCTTGGCCGCCGCCTCCCCCGGGGTCTGACGCAGCCACTGGAAGGCCATGTCGCGGAGCTGCTCGTCGCCGAACATGGTGGCCACCACGGCGGCCGCCTCGGGATCGCGCCGGGCGGCCAGGGCCCGGCCCAGGAGGGCCCGCATCTCGCCTTCCGCCTTGGCGAAGGCGTTGGCCAGCGCCTCCGTCGCCCCGGAGACGGGAAGCTGCATGAGGGCCCGGCAGGCGGCCGGGGCGAGCTCCGGGGCGTCCAGCATGGCCGTCAGTGGCTCCACCACCTCGCCTCGCCCGCACAGCGCCAGGGCGCCAACGGCCAGCGTGCGGGCACGCAAGGAGTCGCTCTCCTGCACCCCGTCCAGGAGGGCCGCCACGGCGGCCCCCCGGCGCTCCCCTGCCCGGGAGGCCCGCGAGGCGATCCAGCGGACGGTCCGCTCCGCCTCGTCCGCCAGCGCCGGCTCCTCGCCGGCAGCGATGGCCAGGAGGGGCGCGAGGACCTCGGCCCCGCGCCGGATCAGCTCGACGCGGCCCTCGTGGTCGCCCAGCATCGCCCGATAGTCGGGCTCGGCCGCGAAGGCCAGGAGCGAAGGCACCACCAGCCCCAGCAGCGCCGCGGCAGCGCGGATTCCAGCCATCGGGCTCCTCCGGACGGCTCGGCTAGCCGAGCACCCGCTCGGCCTCAGGGTCGAAGAGCATGGCGCGGTTCTCGCGGAACCCCCGGTTCGCCAGGTCGATCCCCACCGTCACCCGGTAGCCCACCTGGGCATCGATGTGGGTGGGCTTGCGCGAGCGCACGCTATCGAGGAAATCCTCCATGTACCACGCCGTGGGCAAGGGGGGAAACCGCTCCTCCCGAATCTCCTCGCGAAACGGACGCTCCGGCCGCAGCACCACCTGGCCCCCCTCCAGGAACAGCGAGGCCCGGTGCCCCCGGAACACGAACGGCACGTTCACCGCGTTGACCATCGAGCACACCAGCACCACCGTGCATCCGCCGGGGTAGTCGAGCATCATGTGAAATACGTCGGGAATCTCCGAATCCAAATCCACGTAGCTGCCTCCCGAGGCCACCACGCGGCGGGGGAACTGCGGCCCGATGGCCACCAGGGTGTGGCCCAACTGGTGGAACAGGATGTCGCCCGCCAGGCCCCCCGAGTACTCCCAGTACTTCCGCCAGCGGAAATACCGCTCCGGCTCGAAAGGCCGCACGGGGGCGGGGCCGAGGAACCGCTCCCAGTCCAGCGTCTTCGGCGTGGCGGGGCCGATGGGGTAGTTGAATATCCCGTGGCGGCTGTTGCGGCAGTCCCCCTTCTGAGTCCACACCAGCTTGCCGATGCGGCCCTCCTCGATGAGCCGGCGCACCCGCCACATCCTGCCGTCCGAGGCCCCCTGCACGCCCACGCGCACGATGCGCCCCGTGCGCCGAGCCGTGGCCGCCACCCGCCGGGCGTCCTCCCAGGCGAGCGTCATGGGCTTCTCGCAGTAGACGTCCTTGCCCGCCTCCAGGGCGTCGAGGGCCTGGTGGGCGTGGTTGTGGGCGGGGGTGGCGATGATCACCGCGTCCACGTCCTCGTCGGCCAGCAGGTCCTCGTGGGCGTGGTAGAGCGTGGCCTTGGCCATCTCCCTGGCCCGCTCCTTGCGCGGCTCGTAGATGTCGCACACCGCGGCCACGCGGACGTTGTATTCCGGCCGCTCGGCCATTCCCAGGAGGGTGCGCAGGTGCCCCGTGCCCATGCCCCCCACGCCGATGTGGCCGGTGCCGATACGGCTGTTGGCCCCCGCGGCGGTCGGCGGCGCCGGGGCACCGAAGACCTTGGAGGCGAGGCCCGCGGCCACGGGCACCGCCGCCCGACCCAGGAACGCTCGCCTCGGGATCGACTTCTCGCCCGACATCCTGCTCTCCTCGGCTGGTGGCCGCAGACCCAGACCCGTGCCCCGATATGATACCGGGCCCCAGCCTGCCTTACAAGACGAGGTCCCGCCGCGGCCACGCGGCTTGACGGCCCGCCCTCGGCGGCGCTACGCTCGCCGCATCGAACCAACGGCCCGGAAGGAGGAATCGCGATGGCAGACCCGACAATCGGCAGTCAGAACGGTGCTCTGCGATGGGTGCGCACGATCGGCTGGCAGCTCATTGCACTGGCCTTCGTCCTGCTCGGGGGGCTCAGCTTCTATCGACTCGCGTCCGTCCAGGCGCGGCGGGCCGAGGCCCAAGCCCAAGCAGCCGAGGACCTGGCGAAGTTCACCTCCTTCGTCGCCCAATGCCTGCCCACAGGCACAGAGGACGACCTGCGCCGCCTCATCGCCGACGCCACGGACTTCGCCGTGCACCAGGGCCGCGAGAACCTTCGCGAGGCCATGTGGCGCAAGGGCTACAAACCCTCCTACGGCGCCCCCGAGCTGCGCCAGGACGTGCCTGGCGAAAACCGGCGCCCAGAGAAAAAAGCAAGGGCGCCCAGAAAAAACTACGATCGCGATAAGGTGAAGGACGCAGATAAGGACAAGGCGCCCACCAAGCGATAGCCCGGGCACAGGCGCCAGGCTCCCGCCGCTCCCCGTCAGGAGGTCAGACCATGGGAACGAACACGCTGGAGACGCGCCGCGGGACGACGCGGCGCCGGTTCCTCGCCCAGGCCGCGGGGGCCGCCGCGGCGGGCCTCGCCGCCCCGGCCCTCGGCGCCGAGCCGACCGCCAAGGAGGACGCGAGGTGGGCGATGCGCCTCTCCACCTCCTCCATCCACTTCCTCCACCTGCCCGTGGAGCAGGCGTGCGAGCGGATCGCCACCCTGGGCTTCGAGGCGGTGGACATCTGGTCGGCCCACGCCGGCTGCCCGCACCTCGACGACGTGCTCAAGCGCCTCGGCCCCGAGGGCCTCAAGGGCCTCCTGGCCAGGACGAAGCTCGACCTCTTCGCCTTCTCCGTCTACCGGGGCGGCTATCCCCGCTACGCCGAGCTGTTGGGCAAGGCGGGCGGAGGCGTCGCCGTGCGCGGCAGCACGCGGGCCGCCAAGCCCGCCGAGCTGGCCGCCAGGACCCGCCAGTTCCTCGACGCCCTCAAGCCCCAGGTCGAGCTGGCCGAGAAGCACGACTCCTACCTGGCCATCGAAAACCACGGCGGAGCGCTGCTCAATACCCTCGACTCCCTCAAGGCCTTCGTCGACGCCAATGCCTCGCCCCGCGTGGGTATCGCCCTCGCGCCCTACCACCTCCAGGGGATCAAGGCCTCGGTGGAGAAGGCCATCGCCATCTGCGGCGACCAGCTCTTCTTCTTCTACGCCTGGCAGCGCGGCCGGGGCACCAGGCAGCTCCCCGGCCACGGCCCCACCGACTTCACGCCCTGGCTCGCCGCGCTCGCCGAGGTCCGCTACCGCGGCTGCGTGAACCCCTTCATGCACGGCGACCTGGAGCCCGGCCCGATGGCCCAGGCCCTGGCCCGCTCGCGCGACTACCTGCGGGAATGCTACGCCGCGGCCACCGGCGGCTGAGGCCCGCCCCCCGGCCAGCCGCCCTCAGATTTCGACCGGCTCGCACAGGTTCTCCGCCTTGGCCGCGGCCCGCCCGCAGATGTGGCACACGAACTTGGCCCCCTTGGACAGGCTCGCCACCTTGTCCATCTGGCGCTTCGAGACCAGCTCGCACAGGTGATTGGCGTGGCCCGTGTGCCGCTTGAAGAGCTTGTGCTCGGCGACCACGCGCTTGTTCGACTTCGCCATCCCAGGCTCCTTTCTTCCCAGGCGCCCGCCCCGCGGCGCATCCTAGCGCCCCCCCGGCGCCCCGTCAAGCCCTTTCGCCTTGCAAAAGCCGGCCCGCAGGGTATAATGACCGTTGGGAGTTCCGGGGTGTAGCTCAGCTTGGCAAGAGCGCAGCGTTCGGGACGCTGAGGTCGCTGGTTCAAATCCAGTCACCCCGACCAGCAGCCCTTCGGCCACCACGCCGGAGGGCTGCCTCGCTACGAGCCCCGCCCCCCCTGCCATGGAGGAAAGGACGGTGGGCATGCCCGAGAGCCGACTGGCCGCTCAACTGGACTTCATTCTCGAGGTGGGCAAGCTCAAGCACGTCCTGCGGCGCTCCTACCTCCCCCACGGCTCCCGCCGCGAGAACGACGCCGAGCACTCCTGGCACCTGGCCCTCATGGCCGTCGTCCTCGCCGAGCACGCCGCCGAGCCCGTCGACCCCGCCCGCGTCGTCCTCATGCTCCTGGTCCACGACCTCGTCGAGATCGACGCCGGCGACACCTTCATGTACGACGCCGAAGCCCAGGCGGACAAGGCGTCGCGCGAGGAGCGTGCCGCCGACCGCATCTTCGCCCTCCTCCCCCCCGACCAGGCCCGGCGCTGGCGCGCCCTGTGGGACGAGTTCGAGGCCCGCCGGAGCCCCGACGCCCGATTCGCCGCCGCCATCGACCGACTCCAGCCCCAGCTCCTCAACTACCACACCCAGGGCCGGCTGTGGCGCGAGCACGCCGTCACCGTCGACCAGGTGATCGCCCGCAACCAGCACATGGCCGACGGCGCGCCCGCACTGTGGCACTACGCCCGACGCCTCCTCCGCGACGCCGTGGCCAGGGGCTACCTGCGGCCCGCTGCGACCGACAGCGGCGACTGAAAACTCCCGCCACCTCAAGGACCACACGCCGAACGAAGAGACGCCCCCTCCCGCCCCGCCCTCGGGGCGCCGAGCAGGCG
>JBKHIY010000115.1:0-12650 GCA_046538415.1 Candidatus Brocadiia bacterium | reverse complement strand
TCCCGGATGCGAGCGTCCAGGGCTATCGTATGCGGCTGGCGGGCGGTTGTCAAGGTGTAGACGGTTCGGGCGGCGGGGGCCAGCGGAGGTGGCGGTGGAGGAAGCGGAAGGTGCCCACGCCGTGGATTTCGTGGGGGCCGTCGAAGAACTCGATTTCAGTGCGCTCGGGGATGCCGAGGGTGGCGTAGAGGCGGCGGACCTTGGCGTACTCGAAGGCCACCCAGCGGTCGAGCCCCACGCCGTCGCGGTGGCCGCGCTCGACCATGAAGGGGCGGGGCGCGATGAGGGCGGCCATCTCGGCGTAGTTGAAGGTCAGGGCGAGGCCGAACTCGTACATTTCGTATTCGCCGGTGAACATGTAGCTATTGGGCCATTCGATGGTGACGTTTTTCCACACCCATTCGTTGAAGTCGCCGGAGCAGATGCTCAGGCAGTAGCGGGGCACGAGCGGGGGGACTCGCATGGCGGTCTTGCCGCCGTAGCTGAGGCCGTAGAAGGCGATGCGCCGCGGGTCGACGAAGGGCAGGGAGGCCAGCCAGTCGGTGATGACCTGGTGCTGGCGGATGATGACGGAGAATAGGGAGCCCTTGAGGGGGTTGGCGAGCCGCTGGATGACTCGGAAGCGGTCGCCGCCGATGTAGGGATTCTGGGGGGCGAAGACGACGAAGCCGCGGTCGGCCAGGCGTGCGGCGAAGCGGTGGTAGGCGGGCTTGCCCTCCTTCTCCACGAGGTCCTGGGGCCGCCCTTCGAGGCCGTGCTGGCAGACGACGACGGGCCTCCGCTCGCCGTCCGCGAGGCTCTTTGGCACGAGGAGGATGCCGTAGGCGAACACGGCGTCGTCGCCCGCCGGCCAGATGTCGAGTGCGGCCTCGTAGCCGCGCCACCTGGGCTGGTCGTAGGCCAGTCGGGTGCGGGGCCGTGGCGGGAGGCTGGGCGGCGGCAGCTCGCCGATCAGCTCGGCGTGGAAGTCCCTGCGGTAGGGCTCGAGCGACTTGCGGTAGGCCTCGAGGGAGCTCGCGTCGAGGCCCTTCCAGTATTCCTGCCGCACGGCGCGCGAGAGGCGCACCTGGTCCTGGCTGTGGGCCACGAGCTGGTCGAGCTGTCGGTCCAGGCGGGCCTGGGGGTCGGGCAGCGGGCGGACGCCCCTGGGCGGCTCGGCGGGGGGCCGGACCTCGGCAGCGGGGTCGAGCCGGGCGAGGAATGCGGCGAGGGCGGCGTCGCTGCCCGGGGGCCCCGTGCCGTCGCCGACGAGGGCCACGTCGTCGTGGGCGTCGAGCTTTCGGTAGAGGGCCGCGAGGCGGGCGAACTCGCGGCGGGTGGAGGCCCGCGGCGGCGAGACCAGGGTGCCCGGCGTGTCGCCCTGCTGGCCCACCACGGGGCCGCGGCTGGCCTCGACCACGAGGGCCCGGGGCGCGACGAGGCTGGCCACGCCGGCGTCGCCGAACTCGCCGAGCAGGTTCCACACGTTGCGGTAGATGGGCTCCTTGTAGAGCTCCTCGCGCTCGCGGAAGTAGCCGCTGACGCAGGCGGCGCGGACCCGCGTGTCGAGAGCGGCGGCGTGGAGGGCGAGGAGCCCGCCCTCGCCGTAGCCGAAGAGGCCCACGGGGGCCTCGCCCAGATCGGTCTGGGCGAGGAACCAGTCGATGGCGGCCCGCACCTTCTGGACTTCGTAACCGATCACGTGGCGACCCAGCTCGTAGGCCATGCGATAGACCCATTCGCGGTGGGGCTGGCGGGTGAAGCGGCCGATGCGGGGGTTGCCCGAGCGGCGCTGCCCGCGGTCGATGAGCGCGGGCACGAGCACGGCGCAGCCGCTCTCGGCCAGTCGGCGGGCGAACTGGGCCTCGGGGGGAAGCCCGGGCGCCAGGCCGGCGAGGGTCTCCGGCGCCTGGTCGGCGTCGGGCAGGGCCACCACGTGGGCCAGGGGGGGCTTGCGGTCGGGCCGCAGCAGCAGGCCCTCCCCCTCGACGGCGGCGAAGGCGGGCCAGCGGATGGCGTAGACGGCGTAGCCCGGGCCACGAGCCACCTGGGCGGAGACGCCGACGGTGGCCAGGAGCTCCATCCGCGGGGTCTCGACACGGGGGTCAATGGCCCCGATGCAGCGGCGCAGGCTCTCGCGGTTGGGGGCCACGGAGGCGTCGTAGGCCTGGGGGGAGGCGAAGTCGCGGCTCCACAAGCGCTCGCGAGCCGCCGGGGCGTCCTGCGTGCGCTTCTCCATGTATCGGCGGATACTGGCGACCATGCGGGCCGCCAGGTCGCCGCCCATCCGCAGGGGGCGGGTGCCGGGGAGTGTTCGGCGGGCCATGGGGTCGGTCTCCTGTGCGAGGCCCGGCGCGGCGAGTGCGATGGCGAGGAGGGCGTTGGCGGCTCGCACGGCGCTCCTCCGGGGGGTGTGTGGCTCAGGCCAGCTCGGCTTCCGCCTCGTGGCAGTAGCGGTCGGTGACCTGGAACCCGAGGCCCTGGTAGAGCGCGGCGTCCTCGATGGCGGCGACGGCCCGCACGCCCTGCTTGCCCGCATGGCGTGCGTGGAGCAGTGCCCGGCCGAGCAGCGGTTCCTCGAGGCGGGCCTGGCGGTGGACGGGCTCGACGAAGAGGGGCCCCAGGTGGGGGCAGTCGCCATCGAGGGTCCAGCCCAGGGTGGCGGCGAAGCCGACGATCTGGTGGCGGTGGTCGGCGACGGCCAGGCCCTCTGGGCGGAGGTGGCGGGCCACGCAGTTCCAGAACTCCTGGGTGCAGGCGGCGGTGTGCCGGGGGTGGAAGCGTCGGGCTACGACGGCCACCTCGTCGGGCTTCGCGGCTCGGACGAAGTAGCCGCGCCGGCGGAGCTCGGCCTCGCGGTCCTCGAACTGGCTGGCCGGCAGGTTCCGCAGGTCGAGGCGCAGCCCCAGGCGGGAGGTCCGCAGCTCGAAGTCGCGGGCCTCGAGGAGGGCCAGCAGCTCCCCGTCCTTGCCCTCTCGGGGCTCGGTGCCCAGGAGGCCGGTGAGGCCCTTTCGGGCGCACACGGCGCCCTCCTGGCGCCAGTGGTCGAGGGCCTCGTCGAGGAGGGTCTCGAGGGGATGGGCGGCGTCGGGGCGTGCGCCGAGCAGGCTCCAGACGGCCTGGTCGCCCTCGAGCCTGGAGACGAGGACGGCGGCGGGCTCGCCGCCGTCGTAGGCCACGAAGCTGAGCGAGGGATCGAAATCGGCGTGGGCCGCCAGGGTGTCCACGTCGGCGGGCTCGATGGCCGCCGGGGGCTCGACCACGCCGCGGCGGAGCACGGGCGTGTCGCTGGCCGCGATGGCCCGGTGGAGGTCCTGCGGCGGGCAGCGATAGAGGTCGCGGATGATCATGGCCGGCTTCGTGCCACGAGGGAGCCGCCCCTGGAGGAGAAGGCCGAGCGCCAGGTATCGTATCGGCGGAGGCCCCGCCGTGTCAAGCGCCCGCCGGCGGCTTTGACTTCCCGTCCCGGGCCGCTATACTCTAGGCAGGATGGGGCTTTCGTATCCCAGGAGAGACTATGGCCTTAGGACGAATCAAGGCGACCGCCGCGTGCCTGGCGCTGGCCCTCGGAGGCGCGGCGCTGGCCCATGGCCCGCTGCACCTGACGTGTGCCCGCAGCCGGGGCGGGGGGGTGAAGGTGGACGGCGACATCAGCGGGTGGAAGGACTCGCGGTTCGTCGAAGTGGGCCACGAGGCCGCCTCCTTCGGCGAGGCCGCCTCGGACGACGACGCCAGCTTCCGCTTCGCCCTCCTGTGGGACGCGCGCCACCTCTACCTGGCCGTGGAGGTGCGCGACAACTCCGTGGTCACCGCCCCCACCCTGAGCCGGCTCTACGAGGGCGATTGCGTGGAGGTATGCTTCGACGTGCATAACGACAGCGAGGGCGGCTACGACGCCGGCGACTTCCAGTTCGTCCTCGCCCCCACCGGCCCCAAGCGAGTGCCCCGGGCCAATCTCTACCGCAACCCGTTTTTCAAGATCACCGACCGGTCGTTCGTCCGCCTGGCCGCGAACATCACGACCGAGGGCTACGTGGTCGAGGCCGCCTTCCCATGGGAGGCCCTGGGCATCGAGCCCAAGGCGGGCCACGTGCTCGGCCTGTGCGTGGACATCCGGGACTACGACGCCGACGGCTCCAAGAAGGGGCTCACCTGGGTCCAGGCCACCGACCCCGCCGCCAACCCTCTCCGCTGGGCCGACCTCATTCTGGTCAGCGAGCCGGGGGAGGACGTGGCGGCCATCCTGGAGGGCCTCCGCGAGCAGAATGCCCGCTGGCAGCGCCTGGTCGAGGGCACGGCGAAGGAGACCGACAACCAGGTGGCCGTGGGCGTGGCCTGGCTGGCCGAGGGCCGCCTGTCGCGGGGCCTGGGGTGGAACGTACAGTTCCGCGACGGCCGGTTCCCCGACTGGGGCGAGGCCGCCTGGCACGTCTTCCTCCAGCTCCTCGGCTGGACCCGTCCCGCGTGGATCCGCTACGGGGTGAACCTGGGGCACTGGGAGCCGCGCAACGACGACGACGACCCCAGCCACGTCCACTGGCCAGGCTTCGACTTCCGCTCCAAGGCCATGCGCCACCACTACCGCGTGCTCGACTTCTGCCAGAGCCGCGGCATCGAGGTGCTGTGGGCCAACTGGTGTATCGGCGACCGGGCCACGGGCGTGGCCTGGCTGGCCGAGAGCGTGGCCCGGCCCCAGGTGGTGGACACCGACGACGATCCCTTCAACGACGCGCCCTACGACCCCGAGGAGTTCGCCGAGAGCCTCGCCGCCTGTCTCTACCACCTGCGCGCCGTGCGCGGCTACACCTGCGTGCGGGGCATCTCGCTGTGGAACGAGCCGGACCAGGCGATGTTCTATAGCTCCCCCTCCGCCGACTACCCCGAGGCCTTCTGGGGCTACTACGACGTGCTCGCCCGCCACCTGGGCCGCCTGGGCATCCGCGAGGACGTGCGGATCGTGGGGCCCGAGACCTCCGTGTCCAGCTACGAGGTCCTGCCCGAGCTGGCCCGCTACCTGCGGCGCTACTCCCGCCAGGTGGACGTGCTCGCCCATCACGACTACCTGGGCTACGCCGACTACCACCGCATCGACCGCGGGGTGCCCATCTCCCGGGCCGCGGCGGCGTACGCCAAGCTGGTGAGCCGGCGGGGGCGCCCCGTGGCCGTCACCGAGTTCGGCAACATGGGCAACGGGGCGGGCGAGGTGGGCGGCAGGGAGGACGTGTGGGCGGGCACCCTCTCGGCCTGCCGCCTGGTGCTCGCCGGGCTGAACCGGGGGGTAAGCGGCTACCTGCGATGGGAGTTCAAGCCCTACGGGGCCTCCTGGCAGAGCTTCGGGGCCCTGACCACCTTGAGCCGGGAGCACCTCTTCGAGCCCTACCGCCCGGTCTTCTTCCCTCACGCCCTGCTGTGCCGGGCCGCGCCCCGCGGTGCCCAGGTGCTCCGGACCACCGTCCGCGGGGGCCGCGACGAGAACGGCGTGCCCCGGGTCGCCGTCGCCGTCCTCCACCACCGCGAGGCGGGGCAGAGCATCCTCCTGGTGAACGACGGCCATCAGCCGAAGACCGTGAGCCTGGCCTTCGACGCTCGCATCTACCCCGACGGCCAGGCCACTTTCGGCCACCTCTCCTACGACGCTAGCCTGGCCCCCACGCTCCAGAAGCACGACGACGTGGCCGTGGAAGGCGGCCGGGCCAGGCTCACGGTCCAGCCCCGCAGCGTCCACGCCCTGGCCACCTGGCCGGGCTTCAAAGACCTCGAGCCCCTGCCCCTCCTGCCCCCGCGCCAGGAGCCCAAGTATACCACCCGACGCGTCGATGGCGGCACCGTCCACACCGCCCTGATGACCTTCGACGCCCGCTACAACTGGCACGTCTGGCAGAGCACCTCGGGCCACACCACCCTGGAGGGCGAGCCGGAGAGGGGAAAGGCCGAAAACCGCGTGTGCCGCATCGCCTACGACTTCCAGGGCACCCGACGCGGCGAGAGGGCCGAACACGTGGTCGCCCACACCGATCTGCTGGTGGCCGGCGCCCCCACCCGCGTGAGCTATTGGGTGCGCGGCGACGGCAAGGGCCAGCGCCTGGCCATCCTGTTCCTCGACGCCGAGGGCGAGGTGTTCGAGAACCCCCAGCGCCAGACCCTGGATTCCGAGGAGTGGCAGAAAGTCGAGCTGGCGGTGGAGGACTTCCCCGAGGGGTGGAACCACTGGAGCGGGGACGGGGAGGCCGACTATCCGCTGCGCGGCTTCGGATTCGTGCTCACCGCCCCCGAGGACCAGCCCTTGCGGGGGCGGGGCATCATCGAAATCGACGACGTCCAGGTGGTCTCTGAGAGCCGCTGAGCGTCCGCCGAGCGGGCCTCAGGGGATCGTCTCGCCCGCCTGGAGTTCCCTCGTGGCCTTGGCCACCGCGGCGGTGGCCTGGGCCGCCAGGTCGGCCACCGCCGCGTTCATGGCCTCGACGGAGGCCTCGATGGTCTTCGCCTCGGCGGGCTGCCTGGCCGCGACGCGGGTGGCCAGCAGCACCTCGCCGCCGTCGGCCCGCTTGAGCACCAGCTCCGCCTCGCACGCCGCGGCCCAGCCCTGGGGGCCGTGGACCTGGTCGAAGCGAGTGACCCTGCCCTCCAGGACGAGGTCGGGCCGCCGCACCAGCCGCTCGTCCACCACCGTGGCCGCCACCGCCGCCTGCTCCAGGGCCCGGCGGACCACGGAAGTGACCATCTCGCCGGGCAGCTCCACCCACCGCTGGTAGTCGTGGTAGCCCGCCGTGGTGCCCTCGCCGCGGAAGAAGATCCGCTCGTCGTAGCGCGGCGAGGCGATGAACGTGCGCACCGCGAGGACCAGCGGGGCGGGCGGCCCGCCCCGCTCCAGCGCGGCCTGTCGGTCCACGGCGTAGTAGCGGATGGGGGCGCTGCGCCGCGCCGGCAGGACGCAGCCGGCCGCCGTGGCGAGGAGCAGGGCGGGGACGAGAGGGCGCATCGGTCACCTCCGTTGAGCGGCACTGGGCAGGCGGGCCGCGGCGGCTAGCGGGGCGGTCCCTCCTTGCCTCGGATCAGTGCGGCGGGGTCCCGCTCCAGGGTATCGAGCAGCCTGCGGGCGGACCGCAGGGTGCGGTCGAGCTCGTCGAAGGAGCGTGCCAGGATGCGCTCGAGGTTGGCCAGGGAGCGTCGCAGTTCGGCGGCGGTGCGTGCCGCGCTCTGGGCCGCGGCGTCGAGGGACACGGAGGAGCGTCCGATGGCCTCGGCGGTGTCGCCCAGGGTGTCGGCGGCCCTTCCCACCTTCTGAGCGGCCTGGCGGATGCTCTGGTCGGTGGCCGCGAGATCCAGCTTCTCCAGCTGCGGTTGGAGCCTGGCCAGGGCCTCGTCGAGTCGCTTGAGGACGGCGTTGACCGCCACGCGGTTGTCCTCCACGGTCTTCTCCAGGGTGTCGAGGAACTCGGTGGCCTGTTCGCTGGCGCCCTGGAGCTTTTCGAGTGCGGCGCGGGCCTTGCCGCCGGTCTGCTCCAGCTCGGCGCGGGCGGCCCGCACCGTCTCGTCGAGGGAGTCCACCAGCTCCCCGGTCTGCTGGCGGACCTGGGCCACGGTCCTGCGGGTCTCGGCGAGGATGGCCTTGACCTCGCTGATCACCTGCGCGACGTCCTCGGCGCTCACCTCGGCGAGCACGCGGTTGATCGAGTCGATGAGGCGGTTCACCCGCTGGAGGGTGCCGGGCACGTTCTGCTCGATGCCGTAGAGGAGGGAGGCTCGGACGGGGATTTCGGAGCCCGGCTTGAGCACGGCGGCGTCGACCTCGCCGCCCACCAGGTCGATGACGAAGGGGCCGAGGAGGGTTTCCATGGTGTACTTCGCCGCCACCCCTTCGCGGAGGGTCACCTTCTTGGGGTCCACCCCGATGGTCACCCCGATGCGGTTCTCCCGGGTCACGCCCACCTGGGTGATCTTGCCCACGGGCACCCCGCGGTAGGTCACCTTGGTGCCCTCGGACAGGCCGGAGACGTTTTCCTCGAACTCGATGTAGTAGTGGATCAGGTCGGTGCGGTGCAGTCCGGCGAGCACGGCCAGCACGCCGGCGAGCAGGGAGAAGGCCACGGTGAGGAAGGCCCCTACCTCGATCTTCTGTCGCTTCGTGGCCACGGCGGGGGTTCCTCAGGACTCAGGGGTCTCGGCCAGCTCCGGCTGGCGGCGGAAGAACTGGGCGACGCGGCGGTCCGGGGCGCGCTCGACGTCCGCCACGGGCCCCAGGAAGATGGCGCGTCCCTCGGCCAGCATCAGGGCGCGGTCGGCGATGGTGCGGATCGAGGCCAGCTCGTGGGTGACCACCACCACGGTGATGCCCAGCAGCTCGCGGAGCTGGAGGATGAGCTGGTCGATGCCCGCCGCGGTCACCGGGTCGAGGCCCGCGGTGGGCTCGTCGAAGAAAACGATCTCGGGCTCGAGGGCCAGGGCGCGGGCGAGGGCCACGCGCTTGCGCATCCCGCCGGAGAGCTGGGAGGGCATCTTGGGACCCGCGTCGCCCAGGCCCACCACGCTGAGCTTCATCTGCGCCAGGGCGGGGACCAGCTCGGGGTCGAAGCCGTGCTCCCGCATGGGCAGCTCGACGTTCTCGGCCGCGGTGATGGAGTTGAACAGGGCATCGGACTGGAAGGCCACGCCGAAGCGGGCCCGCAGGGCGTCCAGCTCGTCCTCCTCCATCCGCGCGATGTCCCGGCCCCACAGGCGCACGGAGCCGCTGGCCGGGCGGAGCAGGCCGATGAGGTGCTTGAGCAGGGTGGTCTTCCCGCATCCGCTGGCCCCCAGGATCACCAGGATTTCGCGCTCGCGGACGTCGAAGGTGATGCCCTCGAGGATGCGCTCGGCGCCGTAGGCGGCGACGAGGTCGCGCACCTCGATCACCACGTCGCCGTCCTGGTGGCCCTCGGCGGATCGTCCCTGCTCGTCCACGCCAGCTCCCTCGTGCACGCTGTTCGTCCCCCATCTTACACGAAAAAGAAGACGGAGGCGAAGACCATGTCGGCCACGATGATGAAGAAGATGTCCATCACCACGGCCCGGGTGGTGGCCAGGCCCACGCCCCGGGCTCCGCCCTTGACCCGCAGGCCGTTGTGGCAGCCCACCAGGGCGATGATGATGGCGAAGATGAAGCTCTTGAATATCCCCTGCCCGATGTCCCCCATGTCCGCCGCCGTGGCCATGTGGTCCCACCACCGCACCGGCGACTCCTCCAGCAGCGTCACGCCCACCAGGGCTCCGCCGGCGTTGCCCGCCACCATGCCCACCACGGTGAGGGCAGGGAGGGCGAAGAAGAGGGCCCAGAGCTTGGGGGCGACCAGGAACTTCGCGACGTTGAGGCCCATGGAGCGCAGGGCGTCCACCTCCTCCTGGACCTTCATGGTGGCCAGCTCCGCAGTGATCGCGGCCCCGGTGCGGGCGGCGACCACGATGGCCGTGAGCACCGCCGCCAGCTCCCGGGCGAAGGCGATCACCGTGAGGTCGGCCACGTAGATGGTCTGGCCGAACTGGCGGAGCTGGACCGCGGAGAGAAAGGCGATGATCACCCCCAGCAGGAAGTTCAGCAGGGCCACGATGCCGATGGCCCGCACCCCCATCTCGTGCAGCTCGTCGCCCACCGCGCCCCAGCGCAGCCCGTCCTTGCGGAAGGGCGCCAGCACCGACCAGTAGATGGCGTCGACCACCAGGCCGCCGGCCTCCCGCACCTCGCCCAGGGCCCCCACCACCCGGCCTCCCAGGCGCTCGAAGAAGCCGGCTTCGGCGCGAGGCGGGGCGGGCTCCAGGTCGGCATCGGGGCGCACCAGCTCCAGGAACTCCGCGACCTTGCCCCGCGCCCCCTGGAAGGCCACCTCGGCCCCCGCGGCCCGGGCCGAGCGAGCGGCGAGCTGGAGGAACGCCGCGCCCTGGGTGTCCACCCGCTCCACGCGGCCGAGGTCCACGACCACGCGCTTTTGGCCTCGCCGCAGGCGGGCTCGCACGGCCTCGAGCGTCTCCCGCCCGGTCTGGAGGGAGAGGTGGACGGGCCCGGGGATGGGCTGCGTCGGGGCGTCGGTCTCGGCTTTTCCGCTCCACACCGACTCCATGGGATGGGCCGCCAAAGTTCAGGAGCGACGTTCCAGGAGGTCGACCTCCTCGACTCGCTTCCGCTCCAGGTCGAGGTGCAGGGTCTTGATCTCGAAGGGGCCCATGGCCCCCTGCCAGGTCGTCTCGGCGAAACGCAGGTCGAGGCGGGCCTGGCACGCCCGCCCCGCCGTCTCGTAGATGCGCACCACCAGGCCCTCCCCGTCCTCGGCCTGCTTGAGCGCGGCGAGGGCCACGGTGGGGGGCTCGACCTCCACGCCCAGGAGCTGGGGCGGCAGGGTGCCGTCCTGGACCGTCTCGTAGCGGAAGTAGAGGGGCACGCTGAGGGCCTGGGCCTGGGCAACCACCGCGGCGTCGGCCCACGAGCCGGCATGGGGCACGAGGCGGCAGCGGACCACGTGGGTGCCCTGGTCGGTGAAGCGGTAGTCCTTGCCCGGCTCGAGCTCGGCGGGGTGGTGGAAGGCGTAGGGGGGGCTGCGCAGGAGGCTGAGGCGCATCTCGCCGCCCAGCACGTCCGCCCCGTACTTCCCGTCGTTGGCCAGGGCCAGGCCGGCGGGCGTGTCGCCCACCTGGCCCGAGAGGTCGAGCCATCGCTGGAGGGGCTCCTCCTCGCCCGTGGCGGGCCGCACGACGGCTCCGTAGGGCACCTCGAAGGTGGCCACCGGCCGTTCGATGGCCGTGGGGACGGCGAGCTTGAGCATCCGCTGGCGCTCGCGCCAGTCCACCACCAGGCAGAGGTCCACCCGGCCCAGGCCGTCGGCGAGGTAGAAGGTCTGCTCCGCGGTGGACTCGCCCCATCGGTAGCGGGCGCGGATAGCGGCCCGCGCGGGGCCGTCCTCGACCAGCTCGGGCTCGCCGACGGGCTCGAAGCGGCCCTCCTCGTCGCGGAAGGCGTCGACGCCGTGGGCCCAGGTGTCGCTGGGGTCGCGGAGGACCACCAGCGCGGAGCCCTGGCCGGCCAGGAGCTCGGCGCCGGAGCGGCGGTCGCGCAGCGAGGCCAGCAGGCCGGTGCGGGGGTCGAGCTCCAGCCGGAGAGCCTGATTCTCGAGGGTCGTGGGGCTGGCGGCGAGGGCGCTCTCGCCGGCCCCCGCCTCCCGCTCGACGTCCAGGCGGTAGCAGGCGAAGCCCAGCGGGGGCACGCGGACGCGGAAGACCAGGTGGCCGTCGGCGACCTGGGAGGGCACCTCCTGGTAGGCGGGGTCGAGCACCGCGGGGCGGCCCTCCTCCTGGGGCTCCACCTCGACCACCTCGACCCGCTCCCAGGCCAGGGGGTTGAAGAAGACCAGCGGGTCGCCCGGCCCCACGGTGTCGACCTGGGTGCCGATGGTCTCCAGCGAGTCGGTGAGCACGCCCATGGCCACGCGGCACGCCTCGTCGTACTGGGGCCAGGCGTCCTCGTAGGCCTCGGGGATGCTGGTGCCCGCGAGGATGTCGTGGAACTGGTGGAAAAGCACGGTGTGCCAGGCGGCGCGAAGCTCGTCCTGGCGGGGCTGGGCGTGGAAGACGGCGGCGGCGATGGCGGCGAAGCGCTCCGCGGCCAGGAGCAGTTGCTCGGCCCGGTGGTTCGCCTCCTTGACCGCGGCCAGCACGGTGTAGCAGCCGCGGGCGTGGTGCTGGAGCTCGCCGGCGACCACGGGCAGGCGGTCGCGGGCCTCGGCCACGGCCTGGAAGAACCTGTCCGGGGTGCTGAAGGCGACGTTCGGCCCCTGAGGGTCGTCGGCCGCCTCGAGGATGCTCGCGATGTTGGCCTTGGTGGGCCCCCCGCCGTGGTCGCCCACGCCGTAGAAGCACATCACGTGGCCGAGGCCGAGGGGCGCCTGGGCCGCGGCCTCGCGGATGCGCTCGCCGATGTCCTCGGGACCGGTGTTGTAGTGGCCGGGGGGCCGGCAGGCGACCACCTGGGAGCCGTCGGGCGCCTGCCACAGGAAGAGCCCCGCGGGTAGCTCCTTCTCGTGAGGGCCGGGGCGGAAGAAGACGTAGCTGTCCAGCCCGCACTTGCTCAGCAGCTGTGGGAGCTGCGCGGTGTGGCCGAAGGCATCGACGTTGTAGCCCACCCCCACGTCGGCGCCGAAGGCCTGGGCGAAGTAGCGCTTGCCGTAGAGCGCCTGGCGCACGAAGCTCTCGCCGCAGGGCAGATTGCAGTCGGCCTGCACCCACCAGCCGCCCACGATGCACCACCGCCCCTCGACCACCCGTCGGCGGATGCGCTCGAAGAGCTCCCCGTGGTAGGTCTGGAGCCACTGGTAGACGGCGGCGGAGCTGCGGGAGAAGGTGAACCCCGGGGTCTCGTCCATCCGCTCCAGGGCGGCGCGGCAGGTGTCGCGCACCTCGGCCAGCCCCTCCTCGGCGCGCCACAGCCACACCGGGTCGATGTGGGCGTTGCCCACCATGTGCACGGTCACGTCGCGGTCCGGCGCCTCGGCCATGGGCGCGGGATCCCCTGCTTGCGGTTTCCCTGGCGACGGGCCCGCAGTATAGCAGGAACGGGCCCCATTGACAATCCTGGGGCTTTGGATGCTCGATGCTCGACAGCGGGCGCCTCTGCTTCTTCATCGAGCATCCAGCATCGAGCATCCAGCATC
>JBKHIY010000031.1:0-45411 GCA_046538415.1 Candidatus Brocadiia bacterium | reverse complement strand
CCTTCTGATTATAGAGCACCTCCCTCGGCCTGTCAAAGCATTTCCCCTGCGGCTGGCCACGACCACCTTGACTCCCCTCCGGCCATCTGCTACCATCCCCGGGCGGAGAGGCCTGCCGACCCGACGCGCCCCGTGGCGCGGGGCGGCGGCCGCACGGAGCGGAGTGTCGACCCCATGGCGAGAGTGTGGATGTTGGCGTGGCCCCTGCTGGTCGTGGTCGGCGGTGTAGCCGCGGACTCCGAAGGGGAGCTCATCAACGCCGTGGTGGCCGTCGTCAACGACGAGCCGGTCACCAAGATGGAGGTGGACCGCCTGGTGGCCGAGATCCGCCGCAAGGCCGCCGAGACCGACCCCGAGACCCTCGGCGACATCTGGGAGAAGGCCCGCCAGATGCTCATCGACCAGCGACTGCTGGTCCAGGAGGCCAAGCGCCAGGGCATCGAGGTCGACCCCGAGGACGTCAACGCCGAAATCCAGCGCTGGAAGGACCGGGGGGTGGACGTGGAGGGCTACCGCGACATGGTGCGAGAGACCCTCCTCGTGGAGCGCCTCCTGATGCGCCTCCAGAGCGTGCGCAGCGTCACCCCCGAGCAGGTGGCGGCCTACTACCGCAAGCACAGCGAGGAGTTCGCCCTGCCCGAGCGCCGCCGCGTGTCCCTCATCGCCATCTATCCTCGCGAGATGAAGAGCCCCGACGGAGGGCCGGCCACGCGTAGCGATGCCCGGCGCCTCGCCGGGGAGATCCTCGAGCGCCTGAAGAAGGGCGAGGATTTCGCGGCCCTGGCGCGCCAGGCCTCCCACGGGCCGGCGGCCCGGAAGGGGGGCGACCAGGGGTGGCTCGAGAAGGGCTCCTGGGTGGAGCCCCTCGAGCAGGCGGTCGCATCGCTCGAGCCGGGCGAGGTCAGCGGCCTGGTGCCCATGGCCGACGGCTTCCTGATCCTCAAGCTGACCGGCGTTCAGGAGGGTGGCGCCCTCTCGCTTGCCGAGGCCCGGCCCCAGATCCTGCGTCGGCTCCAGCGCCAGCAGCGCCAGCGGCTGGAGCGCCAGCTGCTGGAGCGTCTCCGCCGCGAGGCCACCATCGTCCGGATCGACGCGCAGTCCCCAGCCGGCGGGAAGCCGTGAGTCTTCGCGTCCTCGCCATCGAGCCCTACTACGGCGGCTCCCACCGGGCCTTCCTCGATGGCCTGGTGCGCCACAGCCGCCACGAGTGGACCTGTGTGGGCCTCCCGCCACGGAAGTGGAAGTGGCGTATGCGCGGCGCGGCCCTCAGCGTGGCCCGCCAGCTCGATCAGCCCTTCGACCTGCTCTTCCTCAGCGACTTCCTGGACCTCGCCTGCCTGGTGGGCCTCCGCCCCCGCCGCCTGGCCGACGTGCCCAAGGTCGTCTACTTCCACGAGAACCAGCTCACCTACCCGGTCCAGCACGAGTCCGAGCGCGACTACCAGTACGGCTTCACCAACATCACCACCTGCCTGGCCGCCGACCGCGTGCTGTTCAACTCCGCGTTCCACCGCGGAGAATTCCTCGAGGCCGTGGCCGGCCTGCTGGGCCGTATGCCCGATTGCGTGCCTGAAGGCGTGCCCGAGGCCATCGCCGAGCGCTCGGAGGTCCTGCCCCTGGGGATCGACCTCTCCACCCTCGACGTCGACGAGCCGCCGACCCGCGAGGGACCGGCCCTGATCGTGTGGAACCACCGCTGGGAGTACGACAAGAATCCCGAGGCCTTCTTCACCGCCATGTTCGACCTCGCCGAGGAGCATCGGCCCTTCCGCCTGGCCGTGGCGGGTCAGAGCTTCCGCCGCGAGCCCGTGATCTTCGACGTCGCCCGCCGCCGGCTGGCCGACCGCATCGAGCACTTCGGCTACCTCGAGAGCCGGGCCGACTACGCACGGCTGCTGCACAAGGCCGACATCGCGGTCTCCACGGCCCACCACGAGTTCTTCGGCATCGCCGCCGTCGAGGCCCTCTACTGCCGCTGCTTCCCCCTCTTGCCCGATAAGCTCACCTATCCCGAAATCCTGCCCGCCGAGTACCACGAGCGACATCTCTATCGGGACCCGCCCGACCTCCTGGGCCGCCTCCGCGACGCCATCGCCCACCTCGAGGCCACCCGCTGCTGCGACCTCCGCCACCTGGCCGAGCGCTTCGGCTGGCCGGCCCTCATCGCCCGCTACGACGACGTGCTCGAGGACGCGGCTCGCTGAGCCCCGCCGCGCTCCCGTGCGGGGGCGTTGACTCCGTGCGCCGGGCGGGGTAGGCTTTCCGGGACGCCGGCCGCGGCCCGGGGCCGCGGTCTGCCGCCCAAGGCGCTGTTATGAAAGAGCTTACGTCCTCGGTACGGAGGCTGCGGCGGTGAGAGCCCTGCGGTCCGCCTCGATCCTGCTGCTCGGCGCGCTCGCTGCCGTCGGCGTGCGGCGCGACCGGGCGGAGAGCGCCTCCCCGGGGCGCACCGGCGCCGGGTCCGCGGCCCGGGCCGAGCCCATCGCCCCGCCCGGCCGCGGGCCGGACGGCGAACGGGCCGCTCGCGAGGGGCAGCCGCCCCTGGAGGACGCCCTCCTCGAGCTCAGCCGGGGGCACGAGACGGCCGCGGCCGCGGCTCGCCTGGGCCTCTACGGCTCCCGGCGGGCCGTGCCCTGTCTGATCGCGCTGCTTCGCCACCGCGAACCCCAGGTGCGTCGGGCCGCGGCCCTGGCTCTGGGCGCCATCGGCGATCGGCGGGCCCTTCCCTTCCTGCGGCGCGAGCTGGCCTGCGACGATCCCGAGGTGGCCCACGCCGCGCTCCGCGCCGCGCGCTGCATCGTCGCCGAGGCCGGGGCCGCCGACGGCTGACGAGCCGAGCGGAGAGATCGAGGTGCTGGAGGCTTACGGAAGGTAAGAAGCGCCTCGCAGGCCGCTGCTCTTGGCCACCCACGGGCGATCAGACCTCGACGAGCCCCTCGAAGACCTCTTCGACGGGCCCGGAGAGATACACACAGCCATCCTGCGCCCAGTCGAGCTCGAGGACGCCGCCGGGCACGCGCACCGTGACCTGGCGCTCGGTCTTGCCCGCCAGCGCCCCGGCCACGGCGACGGCCGAGGCCCCAGTGCCGCAGGCCAGGGTCTCGCCCGAGCCGCGCTCCCAGACGCGCATCTTGACCTCGTCGCGGGAGAGGACCTGGACGAACTCGACGTTGGTGCGCTGGGGGAAGGCCCGGTGGTTCTCGAGCAGCGGGCCGTGGACCTCGACGGGGTAGTCGCCCACGTCGTCGACAAAGGTCACGCAGTGGGGGTTGCCCATGGACAGGGCGGTGACGCGGACGGTGGCAGGGCCCTGGTGGGGCAGCTCGATGGTGAGCTCTTCGCCGACCACCTGGCCGGGCGGTCCCTCCATGGGGATGTCGGCGCGTTCGAGGCGGGGGGGGCCCATGTTCACGCGGGCGCGGACGGCGCGGCCGTTTTCGGGGACGACGTGGACCTGGAGGTCGCCGGCGCGGGTTTCGATGGTGGCCTGCTCGCCCTCGAGGAGTCCCCGGTCGTAGAGGTATTTTGCGAAGCATCGGATGCCGTTGCCGCACATCTCGGCCTCGGAGCCGTCGGCGTTGAAGATCCGCATCCTGAAGTCGGCCCGCCGGGAGGGGAGGATGAGGATCAGGCCGTCGGCGCCGATCCCGAAATGGCGGTCGCTGAGCCGCCGGGCGAGCCGGGCCGGGTGGGGCAGGGTGCGGGAGCGGCAGTCGATGTAGATGTAGTCGTTGCCGCAGCCGTGCATCTTGACGAAGGGCACCGTGGCGGGGGACGTGGGGGCGCTCACGAGCTGGGCTCCCTGCTTGAGGGCGGAGACCACGCGGTGGGTGCCGGGCAGGAGCCCCACCGCTTCCTGGAAGTGGCCGATGAGCTTGCGGGGCATGGCCCACTCGCTCTTGTGGCGCACGAAGGCGCCGGTGCGGGGCACCACCACGTCCGCCTTCCGCCGGGTGGCGAAGACCAGGGCGAGGCCCGGGACCTCGGGGGCCAGGGGGAAGTCGAGCTTCTCGCCCGAGGGGATGGTGACCGGGAGCTGGAGGGGGGGCGGAGGCGGCCCGGCTCCCTCGGCGGCTTCCTGGCGGACGGCGGCGAGCTGGACGGGGAAGGTGGCGCAGTTCTCCACGTGCACCCCCTCGGGCGTGCGCTGGGCGGCGACGCCGCGCTCGAAGGCCGCGGTGCCCGGGGCGGGCAGGGCCACCTCCCAGCGGGCCTCATAGTCCACGTCCATCAGCTCGAAGAAGTCCTTGGTGTACTCCCGGAAGGTGCCTACGAACTCGTCCTGGGCGGCGGCGTCGCGGGGCAGCTGGACGACCACGCGGAGGCCGATCTGCTTCTCCAGCAGGGGGTCGTAGGTCACATCGGCGGCGGTGCCGATGGCCTGCTGGCCCACGCGGTCGATGTAGCCGCCGCCGGTCTGCATCACGGGGGCCGCGGCCTGGATGCCCTTCACCCGTCCCATGACCAGGCGGAAGGCCTCGATCAGGGAGTCCTTGACGGCGGCCAGGAAGTTGCGAAGGGCTCGCCAGGAGCGGCGGAAGATGTTGGGGTGGTAGGCCTTCTGGGCGGCGCGCTCGCGTGCCCGCATCTGTTGCTCGCTGAGCCGGTCGTGGTAGCGCAGGAGGGCGTGGAGGGTGGCGTACTCGGGCTGGAAGATCAGGAAGCTGGTCTTTGTGAGGCCCTCCTGGGGCGCGGTGCGCTCGTAGAGGAATTCCAGGCCGCTCTTCTCCACGTCCAGCTCCCCGTGGTAGATCCGCCCGTCCTTCAGCTCCAGGCTCACGGGGTAGCCCTCGAAGTCCTTGAGGCAGCGGTCGCGGACGAAGCGGGAGATGATGGTCCCGAGCAGGGTGGCCAGGACGAGGAAGAGGAGGGTGGCGGTGAAGGGATTGTCGGCGATCCACTTGAGGATGCCGCCCGACGGCCCCTGGGGCGCCGCGGGCGCCGCCTCGCCGGCCACGGCCGCCGAGGCCGCCAGCACCCCGGCCGCCAGCGCCGCGAGACCTGGTAGTTGCCTCACGGAACCGTCTCCATTGGCTCACGCCCCGTTGTGTTCCCTGCCCCTCGCGGGCCGTCCGGCGCGGATTATAGACTGGCCGGCGGGGCGTGTCAACCAGGCGGGCGCGACCATCGGCCTTTGCACCGGCCCCCGCGGGCGGGTAGGATACGGGCCGTCACCAGCAGGCAGCGAGGGACGCCATGGGCGAGCGCGGCGAGGCGATTCGTAGGGACGCGGCCTGGGCGCTGGCCCTGCTCGTGGCCGCCGCTGGCTACGGCGCGACCTGCGTCTACTGGTCTGCCCATCCGTTCGAGGACGCGGCGATCCTGATGCGCTACGCGAAGCACGTGGCGGAAGGCCACGGCATCGTGTGGAACGTGGGGGAGGCGCCGGTGGACGGGGCGACCGATTTCCTCTTCATGGTCGTGGTCGCCGCGGGGGCCAGGCTGGGGGGCCTGGTGTGCGGCGGGGGCGTGAGCCAGGTGGCCCTGGTGCGGGGCGCGGTGTTCGCCATCGCCGTGGGCTCGGCGGGCCTGGGCGTGCTGGCGGTCTACTGGGGGATCCGGGCGTTACACGGCTCCAGCCGGTGGGTGGCGGCGTTTTCGGCGCTCTACCTGGCGGTGGGGCCGGCCCTGCGGTATGCCTCGGGGGGCTTCGGCACGCCTTTCTTCGCGCTCTTCGTGCTGGGGGCGTGGTGGCTGGCGTATCGCCTGGCCGACGGCGCCGATGAGGCCAGGACCGCGCTGGGATTCGCGCTGGTGTGCCTGGGGATGGGGCTCACGCGTCCCGAGGGGGTGTTCCTGGCGCTGCTCATGCTCGCCGCGGTGGTCTACCGGCGGGGGTGGCGAGGCTCGCGTCGTGCGGTGTTCGTGTTCGGGGCGGCATTCGTGGTGCTGGGCGGGGCCTACTTCGCGTGGCGGTGGAGCTATTTCGGACACCCGCTGCCCAACCCCTACTACAAGAAGGGGGGCGGGGCGGTGCACCTCGACGGCCTGCGCAGCGCGGTGCGGTACGCGGCGGTCTTCTGCCTGCCGTTCGCTCCCGCGTTCGTTGCGGGCCTGCGACGGCGGGATACGGCGGTGGAGACGGTTTTCGCGCTCATTCCGCTCGCCGGGTTCGTGGGGCTGTGGTTGCTGGTGTCGGACGAGGGGAACGTCTTCGGCCGGCTCCAGTATGCGGTGGTGCCGCTGGTGCTGCTGTCGTGGCCTCGGCTGGTTCGCGGGCTGGGGAGGGAGTGGCGGCTGCCGCGCCTGTCGGAGCTGGGGCCTGGTGCCCGCCGAAGCCTGGTGTGTGTCGCGACGCTGGTGGCGCTGATGGTGCTGGGCTATCAGCACCGGGTCTCGCGGTTCCCCACTCGCTTCCGCGACGGCCTGTACGACGTGGCCCTGATGCTGCGGGGCTACCGCGACCGGGGCTACACGATCGCCGTGACCGAGGCCGGGCTGCTGCCCCTCTACTCGCAGTGGCGAGCGCTCGACGCCTGGGGCCTCAACGACCACCACGTGGCGGTCCACGGCCTGACGGAGGCGCACATCGATCGCTATCGCCCCGAGGTCATCCAGTTCCACGCCTACTTCTCGCCGCTGGCCGACCTCGGCCGCCGCGACGCGTGGCACGCGATGTGCACTACCCTCAAGCGCTATGCGGAGAGCAACGGCTACGTCGTCGCAGCCATCTACGGGGAGAGCCCCTACGACACCCACCACTACTACGTGCGGCCCGACTTCCCCCACAGCGAGGCCATCGTCCGGGCCATCCGGGGCGTCGACTACTCGTGGATGAGCAGCGGCCGCAGGTGTGTGAACTACGCCCTGCCCCTGCCCCCCGACGAACGGTGAGCCCTGGCCGGCGCCGCGGGCCTAGTTCTCTTTGCCTCGTGCCGCGGCCATCCGCGCCGCCAGCTCGGCCGCGGCCACCATCGAGCGGTGGGAGGCGGTGCCCCGGCCCGCGATGTCGTAGGCCGTCCCGTGGTCCACCGACGTGCGGACGATGGGCAGCCCGAGGGTCACGTTCACCGCATCCTCGAAGGCCAGCAGCTTGAGGGGGATGAGGCCCTGGTCGTGGTACATGGCCACGACGGCGTCGAACTCGCCCCGGGCGGCTCGCCAGAAACAGGTGTCGGGCGGGAGCGGGCCCCTGGCGTTCACCCCGCTGCGGCGGAGCGCCACCACGGCGGGCTCGATGAGCCGCAGCTCCTCGGTGCCGAAGCGCGAGCCCTCGCCCGCGTGGGGGTTGAGGCCGCAGACGGCCAGGCGGGGCTGGGGGATGGCGAAGAAGCGGCGCAGGGCATCGTGCGTGATCGTCGCCGTGTCCACGATGCCGGGGGTGGAGAGCGCCCGGGGCACCTCGGCCAGGGGGATGTGGATGGTGGCCAGGGCCACCCGCAGCGGCCCGCCCACGAGCATCATCACCGGGCGGCGTACGCCCAGCAGGTCGGCCAGCAGGCTGGTGTGGCCGGTGAAGGGGGAGCTGGCCAGGGCGAGGGCCTGCTTGTTGATGGGCGCCGTGGCCACGGCGTCGACGGCCCCGCTGCGGGCCGCCCGGGCCGCCGCCACCAGGTAGTGGACGGAGGCCAGGCCTCCCTCGCGAGTGGGGCGTGCGGCGAAGAGCAGCTCGGGCGGGCATCCCCCCAGGTCGCACACCACGGGTTCCTGGGCGTGGGGCCGCAGCTCCTCGGGGGAGCGGACGGTGGGCCAGTCGGCGGACAGGCCCAGTCGGCGTGCGGCCTCGCGGAGTGCGGCGTCGTCGCCGAAGACGGCGGGACGGCAAGCCTGGGCGACGGCGGGCTCGGCGAGGGCCTTGACCACCACCTCCGGGCCGATGCCCGCGGGGTCGCCCATGGTGATGGCCACGAGAGGGAGGTGGGACATGGCAGGGGCGTGGGCTCGCTGCTACATGGTGAAGTCGTCGCCCAGGTAGCGCGCCTTGACTTCGGGGTGGCTGACGATTTCGTCGGGCGAGCCGTGGGCGACGATGGTGCCCTGGTCGATGATGTAAGCGCGGTCGGTGACCTTGAGCGTGTCGCGGACGTTGTGGTCGGTGAGCAGGAGGCTCATGCCCTTGGCCTTGAGGTTTCGGAGGATGCCCTGGATGTCGGTGATCTTCTTGGGGTCGATGCCCGAGAAGGGCTCGTCGAGGAGGAAGATCTGGGGGTTGGTGATCAGTGCCCTGGCGATCTCCAGGCGGCGGCGCTCGCCGCCGGAGAGGGTGTAGGCCATGTTCTTGCGGATGTGGGTGAGCTCCAGGTCGGCGAGCAGGCTGTCCAGGCGTTGGTGGCGCTCGTCCTTGCCGATGTGGAGGGTCTCCAGGATGGCCAGGAGGTTGTCCTCCACGCTGAGCCGCTGGAACAGAGAGGGCTCCTGGGAGAGGTATCCGATGCCCAGGCGGGCCCGCTTGTACATGGGGAAGCGGGTGATGGGCTGGTTGCGGAAGCGCACGGCGCCCGCGTTGGGCCGGATCATGCCCATCACCATGCGGAAGGAGGTGGTCTTGCCCGCTCCGTTGGGGCCCAGGAGGCCGACGATCTCGCTGCCTCGGACCTCGAAGCTGGCGTCGTCGACCACGCGGCGCCCGCCGTAGATTTTCACCAGGTTTTCGCAGGCCAGGAGTTCCATGGGCGATTCCTTCCGGGGCGGCTCAGCGCACGATTTTCATGCGGCCCAGGGGCCAGAGGACGAGGAAGGCCTCGCCCACCAGGTAGCTGCGGGGCACGGGGCCCCAGTAGCGGCTGTCGTTGGAGTTCGCACTGTTGTCGCCGAGGACGAAGAACTGGTCGGGGCGCAGTCGGAATTCCGTGAGCGCCTCGCCGTTCTCGCCCCGCCGGGGCGGGGGGTCGGTGTAGTAGACGTCCACGTAGACCGCCGGCTCGCGCACCTCGAGGTGGGCGTTCTGGCAGCCCACGGAGATGTCGGGGTGGCTCTGGAAGCCGCGCTCGCGGAAGTACTGGCGGTCGAGCTCGTAGTCGTGGCGGGCCACCTCGCGCTCGCCCACCCTCACGATCACGGCGCGGTCCACGTTGGCCACTTCGACGCGGGTGGGGCTTTCGGCCTCCAGGGCGTAGGGCTGGCCGCTGGCCACGGGCACGCCGGTGTGCTGGCCTCGGCGGTTCTCGAAGATGCGCGGTTCCGCGCGGTCGGCGGCCACGGGCAGCTCGACGGTCCAGCCCAGGAGGGGGTCCTCGTCGTTGATGCCCCGGTAGGTGCGCACCGTGAGCTGCACCAGGACCGTGCCCCCCATGCGGCGGGGCACGAGGTGGAAGCCGACCATCACGTCGTTGGTGTGGTAGGGGATGAACTGGTGGCGGGAGTGGCGGAACACCCGCTCCTCGTAGGCCAGGACGGCCTGCACGTAGTCGACGTAGTGGGCTCCGTCGCGGCCCTGGCAGTTGGCGGCGAAGCGATGGTCGGCCAGGTCCCACACGCGGGGGTCGCGGGGCCGCCAGGCCTCGGCCTGGCCCGATTCGGAGCGCCGTCGCCACAGGGCCTTCTGCACCCGCCAGGGCTTGCGGGCGATGTGGCCGTCGATGAACACGTCGCCGTCCCGGATCTCGATGGTCTCCCCGGGGAGGCCGACCACGCGCTTGATGTAGTTGCGGGAGACGTTCTCGGGGTACTTGAAGACGATCACGTCCCAGCGGTCGGGGTCCTGGAAGTCGTAGGCGAACTTATTGACCAGGATCTTGTCGCCGTAGAGGGGGTCGCCGAGGAGGGTGGGCTCCATCGACTTGGTGGGGATCTTGAACACCTCGAGCACGAAGTGGCGGATCACCATGGCCAGGATGAAGGCGATGGCCAAAGAGTCGGCGATCTCGCGGGCCTGGCGCCGCCAGTGGGGCTTCTCGGGCGTGGTGTTCTTGGCCATAGGGCTCTTTGCTTTCGCAAGCGCTGGGCCGCCCGCCCCTGGGGGGCCTGTGCCCCGGGCTGCTCAGTCCTGCTCCTCGAGGCGCTGCTTGGCGGCGATGGCGGCCCCGATGACTCCCGCGTGGAGGCCGAGCTCGCTACCCACGATCTGGCAGCGCCGGGCGCCGATGGGGAAGCAGCGCCGGGCCACCTCCCGACGCACGGGCTCGAAGAGCTGGTCGCCGGCGTTGGTCATGCCGCCGAAAAGCACAATCATGTCAGGGTTGAAAATGTTGATCAAGCTCCCCATCGCCGTGGCCAGGTAGACGATGGTGTCGTCGACCACGCGTTCGGCCAGGGCGTCGCCCTGGGCCGCGGCCTCGAAGACCGCCTGAGAGGTGAGCTTGGGGACCTTGGCCAGGGCGCTGTCGGGGACTTCCTGGAGGCCCTCGGTGGCCCGGCGGACCACCCCGGTGGCGGAGGCGTAGGCCTCCACGCAGCCCGTGGACCCGCAGTTGCATCGCACGCCGTTGCAGCACACGGAGACGTGGCCCAGCTCGGCCGCGATGCCGTCGGCCCCGTGCCACACGCGGCCGTCGAGCACGATGCCGCCGCCGATGCCCGTGCCCAGGGTGAGCATGAGCATGCAGCCCAGGCCCTTGCCCGCTCCCGCCACGGCCTCGGCCAACGCGGCGGCGTTGGCGTCGTTTTCGATGACCACGGGGTATCCGCAGCGGCGGCTCACTGCGTCGGCGAGCGGCAGGTTCTCCCAGCCCGGGAGGTTGGGGGCCTCGTGGATGATCCCCTTGCGGCTGTCCAGGGGCCCGGGGGAGCCGATGCCCACGCCGGCCACGTCGTCGCGGCTCAGGCCCGCCTCCTGGCGCACCTGGTCGGCCAGCATAGCGATGCGGTCGAGCACGTGGTCGCGGCCCTTCTCCCCTTCGGTCTCGATGCTGGTGAAATGGGCCAGGCGGCCATGGGGGTCCACGGCTCCGCCCTTGATGTTCGTTCCTCCCAGGTCGATGCCGACGTAGTGGGTGGCCATTCAGGGGTCCTCCTCGTGGCGGGCCTCCAGGAGCTCTGGCAGGCGCTGGGCGAGAGCCCGGAGGGCCTTGCCGCGGTGGCTCACCTGGTTCTTGGCCTCGGGCGAGACCTCGGCGAAGGTCGCTCCGTAGGGGGGATAGAGGAACAGGGGGTCGTAGCCGAACCCGTTGTGGCCGCGGGGGTGGCGGGTGATGCGTCCCTTGCACGACCGCTGGGTCTCGAAGAGCAGGCCCTGGGGCGAAGCGAGGGCCAGGGCGCACACGAACTTCGCGTCGCGCTTGGCGTCCTCGACGTCGGCCAGCTCCTCCAGCAGGCGTTGCAGGTTCTGGGCGTCGGTGGCGTCGGGCTGGGCGTAGCGTGCGGAGCGTACGCCGGGGCGCCCGCCGAGAGCGTCCACACAGAGCCCGGAGTCGTCGGCCACCACCCAGGTGTCGAGCTGGCCGGCGAGGCCGAGGGCCTTCTTGCGGGCGTTCTGGGCGAAGGTGGTGCCGTCCTCCTGGGGCATCTGGGCCTGGCGGCAGTCGTCGAGTCGGCGGAGGTCCACGGGCAGGTCGCCGAGCGCCTCGCGGAGTTCTCGCAGCTTGCCCGGGTTGCGGCTGCCCAGGACGATGGTCTGGAGGGTGGGCGGGCTCACGTGGCCTCCCATGGTTTGTGCTTCCAGCGGAGCGCGCGGGTCTGGCATTCGAACAGCTCTCGGGTGCCCGCCTCGGCGAGGTCGAGCATCTGGCCCAGCTCGGGCCGGGTGAAGGTGCGCTGCTCGCCGGTGCCCTGGAGCTCCACGAGCTGGCCCCGGTCGGTCATGGCCACGTTCATGTCCACCGCCGCGGCGGCGTCCTCGCCGTAGCACAGGTCGAGGGCCGGCTGGCCGTCGAGGATGCCCACGCTGACCGCGGCGACCATGGCCCGCAGCGGCGAGGCCGGGATGAGCTTGTGGTTGCGCATCCAGGCCGTGGCGTCGGCCAGGGCCACGTACGCGCCGGTGATGGCGGCCGTGCGCGTGCTCCCGTCGGCTTCCAGCACGTCGCAGTCCAGCCACACGGTGTGGCCGGCGAGGCCCGGGAGGCAGACGACGGCTCGCAGGACGCGGCCGATGAGGCGCCGGATTTCGACGCCGCGGGCGTCCAGGCGGGCGTAGGAATCGCGGGGCTTGCGCTGGCGGGTGGAGCCCGGGAGCATGGCGTACTCGGCGGTCACCCACCCGCTGCGCGTGCCGTCGAGGAAGCGGGGCACGCCCTCCTCGACCATGGCCGTGCACAGCACCTGGGTGTTGCCCAGGCGGATGAGCACGGAGCCCTGGGGGGTCGAGGTGTAGCGGCGGCGAATGGCCACGGGGCGCAGCGCGTCGGCGCCGCGGCCGTCGGCTCGTGGGGCGCTTCGCGGGCTCAATGTTCGCCTCCTGGGCCTGGGGGGCCGGGCGCCGGGGCACGGCCCGCCGGGTCAATCGCTGCTGGTCAGCACGCGCTCCAGGATGTCCATCCCCTCGTCGATCTCGGCCTCGGTGGCGGCCATGGAGGGGAGCATGCGGAGCACGCGCTCGTGGGTGCAGTTGATGAGCAGGCCCTCCTCCATGCAGCGCTGGACGATGTCGGCGCCGGGGCGTGTGAGCTCGAGCCCCAGCATGCAGCCCATCCCTCGCACCTCGCGGACGGTGTCGAGTTCCTCGGCCACGGGGCTCAAGCGGCTCTTGATCTGCTCGCCGATGCGGCGGGCGTTCTCCAAGAGGCCATCTTCCTCGATGGCCTCGAAGGCGGCGATGCCGCCGGCGCAGGCGATGGGATTGCCTCCGAAGGTGCATGCGTGGCTGCCCGGCGTGAGGCTCTCGGCCACCTGGGGCTTGGCCACCAGGGCGCCCAGGGCCAGGCCCCCGCCGAGGGCCTTGGAGAGGGTCATCATGTCGGGCACCACCGGGCCGTGCTGATGGGCGAACCACCGGCCGGTGCGGCCCACGCCGGTCTGGACCTCGTCGAGGATGAGGAGGATGCCCCGCTGGTCGCACAGCTCGCGGAGGCGGGGCAGGTAGTCGTCGGCGGGCACGTTCACCCCTCCCTCGCCCTGGATGGGCTCGACGAGCACGGCGCACGTCTCCTCGTCGGCCACCTTGGCCACCACGTCGGGGTCGTCGTAGGGCACGTGGACGAATCCCGGGGGCAGGGGATGGAAGCCGGCGTGGTACTTGGCCTGTCCGGTCGCGGCCACGGTGGTGAGGGTGCGGCCGTGGAAGGAGCCGTAGGCGGTGATGATCTTGAAACGTCCCGGGCCGGCGTGCTTGCGGGCCAGCTTGATGGCCGCCTCGTTGGCCTCGGCCCCGCTGTTGCAGAAGAAGCACTGGCCGCCGAAGGATTTCTCGGCGATGTGGCGGGCGAGGATGCCCTGGGGCTCCATGTACCAGTTGTTGGCCACGTGGAGGAGGATGCCCGCCTGCCGGCGGACGGCCTCCACCACGCGGGGGTGGCAGTGGCCCAGGCCGTTCACCCCCCAGCCGGGGAAGAGGTCGAGGTAGCAGCGGCCTTCGGCGTCCCACACGCGGCTGCCCTCGCCGCGCACCAGGACCACGGGGGTGCGATTGTAGTTGGGCACCACGTGGGCGTCGAAGAGAGCGATGGTTTCTGCGGTGGTCATTGTGGCGTACATCCGGTGGCTGCGGGTGCGGGTCGGAGGCCGCGGCTCAGGAGCCTGGTCTGGCCTCGGCGGCGGCGGGGCGCGAGCGGATGATCTCGGTGCCCACCCCCTGGTCGGTGAAGATCTCCAGGAGCAGGGCGTGGCACACGCGGCCGTCGATCATATGGGCCTTGCGCACCCCCGCCTCCACGGCCCGCAGGCAGGCCTGGACCTTGGGCACCATGCCGCCGTCGATGACTCCCTCGCGTTCGAGCTGCTCGGCCTCTTCCTGAGTGATGGTGGAGAGGAGGGAGGCGGGGTCCTGGCGGTCGCGGAGCACGCCGGGCACGTCGCTGAGGAGGACCAGCTTCTCGGCCCCCAGGTCGGCGGCGACCTTCCAGGCCACGCCGTCGGCGTTGCAGTTGAGCGTTTGGCCATCGGGGGCCGTGCCCAGGGGCGCGATGACGGGGATGCTGCCCACATCGAGCACTTCGTGGACCACGGCGGTGCGCACCGCGGCCACCCGTCCCACGAAGCCCAGGTCCACGGGCGAGCCGTCTTCGGCGGCGCCGTAGAGCTTCTCGGCTAGCAGGGGCTTGCCGTTGCGGGAGTGGAGGCCCACGGCCTGTCCCCCCAGGCGGTCGATGGCCGCCACCAGCCGGGCGTTCACCTGGTGGATGAGCACCCGCTCTACGATGGCCAGCGACTCGGCGTCGGTCACCCGCTGGCCGCGTACGAAGACCGCCTCGATGCCCGCCTCCTCCATGGCGCGGGTGATGTAGGGGCCGCCCCCATGGACCACCACGGGCCGGATGCCCGCGTAGCTGAGGAACACGATGCTGTGGAGCACGTCGCCCAGGTCGCCCCCGGGCTCGATGGCCGCGCCGCCGAGCTTGACCACCACGGTGCGGCCTCGGAACTCCTTGAGGTAGGGCAGCGCCTCGACCAGCACTGCCGCCTTCTCCTGCGCCGTCTGCAAGCCCTTTCCCTTCCGAAAGCTACGTCGTGAAGGCCCAGATTATACCTGTGCCCGGCCAAAAGTCAATGCGCGCCAGAAGCCCGCTGTGGCGAGGCACCGCGAGGCGGCGGGCCGGCGGCCCACGGGGGCCGCCGGCCCGCCCGCAAAGAGAGGCCGCCGCTCCCCCGAGGGGAGCGACGGCCGGGATGCATGCACGCGAGCGTGCAGCGGCGGAGGCCCTAGGCCTGCTGCCCGCCGCCTTGGTCCTTTTCTTCTTCGTCGGGTCCGGGGGCCTGCTCGCCGCCTTCCGGCTTCTCGCTCTCCGGCGGCTGCTCGCCCTGAGGAGAAGGCGGGGGGCCGGCTTGGGCTCCCGGCTCCGGAGGCCTCTGGGCCTCGGGCTCGGGGCCCTCGGCCGGCGGTGCGGCGGGGCCTTCCTCGGGAGCAGGGGGTTCGGCCTCGGCGGCCTCGACCCCTTCGGAGACGGCCTCGCCGGTGGTGGCCAGGACCTCCTGTTTGTAGCCGCCCTTCTTCTTGGTGTGGAGATAGAAGCCGCCGAAGAGGGCGATGAGGACCGCGGGACACACGGCCAGCCACAGCACGGTGTTCTTGGCCGCGTACTTCTGGGCGTCCTTGACCTCTTGCTGGTCTTCCTCGCTCAGCTCTTCCACCTTGTCCTGGTTCACGCGGCGGTCTTCGACCACCTGGGCCTCCACCTTAGGAGGCAGGGAGCTGAGGGTATACTGGTCCTGGATGTAGCCCATGATGGGCACGGTGACCCAACCCACGATGGCCATGCCGGCGCCGCCCATGAGGCCGAGCAGCAGGGCGCCGCCCTTGGGGAACAGCTCCGACGTGGTGCCCAGCATGGTGGGCCAGAAGTAGGCCACGCCGATGCCCAGGACGGTGGCGGACAGGAAGATGGCCCCCGTGGTGCTCGACTGGCTGAGGGCCAGCAGCCCGATCAGGGAGATCACGGCCATGGTCACCAGCAGCCCAGGGGGCGAGAAGCGGTGGACCAGCGGGCCGGCGAAGTGGCGCAAGATGAACATCAGGGCCGAGGTGTAGACCAGAACCAGGATGCCCGGCAGGCCCGCGATCTTGCGCATCAGCACGTCCACCCACTGGTTGAAGCCCAGCTCCGTGGACGCCGTGAGGAGCATGCACAGCAGCAGGAAAAGGAACAGGGGGCGACCGACTTGCTTGAACATGTCGCCCGTGGACACCCCTGCCGCGGCACGCTCGGTCTTGGGAAACTTCTGCCCCAGGATCAGCCCGCCGTAGATGAGGGTGGGGATGAACACGAAGCACATCTTGATCTTCCAGCCGATGGAGCGCGTGGACTCGGCGATGTCCGGCGAGTCCAGGCCAATCACCTTGGTGAGGCCGAAGCCCATCAGGCCGCCAAGGATCAGGCCGCCCGGCCACCACGCGTGCAGAATGTTGAGCATATGCGTCTTCTTGTCCGCATACACCGTGGCGGCCAGGGGATTGATGGAGGCTTCCACCATGCCGTTAGCCAGCCCAATGAGCAGCCAGCCGATGAACAGGGAGGCGAAGCCCTGGGCGAAAATCACCACGCTCGTGCCTATCAAGTGGCCGGCGAAGGCCATCCACAGGCAGGTGCCCAGGCCCAGGACGTCGATCACCATGCTCCACAGGATGATGGACACCGTGAAGCCCCAGATACCGGGGCCCACGGCCAGGCCGAGCTTGGCCTCCGAGAGCTTGAACTGCCAGCCCAGGTCGCCCATGATGTCCGCGCGCAGCGAGAACGCCATGGACGTGGCGACCAGGGCGCAGCAACTGGCCACGAACAGGCGCCGCCGATTTGGCAATGTCGTCGCATCCAAGGCTAGGACTCCTTATTCCCGAGATAAGGTTCGCACAGCCCACATCTGCCGGCTCGGGCGGGCGACGCCCGGGGCCGGACCCCGATCCGAGTCGCACCCACGGCGGAACCCTCCAATATGTCCGGCCTCCCCATCCGTACCGGCCCCTGACGGCCAGGGCGCCGGCCTCGCTTCCCTCCTCGCAGGGTGTGCGGCAGTCTAGCAGAAGAGAAGGCCCTTTGCAACCGTTAGCGCAGAAAGTTCTCCCCTCCCGGGCACGGTCCCCGGCCTCGGCGCGGCCGCCGCCTGGCTTGACTTTGAGCCGGCCATGCGATAGCATTGAGCCCGTTGGCCACGAGGCGGTCCATCCCGAAGGAGCCCGGCACTGCCCGAGACAGGTTCGCCCGCCTTAGCCCACCGACAGCCCACGGGTTCTGCCGCACCGCCGGTGCTCCAGGTCCGTGGGCTTCGAACCACATTCTACCTCCACGACGCCGTGGTCCAGGCGGTGGATGGGGTGGACCTGGAGGTCCGCCGCGGCGAATGCGTGGGGCTGGTGGGCGAGAGCGGCTGCGGGAAGAGCGTCACCGCGCTCTCCGTCCTGCGGCTCGTGCCTTCCCCCCCGGGGCGCATCGAGGGGGGCCAGGTGCTGCTGGGGGGCCGCGACCTGTTGAGCCTGCCCCGGCGCCGGATGCGCCAGGTGCGGGGAGGCGAGGTGGCCATGGTATTCCAGGAGCCGATGAGCAGCCTCAACCCGGCGCTCACCGTGGGATTCCAGATCGCGGAGGCCATCATGGCCCACCGCCAGGTGGGACGCGCCGCGGCCCGGGCCGAGGCCGTCGACCTCCTCCGACGCGTCCAAATCCCCGAGCCCGAGCAGCGGGCCAGCGACTATCCGCACCAGCTTTCGGGGGGCATGCGGCAGCGGGCCATGGTCGCCATGGCCGTGGCCTGCCGGCCGAGGCTCCTCATCGCCGACGAGCCCACCACCGCCCTCGACGTGACCATCCAGGCCCAGATCATGGAGCTCTTCGCGAGTATTCGCGCCGAGAGCGACCTGGCGCTCCTCCTGGTGACCCACGACCTCGGCCTGGTGGCCCAGATGGCCGACCGGGTGGCCGTGATGTACGCCGGGCGGATCGTCGAGACCGCTCCCGTGGACGCCATCTTCGGCCAGGCCCGCCACCCCTACACCCACGGCCTCCTGCGGTCTATCCCCCGGGTGGAGGCCCGCAGCGGCGACCTCGCGGTGATCCCCGGTACCGTGCCCGACCTGGCTCGCCGGCCCCCCGGCTGCGCCTTCCAGCCCCGGTGCGAACGGGCCGCCGGGCCATGCGCCGCCGAGGAGCCGCCCACCGAGCAGGCCCGGCCGGGCCACACCTTCGCTTGCTGGAACCCCTGCGGGAGCGGCCCGGCGTGAGGAGCGCGGCGCACAGGCGGGGCAGGCCGCGCACGTCCTATGCGACCTATAGGACCTATACGACCTATATGGCCTATGCGAAGGCCCCGCCCGGCGCTTCCCCGCGGGGCCCGAGAGCAGAATCGAGGCCAGGCGGCTAGCCGATGCCCGACGACGACCTGCAACACGGTGCCGGCGACGCCGGACGCGAGGACCGCCCCGACGAAGGGGCCCCCGAGGACTCCACCCAGCCCGACGCCCCGACCGAGGGCCAGGACGGGGCCCACGCCGAACGCGTCCATGCCGAGGACTCCTACGACCTGGCTCCCGAGGCGGGGGAGGACGAGTTCGGCATCGACCAGAAGCGGATGCCCTTCTCCGGCCACCTGGTCGAGCTGCGCACCCGGCTGCTCATCTGCATCTTCACCGTGGCCGGGGCCTTCCTCATCTTCTTCATCGGCTTCCGCTTCCACCTCTACGACCTGCTCAGCTACCCGGTGCGAGCGGCGGGCGAGCGGGTGGCGGCCAAGGTGGCGGCCCAGCGGGGCACCGAGGTGGAGGTGAACTTCTTCGCCGACAACCCGCCGGCCATGTTCATCACCTCGGCCTACATCTGCCTCCTGGCCGCCGTGGCGCTCACCGTGCCCGTGACCCTCTACGAGATGTGGGCCTTCGTCGCTCCGGGGCTCAAGCGCAAGGAACGCCGCCTGGTCAAGCCCATCCTGCTGGTGGGCTCGGGGCTCTTCGCGCTGGGCGTGCTCTTCGCCTACACCCAGGTGGTGCCCGTGGCCATGCGGTTCCTGATGCAGGACACGGCGAAGTTCGACGGGGTGGAGCTGCGGTTCAACATCGCCCGCACGCTGAAGTTCGAGAGCCTGCTGCTGGTGGTCTTCGGCTTCGCCTTCGAGATGCCGCTGGTCATCGTGGCCCTCACCCGCGTGGGCATCCTCACCCCCGAGGGCCTGGCCCGCAAGCGCCGCCACGCCATCATCATCCTCTTCGTCATCGGCGCCCTGCTCACCCCGCCCGACGTGGTCACCCAGCTTCTGCTCGCGGGACCCATGATCGTCCTCCTCGAGATCAGCATCCAGGCCTCCAAGCTCTTCCGCCCCAAGGAAAGCCGCTGGGACCGCTGGGAGCGGCAATGGGCCGCCCAGGAAGCCGCCGATGGGGCCCGCCGGGCTGCCGCGCCCGCAGCGCCCCAGGAGGCCGACGAGCAGCCCTACGATGAAGACGAGGAATACGAAGACCCCTACGCCGACCAGTACGCCTACGAGTACGGCGAGGAGCCGCCCCCCGAGGAAGAGCCGCCCGAAGAGACCGAGCCCGGCGAAGGCCAGGAGCCCGACGAGCAGCAGCACCGAGAGAAGGAAGATAGCGGCGAGGAAGGCCCCGAAGAGGACACCACCGACGACGACAGCTCGACCGACGACCCCTCCGCGGACGACCTGCCGCCCGACTCCCTCATGCACTGAGCCGCGGCCCGGGCGGAAGGCCCAATGCCCGGCGAGGCGCCGCCTCCCCGCTCCGGCGCGGGCCGCGACGCGCTACCGGGGCTGGACCTTCTGGATGATCCGCTGGATGTTCTGGAGGCAGATGGTGCTGGCCTGCTCGGCTCCCGCGGAGTAGTCGGCGCCGCCGGGCTTGTCCACCTGCTCCTTGCTGAGGGCCACCGGCCTCCAGTGGGTTTCGAGGGACACCCAGCCGCGGTAGTCGTCCTCGAAGAGGGCTCGGAACTGGCCTTCGTAGTCGATGTCGCCCTCGCCCACGGGGCAGCACTCCTGCTCGCCCCGCGGGTTGGGCTTGGAGTCCTTGATGTGGACGTGGCGGACGTGGGGCTTGATGGCCTGGTAGCCGTCGGGGTAGGGGGTCTCGGGGTCGTCGGCGTCGTAGAGCACGTTGCAGGCGTCCCAGATGGCGCCCACGCGGTCGGAGGCGAGGCGGTCGAGGAAGCCGGCCAGCCGGCGGCCGGTGCCGATGAAGGTCGACGCCTCGTTCTCGATGCCCAGCACGATGTCCTCGGCCTCCAGGATGTCGACCACCGGCTGGTAGAGGTCGAGGATGCGGTCCTCCTGGTAGTCGCCCTGGCGCCAGAAGGTGAAGCCGCGCACCAGGCGAATGCCGAAGGCGTGTGCCAGCTCGCCGCAGCGGCGGAGGATGTCGTGGTGCTGGGCGATCTCGGTGGGGGAGTCGATGGAGCACTTGAAGAAGGGCGAGGCGATGCAGCACACGCTGAGGCCCGCCTCCCCCAGCATGGACTTGATCTTCTCCACGTCGGCGTCCGGGATGTCCTGGGGCGCCTTGTGGCCCCACACGCTGCGCAGCTCGATGCCCTGGAGGCCGAAGCGCTGGCACACCGCGATCACCCGCTCCAGGTCCTGCGACACCTCGTCGCCGAAGACGGCCTGTTGGAACATAGGGAGGCTCCTCTCGTTGTGCTCGGGGGCGGCTACTTTCGCCGGCGCCCTGGGCGGTAGGACGGGTCGAGGGGCAGCTCGACGCGGCGGCCGGTCTCGGCGCTGCGGTACGCGGCGAGGATGATCTCCACGGCCTTGCGCCCCTCGCGGCCGTCGACCAGGGGCCGGGTGCCCTTGTCGATGGCCTTGCAGAAGTCGGCGAGCTGGCGGCGGTGGTTCTCGGGGCTGAAGGCCATGGGGTCGGAGGCCCCCGAGCCGTGGTCCTCGGCCCCCGCCTGGCCGGCCCGGACCTTCTGGTCGCGTTGGCGCTCGCGCTGGAACTGCCAGACGGTCAGGCGGTCCTCTTCCAGCACGGCGCTGCCGGCGTCGCCGGAGATGGCGATGCGCTTGTCGAAGCCGGGCCACGCGGCGGTGGTGCCCTGGACGACTCCGAAGGCGCCGTTGGCCCACTCGACGGCCACGATGGCCGCGTCCTCCACCTCGATGCGCTCGTGGGCCAGGCAGCCGGCGATGGCGGATACCGCCTTGGCGTCGCCCATGTACCACTGGATGAGGTCCACGCAGTGGATGCTCTGGTTCATCAGGGCTCCGCCGCCGTCGAGCTTCCAGGTGCCTCGCCAGCCGCCGCTGTCGTAGTAGTCCTGGGTGCGCCACCATCGGACGATGGCGTCGCCGATGGTGAGGCGGCCGAAGCGCCCCTGGTCGAGGGCCTTGCGCAGCTCCCGGGCCGCGGCGCCGAAGCGGGACGGGAAGATGGTGGCGAGGTGAACCCCCGCGCGGTCGGCGGCCTCGATGAGCTGGTCGCAGCGGTCGAGGGTGATCTCCAGGGGCTTCTCCACCACGCAGTGTCGCTCCGCCTCGATGGCCGCCAGGGCGGGCTCCAGGTGGAGGCCCGAGGGGGTGCATACGTTCACGACGTCCACCTCGGGCTGGGCCTCGAGCATCTCGTGGTAGTCGGTGTACCAGGGCACGTCGTTGGCGTCGGCGAAGCGGCGGGCGGCCTGCTCGTTCACGTCGCAGATCGCGGCCAGGCGGGCCCCCCGGACCCCCTCGATGGCGGTGATGTGGTGCTGGCCGACCATGCCGCAGCCGATGAGCGCGAACTGGTGCTTCGCCATGGCGGAACTCCTGCCAGGATGGGATGACGGGTCGGGAACCGACCGGCGGTCGAGCGGCCCAATGGTAGCGAAAAGGCGACCCCCCGTCAAGGCCGCGAGCCGGGGCACGGGATGGGCAGAGAACAGCAGGCGCCGCCGCAGCGGCATTCCACTCAGGCGGGCAGGGTCCACGGCTGGCGGTACACGCGGCCCAGCAGGCGGGTGGCCTCCTCGTCGCCGGCGAACGCCTCTCGCTCGGGCTCCCAGGCCAGCTTGCGGCCCCCCAGGAGCAGGGAGATGCGTCCGAAGAACATGGGCGCGGTCATGGGCACCACGTAGTCCAGGTTGCTCTCCGTGGGCCGCCGGCTCTTCACGCTGTTCAGGAAGTTGCGGTGGTGGCCGGGCGAGCGGGGCAGGGTCTTAGGGACGTGGGCCAGGTCGTGGTGTTCCTGGCCGTCGAGGTAGATGGCGCGGTGGCCATAGTCGCATACCAGGGAGCCGCCGGTGCCCTGGAACCAGGCGCCGATGCCCCCGCCGACGCGGCCCGGGGCTTCCCGGGGCCGGCGGCTCCGCCAGCGGTAGGCCACCTGGGGGAACTCGAGGTCCACGTCGATCCACTTCGGGGCATCGGCCATGCCCTGGTCCTGGAGCTCGCCGCGGGCGACGATGGTCTGCGGGGCGCCCAGGCCCAGTGCCCAGAAGGCGATGTCGCTGATGTGGCACCAGAAGTCCGCGTAGACCCCCGTCGAGAAGTCGAGGAAGTAGCGGAAGCGGTGGTGGACGTGGGCCGGATGGTAGGGCCGCCAGGGGGCCGGGCCGAGCCAGAGGTCGTAGTCCAGGTGCTCGGGCGGCGGCCCCGAGGGGGTGTAGCGGATGACTCCGACGCCCCCACCTTTCCAGACGTGGACGGTGTGGACGCGTCCCAGCTCGCCGCTTCGCACCAGCTCGACCACGCGGTGGTAGTTTTCGCCGTCGTGGATCTGGGTGCCGAGCTGGAAGACGCGGGCGGTGCGCCGCCCCGCGGCGAGCATGGCCCGGGCCTCGCGGTAGTTGTGGCACAGGGGCTTCTCGCTGTAGACGTCCTTGCCCGCCTGGAAGGCCATGGAGGCGATGGGGGCGTGCCAGTGGTCGGGCGTGCCGCAGCACACGGCGTCGATGTCCTGGCGGTCCAGCAGCTTGCGGAAATCGCGGTAAGGCGTGGCCTGGGGCTCGCGGCCTCGGGCCACCTTCAAGGCCCGCTCGCGGTGGTGGGCGTCGACGTCGCACACCGCCCTCATGCGCACGTCGCTCTGGCCCATGAACCACCGCATCACGCCGGTGCCGCGTCCGCCGGTGCCGATGGCGCCCATGACGACCTGGTCGCTGGGCGCGGCGCCCCGGGGCCACCGGGGCAGGAGGAGACCGAGGCTGGCGCCTGTGGCCTTGAGGAACGTGCGGCGATCCATGGCGGCTTCCCCTATTTCTGGTGCCCGAGGCTCGGGCGGCGGGGGCTCATCCTGGGAGTTTCCAGGGGGCACGCATGTCGCGGCCCAGGCGGCGGGTGGCCTCGGCGTCGCCCGCGCACACCTCCTTGTCGGGGTCCCAGGTGAGCTTGCGGCCCTCCTTCTGCCCCATTTGCATGGCGATGCGTCCCAGGAACATGGGGACGCTCATGGCGAAGGAGTAGTGGATGTCGGCGGAGGTCTGGCCGCGGGTCTTGACGGCGTTGAGGAACTCGCCCTGCCAGTTGCCCGAGCCGGGGAGGGTCTTGGGCACGTCGGGCAGGTCCTTGAGGGCCTCCTGGCTGCCGTCGAGGATGATCTTCCGGCGGCCGAAGTCGGCGCCCATGGTGCCCTTGGTGCCCTCGAAGAGCATGCCGCAGCCGCGGCTGGTCACCGCCGGGTGCTCGGGCGCCCGGGTGGTCCAGAAGTACTTGAAGTCGCCGAAGTCGGCGTCCACGTCGATCCACTGCATCGCCTCGGCGTTGCCCTTCTGGATGTCCTCGCCGCGCCCGGTGACGGTCCTGGGCGGTGGGAAGCCCACGGCCCACTGGGGCAGGTCGTTCACGTGGCACCACCAGTTCACGTAGTCGCCGCCGCTGTAGTCCCAGTAGAAGCGGAACTTGTAGTGGAAGCGGTCGGGGTTGAAGGGCCGCTTGGGGGCCGGCCCGAGCCACAGGTCGTAGTCCACGTGGGCCGGGGGCTCGGCATCCGGCGCGGTGTGGCGGGGGGAGCGGACGCCCTTCCAGCAGCGGACGGTGTGGATGGTGCCCAGGGCTCCGCTCTTGATGAGTTCGGCGCTGCGCCGCATGGCCGAGTTGGCGTGGCGCTGGCAGCCGAGCTGGAAGACCCGCTTGTGGCGAGTGCACAGGTCGACCATGGCCTTGGCCTCGGCGTAGCACCAGGTCATGGGCTTCTCGCCGTAGACGTCCTTGCCCGCGGCGAAGGCGTGGCAGGCCATGAGCCCGTGCCAGTGGTCGGGGGTGCCGTAGGAGACGGCGTCGACGTCCTTGCGTTCGAGGATTTCGCGGAAGTCGGCGTAGCCCTTGCAGGGCTCGCCCTTCGAGCGGCCGTTGGCCATCTTGAGGCGGTCGGCCAGGATCTTCCGATCGATGTCCGCCACGGCCACCACGCGGCAGTCCTTGTGGCGGGTGAACCACCCGATGTGGCTCTTGCCGATGTTGCGCACTCCGATGATGCCCATCGCCACGGTGTCGCTGGGCGCCGCCCCATGGGCATACTGCGGCAGGACGAGCAGGCTCGCCCCCGTGCCCAGGATGCCGCGTCCCGCCCGCTCCAGAAACTCGCGTCGTCGCATGTCGACCTCCAGACTCGGTGGGCCGGTGCCAGCGTCACGTCTTGTCGGTCCAGCGGAGCCTACACGCTGGAGGCGGAGAGGTCAAACGCGGCCGCTCGTGTCTCAGCGGTCGAAGGCCTCCACCGCCTCGGCGATGGCCCGGTAGCTGGTCCGCCAGGCCTGGCGAGGCACGTTCTCCGAGACCTGGAGCTGGAGGAGCCCCGAGCGGCCGTCCTCCTCCAACAGGCGTTCGGCCACGGCCCGGACCTCGCGGTAGGGGCGGAGGTGGCAGGAGGAGGGAAAGTTGGCCCACAGGCGCATCTGCGGCCACGCGCTCCGCGCCTCGGCGAGGCGCGTATCCCCATCGGGGCAGGGCGAGAAGGAGTCGATGCCGCCCACCCTCGACTGCCCGATCGCGGTGTGCAGGGGCCGCAGGTCGCCGTCCATGTGGACGAACACCCGCCGACCGCTCTCGCCCAGCATCCCCGCCAGGTCGTCGTAGAAAGGCACGCACCAGCGGCGGAAGCGCTCCGCGCCCACGACCGGGGCCGTGATGTTGTCGGGGAAATCCACGAACGGCGCGGGCGAGCGGGCCGCCACCTCGAACACCTGCCGCGCCTGCGCCGCCAGCAGCTCGAGGGTCTCCTCCACCACCTGGGGCTGCTCGGCCAGGTGGACCGCCAGGTTCTCCAGCCCCGCCCACTGGACCCAGAGCTGCTGGTAGGGCGTGCGCTCGACCGCGGTCAGGGGCAGCCCGTCCTCGCCCAGCGCGGCGTCCACCTGGCGCCAGGCCGCCGTGTCGTCGGCGACCACGGCGTCGCGGAGAAAGGCGTTGAGCACCTTGTAGTCGGCGGGCTCCTGGACGAAGTGGCGGCGGATGCAGCTCGAGCCGTAGCCCCCCTCGAAGGCCCGCTCTTCGACCAGCGAGCCCTCGGGCGTGTGCAGCGTGGTGCGGCGCAGCGAGCGGCACTCCGCCACCGTATCCTCGTGCTCGACGTGGCAGTGGGGGTGCTCGAGCCGGTGGGCGCGAGTCCACCGCAGAATGCCCACCCGGGCGCGGCCGATCTCGGCCCACACCTGCTCGTCGGGCGCCGCGAGGCCGCTATACTGGACGAAGGGCACGCGGTCGTGCTCGCGGCCCTCGAGCACGGCCATCATCCGCTCGCGCATGGTCATGCGTGGTCGCCGCCGTCGGTCAGCGCTCCGAGGTCCCCTCCATGCACACCAGGTGGCCGCTGTGGAGGGCGATGTAGAGCCTGCCCCCGGCCGCGGCCATGCCGTCGAGGACGGGCGGGGCGTCGAGCGGCCATCGGGCCATCTCGGAGCCATCCTCGGCCGAGATGGCCACCAGCAGCCCCTCCGCCTCCTCTTCTGTGCTCTCGTCCTCGCCGCGGACATCGGTGGCTGGCCCGGCGGCGAACAGCACCTTGCCGGCGAGGACCATGGCCCGGACGGGCGTGGCGAGGCGGCGAGTCCATTGCTCCTTGCTCTCGCCCCGCTTCACGGCGAACACGCGGTAGGGGCCGTCCTGAAGCTGGTTGGACCAGTGGACGTTGGCCCGCCCGTATCCGTAGACCATCTCGTCGTCGAAGACGAGCAGCCGCCCGTAGACCAGGCCCCGGTCCACGCCGCTGCACCCGGTGCGGATGGAGCAGCGGGTGCCGAAGATCCAGTAGGAGCGGTGCGGCCAGGTGTCGTCCAGGAAGCCGGTGAGGGCCAGCAGGTGGGGCTTGCCCTGGGGCTGCTTGCGGCCCTGGAGGTCGTACGCCGCGTCGCGCAGGTAGACGTGCTGGCCGTCGCTGGTGAGGATGTCGGCCAGCGCCCCGGGCATGTAGCACGGGCCGTACTGCTCCGGCTGCCTGCCCGTCTCGGGGTCGGGGCTGTAGATGCGCCTCCTGGAGAGCACCTCGCCGGTGCCGGGGTCGAGCCGGTAAAGGTCCAGGCCACCGTCCAGGTAGGACGAGCGGCCGGCGACGCAGTACGCGACCCCTTCCCGCACCAGCACGCTTCCGTGCACGGGCAGGACGGATTCGAGCTGGCCCCAGGCCGTCACCCGGCGCTCGGCGCCCGCCGTGCGGAGCCGCCAGGCCAGGGCGCCGTCGGAGGCCCGCACGCTGTAGATGCAGCCGTCGCGGCAGCCGAAGATAGCCGAGCCGCGGTGGAGGGTCGGCGGGGAGTCCACCCGCGCCCCGGCGGTGAAACGCCACGCCGCGCGGCCCGTATCCGCGTCCACCGCGCAGACCGCGTGCTCGTCCACGGACGCCAGGAACACGCGGCCCCCGGCGATGGTGGGGCCCGTGAGCGTGCCGCCCACCTTCGCCTGCCATCTGGTGTCCAGGGCGGGAGGCACGGGGGCCGGCGTGGCGCCGCTGCGCTCGGGGTCGTGGCGGTAGGTGGGCCAGTGGCCTCGGGCGGAGGGTGCGGCTTGGCCCTGGCCGTAGGCCGGTCCCCGCTCCAGGCGAGGCGCCTGGGCCCGGGCCTCCGCGGCGGGGGCGGCACCGGGGGCCAGGGCGTAGAAGCCCTCCAGCTTGGCCGCGATGTAGCACCCGCAGGCGTGGGGCGGGGCGTAGAGCAGGCCGTTCGCGGGCATCACCCCGTACCTGCACACCCCTCGCACCCAGCTATGCCACAGGACCTCTGCTGTGGCCAGGTCGACGAATTCCACGCCCCTCCTGCCCGACAGGATGTAGCGCACGGTGGCCTTGTTCCGCCAGCACCGATGGTGGTGGCCCGGGTTCTTCGGTTCGACTTTCCTGAGCAGCTTGCCCGTGGCCAGCTCCCGCTCGACGGCGAAGTAAGGGCCCCAGGCGGGCCCGCGCTTGCCCTTGCGTCTTCCCTGGTAGGGTCGGAACCCTCCGAGCCACAGCGAGCCGTCGATCACGAATGCGTCCCGGACCGAGCAAAGCCAGGCGGGCTGGGTCCACAGGACCTTGCCCGTTTCCGCCGAAAGGCTCCTTACGTGCTCGCCGCCCGCGCACACCACGGTGCCGTCGCCGACCGCGCGCAGGAGGGGCGCCGGTTGCGACCACGCCTCCTCCCCGGTCTCCAGGCGGAGGCACACGGCCTGGCCTCCCTTGTGGTAGTAGACGCGGTCGCCGCTGGCGCACAGGCTGGCAGGCCGAAGCCCGGCCGTGTCCGCGGGTGCCTTCTCCCAGGCCACGCGCCGCGTGTCGGCGTGGAGGGCGAGCAGCCGCCGCTCCGCCTGCCAATAGGTCCTGCGGAAGCGGCTGACGATGGGCTGGGCGGAGTCCCTTTCGTAGAGGGGGGACTTCTGCTGCCGCGTGAGCTGTTGCATCCTTCGCAGCTCGGCCCTCCGCTCGTCGGTGACCTTGCGGACGACGAGCAGGAGGTAGCCGTCGTGACACAGGATTTCCTCCGTCCCGCGGGTCCCCTCGACTTCCTCGAGGGTCTTGCCCGTGGCGGCATCCACGACGCTCAGCGGGGCGTTGAGGCCGAGGGTGACGTAGACGCGGTCGCCCACGGCCACCAGCCGCCGCTGGAGATGGGGCGGCGTCTGGCCCCAGTTCACGATGTGGGGGAACCACGGGCTGAAGGCGCGCTTCCAGAGCAGGAGGCCGTTGTGGGCGTCGCGGGCCACCAGGTGCCACTGGGCCGGGCGGCGGACCGCCCGGATGGGGCCTTCGTCGGCGACGTAGAAGATGCGTCCCCCTGTCGCGACCAGGGCGTTGATGCTGGGGATGTGCTCGTGGCTCCGCGTGTGGCGGGGCGGAGCGAGCCACTGCACGTGGCGGGGCGGCCCCACCACGGTGTCCCGGGCCACCGCGTTGCCGCTCGCGTCGTGGAGGAAGTGGGTCCACTCATCGGTGTCCGCGGGCCGGGGCTTGATGGTCTTCTGCCAGCTTCCGTTGCTCTTCACGTATGCGGTCCCGCCGGGGGCCAGGACACGGAGCGCCTCGGCCATGGGCATCTCGCCGAGGTCTTCCGCCACCACGAGGTTCGCCAGGTTGGGGGCATAGGGCAGGTGCCGTCCGTCGAAGAGCTCGATGGAGACGGGGCCATAGAGGCCCAGCTCCTGAATGTGCTGACGCGCCGCGTCCACGTCCTCTGCATCGGTGTCCAGCCCCTGGACCAGGCACCTGGGGTTGGCGCGCAGGGCCGCGGTCAGGGCCCCGGCGTCGCAGTCGAGGTGCACGATGAGCCCCGCCTTGAGCCCCGTGGCCTCCAGTATCTGCCTCGCCATCTGGTCGTGCTCCCCGCCCCGGGCGGCGAAGGCCCCAGCCATCAGCAACGTGGCGGCAGAGACCCCCGCCCGAAGTGCCTTGCGGGTGGACGTTGCGTGGGACATGACCTGGTCTCCTATCCTCTGGGCCGACGGGCGGTCGGTCCGGGCCGGGGCACGGCGACCGCGGCTTCCCCATCATTATCGCCAAGTCGGCCCGGGGCGCAACCCCCGGCCGCCCGCGCGACCCTTGACTGCCGCCGCCAAAGCTGGCATAAGGTTGGTGGCCAGGCCTGCGACCGCCAGGCGGGACACCACGCCTCTGCGTGGATGCCAGGCCAGCCAGGATGCCCGCCCACCTCGAGCGGCACGCCGGGGACGAATGGCGCCTCCCGGCAGCCCTCGAACGACGCACGATGGACCGCGAAGGAGCACGGAAGCAGATGAAGACCATCTTGTGGCCGGCGACGCTCTGCTGCTGCATTCTGCTCGCCTGGGGCGCCGCCGCACGGGCCGCCGAGCCCTGCGACCCCGACCTCATCCCCGAGGCCCGCCGGGTGCTCGAATACCTGCACAGCGTCTACGGGAAGAAGACGCTCGCCGGCACCAACAACCACGGCAACGCCGCCACGGCCTTCGCCATGGCCGGCCGGAAGCCGGCGATCCACTCCTTCGATGCCAGCGGCTGGAACAGGCCGAAGTGGGGCGAGACCTACCGCAGAGTCCTCGCACGAACCATGGACCACAGCCAGGAATGGTGGGAGAAGCAGGGCGGCATCGTGACCATGCAGTGGCACTGGATCACCCCCGGCTCGCCCAAGGGCTCGGCCTGGGGTGGACGCGACCCGCGGGGACGCATCGACGTGGGCAAGGTCGTCACCCCCGGCACCGAGGAGCACAAGGCGGCCATGGAGGACCTCAAGCTCACCGCCGACTACCTCCAGGGGCTCGCCGACGCCCGCGTGCCTGTCCTGTGGCGGCCCCTGCACGAGATCGACGGCGGCTGGTTCTGGTGGACCGACAAGGAGACGCCCGAGAACACGGCGAAGCTCTGGCGCATGGTCTTCGACTATCTGGTCGAGGAGCGGGACTTCCACAACCTCATCTGGGTCTACTCCGCGGGCCTGAAGACCAACGTGGACCGCGAGGCCCCCCTGGCCGAGAAAATCGCCTTCCGAAAGCGCCACTACCCAGGCCCCGAGTACGTGGACATCGCCGGCATCGATATCTACCCCAACGCCTACTTCGGCTGGTCGGGCGACTACGACGACACGTATCCCAAGGCGATGCAGATCATCCAGGCCGTGGCCCCGGGCAAGATCTACGCCCTCTGCGAGGGCCGCTCCATTCCCAGCCCCGATGTCATGCAGGAGCAAGGCCCGGTGTGGCTCTACTCCCTCACCTGGTATGTGGGCGGGGTGCGGGCCAACCCCGCCGAGTGGGTCCGCAAAACCTACACCCACGAGGGCGTGGTCACCCTCGACGAGCTTCCCGACCTCGCGGAGGCCCACAACACCCTGCCCGACGTGCGCATCGCCGCGCCCGCCGACGGGGCACACCTCCCCGCGGGCGCCGTCGCCCTGGAGGCCGAGGCAGGCGACCGCGACGGGAAGGTGGCCAGGGTCGAGTTCCGCCTCCTCGGCCCGCAGTGGTGGACCTGGCCCTACCTGCCCAGCCGGACCGCCGACGAGCTGCTGGAGGCGTCGACCCTCATCGGAGCGGTGGCCGCTCCACCCTACCGGGTCGAATGGAAGCCCAAAGGGCCGGGGCTCTACAGCGTGATCGCCCAGGCCACCGACGAGGACGGGGCCGCCAGCTGGTCGAACCTCGTGCGGCTCGCCGTGGGGGTCGAGAACGCCGCCGCCGGCCGCACGTGCACCGCCTCCTCGAGGGAGGAGCACGCCGGCCGCGCGACCGACGGCGACGTGTGGACCGCCTGGGCCGCGGACCGCAAGGCCGAAGACCCCCAGTGGCTGGCCATCGACCTTGGCGCGCCCAGGTCCCTCGGCGCCGCGCTCGTCGTCTGGGGCAAGGCCCACGGGGGCAAGTGGGCCGTCCAGGTCTCCGACGACGGCGAGACCTGGAAGACCGTCGCCGAGGGCGCCAGCCGCAGCTGCCAGCCCGCCACGGTCACGTTCCCGCCCGTCGAGACCCGCCACGTGCGCCTGCTGTGCATCGAGCGGGGCACGAACTGGGGCAGCTACAACGTCGAGGAGTTCGCCGTCTACCGCTCCCTTCCCGCCGCGGCCGAGGAGGAGCAATGAACCGCGGGGCGGTCCCCTTGCGCCTGGGCACCGTGGTGCGGGGGGCCGCCTCGTCCAGCACTGCCAGGAGCCACGCCATGGGCATGACACGCCGACAGGCCCTCGCTCGAGCCGCCGGGGGCGCCCTCGGGGCTCTGGCCGGCCGCGTGCCGGCAGGGACGACCGCGCCGGATACGAAGGGCTACCTGCGCAGCCTCGAGGCCATCACCTGCGAGTACGAGCACCACGGCAGGCCGCGACGCAGGAGCATCCTGCGGGCCACGACCACCGATGGCGTGGTGGGCGGAGCTCGCGTCCTCGGCGGAGCCAGCGTCGCGGAGGCCGAGGAAGCCCTGCGAGGCCAGAACCTCTTCGATGCCCAGGCGGTGTGGAAGCGGCTGGCCGAGCGCCAGGTGGGCAACGGATTCCTGCGAGCCGCGGTGGACATCGTGTGCTGGGACCTCCACGCCCGCACGCGGAAGATGCCCCTGCACGCGCTGCTGGGCACGAAGCGGACGCGGTACCGGCCCTACGGCGACGAACGCTGGCGCGACACCATGACCCCGGAATCCTACGCCCGAGGCGTCGCCCGCAACTTCGCCCGGCGGGGCAACCTGTGCACCAAGCTGCATATCCCCGGAACCTACAAGGTCGACCGGGCCTACGCCAGGAATATCGGAGAGAAGGGCTGGGACCTCGACACGCTGCTGCACACCCTGCGCGCGGTGCGCGCCGCCGTGGGCGACGAGGTCGCCCTGGCCTACGACCCCCATCCCCAGAAGGCGGCCGCGCTGGCGCTCGACGACGCCCGCCGGATCGCCCGCGTGCTCGACCAGTGCCGCTACGAATGGGTCGAGTGCCTCCTCCCGCCCGAGCCCGAACGTCTCGATGACTGGCTCCAGCTGCGCAAGCTGGCCAGCCTGCGCTTCCAGCGCGAGGAGTCGCCGGCCCAGACGGCCGACCAGGAGATTCGCTGGCTCCGGGCCGGCGCCGCCAACCAGGTGACCTGGGACTGCCGCTTCGGTGGCATCACCGAGCTGCTGCGCATCCTCGGCTGGATCCGCGAGCATCCCGAGGCCAGGGCGAAGTTGAACCTGCACTACAGCGCCCCCGCGCACGAGCATATCGCCGCCGCGACCACCGACGAGGAGTTCCCCTGGGTCGAGGCCTGCTTCGACGAGGACCGCTACAAGGACGGCACCACCGCCGCGCCCGACTGGGTTGGGGTGGCCCACATCGACTGGGACTTCATCGAGAAGCACCGTATCTGACCTCGCACGCCGCCAGGACGGAGGAAGGAGCATCGCGATGACCGTGGGCCGAACCGCAATGGGGGTGGTTCTCGCCGCTGCGCTCGCGGGCGCCCCATGGGCCGCCGACGGGCCCTCGCCCATCCGAAAGGCCACCCAGGAGAAGTGGCCCATCACCTGGTACATCCCGCCCGACGAAGGCCCCGTGGTGGGCAACCAGAACGGCTGGTTCGTCACCCCCCACGACATCCTGCCCGGCTCGTTCACCTTCAGCGGCAAGGTGGAGGAGGCGAGGGCCGACGGCTTCGAGATGACGCCCAACAGCGTGTGGGGGCGCTACCGCTTCCGGATCACCCGCCTGGGGCCGGCCGACGAGCCGACGCCCGACCTCAAGCTCCGCAAGGTCGTGCCCGTGCGTTCCATCCACTTCGCCGACCTGGCGAAGCTGACCGACGAGCACACCCTCCTCTTCCGCGGCACCCTCACCGAGATCGGCCCCGACCGCAAGACCTTCACCGCCGACATGGGCTTCCGCGACGGCCCCATCGCCTGCCGACTCGACCTCGTGAAGGCCGAGGAGAAGACCCTCCCGCCCGACATCCGCTCCATGCACTATGGCCCCCACTGGCAGCACACCATGGACATCTATTACCCGGAGGACCGGGGCGAGGAGCCGCCGCCCGTGGTCCTCTACATCCACGGCGGCGGATGGGGCGCCCTCGATAAGCAGGGGGTGAACCGAAGCGTGCCCGGGTGGACGGAGCTGGGCTTCGCCGTGGTCTCCTTCAACTACCGCTTCGTGAGCAACGCCGACCAGTATCCCGCCATGAGCCCGCCCGTGGCCGCGCCCCTCTACGATGCGGCGCGGGCGCTCCAGCACCTGCGCTACAAGGCCAAGGAGCTGGGCCTCGACACGGACCGCATCGCCGTGACCGGCGGGAGCGCCGGCGGCGCGACCACCTGCTGGCTGGCCCTCCGCGACGACCTCGCCGATCCCGACAGCCCCGACCCCATCGCCCGCCAGTCGACCCGCATCACCTGCGCCTTCCCCGTCCAGGCCCAGACCTCGCTGGACCCCAAGCAGATGCGCGCCTGGATCCCCGAGATCACCTACGGCGCCCACGCCTTCTTCACCCGCGAGCAGATGAAGACGCGGGACAAGGCCAAGCGGTTCGCCTACTTCCTCGCCCACCGCGAGGAGATCCTCCCCTGGATCACGGAGTTCTCGCCCTACGAATGGGCGAGCAAGGACGACCCGCCGATGCTCCTGTGCTACGGCGGGCAGAAGGACATCCCCGTGGCCCAGGGCGGCAACGCCACCCACCACCCGAAGTTCGGCGAGCACCTCCACCGCCGCCTCCAGGAGCTGGGAGTCGAGAGCTACTACTGGGCCGACAACGTGAAGTGCGAGAACCCCCGCTACCACGGCTGGGCCGGCACGAAGCGCTTCGTGTGCGACAAGCTCCTGGGGCCGGACTGGGAACAGGGCCGTCAGCCGGCCAAGCCCTGAGACCCGAACGTCGGGGGATCGAGATGCGACGCCGCTTGGTCCTCCTCGGCGCGCTGGCCCTCCTGGCCATGAAAGGATGCACTCCCATGCCCGCTCCCCCGGCAGCCGTGCCCTCGGCAGAGGCCAACCGGATGATCGAGCTGGCCTTCTCCTCGGCGAAGGCCCGCGACCGGGCCCCGCACGAGATCGAGCTGGACGTGGTGTTCACGACGCCCGACGGCGCCGAGCTTCGCGTGCCCGCTTTCTGGGCGGGCGGCGAGACCTGGAAGGTGCGCTACGCCTCGCCCACGGTGGGCGTCCACGCCTATCGCACCGAGTGCAGCGATCCCGGCGACGCGGGACTCCACGGCGTGGCCGGCAAGGTCGAGGTCGTCCCCTACGAGGGGGACAATCCGCTGTACCGACACGGCCCCGTCCGCGTGGCCGAGGACCGCGGCCACTTCGCCCACGCCGACGGCACCCCCTTCTTCTGGCTGGGCGACACGTGGTGGATGGGCCTGTGCCGCCGCCTCCACTGGCCCGACGAGTTCCAGGCCCTCGCCGCGGACCGCAAGGCCAAGGGCTTCACCGTCGTCCAGCTCGTGGCCGGCCTGTATCCCGACACCGTGCCCTTCGACGAGCGCTGCGCCAACGAGGCGGGCCAGGCCTGGACCGCCGGCTACGGACGCGTCCGCCCCGAGTACTTCGACCTCGCCGACCGGCGCATCCTCCACCTCGTCGAGCAGGGGCTGGTGCCCTGCATCGTGGGGGCCTGGCACCAGCACATGCCGCTGATGGGCGCCGGGAAGATGAAGCGCCACTGGCGCACCCTCGTCGCCCGCTACGGGGCGCTGCCCGTCCTCTGGTGCCTGGGCGGCGAGATCAACGCCAGGAGCCGTCCGAAGAAGCACGCCGGCGGCCTCGAGCCGGTGATGGACCCCGCCCCCGACTCCCTGCGCGCCGCCTGGACCGACGTGGCGCGATACGTCCAGGCCACCGACCCCTTCGACCGCGTGCTGGGCACCCACAACGTGGGCGACCTCCACGTGCTCGACGACGATGCCCTGCTCGACATGTACTTCATGCAAACCGGCCATTCCGCCCTCTCCACCCTCCAGTGCGCCCTGGAGTGGCTGGAGGAGAAGTCGCAGGCCGGGCACCGCGCGCCCATGGTCCACGCGGAGGCCAACTACCAGTGGCTGTTCGCCGAGGGCAGCTACGACGACCCGCTCCAGCGCCACCAGTTCTGGGCCGTCCTGCTGGCCGGCGCCGCGGGGCACACCTACGGGGCCAACGGCATCTGGCAGGTGAACCGCGCCGAGGAGCCCTTCGGCCCCTCGCCCCACGGCTTCGACTGGGGCACCACGTCCTGGGACGTGGCGATGGCCCACGCCGCCTCGGCCCAGCTCGGGGCGAGCAAGCGATTCCTCCAGTCCCTGCCCTGGACCGAGCTGGCGCCGGCCCGCGACGCGGCGCGGTTCGTCCTCCCGCCGCTGGAGCCCACCGAGGAGACCGCGGCACGCTGGGTCCGGCCGCCGGACCCCGAGCCCCGCATGACCCTCCTGGGCACCACGTTCGACCTCCCGCCCGACCGCCCCGTGCGCCGCGCCGTGCTGCGCCTGGCCTGCCGCGCGCCCCACAGCCTGATGCTCAGCGGCCAGATGGTCTACCGCGCCAGCAAGCTCGCCTACCGCGAGAAGCACCACGACGCCGTGCTTTTCCCTCTCGCCGGCGAGTACCTGCGGCCGGGGCGCAACCGCATCGTCGTGCGGATCGACAGGGAGGGTCTCGATGCCCGGCGGGGCCTGCTCGCCCACCTGCGCGTCGAGCTGGGCGACGGGAGCGTCCGCGAGGTGGTCAGCGACGCCTCCTGGCGCTGGGCGCAGCCCGACCGGGGCTGGCCCGGCGACGTGCTGAGGATGGGGCCCTCGGGCTGGCCGGCCGTCGAGGAAGTGGAGGCGCCGGGCGGGGCGGCGCAGTTCGCGGTCCCCGCCGCCTTCGGCCCGCACGGCGCCCGCGTGGGGGAGAGGCTCTGGCTGGTCTACGTCCCGGCGGCGCTTCCCGTCGAGCTCAGCGGTCTGCCCGCCGAGGCGCCGCTGGAGCTGGTCCGCTTCGACCCGCGCCGCGGCGAGGCCCAGGAGCCGGAGCCCATCGCGGCCGACGAGGACGGCCGGTGGCGCTGGGAGCCCCCGCAGACGCGGGGCGACTGGGTGCTCCTGGTCCGCCGCCCGCAGCCGCCCGCCGCCACGAATCGGGAGCCTTGACTCGCCACGGCCACCGGGCGTACAGTGTGGTCGCCGCCGGGGCAGGCAGACGGGGAGGGGCGAACGGGAAGGAGCATACGGTGAAGCGTCGGGACTTCCTGCGCTCGCTCGGCGCCATGGCCGGGGCCGCGGCCGCCCCGCGGCGGGGCCGGGCACGGGCCGCAGCGGGGCGGGCGAACATCCTGTTCATCACCACGGACGATCTGAACTGCGATTCCGTGGGCGTCTTCGGCGCGAAGCTCGCCGACACCACGCCGCAGCTCGACCGCCTGGCGGGCCAGGGCGTGCGGTTCGTCCGCGCGCACGTCCAGGTGGCCAACTGCTGCCCGTCGCGGAACGTGATGCAGACCGGCCGCTACCCCCACACCAGCGGGGTGGAGGGCTTCTACAAGCTCGCCGTCGACTTCCCCATCCTGCCCGACGTGCTCAAGGCCCACGGCTACTTCGTGGGGATCAAGAACAAGGTCGCCCACTCCACGCCCGACCACCCCTATCCCTGGGACCTGGCGGTCGCGAGGGGGGACGAGAAGGGCGCGGCCCGCGACCCGGCCAGCTTCGCCGCCTTCGTCCACCGGGGCGTGGCCGAGAGCAGGAAGGCGGGCAAGCCCTTCTACCTGGTGGCCAACATCACCGACCCGCACAAGCCCTTCTACGGCGCGGAACGCTCGAAGCGCATGGGCTTCGATGCCTTCCCGCCGTCCAGGACCTTCCCCGTGGAGACCATCCCCGTCCCCGGCTTTCTGCCCGACCTGCCCGAGGTGCGCCTCGAGCTCAAGCGCTACACCGACAGCGTCCGCCGCGCCGACGACTGCGCTGGCGAGGCCCTTCGCGCACTCGACGACGCCGGCGAGGCCTCCAACACCGTGGTCATGTTCCTCTCCGACCACGGCATGCCCTTCCCCTTCGCCAAGACCAACCTCTGGCACCACAGCACCCGCACCCCGTGGATCGTCCGCTGGCCGGGCACGGTGCGGCCGGGCACGGTGGACGCCCGCCACATGGTCTCGGCCATCGACTTCATGCCCACCATCCTCGATATCGCGGGCATTGCCCCGCCGGAGGGCCTCCAGGGCCGCTCCTTCGCCCCCATCCTCAGGGGCCAGGAGCAGGAGGGGCGGGACTACGTGATCAAGGAGTACAACGAGAACGCCGGCGGCCACCGCCACCCGATGCGCAGCGTCCAGACCCGCCGCTTCTGCTACATCTTCAACCCCTGGGCCAACGGCACCCGCCGCTTCCGAGGCGCAGCCCAGGGCACCGCCACCTACAAGGCGATGCGCAAGTTGGCGCCCACGGACCCCGAGATCGCCGCGCGGCTCAGGCACTTCGACTATCGCACCCTCGAGGAGTTCTACGACACCCAGCGCGACCCCGACGCACTGCACAACCTCGTCGAAGACCCCCGCTACGCCCGGGAGGTCGACCGCCACCGCGCCCTCCTCGAGGCCTGGATGGTCGAGACCGAGGACCCCTGCCTCGAAGTCTTCCGCAAGCGGGACGACCTCGCCTTCCGCGAGGCCTTCATGAAGGCCCAGCAGGAGGCCTCCGACGCACGCCGCCGGCGAAGGCAGAGGGGACGCGGCAAGCGACGGGCCGGCCTCCTCGACCTCCGCCCGCCCAAGGCCGTCGCCAGGGGGCAGAAGACCACCCTCAGCATCCGTCACACGCTCGCAGAGAAGGACGGCGAGCAGCTCCTCCACGTCACCCTCAAGCGGCAGGACAACCGGCGCATCGAGCGAAAAGTCCTCACCATCCAGGGCACTGGCACCGTCGAGGTCACCTTCGAGGTGCCTGCCGACGCGGCCCTCACCGGCGTCCGCTTCGCCGCCTTCGTGGGGAAGGACTACCCGAGCTGCCTCCAGCACGTCGTGTCCGAGCCCGTGCCGGTGCGCTGAGGGCCGCGTGCCGCGGCCTCAGCCGAAGAGCGCGCGGAAACGGTCGCGAAGCTCGGCGAGCACATCCTGCTTGTCGGGGTCGCGGGCGGCGTTGCGCGTCTCGTGAGGGTCGGCTTCCAGGTCCATGAGCTGCTCGCGGCTCTCGCCTTCGTCGTAGAGCAGGTACTTGAAGGGGCGGGTCACGATGCCGCGACCGAGCTGGCTCTCCAGGGGCAGGGCATCGCGCCACTGGGCCGGCGGGCGCCCCGCGGCGATGGGGCGGAGGCTGAGGCCCGCGAGGTCGGCGGGCGGCTCGACCCCGGCGTAGTCGCACAGGGTGGGCACGATGTCGAGGCCGTTGGAGACCAGGTGGGTCTCGTCGACCGCGCCTGGCGAGGTGGTGCCTGGCTGGCTGATGACCAGCGGGATGCGGGCCGCCTGGTCGTAGAAGGCGGTCTTGTGCTCCATGCGGTGCGCGGAGTCCATGTCGCCGTGGTCGCTGGTGAAGATCACCACGGTGTCGCGCTCGGTGTCCGCCTGGCGGAGGGCATCGAGCACGCGGGCGATCTGGGCGTCGACGAACTCGGTGAGGCGGACATAGGCCCAGCGGTGCATCCGCCAGCGTTCGGGCGACCACTCCTCCCTGGCCCTGCGGCGGAAGGGCCGCTCGGCCAGCAGGCGGCGAATGGCCTCCGGTTCGTCCTCCTGGGGCTCGAAGTTGGGCGGCAGCGGCGGGCAGCGGCCCGCGAGGAAGTCCTCCTGGCTCATCCCTTCGGGCAGCTCGAGGGCCTTGTCGAGGGTCGCCAGCTCGCCCTCGCCTTTCTCCAGCAGCCGGCGGTCGAGCGGGGACTGGCCGAAGTCGCGGATGGCCATGTAGCAGATGTCGTGGGGGTTGATGAACGAGGCGACGAGGAAGAACGGGGCGTCGCGGGGCTGGCGGACGAAGTCGGCGGCGGCCTCGGCAAGGGCGTCGCGCTCGTCGGCGGTGAGGACCTCGAAGCCGAGCTGCTCGGGCCGCATCTTGGGCAGGTGCACCTTCCCTGCGTAGGCGCAGCGGTAGCCCGCCCGGCCCAGCAGCCAGCCCGGTCCCCCGCGGAGGATGCGTTCGGGCACTGCCTCGATGTGCCGGCTGTCGTTGCTCCACAGGCCGATCTCGCTGGGCATGCGGCCGGTCATCAGGCTGAAGCGGGAGGGCACGCACACGGGGTTGGTGCAGTAGGCGCGGTCGAAGCGCGTGCCGCTCGCCGCCAGGCCGTCCATCGCGGGGGTGCGGACGCAGGGGTTGCCCGCGCAACCCATCATGGTGGCGCTCTGCTGGTCGGTGAGGATGAGCAGGATGTTGGGCCGCGTCACGCGACGTTCCTTTCCTCAGACGGTCCTGGCCCCTCAGCCGGCTGGGCATCCGTGGCGGGGCGGGCAGCATACCGCGCGGCCCGCGGCCCGTCAACCGCTCGTGCGCGCGGCTTGACGCCGCCCGCCAGGCGGCTTATCATCCGCGAGAGCGAGCGGCGAGCACGGACACCGCACGAGGGCACCAGCTCTCCCGGAAAGGAGGCCGAGCGATGAACGGCGCGAGATGGACGATGCTGGCGGGGCCGCTCCTGGCCGCCCTGGCCGCGGCCCGCACGGGCCACGCCGCGGCCCTGCCCAACCCCTTCTACGCGATGGATACCGCGTTCCGCCGCCCGGGCCTCTCCCAAGCCCAGCAGTTCCAACTGGTTAAGGAGTTGGGCTACGACGGCATCGGCTGGCACCAGGAGCCCCCCGAGCGGGCCAGGGCCAACGCCGAAGCCATGGCCAGGCTGGGGCTCAAGATGTTCGCCATCTACTGCCCGGCCAAGGTCACCCCGGCCGGCGAGCTCACCCACTCCCCTCAGCTCGAGGCCCTCATGGCCGCCCTCGAGGGGCACGGGACGATCATCTGGCTGCACATCGGGGGCAAAGGCCCGGACTTCGAGTCCCTGACCGGCCGCGAGCCGCTGGTGAGCACGCTGCGCAAGCTCTCCGAGACCGCGGCGGCCAAGGGCCTGAGCATCGCCATCTACCCCCACGTGGGGGAGTGGACCGCCAGGTTCGCCGACGCCATCACCCTCGCCCAGACCGTCGACCACCCGCAGTTCGGCGTGTGCTTTAACCTCTGCCACGCGCTGGCCATGGGCGAAGAGAAGGCCATCCCCGACCTGCTCGAGCGAGCCAAGCCGGTGCTCCTCACCGCCACCATCTGCGGCGTCGACGCGGGGGTCAGCGGCCCCAAGTGGGGCCGGCTGATCCAGACCCTCGACAAGGGCACTTACGACGTGGGCATCGTGCTGGGGAAGCTCCGGGCCATTGGCTTCACCGGCCCCATCGGCTTCCAGGGCTATGGCATCAAGGGCGACGCCCGCTCCATCCTGGAGCCGACCGTCGAGGCCTGGCGGCGGCTCTCGGCCGAGGCCGCGCGGGACTGACCCCCCTCTCTCGCCGTAACCACCTGAAGTATATACACATAGGCCCCGACGCGGGTGTTTTTGCACCGATGGCGCGATTTACGCCATTTGGGGGTCCATTTACGACGCTCCGGCGTGTCTTTTTACGCCAAATTCGGCGCCATTTACGACACGGTTTTGGCCCATCGGGGCCTCGAAAAGGCCCCAAATGAGGCGGCAGCGGGCCCCGCTCGGCCCGCCACACGCGGCCCCTCACTGGCCCGAGAGCTGGCGCCAGCCGGCCTGGGGCAGGGCGACGCGGAAGCCGATGTAGACGTAGCCCGGGTAGGCGGGATTATTGAACTCGCGGTCGGCCGCGCGCTGGCCGCCCCCGTAGTAGCCCCAGGAGCCGCCGCGAATGGAGCGGTGGCCGGCGGGCGAGAGGTCCTGGGGCAGGGGCTCGCTCTGGGCCTCGGCGGGGTAGGGGCCGTAGGCGTCGGAGCACCACTCGGCGACGTTGCCCGCGAGGTCCATCACCCCGTCGCGGCTGGCCCCCGCGGGGTAGCTGCCCACGACCGCGGTGCCCGCGCCCTGGGTGCTGCGGACGCGGGGGTCGACCTCGAGGGCCTGCTCGCCACGGAAGTTCCCGTGCTCCATGGGCCGGGGCGGCTGTCGGCCCCAGGGGTAGGGGCGGCCCTGGCCGCGGCCCGTCGCCACGTACTCCCACTGGGCCTCCGTGGGCAGGCGGAAGCCGTTGGCCTCGCGGTCCAGGTGCCACGTCTTCTCGTCGTAGGCGGGCTCGAGGCCGGCCTGGCGGGACAGCCAGTTGCAGTAGCGGACGGCCTCGGTCCAGGACACGTAGATCACCGGCTCGCGGTCGCGCCAGGAGTAGCCGTCGCGGAACCGCCGGTGGGCGGGGTCGAACCGCTCGAACTGGCCGTTGGTGATCTCGAACCGGCCGATGGCGAACGGCGAGAGGGCGACCCGATGGCGGGGCCGCTCGTCGGGCTCGCCGCGCTCGCTGCCCATGGTGAACGCCCCGCCGGCGATGGGCACCATCTCGGGCAAGGCGCTCTCGCGCGGCTTCGGCACCTCGACGGGCAGGACCCCCACGAGCTCGATGGCGTCGACCACCACGCTGCCCCGGTCGTCCCATTCCGGCCGGTCGGGTTCCTGGCCGTAGCGGCCGGCCTGCCATTCGAGGGTGAGCTTCGTGGTCTCGCTGTAGAGGGTCCAGAAGAAGGAGGCGGTGGCCAGCCGGCCCTCCTCGGTGGGCGGGAACCACACGGGGATGAAGTAGGCGGGGGTCGCCTCGTCGAGGGGGAAGCCGTCGGCCACGAGGGTCAGGCGGGCGTCGCGCTCGGCGGGGTTCTGGTAGCGGATGCGGATGTTGTACATGCCCGTCTCGAGCCCCTCGACGGGCACGGTGACGCCGCTGCCGTCGGTCTGGCGGTTTCTGACGGCGCCGAACGCTCCGTCGCGGAAGACGGTGGTGTTGGGGTGGACGTCGCCGGTCTCGGCCTCGATGCGGGTGGCCGGCCCGGCGGCGGCGCCGCCGGCCCAGATGCGGTTCTGGAGGTGGTGGCCGATGTAGCGGCTGTTGGCCTTCGTGGCCTGCTCGATGAGGCTTCGCCGCCCGACCACGTGGAGGAGGCTCTCGCCCTTGCGGCGGAGGACGAAGTGGGGCGTGCCCGGGCGCATCGGCACCTCGGCGTGGGCGATGCCCGCGGCCATGGGGAAGGTGGCCGCGGTCTCGCCGATGCGGATGGTCAGCTCCGCCGGCGCGGCCAGGAAGGTGGTGACGTAGACGCGGTCGCGGACGTCGTCGTGGAGCTGGTCGTAGGGCCACGTGACCAGCGTGAGGTCCACCCACCTCTCCTTCTCGGGGTCCCAGGCCCGCCTCAGGCCCTTGGGGCGGTCGCGGTAGGCGAAGAAGAGCTTGTCCTGCGGGACCCGCGGCTCGACGCCGGTGTGGAACCAGGCGGCATAGTGGGCCGTGACGTCGAGGTAGGAGCCGTCGCGGTTGTAAGCCGGCTTGCCCCAGAAGCGCTTCCAGCGGTAGTGCATCAGGTTCGAGTCTTCGTTATAGTCGTTCCAGGTGACGATCTCGACCCAGTCGGCCCCGTCGCGGATGAGGCCCTCCCACACGGCGCCGTAGCCCCGCATGCCCCGGAAGTCGCGGATGTTGGCGCTGGCGTAGGCGGGACACACGCCGGCCATGTAGAGCTTGCCCAGGTGGAGCGTGGCGCGGCGTGCGATGGCGTTGGTGCGGACCATGCCCGCGGGATGGTCGTCGGCCACGAAGCGCCACAGGCCGTCGAAGTGGGGCTGGTCGCGGAAAAGGCGCAGCACCGTCTCCACCGACCAGGCCATCTCGTGGCGCCCCCCGCTGGTGAAGGGCACGAAGAAGATCTCGCGGCCCTCCGCCTTCAGCTCCTCGAGCACCCCGTTGTAGGCCGCGCCCATGCCGTAGGAAGAGAGGACGAACTTGCCTCGATAGCGGAACTGGTTGGGATGGTCGTAGAAGCGTCGCACCACGTCCCGGATGTTCGGCCCCACGGGCTGGACGCTGTACTCGGGAGTGGGCAGGAGCTTGAAGCCGGTGCCCAGCTCGCGGGCCGCCTGGTAGAGTCGCTCGGCGCTGGCCACGTAGCGCGTGGGCACCAGCTCGCCCGTCTTCCCGTCCACCTTCCCCCATTCGCCGAAGTCGAAGGCGAAGCCGTCGATGCCGTGGCGCTGGGCCAGGGCCATCTCCCGCTTGTAGAACGCCACGGAGTTGCCGAAGCAGGTCATGTAGTGGGCGAAGACCCAGCGGCGGGGGGCCCGCTCGGCCTCCGCCGCGGGGGCTGGCGGCGCCTGGGCGAGCGCGGCCAGGGCGGCCAGCGCGGCGAGCCGGCTTCCGAGGTTACGGGACACCATCTCAGCTTTCGCCTTTCCGCTTGTGCTTCCAGGGGGGGGCGGGCCGTGCGCGGGCCGCAGGCCCCCAACTCCACGCCGCAACGGGAGCGTCATCTGGCTAGGCGGGCGCGGTACGCCTCGTAGTCCTCCTCGCGGAAGAAGCTCCGCTGGCGGCGGTTGCCGCGTTCGGTCACGTGGTGAGGCACGCCGGGCACCACCCCGCGAGCGAGTCGGGGCATGGCCACATCTATGTGCCGCATAGTTCGCAGACGCCAATCAATTGTCTGCGTCCTGTGTCGTGATCCTGCCCGAGCGCGTTAGCTCGATGCCCCAGGTGGCCGACCAGTTGCCGGAGATGGTTCGTCGCCCCTGGTCGTCTTCGGCGCCGAACGTGGCGTCGAGTTCGATGCGGCCGGCCAGCGATCCATTGTTCCGCGGGTTGGGCGCCCACCAGGGGTCGGGATGCAGGATCACGGTCATGCTGCCGGTGAGGCGGTCGTCGGTCAGCTTCAGTCCGCCTGAATCGATCTCGTGCCAGGCCTGGTTGTAGTGGAACGCGCCGCCGACGCCGGCAGTGAACTTCTGGCTATCGTAGTCCAGGCAGACGGTCAGTGCGGCCCGGTCGCCCAGTCGCTCCTCCACGGCCAGGTTGACCAGGGCATCGGGCAACTGGAGGATGAGGCGCTGCTGATCGTGGGGCAAGTTGCTGAGCTTCGTGAACGGCTGGTTCTTCAGCCAGGGGGTGGGATAGACCCGGTGTTCGAGCCCGGCGAGACTGCCTGGGCCGATCTTGCCTTGGAGCCGGCGGGGCTTGTCGAGCCCGGGGATGTGCCGCTGCCACGTGCCCGTCCAGCGGCCGTCCCGGGGTGGATCGAAACGCAGTTGCACGTCGGTCTGGAAGGTTGTCCAGTTCATGGTCACAATGCCCTCGCCGCCGGCCCGCATGGGCAGCGGTGTCTTGGGTGCGATCGTGGTCCAGCCGTCGCCGCGGCGGCCGGTGGTGAAGACGATGCCAAGGTCGGCGCTGGTCGGCACGCCCCACTTGCCGGACTGCACGTGGCCCTCGTCGTTGCCGTAGAGCCGCACCTGCACGGGTTGGGGGCTGCCCGCCCAGAAGTCGTGGAACTGGAGCCGGACGATCGGATCGGCTTCCGCCCGCAGCTCGAGCGCAAAGATGCCGTGATGCCCGCGGAGGTACATGCGGCCGTCGTAGTAGGGATCCTGGGCCAGGTAAGCGTAGCCGCCCATCCGCTTGATGCCGAGGCGTTTGTACCGGATATCGCCGAGACGCTCGAAGCCGCCGTCGGGCTTGAGCTGGTAGATCAGGAGCCCCGCGAATGCACCAGAATGCGCGCCGTCGATCTTGACGTAGAGCTTGTCCTCGCACGGACGGGGTTGGCTGAGGATGTTGCTCGGCGTGGGCTGCGGTTCTTCGTGCAGCAGCTTGCCGGTGGTGACGTCGTAACTGCGGAGTCGGCGGTGGCTGCTCTTTCGCTTGCCGGTGATCCCGTACAGCACGCCATCACGAATGACGGTCATGTGTCCGCAGCGGTAGTCGATGATGGTTTGTGGGGTGTCCGCGAAGCGCCAGCCCTCGGCCAGGCCCTCCGGCGACAGCCGGTAGGCGGCGTAGACGCCGCGGTCCTTCTGCCAGTCTTTGTCCCGGCCTGCTGGATGGTCCGGCAGGTCCAGCATCAGGAACCGATCGCCGAAGACCAGCCAGCCCGGGTTGTTGCCGCTCGCGTGCCGCCAGGCGACGGCTCCGGTTTTCGGATCGATGAGTCGAATCGTGCTGGTCAGATCGGGATCATCAGTTCCCCGGCCGTTACACAGCAGCCACTGCTTGCCATCGTGTGTCCAGACCTGCGGTGTGGCCTTTCGCTGCAGCGCGCCCTCGACCCGCCAAAGCCTTTTGCCGTTCCGCAGGTCCAGCCCCACCAGGCCGCCCGTCAGATCGGGCACCGCCGCCACACCGGCCGCGATGGCGGCTCCGCTTCGCTGACCGGAGAAGGGGTTGCCGCTCTCGGTGACGGGCAGGTTCTGCTGCTCCAGAAACCGCGCTTTCTGCTCCTGAGCACGCTCGCGGTACGGGGGATGGGGCACGGCCTTCCACAGCCGCTGGCCATCTTCCGCGTCGTAGGCGAACGCTTCGCCCAACAGGGTCAGCGTGACATAGACGCCCTCGCCGTAGGCCCCGGAATTGCCGACGTGCCCGCGCTTGCTCGAAAACAGATGCGTCGTCGCGTTCGGCTCGCCGGTCTGCCAGAGCGTGCGGCCGGTGTCGGCGTCCAGGGCGATGGTGCGCCAGTCGGCGTGCACTCGGAAATAAGACCGCGGGATGCGTGCCTTTTCATCCTCGTCGTAGTAGCGATGGTCCAGCTTGGTCTTGGGTACGTACACGTGACCGGAGGGCTGGCTCCAGGAGCAGAACACGACGCCGTCGCCCACGATCAGGTTGGCCACCTCGCCGTAGGCCGGCTCGAACCCCGCCTCGTGCATCCGGATGAGCGTGCCGCCGCCCCCTTTACCAATCCCCGTGTGCGTCCGATTCTTCCAGTCCACGCGAATGTCCACCGGGTCCGCGATCAACTTCAGCCCCTGCCGGGCGGGCACGAAGTCCCCGTCCCCAGCGAAACTGGACCACTTGCTCGGCGGCTCGGCGGCGCTCGCAAGCGAGACGAGCAAGACCAGACAGATAGGCATGAGAGGTCGGCGGCCGAACGACAGAACGTGGTGACGCTGCATCAAGCGCGCTCCAGAAAAAGCGAGAGTTCAGAGCTCGGTCGAGTTCGGAAGACACCGTACTTAACTTCTGCGTTTGCCCTTGTGCTTCCGGGGCCCTTTCGGCCGTGCGCAG
>JBKHIY010000030.1:0-45620 GCA_046538415.1 Candidatus Brocadiia bacterium | reverse complement strand
CGCCCTTCCCGTTTCGGCCTCGACGGCCATCATGGTCCGCTCCTGGGCGCTCCAGGCGTAGAGCGGACCCCGTCGGTAGCCCTGACGGTTCACCACGAGGAACAGCACGCCGTCGGAGAGCAGGATCTCGTCGGTGCCCTGCGTCTGGTCGTAAGTCTTCCGCGTCTTCCCCGTCGCCGCATCCAGCGCCGTCACGGGCGCCTCGAGTGCCAGCGTGACGTAGACCGTGTCGGCGACGGCAACGAGCCGGCGGGGAAGGTCCGCCGGCCCGCTCTTCAGCCGCTGCATCTGCGAGAACCATGGCCCTATGTCGCGCCGCCACAGGACGGCTCCGTTGAACGCGTCCCGGGCCACGAGCTGCCACATCGAGGGGAGCTGGATGCTGAAGGGCGACGCGTGGTCGAAGATGGCGAAGACGCGCCCGCCTGCCGCCACCATCGCACTGGCGCTCGACATGTGGTCGTGGTGGCGTCCGTAACGTGGCCCGCCGGTCCACTGATACTGCCGCAGGAAGCTCACCAGCCGGTCGCGGCTCACGGCGTTGCCGCTGGGGTCGTGGAGGTAATGCGTCCACTCATCCATCTCCCCAGGGCGCGGCTTGACCGTCTTGGTCCACGTGCCCTCCTGGCGAATATAGGCGACGCCGTTCGGGACGAGTACGCGATGAACCTCCGCCATCGGGACGTCCCCGAGGTCCTCCGCGACCAGGAGGTTGACCAGATTGTCCGTGTAGGGCAGGACCCGCCCACTGAACCGCTCGACCGAGACGGGGCCGCAGAGCCCTGCCTCGCGGATGTGCTCCCGAGCCTTCGAGACGTTCCCCAGGTCCGCGTCCAGACCGTGCACAATGTAGCTGTCGTTCACGCGCAGCGCCGCCGTCAGCTTCCCGTCGCCGCAGCCGAGGTGGACGACGAGCCCGCCGCGCACGCCACTGGCCGCGAGGATCGCCGCGGCTTCGCCGGCATTCGCCGACAGCGAAACGGCCATGAGCGCTGCACCGGTCAAGGCTATCCTGAGCGGATGAGATGTGACCACGCTTCTCTCCTTCCGAAGGCTCAGCGCCAGCACTGCACGGCGCCGTTCCGCAGCGATAGGAACAGTCCTCCCCGGGCCGCGGCCAGGGCGTCCCAGCAGGGCGCGGCCGCCAGGTCGTAGGACGCCAGCTTCTTGCCGTCGCGGGCCGACGCGGCCCACAGGACGCCGCCCAAGCGGCCCGCGTAGGCCGCCTGGTATTTCTCCACGGGATGGTCCGGGGGGAAGTACGCCGGCGTGCCGGCGATGAACACGACGTCGTCCGCTAGCGCCATGGCGAGCCCGGCGATGGGGATGTCCACGCTCCACCTGGGCTGGGCGTCGCCCGCGGCGCGCCTGCGGCGCCGCCTCCCTGCGGCCCCGGCCCCGTCCGCCTCGCCCCTCCCCTGTAGGGTGCCTGCGAAGAGCTTGTAGCCGCGCACGCGAGGGTCGAAGTAGGAGTGGCGGTGGACGGGGAAACCTCGTACCTCGTAGAAGTCCCTGCCGTCGGTGACCAGGATGTCGCCCGAGGGGCCGCGGACGATGGTCTTGCCGGTGAAGCCCGTGCTGATGGTCCAGTAGGTCCGGTGCTGCGGACGGTCGTCGAGGAACCCCGCCGACGCGATCACATGGGCACCGGCCGACGGGGCGTCGGTGAGGTCGAGGCTGAACGCCTTGTGCCTCAGGTAGAGCCGCTGACCGTCGGTGACCAGGATGTCGCCCTTGGCACCTGCGTTGTTCGTGGCCGGGAATCCCGTCTTCTTGTCGAACGGCCCGTAGAACTGGCGGGCGTGGACCACCTGGCCGGTCGCGGGGTCCAGGGCGTAGAGGAAGATGCCGCCGTCGAGGAAGGAGCTGCGGCCCGCCGCGAAGTAGGCCCTCCCATCGACCACGAGAACGCTGCCGGGCACCGGCCACGCCGACTCCAATTGCCCGAAGGCCCCGATCAGCCTCTCCGGCAGGTCCGTGAACCGCCAGGCCAGCGCGCCGTCCGAGGCCCGCAGGCCGTGCACCCGGCCGTCCCGCGAGCCGAACAGGACGAGTCCCTCGTGATAGGTCGGCGGCGAGTCGATACGAGCCCCGGCGATATACGTCCAGGCGACGCTGCCATCGGCGACGTCCAGGGCGTAGAGGGTGTGCGCGTCGACGTCCGACACGAACACGTTTCCGGCGGCGACCACCGGCGCGCCGGGCCGCGCCGCTACCTTCGCTTCCCACCGGCGGGTCAGCCTGTCCGGAACCCGTGCCCGGCTGGCGCCGCCGCGCGCCCCGTTCCCGCGGTATGTCGGCCAGTCCTCTTCACCGCCGCCGGGCGGCCGCTCGCCGCTGCCTTGTCCATACGCCGGCCCCTTGACCAGGCGAACCCGCCTGGCGACCGGGATGGGCTGATCAGAGCGGCGGAGCCCCGGCTCGGGGGCCAGGGCATTGAAGTTGGCGATCATGGCGCCGATGCTGCACTGACAGGAGTAGGGCGGCGCGTAGAGCAGGCCGTTGCAGGGCAGCACGCCCATGCCACAGGTGCCGCGCGTCCAGTGGTGAGGAAACTCGGCGTCGCCGTCGAGGGCGACGAAGTCTGCGCCGCCGGTCTTGCTGTTGATGTAGTAGCGGTCGGTGATGAAGTTGCGGTAGCAGCGGTCGTGGCCCATGGGCCCGCGCATCCGCTGTCGGATGACGACTTGGCGTTGGCCGGTCTGGGGGTCGTAGCTGGTGGGCTGCCTGCTCCCGCCGGTCCACACGGCGCCGGCAGCGAAGAAGAGGTCGGCCGCCTTCTCGTAGTTGTCGGCGATGGGGGCCTGCCACCTGCGCATGCCGTCGGCGAGGGCGTAGGCGTGGAACGCCTTGCCTTCCTGGGCATAGACGGCTCGGTCCGTGAGGATCACGGTATTGGCCTCGGTGCCGTCGCCGCCCTGGATGCGCTTGGCGACGCTCCATCGCCTCTCGCCGGTCGCCCGGTCGAGGCAGAAGAGTCCGTGGCGGGTCTGGTAGACCGCGACCTGGCCGCGCACGGCGAGCGAGCAGGCGGTATACCCGTGAAGTTCATCCGTCCTCCACAGCTCCCTGCCCGACTCCGCGTCGAGGGCCACGATGGCGCACGTCGGCTCGGGCACATCGGGCGTCTGCGGAGCGTAGGCGCTGCGGAAGCCCGTACCGTCGAAGGGGGCCTGGGGGTCGAAGCCGCCGAGGCTTTTGCCCCGCCACGCCTCCGGCTTGACGATGTTGTAGCGCGCGGCGTTCATCCGCTCGCCGACCACCACGTAGAGCACGCCGCGGTGATAGGCGAACTCCTGGGTGCGTTCCGTCCCCTCGTAGGTCCTGAGGCTGCGGCCCGTCTCCGCATCAAACGCGGTGAGAGGGGCCTCCAGACCCGGCGTGCAGTACACCGTGTCGCCGATGGCCGCGAGCCGCCGCTGGAGCTGCATCGCGATGTCCTTGACGTAGCGCGTAACCGGCTCCCAGGTTGGGAACGGCTGGCGCCACAGCACCAGGCCGTTGAAGGCGTCGCGGGCGACAAGGGCGAATCGCCCGGGCAGGAAGGGGTGCTCAGAGGTCGCCCTGTCCTCGATGGTGAACAGCCGTCCCCTCGAGGACACCATGCTGACGACCGTGGGGATGGCCATGTGCGAGCGGCTCCACGCTGGCTCGCTCACCCACTGGAGGTGGCGCGGCGGCCCCACCACGCTGTCGTGCGCCACGGCGTTGTTGTCGGCGCCGTGGAGGTACTGGGGCCACTCGTCGATCGCCGCGGGCCAGGGCTTGACGGTCTTCGTCCATCCCCCGCCCCGCCTCACGTAGGCCACGCCGTTGGGCGCGAGCACTCGCATTACTTCTGCCATCGGCACGTCCGCGAGGTCTTCGGCGACCAGCAGGTTGACCAGCCCGTCAGTGTACGGAAGGTGCCTGCCGTCGAACGCACGGACGGAAACCGGCCCATAGGAACCGACGGAGCGGACCGTCTCGCGGGCCTTCCCGATGGCTCGCCGGTCCTTCTCCAAGCCCTGCACCACGAAGCTATGGTTGGCCCGCAGCGCCGCCGTCAGCCTCCCGTCGCCGCCGCCCAGGTGGACGATGAGGCCGCCCTTGACGCCCGTTGCCTCCAGGATTCGCCGCGCCCGGCCGCTCGCCCCGCTCTTCTCCTGGGCACCGGCCCCCAGCGAAAGGGGAGCTGCGACGCCCGACAGGCACAAGAGGGCGAGCCCCCGGACTGCCGCGAATCGCGCCGCGGTCGCCATCTGCTCACTCCTGGTCACCCCGGCTCCGACGCGGACCATACCCCATCGCGCTCCCCCGATCAAGAGCCAATGGCGCGACTTCCAGGCCGCGCGAGCCGGCGCGTAGGCACGCCGCGCGCCCGCAGGACGGACCCCAGGGCGTATCCCGACGGCAACCTCTGGTTCGACTCCTTCCAGGCGGCCGGCGTCGATCCCGAGACCTGCGTCCTCCTCTCGGGCAGCAAGCCCAGAGGCACGGCCACCGACGGCACCGCCCCCGGCGCCGACGTCGACGCGGTGCTGAAGGCCACGGCGAGCGTCCGCGAGGTCCGCCCCTGAGGAGCCGCCCGTCCCTCCGAGCAGCGGCTCTTTTTCGCATTCCGAGGGGATGTCACCTCGAGAACGCTTATCGCGGCCGCCGGTGTCGCGTGGGGAGTCGCCGCCGCCGAAGAGCTGGAGGTCAAGCTCGGCCAGACGACACAGCGACTGATGCCCTATCAGGTCCTCGAGCTGACCTTCCGGCACGTCTGGTCGTCGAGCGGCCAGGGGCGCCGCTGCGGCGGGCAAGGCCCTCCTGCGTGCAGCTCGGCGCCCAGGGGCGATAGGCCGTTCGAAGCCCCGCTACAGGCCCGAACCCGTGCCGGCCACACGATGCCGTCCGGGTCCAGGTGGAGGGCGGGGCGTCCGGCCCGCATCTCCCAGCGCGGGATAGTCATCTCGCCGCGTAACAGAGGACCTTGCCCTCGGCGGTGGAGAGGAACAGGCGGCCGTGAGCGGCGGCCATCCCGTCCCACACGGCCGGGGCCGCGGTCTTGTGCTCCGCGATGGTGCTGCCGTCCCCGGCGGAGACCACCCAGATGCCGCCGCCCAGCCGGCCTTGGTAGGCCGCGTGGGGGTCGTCCTTGGGCACCTCGACGGGGGCCACCCCCATGTAGAGGCGCTCGCCGGCCTTGACCATGGCCCGGGGGCGGACGGGCAGGTCGCGGCTCCAGACGAACTGCTTGACCCGGTCCCTGGGGATCTTTCGAAAGTCGGGACGCGGCTTCTCGTCTCTGGAGAAGGGGGTGTTGTGCTGCTGGAAGAGCCGGTATCGCCCATCGGCCCTCCCCCTCCTGTCCACGCCCCACAGGGCTCGGGGGGTGAAGACCATCATCAGGCCGGTGGGCACGGCGATGGTGGGGCTTCGTCGGCCGGGCCGGTTGACGATCCAGGAATAGGCGACCGGGATTCTACTGAAGTCGCCGGTGCCCAGCACCCAGTGCGACCGGTGGTTCTCGGCGCCATCGAGCAGGCTGGAAGTGGAGAACAGGTGCCGGGTCAGCTCGTCTTGCTTCTCCAGCTTGGGGCTGAACTTGACGTGATGGAGGAAGACATTCCAGCCATCGCTGACCAGGACGTCGGACACGGCGCCGCCGGCCATGGAGAAGGAATCGCTGTGGTCGGACGCCAGGAAGGTCTTGTAGTCCGTGGTGTTCTGTGCCACCCGCGTCACGTGCTCCTTCCTGGCCTTCTCCTTGCCTTCCCGGAAGCGGGGGTGCCGCGTCTTGTAGTGGGCGCGGTGGACGACCTCGCCGGTGGCGGGGTCCAGGCCGTAGAGAGCGATGCCGCCGTCCAGCCAGGTGGAGCGCCCCGCGGCGCAGTAGGCCACGCCATCCAGGACCAGGACGCTGCCGTGGACCGGCCACAGCGACTCGACGCGGTCCAGGGCGATGGCCTTGAGGGGCGCCGGGGCGGCCAGGAATCGCCAGGCCAGCTCCCCGTCGCTCAGGCGCAGGCAGGTGACCCACCCGTCGGCGCTGCCGAAGAGCACCCTGCCGCCGCGGACCGTGGGCGGGGAGTCGACCCGCCCCCCGGCAGCGAAGCTCCATAGGCGGGTGCCCTTCTCCTGGTCGAGTGCGTGGACCACCCCCGCATCGGCTTCGGCCACCAGCACCTTGCCGCCAGCCACCACCGGCTGTGTGAGCCGGCCCCCTACGTCGGCCTCCCACGCCGGACCGAGCGTCGCCGGCAGGGCACTGCCGGCGACGCCGCTGCGAAGGGCGTCGTGGCGGTACTGGGGCCAGGCCTCGGCGTCTGGAGGCCCGTCCGCCGGTATCGCGTCGTAGGCCGGCCCCTTCTCCAGCCGCTGGTCTTGGGGAGGTCTGCGCTGGGGGTCGGCGACGGCGGGTCGCTCGGCGGCGAGTGCCCAGAATCCCCGGAGCTTGGACTCCATGTAGCATCCGCAGGCGTGTGGCGGGGCGTAGAGGAGGCCGTTGGCGGGCAGGATGCCGTACTGGCATGTGCCCCTCACCCAGTTGTTGCGGGAGTGCTGGTCGCCCACCAGGTCCATCATCTCGATGCCCCGCTTGCCCGTGATGATGAACCGTTGGGTGGCCTTCTCGCGGTAGCAGCGGTGGTGGTGACCTGCGGTCTGGAGGTCGACGAGGATGGAGTTGGTGCCCTTGACCTGGCCGGTGTGGAGGTCGCGGCACTGGTCGAAGTCGTGGACCGGCGGGGGCGCCACGGAGTCGCTGACGTGGAGTCCCTGCCACACCAGGCCGTCGATCACGAAGACGTCCAGGGGCGAGTGGAAGCCCCCACCGGCCTTGCACTCCCAGAGCTTCCCGCCCTGCTGGGCATCGAAAGCGACGAGGTCCCCAGCGAGTTTGCACAGGACCACGCCATCGGCGACGACCAGGGTGTACCTGCCGTAGGCAGGCCCCTTCCTTCGAACCTTCTGGGAGGCCTGGCCGCCCCTCCACAGCGGGTTCCCCGACTCCATGTCCAGGCACACCACCGCCTGGTCGACCTGGAGGAATGCCCTGCGGCCGTCGGAGGCGAGGGTCTCGGGCATCACGTGCCCGCCCGGCTCCGACCACTGCCATCGCGTCTCGCCGGTCCGGGCATCCAGGGCGACGAGAGTCTTCCGGCTGGGGAACTTGTATTCGACCTTCAGTTCCGGATGGCGCGCGGCGTGTTCCGCCGCGGGAATTCCCTTGAGGACCAGCAACGTTCCGTCGACCAGGATCATCTCCTCGGCCCCCGCGGTCTGCTCGTAGGTCTCCAGGGTTCTCCCCGTGACGGCGTCGATGAGGGAGACGGGGGCGCTGAGAGCCAGGGGCGCGTAGACGCGGTCGCCGCGGGCCACCAGGAGCCTGGTAACCTGGGGCGGCCCGGAGCGGAAGCGCAGCCGGTGCCAGGTCCAGGACTCCAGGGACTTCTTCCACAGGGCCGCTCCGCTGAAGGCGTCGCGGGCCCACAGCGCCCACTTCCCGGGCACGTTCATGTTCGCAGCCGTGGCCTCGTCGGCGATGTAGAACACCCGCCCCCGCGAGGTGACCACGGAGCTGATGCTGCACAGCGTGTGGTGATTGCGGGTCCATACGGGGGCGCCCAGCCACTGCATGTGCCGAGGAGGACCCACCACGGTATCGCGGGCCACGGCGTTGTTGTCGGGGCCATGGAGGTAGTGGGTCCACTCGTCCAGCCCCTCGGGCCACGGCTCGACCGTCTTCGCCCAGCTCTGGCCCCTGCGGACGCAAGCCGCCCCGCGGGGCGCCAGCACGCGGGACATCTCGGCCTGGGACACCTCGTAGGGCTCGCCGACCACGAGCAGGTTCACCAGGTTATCGGTATAGGGCAGGTGCCGCCCATCGAAGACCTCGGCGGTCACCTTGCCATAGACACCCTGGTCGACCATTTCCCCCCGGGCGCGGGCGACGCTACCGCGGTCGGTATCCAGGCCCTGGACCAGGTAGGCGTCGCCGGCGCCCAGGGCCATAGTGAGCTTGCCGTCGCCGCAACCCAGGTGGACCACGAGGCCGCCCTTCACGCCGCTGGTGGCGAGGACACGCTGTGCCTCCTGGGCGGGGGTAGCGGCTTGCGCCCCCGCTGCCCAGAGCGCCAGGAGAGGGACGGCGGCGACCACCAGCCGGGCAGCGGCGTGGTTCGTAGAGGCGGAGAGGCTCATGGGGTGGGTCCTTTCTTCGGTTCTCGGCCTTCCATGCACAGGATCTTCCCGTCAGCGGCGGCGATGTAGAGGCGGCCTCCCGCGGCGGCGAGGCCCTCGTAGACCGGCGGGGCGTCCAGGCGACCCTTGGCCAGCGCGCTCCCGTCGCGCCCGGAGAGGACCACCAGGAGCCCTCCCCGCTCCCCCTCGTAGGCGGCCCAGGGACGCTTGGCGTCCAGGGCATCGGGCGTACCCGCCACGAACAGGCGGGTGCCGGCGAGCACCATGGCCGTAGGGCGAAGAGGCACGCGGACCGTCCAGTCGGGCGCTCCGGAGGGGCTCCCGCCCCGGGTGTCCTGCCCTTTCCCTGCCTCGCGCCGCGACGGCGCTCGGCGCCCCGCGGCGTACACCGTGTAGCCGCCCGCCCCAGGCCTGTGGAAGCCGCGATTGGCATCCCACTTCAGGTACGCCCTCACGGCGTAAACCGCCTGGTCGTCGAAGACCAGCAGTTGCCCCCGGCGGGCACCATCGAGGAACCAGTAAGTGCGGTTGAACCACGAGTCGTCGAGCATCCCGGCAGAGGCCCACAGCACGGCGCCCGGTGCGGCCGCGCGTCGGGATGAGCCGAAAAGGGGCCGTCCCTGCATGCAAATGGCCTCGCCGTCGCTCACCAGGAGGTCGGGCCGCGCCCCGTAGTACTTCGCCTGGCTCCGCCCCGTATCCACGTCCATGGCGTGGGGAGTGCGGATGGTCTTCTCGTCCAGCACGCGCCCCGTGCGTGGCTCCAGGCACCAGGCGCGGATACCGCCGTCGAGGAAGGACGAGCGGCCGGCCACGACGTAGGCGCGCCCGTCGTCGAGCAGCACGCCGCCGTCGACCGGCCAAGCGGATTCCAGCCGGCCGAAGGCCCCGACCAGGCGCTCCGCGGGCGCCGCTCGCAGGCGCCACACCAGCCGCCCGTCCGCGGCGCGAAGGCAGTAGACCCAGCCCTCGGCGCAGCCCAAGAGGGCCAGGCCGTCGGCGACGCTGGGCGGGGTATCCACCGGGCCGTCGGCGGTGAACCGCCACAGGGCACGCCCCTCGCTCGCGCCGAAGGCCCTCACCTCGTGCGTGTCGGCCGAGGCCACGAACACCTTCCCCTCGGCCACCGTGCACGCGGTGGGCACCCCGCCGACGCTCGCTTGCCAGGCCCGCTCCAGCTTCGGCCCTATCTCGGCCCTCGTGGCTCCGCTCCGGCGCGGGTCGTGGCGATAGGTGGGCCACTCGTCCCCGCGGGCAGGCGCGCCAGGCGATGGGACCTCGCCGTAGGCGGGGCCGCGGACCAGAGGGGGCGGGGCCGCCCCGGCGCCGTCGTCTGCGGCGCGGGGTGCCAGGGCGACGAAGCCGTTGAGCTTCGCCGAGACATAGCAGTTGCACGGATGGGGGGTGGCGTAGACGAGGCCATTACAGGGGAAGGCGCCCAGACGGCAGGTGCCCCGGACCCAGTGATTCAGGTGCGTGGTCTCGCCCTGCCAGGGGATGAACTCGAGGCCGCGATAGCTGGTGACCAGCCACCGCGAGGTGGCCTTGTTGCGGTAGCAGCGGTGGTGGTGGCCGTTGTCGAAGGCCTCGAAGTTCGACACTTTGCGCTTCACCTCTCCCGTGGCGGGGTCGAGCCCCAGCACGTAGGGCGTCTCGAAGTCGTGGGCCCATGCCAGGCCGCCCACGACGAACACGTCGGCCGGGTGACCCCAGCCCCAGGAGGCGCAGGGGCGACTCCACAGCTCCTCGCCGGTGCGGGCCGAGAAGGCGTGCAGAGTACCCCGGACCTGCCGCCAGTCGATGCGCCGGTCGGGGTCGAGCTGTGCGAACAGTACGACGGGCTCGCAGGCCACCAGCGAGCACATGTCCGTGATCCGAATGTTGTAGCGCATCTTGTGCTCGGGCACCTGGGGGCGGGGCACCCGCCACGCCTCCTCGCCGGACCGCAAGCCGAGGCCGACCAGCGAATCCCGGTCCGCGAAGTAGACCCGCCGCTGCCCCGCCGCCAGCGACAGGTGGCTGATGCGGTCCATGGAGCCCGTCTTCGAGCGGAGGCCGACGTAGCTGCCCCGCCGCCACAGGATGCGCCCCGTGGCGGCATCGAGCGCCGCGACGGCCTTGCGCACCGGCGGGGCCGCCGGCTTGTCCCGGCGGGCGGGCTCCTGCGCCGCCTCGTTGATTGAAAGGACCAGGAGCCCGTCGCGGCAGAGAATCTCGTCGGTGAACCGCGTGCCCTCGAGCACCCGCAGCAGCTCGCCGGTGGCGGCATCGATCTCGCTGACCGGGGCGTTGAAGCCCAGAGTGGCATAGACGCGCTCGCCGGAGGCCACCAGGCGGCGCGGGATGTGGGTGGGCACGGTGAAGCGGCACTGCCAATCGGCGCTCCACGCTCGCCAGCCCCATTCGGGGAGCGGGATTCGCCACAGGAGGATGCCGTTGAAGGCGTCGCGGGCCACCAGCGCCCACTTGTCGGGCGCCGCGCCGTGCATGCCGGGGGGAGCTTCGTCCACGATGGCGAACACGCGGCCTCGGGCCGAGACCATGGCGCTGACGCTGGGCACGGTGTTGTGGTGACGCGACCACAGCGGCCCGGCGGCCCACTGCATCCCGCGCGGCGGGCCCGCCACCGTGTCGCCAGCCACCGCGTTGCCGTCCGGCCCGTGGAGCCAGTGGGTCCACTCGTCGATAGACTTCGGCCAGGGCTTGGTGGTCTTGTGCCACTGGCCGTCGCTCCGCACGCAGGCCACGCCGCCCGGCGAGAGCACCCGCAGGATCTCGTCCATGGGCACGGCACCGGCGTCGTGGGCGATCAGCAGGTCGACCAGGTTGTCGGCGTAGGGAAGCCCGGCCCGTTCGAGCTGCCGCACGGAGACGCTGCCGTAGAGGCCCAGGGAGCGGATGTGGCGGCGGGCCTCGGCGACGTTCGCGGGGTCCCCATCCAGGCCGTGCACGACGTACCGAGCAGTGGCCCGCAGAGCGGCGGTGAGCGTGCCGTCCCCGCAGCCCAGGTGTACCACTAGGCCGCCCTGGACGCCGGCGACGCGAAGGAGCCGCTGCGCCTCCGCGCTGGCGCCGCGCCGCCCCGGCGCCCTGTGCCCCGGCCGCCGCCGCAGCGGCGCAGAAGCACGCGAGCGCGAGGCGCCGCCATCGGCGGGCCGGTCTTCGCCAAACCACGGTGCTACTCCCGGGCGAGACAGACAACTCCCGCGCGCCGCCCGGCGACTTCCCCAGCCGCGCCCGCATGCGGCGCCACGTCCGACGCCTCAGCCGGTCTGGGGCGGGACGAAGGGCTTGCGGTAGCCCCGCTCCTGGCCGGTCCAGAGGCCCTTGGCCTTGGCCGTGGCCGACTGGCCGGTGAGGGTCTCGCGCTGGGGGTCGATCTCGAGCATCCCGCCCAGCTTGATGTCCGCCTTCTTGGGATCGATCTCATTGGCGTCCAGGTGGGCGTGGAACTCTTCGATGACCTCGGCCCAGGGCTTGCAGCCCTCGACCTGCTCGACAGCCTCCTCCTTGCGGTAGGGCCGGCCGAGCTGCCAGGAGAGGTTGCCCAGGTGGCACCAGGCGCTGGAGAGATGTCCCTTCTCGATCTCGGCATTGAGGTCCTGGCGTCGGCGGGAGCGGACGGCCTGGATGAAGTTGGGGATGTGGCCCCATCCGCCGTCGCCGTCGAAGTTCTTGATCTTCTTGCCGTCCTTGTCGTAGGCGGCTCCGCCGCCCCGGCCGCCGGCGTAGTAGCCGTTTTCGCACTCGATGATGAGGAAGGCGCGGGTGCGGCGCTTGCGGTAGACGTCGCTGGCCCGGGCGCCGGCTCGAATGGGCAGGTTGTGGACGTCGAAGATCACGGGGATGTCGCTGCCGGTGTCGAAGTAGACGAAGTGGGTGTTGGGGGTCTCGCCCGCGTCGTCCCATCCCAGTCGGCCTCCGCCGGCGATGCAGCGGACGGGCATGGGCACCTTGTCGCGGAAGACGACGTTGCGGCAGTCGTCGATGATGTGGGGTCCCCAGTTGCCCATTTCGCCGTTGCCCGTATTCCAGTCCCAGTGCCAGTCGTAGTGGAGCTTGGGGCGGTAGATGGGCTCGTCCTTGGCGGGGCCGAGCCACAGGTTGTAGTCGACGTTGTCGGGGGGATCGAGGGGCTTGTCGCGCTTGCCGATGGAGCCCCGGCGGCCGTAGCGGTTGAGCCGCACGTAGCGGATTCTGCCCAGGTGGCCTTCATCGAGGAACTTCTTGACCCGGCCCTGGAGGGGGTCGGAGCGCTGCTGCATGCCGGCCTGGACAATGCGGTCGTGCTTGCGCGCCATCTGGACCATCTGGCGCCCTTCCCACACGTTCCACGACACCGGCTTCTCGACGTAGACATCCTTGCCCGCCTGGCAGGCCCAGAGCGTGGCCAGGGCGTGCCAGTGGTTGCAGGTGGCCACCACCACGGCATCGATGTCCTTGTCGTCGAGCAGCTTACGCAGGTCGGCCCACGCCTTGGCGTCGGAGAACTGCTTGTGGACCTGTCCCCGGCGCCGCTCGTCGGGCTCGGCGAGGCCAGCCACGTGCACGCCTTTGCGCTTGGCGAAGCTCTTGGTCAGGCCGGTGCCGCGTCCGCCCAGCCCGATGCAGCCCAGGTTGATCCTCTCGTTGGCGCCCAGCACGCGGCGCCCCGGCAGGGCCATGGCCGCTCCCGCGAGCAGGGTGCCCCGAACGAATTCACGACGCGTCAGACGGCTCATGCTCTCCTCCTGTTGCAGCGTGTCTGGGGCCTCGGCGTGCCCCGGCGGGCCTTCCCGTCGGTCCCGGCCGATACGAGGCGGGCATCCGACGCCTTCTATCCTTGCATGTTCTGCTCTGTTGTGCAAATCCCCGGGGCGGCCCTCAGCCCCCGAAGTAGACCCCGCCCTCCTCCAGGGCCCGTCGGAGCTCGGCGTAGGGCAGCTCCCGGGTGGTGCAGCGCCTGGCGGCGCACAGGGCGGCGGCCGTGCCCGCGGCTTGCCCCTGGCCCATACAGCACACGGTGTTGCGGGTGGACATGTGGGCCCGTCGGTCGGTGGTGATCATCATCCCCGCGGCCAGCAGGTTGTCGAGGCCCCGCACCCGCAGGGCGCGGTAGGGAACGCCATAGGTCCCGCCCCCCGCCACCTGGAGGCGGGGGGCCATGTCGTGGAAGCCGTAGACCATGACCTCGTCGTCGAAGTGGCGGGCGCCCACCACGTCCTCGTGGGTGATGTCGTAGTCGCAGCCGACCAGGCGGCCCCGGCGGATGCACAGCCTGGGGCTAGTGCGGGCCATGAAGGCCTTCTCGCACCCGGGCACGAACCGCCTGAACAGCTCGACGGCCCGGGCCTGGCGCCGCCGAAGCTCCAGCTCCGCCTGGGCCACCACGTCGCGGCTCGTGGGGCTGACCGGCATCTTGAGATTGAGCTTGATGAACATGAAGTAGTCGTCGTGCACGGTGGTGGTGACCACGGACATGCCGATGTCCCGAGCCCCCTGGCGAAAGCCCTCGGGGAGCCTGGCCAGGCGGCCGTTCAGGCGCACGATCTGGCCCTGCCGGCCGCTGCGCCGGCCCTCGGCTCTCTGGCTCACCGCCTCGTGCTCGGCGAGGAACGCGTGGTACTTCTCCACGTCGACGTTCGCCACCCCGATGCTGTTGGCCACGGGGTAGTCGTTGGGCTCGGAGCAGCGGGCGCCGGCGAAGGCCGCCAGGTCGCCGTAGCCCGTGCAGTCCACGAACGCCTCTGCGTAGAGCGCCTCTCGCCCCGAGCGGCTCTCGGTCAGGGCGCCGCGCACCCGCGAGCCCTCCATCACGGCGCCAGTAAGCAGGGTGTTGACCAGCACGGCGACGCCGGCCTCGGCGAGCATCTCGAAGGTCACCAGCTTGTAGAGCTCGGTGTCGATGGCCGTGCACACGGAGTCGTAGTCGTAGCCCTTGGACATCTCGGCGTGGCCGGTGGTGCCGCCGACCTCGCCGAGCCGCTCGATGATCTCCTGGGCGATGCCCCTCACCACCTGTCGCTTCTCGGCCTTGGGGAAGGTTTTCCACAGGTTGTAGAAGCTGTGCAGGGCCGTGCCCCCTTCGGTGACGGTGCCGCCGGGGTAGCCCTTGGCCTCGACGACGGCGGTTTTCGCCCCCTGTCGGGCAGCGGCCAGGGCGGCCACCACGCCCGCGGTGCCGGCGCCGGCCACCATCACGTCGAGCCGCCTCACCGGCAACCGCCGCGCGGGCTCCTCGTAGACCTCGCCGCCCGGCCCTTCGGCGCCCGCTCCCAGGCCCGCCTGGGCGCCGATGCCTGCCGCGAGGAGCCCCTTGTGGAAGTCCCGCCGTTTCATCCTCGCCTCCTTTCCCCTCCCCGGCCATCCTACTGGCGCGTCCCCCGGGGATCAAGGCGGGCGGCGCGCGATTGACACCGCCGACGTCGCGAGTAGGATGGGCCCAGGGTGGGCACACGGCCCGGGGCAAGACAACCACGTGCCAAGCGAGGAGCGAAGGATGGACGACGCCACGCCGGAGAAGAGCACGAAGGCGACCCGACGCGACTTCCTGAGGGCCTCCGCCGCATCGGGCGCCGCCCTGGGCACCCTCGCCCTCCACAGCCGGGTCCACGCCGCGGGCAGCGACGTCATCAAGATCGGCATGGTAGGCTGCGGCGGACGCTGCACCGGCGCCGCGATGAACGCCATGAACGTGGACCCCGGCGTGCGGCTGGTGGCCATGTGCGACCTGTTCATGGACCGCGTGCAGCGGCGACGCCAGCACCTGAAGTCGAAGAAGCCCGACCAGGTGGCGGTCGACGACGCCCACCGCTTCACCGGCTTCGACGGGTATAAGAGGGTGATCGAGGCCGCCGACGTGGTGCTCATCGCCAACGCCGCGAAGTTCCATCCCCTCCACATGACCGCGGCCCTGGAGGCCGGGCGGCACGTGTTCGTGGAGAAGCCCCACGCCATCGACCCGCGCGGGGTCAAGCAGGTGGTCGCCGCCTGCGAACTGGCCGAGAAGAAGGGCCTCAGCGTGGTCTCCGGACTCCAGAGCCGGTTCCATACCGGCTACCGGGAGACCGTCCAGCGCATCCACGACGGAGCGATCGGCGACGTCGTGGCCATCGAGGAGAACTTCCTCCGCGCCCCCTACGGCGTCCATCGCCGCAAGCCGGGCCTCAACGAAGTCCAGTACCAGTGCAGCAACCAGTACCACTTCACCTGGCTCAGCGGCGACGACGTGCCCCAGTCGCTCATCCACAACGTCGACCGCTCGCTGTGGGCCATGCGGGGACAGCCCCCCGCCCGGTGCCACGGCCTGGGCGGCCGCTCCTCGATGACCGATGAGATGTACGGGAACGTCTTCGACCACCATTCGGTCGTCTACCACTTCCCCAACGGCGTCAAGCTCTACGCCTTCTGCCGCACCACCACGGGATGCTACAACGAGGTCTCCAGCCTGGTCTTTGGCACCAAGGGCCGCTGCGATCTGCTCCACTGCCGCATCGACGGCGAGAGCAAATGGCAGTGGAAAGGCCGATGCAACCCCTACGACGAGGAGCACCGCGCCCTCTTCCAGAGCATCCGCAAGGGAGAGCCCACCAACAGCGGATACCACATGGCCAAAGCCACCCTGGCCACCGTGATGGGCCAGGTAAGCTGCTACACGGGCAAGGAAGTTAGCTGGAAGCAGGCCGAGGCCAGCGACTTCTTCTACCCGCCCAAGCCCGAGGCGTGCAGCTTCGACATGGACCCGCCCGTCACCCCAGGCCCCGACGGCAGCTATCCGGTCCGCGTCCCAGGCAAGACCCGGCTCCTGTGAGGCCCCGCCGGTTGACACGCCGGTGGCCGCTTCTATACTGGCAGACGAGGGGGCCCGTGGCCGTTCCCTCATCGTGCCAATACCCCGCGTGGACCAGGAGCAAGTCGATGCGAGCACGCACCGTCGCCATCTGCGCCCTGCTGGTCGCAGCCGCAACGTTTTGTCCCAGGCCGGCTCAGGCCATCGAAGTAGCCCGAGAGGACGGCACGCTCACACTCTCCGAAGGCAACGTGGCGTTTCGCGTCGATCCCGCCACCGGCGCGATCAGTGTGCGGTGTGGCGAGCGCGAGGCGACGGGCAAGGGGGTGCTCCTCAAGGTCTCGCCCGGTGAAGAGGGGACTCCGACGGTCACTGACCTCGCTCAAGCGGCCAAGGCGGGCCGGGAGGTGGCGGTCGCCGGCTCCGACCTGGTGGTCGGCCGCGTGCCCCTGCACGCCCGGCTGCCCCTGGCGGGGATCGGGGCGTGGGACGCGGGCGGCGGCCCCACGACCCTGCCCGTGCCCCTCGAGGCCCTGGGCTTCCCCCGCGATGCCGTGCTCGCCGGCTACGACCTGGCGGAGGACGAGTTTTTCGGCCCGCTGTTCGGCGCCTTCTCGCGACGGGTCGACGGCGGCCGGTGCGCCCTGTTCGCCGTGGGCCAGGCCGTCGACCGCCCGGTCCTGCTCTGCACCTCGGGCTCGGCGGACGGGAAGACCGGCGAGCTGAGCCGCCTGGGCTGGGACGCGAAGTCCAACGCACTGAGCGGCACCTCGACGGTCGCCAAGGGCCAGCGCTACGAGCTGCGCCTCCTGGCGCCGCCCCGGCCCGTCCGCTGGGTCGCCCAGGCCGCGACCGTATCCCAGGCCGACCGCGAGGCCGGCGCGGAAGCCGAGGTGATGCAAACCCGCCAGTGGCTGCGCATCTACATCAAGAGCCCCGAGACCCGGGCCGTGGATTGGCGGGTGGCGTTCAGCCGCGAGAGGCCGAGGGAGCTCGCTGCCGAGCAGGTCCACTTCTCCGCCGAAGCCCAGTCGGCCCGCTGCGTGGTCCTCTCGGTCTACGGCATCCGGGGCGAGGCGCTGATCCGCCGCCACGATGGCGTCGAGTTCATCACGTCCAGCGGCACCCTCCGCGACACCTCCGCAAAGCCCGACACCGCCTACACCTACATCCTCCATCCCATAAGCTGGACGGGCCGGCAGCCCGCCGTGGCCGGAGCCAAGGCCACGACCCCCGCCCTGCCCCCGCTGCCGCCCCTGCCCGACGTCTATCTCTCGGACCTCGAGCCCCTCAAGGCCGTCAACGGCTGGGGCGGCGCCCCGCGGCGCGACAAGTCCATCGAGGAAAACCCCATCCGCATCCGCGGCGAGGTCTTCGAGCGCGGCATGGGCGTCCACGCCGTCTCCGAGTTGGTCTACCCCCTCAAGCCCGCCTACCAGCGCTTCGTCGCCGTCGTAGGCGTGGACGACGAGAAGAACGACACGCCCTCGGGCAGCGTAACCTTCGAGGTCCAGGCCGACGGCAAGACGCTCTTCAAGTCCCCCGTCCTCACCCCCTTCGACGAGCGGGTGAGCATCGACGTGCCCATCCCCGACGGGGCCAAGCAGATCCACCTGCTCGTCGGCGACGGCGGCGACGGCATCGGCTGCGACCACGCCGACTGGGCCAACGCCGGCTTCATCACAAAGTGACCGCCCTCCGGCACGCGCCGGGCCGCCCCGGAGTCTCCCTGGGGCCCCGGAGCCGCTCAGAGCCATTCTAAGCGTTGTTTCGATTTTCGAAGTATCGGCCCCGCCGCGCCGCAAAAGCCCTACATCACTACACTTATGGCTTCCGCCCGCCCGGGACCGCCCGCGGAAGGTATCCTGGGTCGCGCCGGCCCGAGATCGCCGCTTAGAAGCCATCCTGGGGCCTTTTCATGAGGCCCCTCTTAGACCCTTGATACACCGACACTTACGAAGAGGCGAAATGGCGGGGCGCGGCCCCCAGCCCCCGCCGCGCTCAGAAGGAGCCGTGCTCGGTCCGCGAGATGATCTCGTCCTGGAGGGCCTCGCCCACGTCGACGAAGTAGTCGCTGTAGCCGGCCACGCGAACGATGAGCTCGCGGTGCTCGTCGGGCCGCCGCTGGGCCTCGCGCAGCAGGTCGGCGTCGACGACGTTGAACTGGACGTGGTGGCCGCCCATGGCGAAGTAGGCGCGGATGAGGTCGCCCAGACGTTCCGCCCCCTGGCCGGCGAGCAGGTGGGGGGTGAGCTTGAGGTTCAGGAGCGTGCCGCCGGTGCGAGCGTGGTCGATGCGGGCCGCCGACTTGAGGACCGCGGTGGGGCCGCGCACGTCGGCCCCCTGGGTGGGCGAGATGCCCTCGGAGACGGGCTCGCCCGCCCGCCGGCCGTTGGGCGTCGCGCCGAGGACCGAGCCGAAGTAGATGTGGACCGTGGTGGGCAGGAGGTTCACGCGGTAACGCCCGCCCTTGGTGTTGGGCCGGCCGTCGAGGACCTGGAAGTACGTCTCGAACAGCCACTGGGCGACGGCATCGGCGTAGTCGTCGTCGTTGCCGTAGGCCGCGGTGCGGGTGCGGAGGGTCTGGCGCAGGGTCTCGTGGCCCTCGAAGTCGGCATCGAGCGCGTCGAGCAGCTCGCCCATCGAGAGGGTCTGGCGGTCGAAAACGTGGGTGCGGATGGCGGCCAGGGAGTCGGTCGCGGTGCCCATGCCCACGCCCTGGATGTAGGTGGGGTTATAGCGCGGCCCGCCGTCGTGGTAGTCGCGTCCCTTCTGGATGCAGTCGCTGGTGATGGCGGAAAGGAAGGGTGCGGGCATGTGGTTGGCGTAGAGCCGCTCGACGACGTTGTTGCCCGCGATCTTGAGGTCCACGAAGTGGCGGAGCTGCGCCGCGTAGGCCCGCTCCAAGTCGTGGAAGGACTGGAAGCTGCGGGGCTCGCCGGTGTGCGGCCCGAGCTGCTGGCCGGTCCGCGGGTCGCGGCCATCGTGGCAGGCCAGCTCGAGCACCTTGGGCCAGTTGAGGTAGCCGGTGAGGGTGCAGCTCTCCTTGCCGAACGCGCTCACGGTCACGCAGCCCGACGGGCCGCCGGCCCGGGCGTCGGCCAGCGACTTGCCGTCGCGGAGCATCTCCCTGACGATCACGTCGGTGTTGAACACCGAGGGCTGGCCGAGGCCGGTGCGGATGACCTCGATGGCCCGGCGGAGGAAGGCGTCGGGGTTGCGCCTGCTGAGCTGGATGCAGGCGCTGGGCTGGGTGAGCTGCATCTCCTCGACCACTTCGAGGATGAGGGTCGAAACCTCGTTGACCGCGTCGGAGCCATCGGGCCGCAGGCCGCCGACGTTGATCAGAGCAAAGTCCGTGTAGGTGCCGCTCTGCTCCTCGGTGACCCCCACCTTGGGCGGAGCCGGCTGGTTGTTGAACTTCACCCAGAAGCACTCCAGCAGCTCCTTCGCCCGCTCGCGGCTGAGGGTGCCTTCCTCCAGGCCCTGGCGGTAGAAGGGGTAGAGGTGCTGGTCGAGCCTCCCCGGATTGTAGGAGTCCCAGGTGTTGAGCTCGGTGGTCACGCCGAGGTGGACGAACCAGTAGGCCTGGAGGGCCTCCCAGAAGTCGCGCGGGGCGTGGGCGGGCACGCGGGAGCAGACCTCCGCGATCCGCTCGAGCTCCCGCTTGCGGGCCGGGTCGCTCTCGGCGTCGGCGAGCCGGCGGGCCTCCTGTGCGTGGCGCTCGGCGAGGGCGAGCACGGCCTCGATGGCGACGGCCATGGCCCGCAGCTCCTCGCCCTTCTCGTAGGCACGCGGGTCGTTCAGGGGGTCCAGCCGGCGCACGTGGTCGAGGGCCTCCTGGCGGAGGTCGAGCAGGCCCTTGTGGTAGATCTTGTCGTCCAGGATGGCGTGGCCCGGGGCACGCTGCTCCATGAACTCGGTGAACACGCCGGCCTCGAAGGCCCTGTGCCAGGGCTCGGACATCCGCTCGAAGAGGCGGTCGCGGAGGGTCTTGCCCTCCCAGAAGGGGATGATCTCCCGCTCGTAGACCCGGCGGACCTCTTCGGTGACGGCGAAGGGCGTGCGCGGCCTGTCGTTCAGGACCCGTAGGTCCTCAGTGCTGTGGCAGCATAACTCGGGGAAGGTGGGGGTGGCCTTGGGCGCCGGGCCGCGCTCGCCCACGATCAGCTCGCCCTCCCCGATCCAGACGGTGCGACGGGACATCAGGTGCTCGAGCGCCAGGGCACGGCACACGGGAGCCGACACGCCGCGGGCCGCGTCGCTCTTATAGAAATCCGTGATCAGCTCGGCCCGCTCCGTCGAGACGTAGGGCCTGGTCTCGACGCTCTGCCGGCGCAGCCGCTGCACGCGAGGGGTCATGGCTCACCCACCTATGCTCACCGTCAGCCCCAACTGGCGAAGCCACGCGGCCAGGGCCTCCATCCGCTCCGCGCCGGGCGGCTCGGAGTCCAGCGGCGGAGCCGCCATGCCCAGGCGCGAGCGCTTCGCCCTGCCCCCAGGGTGGTAGGGCAGGAGATCGAGCCGCTCCACGCAGCCCAGCGAGGCCGCGAAACGGCCCGTGGCGGCGACGTTGGCCTCGTCGTCGTTGGTCCCCGGGACCACGGGAAGGCGCAGCACCAGGCGAGCTCCGCGGTCGGCCAGCCGCCGCACGTTCGCCAGCACCGGCTCGTTGGGCACGCCGGTGAGCCGCTGGTGTTGTGCCGAATCCATGTGCTTCAGGTCGCAGAGGTAGAGGTCCACGTCGTCGAGAGTCGCCTCGAGCGCCTCCCACGAGGCGTAGCAGCTGGTGTCCAGCGCCGCGTGGATGCCCAGGCGACGGGCGCGGGCGAGAAGGGCGGCGAGGAACGTCGCCTGCATCAGCGGCTCCCCCCCCGAGAAGGTGACGCCGCCGCCCGACTGGTCGTAGAACACACGGTCCCGCTCCACCTCCCCCATCACCTCGTCCGCCGTCATGCTGCGGCCCACGATCTCCCGCGCCCCGTTCGGACAGGCCTCCACGCACGCCCCGCAGAAGACGCAGCGCGATGCGTCGACCGTCGGCCGCCCGTTCCCCAGGGCGATGGCCCCCCGGGCACACGCCTCCGCGCACTGTCCGCACTCTGTGCACCGTCTGAGGCGCAGGGAGTGCTGCGGCGTGAGCTCGTAGCTCTCCGGGTTGTGGCACCAGGCGCAGCGCAGCGGGCAGCCCTTGAGGAACACCGTGGTGCGGATGCCCGGCCCGTCGTGGATGGCGTAGCGCTGGATGTCGAACACCATCCCCGCGGCGCTACCCGGCGGTCGGGCCCCCGCCCGGGGTTGGGCACGTTGTGAGACCTCGGGTCCCCGGTCCACGCTGCCTCCTTCCACCTCCCTGGCCGCGGACAATGCGACCGCGACCACCTTCCTATGGTACCGCAATCCCCGGGCCGGCGCAATATCGCACCGGCGGTGGCGAGCCGCGTGCATCCCAAGGCACCATGCGCTAAGGTAGCGACCATGGAAGGCGACGCGCCCAGCATCTTCAACGACGTCTTGGGCCCCGTCATGCGGGGACCGTCCAGCTCCCACACCGCGGGCTCCTACCACATCGGTCGCCTGGTCCGCGATCTGCTGGGCGCCGAGCCCGCGGACGCCACCTTCGCCTTCGACCCCGGAGGCTCCTACGCCCCGTGCTACCGCCAACAGGGCTCCGACCTGGCCTTCGCCGCGGGGCTGATGGGCTGGGAGATTCTGGACCCGCGTTTCCCCCGCGCCCTCGAGGAGGCCCAGGCGGCCGGTCTGCGCCTCCGCTTCGAGACCCGGCCCCTGCCCAAAGCCGACCATCCCAACTGCGTGGACATCGCTCTCGCCGCGCGCGAGGGGCGCAGCCTGGACGTGCGGGCCAGGTCCACGGGCGGCGGGGGCGTGACCATCGACTCGCTGGCCGGCTGGCCGGTGGCCCTCGGGGGCACCTCGTATACCCTCGCCGTCGAGACCGACCCCGCAGCTGAGACCCAGGTCCGCACAACCCTGGCCAAGGCCGGCGCCCCGAAGTCCCTCCAGCGGCAGGCGCGCGAGGGCCGGGTGCTCCTCCTCGCCCGTGGTCCGCGCCCACCTGCCGCCGAGCTGCTGGCCAGGCTGGACGCCCTGCCCGGCGTGCGGGGGATATGGCACGCGGAGCCTGTCTTCGCTCCCAAGCTGGGCGACCCATTGTTCCACAGCGCAAGCGAGATCGTGTGGGAGGCCGAGCGGCGGGCCTTCTCCCTGGGACGCCTGGGCTTGGCCTACGAGATGCAGCTGCTGGCCCAGGCCGAGGACGAGGCCATGGCGGAGATGGCCCGCCGCCTCGCGGTGATGCGCCGCGCCGTGGCCCAGGGCCTGGAGGACGGTCGGGTGGGGATGCAACTGCTGCGTCCTTCGGCCCGACGGGTCCTCGAATACGTACAGCGGGCAGGCGCAGTGCGCGGCGGCCCGCACGCCCGCGCGGCGGCCCGCGCCCTGGCCGCGATGCACGCGAATTGCAGCGGCGGGGTGGTGTGCGCCGCTCCCACCGGAGGCTCCGCGGGAGTGCTCCCGGGAGTGGTCGAGACCCTGGTCGAGCAGCGGGGCCTGACCGACGAGCAGGCGGTTAGTGCCCTGTTCGCGGCGGGAGCCGTAGGCGTGGGGATCGCGGCGCGGGCCACGTTCGCCGCCGAGACCGCGGGCTGCCAGGTGGAGATCGGGGCGGCCTCGGCCATGGCCGCGGCCGCCGCCGTGGACGCCGCCGGCGGCTCCGCGCGACAGGCCTGCGACGCCGCGGCCATCGCCTTCCAGAACGCCATGGGCTCGGTGTGCGACCTGGTGCAGGGCATTGTCGAGGTGCCCTGCCACACGCGCAACGCCGCCGCCGCCGCCGGCGCCCTGGTGTGCGCCGACCTGGCGCTCGGCGGCTACGTAAACCCGGTGCCCCTCGACGAGACCATCGACGCCGCGCTCGCCGTGGGCCGCATGCTCCCGGCCGAGCTGCGATGCACCGCTCGCGGCGGCCTGGCCGCCACCCCCTCGGCCCGCAGCCTCCCGCGCCTCAGGTAGCTGCGGCCCTCCATGCGGGCACGGCAAGGAGCCAGCCTATGGGTCACAGCATACTCGTCCTGTCCGCAGCGGAGGTCAGCGAAGCCCTTCCCATGGCCGACGCCATCGAGGCCATGAGGCGGGCCTTCGCCGCACTGGCCACCGGCGAGGCCACCCTCCCGCCGCGCACCGTGTTCCCGGCGCCTCGCAACGAGGGCACGGCACTCCTGATGCCCGCGTTCCTCGACGCAGGCCGCCAGATGGGGGTGAAGCTGGTGGCCCTCTTCCCGCCTAACCCAGAACGGGGCCTGCCCCTCCTCCACGGGCTGATGGTCCTTCTCGACGGGGCCACGGGGCGCCCCATGGCCCTCCTCGAGGGCTCTGCCCTCACTGCCATACGCACCGGCGCCGCCTCCGGCCTGGCCACCGACCTGCTGGCCCGCACGGACGCCCGCAAGGCCGCCATCCTGGGCGCCGGCATCCAGGGGGCGACACAGCTCGAGGCGGTGTGCGCCGTGCGGCCCGTCGAGCAGGCCAGGGTCTTCGACCCGCTAGGTGACCGCGCGCAGGAACTCGCCAACCGGATGGGCGAGCGGTTGGGATTGGAGGTCTCCATCGCCGCCTCCGCCACCGAGGCACTTGCGGGGGCGGACGTGGTGTGCACCGCGACCACTTCCGCGGTGCCTGTCTTCGACGACGCCGACCTCCCGGCGGGCGCCCACGTGAACGCCATCGGGGCCTTCACGCCGCAGACGCGAGAGGTGCCCGAGGCCACGGTGCTCCGCGCCCGCGTGGTGGTGGACCATCGGCCCGCGGCGATGGAGGAGGCAGGCGACCTCCTGATCCCCCTCCGCCAGGGCCGAATCACGGAGGCCCACATCCAGGCCGAGCTGGGCGAGATTGTCGCCGGGCGAGCGCCCGGCCGGGGCGGGGACGACGAGGTGACCCTGTTCAAGTCCGTGGGCGTGGCGGTCCAGGACGTCGCCGCAGCGTGGGCCGCGGTCGAGGGTGCAGAGGCCACGGGCCTCGGCCAGCGGGTCGCGCTGTGAGCACCGGCGGCGACACGGGGGCCGGAGGACGCATCGGAAGAGGGGAGAGCCGGGCCTACACCTGGCGGGGACGCGAGCCGGCCAGCACGTCGAGGTCGCGGCGGGAGAGGCCCATCTGGTCGATCAGCGCTCGCAGCGCGTGGCCCACGCGCGGGCCGAGGCGGGGGTCGAGCTGGCTGGCCCGCCGGAGCTTCTGGACCGCGCCGCTGAACTTGCCCATCCACGCCTCGGCCAGGCCCCAGGTGCACAGGGCCTCTGCGTGACGGGGATCGAGCTGGAGGGCTCGGGCGCACTTCTGCGCCGCTTCCTCGTAGCTGCCCAGGCGGGCCAGGGCCGCTGCCCACGCGGCGTAGACGTGGGCGCACTCGCAGCCCCGCCGCGCCGCCTCGGCCAGGGCCTCGGCCGCCGCGGCGAAGTCCCCCATCAGGCCCAGCGTCACCCCCGTGCAGTAGCACGCCTCGGCGCACCCGGGATCAAGGTGGAGGGCATCGGTGAACCTCTGGCAGGCCTCCCGGTAGTCCCCGGCGCACACCAGGGCCAGGCCCCAGCGGCAGTAGTCGTGGGCCTCGCGCCGCCCCTGGGGCGAAACCTCGCGCCCAGAGACGCGCGCGCCGTTCCTCGCCAATGCGTCGGGGCTGAGGCTCAGGGGGAAACACTCGTCGCCAGGGGCCGCATGAGGGGGAGCCGGCAGCAGGCGACCGCACGCCGGGCACCTCGCCGGCCGCTCTCCCGTGCCGTCGTCCAGGCGGTACGTCCTCCCGCACGGACAGCGGAAGCGGACCATCAGGCCCTCCCTGAAAGCGACCTGGCGGGGCAGCGGACATCCCGCTCCCAAGGACCCGAGCCCATCGGCCCGCGGCTGTGCTCGCCACGAGACCGGCGGCGACAACATCTCCGCAGGTCGCCGACGGCTCGGCTTCCTGAGGGCACAGCATGGCGCGCGAGAGAAGCGGAGTCAAGCAGAAACTCCAGATCATTTGCCCTTTGTTTCGACACCCCAACGCGTTGTGGCAGGTCGGCGGCCCAAGCCGCAAGATATGCGGCTGCCAGTGAGGCGGCGGCCGCGGAATCGCAATACCCCCCACCGCCCCGAACCGGTATAATGTGGCCTCCGTCGACGAAGACCACGGGCGCCACCCGCGGCGCCGCGCCCGGCCATGCGCGACCCACGACCCGAAGGAGAGACCGCCATGCGGCATCGCAGATGGCGCCTGGGAGTGCTCGCCGTGGCTCTCGCCGCCACGGCCCGAGCCGGGGGAGCCCCCGAGAAGCAAGACGACCAGCCACCCACCTACACCGTGCAGCGGGGGCCGTTCCACGTCGTCGTGGAGCTGGACGGCGTGCTGGAGGCTGCCGAGGCGTCCGAGGTAATCTTCCAGCTCCAGGCCTGGAGTGAGCTCACGGTCCGGCGGGCCGTCGAGCACGGGGCCCACGTCAAGAAAGGCGAGGTGGTTCTGACCCTCGACACAGAGAAGATCGACGCGGCCATCCGCGACATCGAGGCCGCCCAGGCCCTGGAAGCGGTGGGCATCGAGCTGGCCGAGGCCCAGCTCGCTGCCCTCCAAGAAACCGTGCCCCTCGACCTACAGGCCGCCCAGCGGGCCAAGCGCATCGCCGAGCAAGACCTGGAGCGATACAAGGAGATCGACCGCCCCCTCGCCGTCCGGCTGGCCCGGTTCCAACTCCAGAGCGCCGAGCATTACCTGGAGTACGAGAAGGAGGAGCTGCGCCAGCTCGAGAAGATGTACCAGGCGGATGACCTCACCGAGGAGACCGAGGAGATCATCCTCAAGCGCCAGCGCCGCGCCGTCGAGCGAGCCGCCTTCCGCCTCGAGTTGGCCAGGCACGAGAACGACCAGACCCTCAACGTCGAACTCCCCCGCAAGGACGTCGCCATAGAGGAGAACGCTCGCCGCCGTGCGATCGCCTGGCAGAAAGCCCAGGAGACCCTCCGCGACGCCCTGCGCAAGAAAAAGCTCGAGCTCGAAAAGCTCAGGAACGACCACCAGAAGGGAGCCGAGAAACTCGAGAAGCTCAAGAAGGACCGCCAGGAGATGACCGTCCTGGCCCCCGCCGACGGCATCGTCTACCACGGGCAGTGCGTGCGCGGCACCTGGTCGGGCCTGGGCCGAGACCTGCCGCCGGGGACCGGCCTGAAGCCCAACCAGGTGGTGATGACGGTGGTCCGGCCGAGGCCCCTCTTCGTCCGTGCCCAGGTGCCCGAGGCCAAGCTGGAGGACGTACGCCCCGGGATCCCGGGGCAGGTGGCCCCCACCGGCGCATCCTCCCTGCTGCTGGACGCCCAGGTGAGGCGAGTCTCCGCCGTGCCCGTGGCCATGGGCAAGTTCGAGGCCATCCTTCCCATCCGCCCCGGCGAGGGGGCCGCGCTCCTGATGCCGGGGATGACCTGCAAGGCCCGCCTCGTGGCCTACCAGCAGGAGGACGCCCTCGTCGTGCCCTCCAAGGCCGTCTTCGCCGACCCGCTGGACCCCCACGAGACGTTCGTCGCCCTCCACACCGCCGACGGCGGGAGCCGCAAGCAGCCCGTCGCCTGCGGGCGGAAGACCGAGGAGCAGACCGAGATCCTCGACGGCCTGAAGGAAGGCGACGTCGTGTTCCTCCAGAAGCCCGGCGACTAGCCCACCAGGAGGCGCCAGCGTGCCCGTCCCCAGGCCCATCACGGCGGCACTCGCCCTCCTCCTGTGCGTCGGGCTGTGCGCGCCGGGCTGCCGCGTCCTGCGGCCCGCCGGCCCCGCCGAGCGGGCCCCCCAGCCGGAGCCCGTGGCACCCGTGTCCCCGCAGGAGGTCGAGCACGCCATCCGTCGCGGCGTCGACCTCCTGGTCCGGCGGCAGAACCCCGACGGCTCCTGGGGCTCGCCGCGCAACACCAAGGGGCTGAACATCTACGCCCCGGTCCCCGGCGCCCACCACGCCTTCCGAGCCGCCGTGACCAGCCTGTGCATCGGGGCGCTGATCGAGGTGGACGACGACCGTCCCGCCGCCCGGCGCGCCCTCCAGCACGGCGAGCGCTGGCTGGTCGACAACCTTACCCGGGTTCGTCGCGCGACCCCCGCGGCACTCTACAACAACTGGGCCCACGCCTACGCTATCCAGGCCCTCGTCCGCATGCTGGCGAGGGAGGCCGACCCCGCCCGGCGGAAACGCCTCGAGGGCCTCATCGAGGGACAGATCGATCGCCTGGCCCGCTACGAGACGGTCTACGGCGGCTGGGGCTACTACGACTTCGCGGCTCACACCCAGAAGCCCAGCGGCCCGCCCACCAGCTTCACCACCGCCACCGTGCTGGTGGCCCTCCACGAGGCCGAGGCCGAGGGCATCGAGCCGCCCGCCAAGCTCGTCCGGCGCGCGGTCGCCACCATCCTCCGCCAGCGGAAGCCCGACTCCAGCTACCTCTACTCGGGGAATCTCCGGTGGTGGCCCATGGCCGGCATCAATCGCCCGGGGGGGAGCCTCGGACGTTCCCAGGCGTGCAACGCGGCCCTCCGGTTGTGGGGCGAGGCGTGTATCACCGACCGCGTGCTCGCCGCGTGGCTCGACCGCCTGTTCGCCCGCAACCCCTGGCTAGGCATGGCCCGCAAGCGCCCCGTGCCCCACGAATCGTGGTTCGCCGTCGCCGGCTACTTCTTCTACTACGGCCACTACTACGCCGCCCGGTGCATCGAGCTGCTGCCCCCTGACCGTCGGCGGCCCTACCAGCACCACCTTGCCCGCTTGCTCCTCGGCCTCCAGGAGAGCGATGGATCGTGGTGGGACTACCCCTTCTACGACTACCACCAGCAGTACGGCACGGCCTACGCCCTGATGTGCCTGGCCCGCTGCCGCCCCGAGGCCCCGCTCCCCGCCGTGCACGCCAGGGAAGGACGCTGACGCGCCATGGCTCCTGAAGCCCAACGGGCGATAGGTGGGCGAGTGAAGCGCTTCGCCCACGACTTCGCCGGCTGGCTGTGGACGAACGTCACGGTGGGCGCCTTCGGCGCCTGGCTCGTCGGCGAGATCTTCCGCGACGGCTCGCGCCTCACGGCCCTATGCCTCTTCCTCCCCTCCGCGGCGGTGGCCCTGGCGCTCATGCTCACCGCGCTGCTGGCCCGCCTGTGCCGCTGCCGGCGGATCGCCTGGGCGGCGGCCCTCCTGTGGCTCCCGCCCGCCATCTCCCTGCTCTTCGTGGAGAACCAGTGGCTCCGCCCCGCGCCGGCCGGCGAGCCGACCCGCAGCCTCCGCCTCGTGCACTGGAACGTCGGGGGCGCCGCGTCGGGCGAGACCGGGCTCCTGGAGGCCCTCGCCGCCCAGGAGGCCGACATCTACGTCCTCTCCGAGTACTACGGCGAGGAAGGCGCCAAGCGCCTCGCCGAGGGCCTGGGCGAGGGCTTCTGCCTGTTCCGCAAGCGCCAGCTCACCGTCTTCGCCCGCGGGCCGGTCCGGCTCGTCCGCCGCGAGGACCGCGAGCCCAGCAGGGCCTATTTCGCGCTGTGGAGCTCGCCCTCCGGCCCCGTCCAGCTCCTCCTGGTCGACCTGCCCAGCCGTCCCGTCTACTACCGGGGTTCGCTGCTGGCGCGGGTGCGCGAGCTGATGGCGGAGCACCGGCCGGACCTCGTGGTGGGCGACTTCAACACCACCCGCCGCTCCAAGGCACTCGCCCATCTGCCCCCCGGCTACGCCCACGCCTACTACGAGGCGGGCGCCGGCTGGTCCGCCACCTGGCCCGACCACTTCCCGCTATGGGACATCGACCAGTGCATCCTGGGGCCTCGCGTCCGCCCCGTCCGCTACGACCTGGTAAGCACCGGCCTGAGCGACCACCGGATGCAGGTCTTCGACTTCGAGCTCAGCGAGGTGGCTGGGGAGTGAGCCGGGCCGGGGCGGCTCAGTAGAGCATGTGCTCGCGATAGGTCTCCACGGCGCACAGGAAGTCGGCGTAGTCGGTGTTGGTGGAGATGGAGTGGTCGGAGGCGAAGACGAAGCGCGCCCCGCGGGCCTTCATGCCCTCCACGAAGTCGGCCACCTGGCGGCGGATGAGCGGGTGGTCGTGGGTCTCCAGGATGCGCTTGTCGAACCCGCCGATGAACACCAGCTCATCGCCATAGGTCTCGGCGTAGGCCAGGGCGTCGTTCCCCGCGGCGACTTCCATGGGATGCAGCCCGTCGAAACCCGTCTCCACGATCAGGGGCAGCGCCTCCCGCGTGCTCCCGCAGGTGTGGAGCACCACGGGCAGGCCGTAGGAGTGGAAGAAGTCGACCACCTCGGCGAAGAAGGGGAAGATCAGCTCGCCCAGCACCGCCGGCGAGGCGAACAGCCCCTTGTTGTAGCCCAGATCCTCGTACATCCACATCCCGTCGGGCACCCCCGCCTCCTCGAGCAGCAGGCGGTAGTGGGCGATGTAGAAGTCGGTGTAGACGCGGCCGTAGTCGCGGATCCACTCGGGGTCGAGGACGAGGCTCTGGTAGAGGCACACGTCGCCCATGCTCTGACGCATATTCTCCCAGATGAAAAGGTGCCCGAAGAAGGTCCAGAAGCCCTCCTGGCGCTTGGCCTGGAGGGCCTTGCGGGCGCCCTCGATGTTCACCCGCTGGCGGTCCACCTCGAGGAGGTGGGGCCGGTAGTCGCGCTCCCAGGCCTCGCGGCTGGTCATGCGGAAGTCGATGTGCTCGGGGGTGCCCGACTTGTGCTTCCAGTACTTGAGCGCGGCGCCCGCGCCGTTGCGGGTGATCCGCCACTCGTCGGTCTCTTCGACCACCTCGCTATGGCCTCGCAGGGGCATCATGTCGAACCACCCGCCGACGCCGGCGAGGTCGAAGCCGAAGTGCTCGGCCGGCGGCACCGGCTCCTCGACCTCCTTCTCCACCTCCTTTCCGTCCTCCCGCACGGTGCGGGTCACCCGCCGCGTGGGGTAGCCCTGTCCCACCCATTTGTGTAGCGTGTCGTGCCAGGGGCTGTCGAACAGCCCGGCCCGCTCGGCGGGCCCGCCGGCGAAGAGGCGGCAGACGTTCTCCCGCGACGAGAGCATGCGGCGCCCCCTACTCTCTGGCGGCCAGGTAGCCCCACACGTAGGCGTTCGCGGCCATGGGCGTCTGGACCGTGAACTCGCACACGGCGGGATACCAGAAGACGTCCCACCAGGCCTCGATGGTGGGCCAGCGCTCGGGCGGAGGAGAGGCGAAGCGGGCGACGAGCTTCTGCCCCCACTGGCCCTTCGCCCGCTCGACGTCGTGCGGGCCGAAGACGGTGAGCCCCGCCGGGGGCGGCTGGTCCGTGATCCGCGAATCGATGTGCAGCGGATGGCGCGGGCTGCGGTGGCCCAGGCCTGTGGTGTAGCACACGTTCGTGGGATTCGCCCCCCCGCCAGCCTGGCAGGCGAGGAGCGCGGCGCGCAGGTACTTCGGCTCCCCCGTGAGGGCGTGGGCGCGGACGAGGGTCACCGCGTCGGGAGCGGCCAGGCATCCCCAGCCCACGGGGCGCCAGGCGTGCTTCGTCCATCGGAAGCCGGTCCTGGCACAGCCCGCCGCCCGTTCGTCGGCCTCCGCGCGGGTGGCCCGCAGACAGGTCGCCTTGACCGCGTCCGGGATGCCCGGCCGCTGGAGGCGGAGCACCACCCACGCGGCGTCGCGCTGGTCGTGGCTCCGCCATTCCCACAGCGGGGCCTCGGGCTCTTTGAAGAAGGTAGTGGCCAGGAACAGGTCGCGCCAGCGTGCCTCGCCGGTGAGGCGGTAGAGCTCGATGGCGGCGAGGTTGCGGGCGTCGCGGACCTCGATGGGGAACTGGCGCTCGCCCGCGGCCTCGAGCTCTTTCTCCGCCCAGCGCATGGCCCGCAGAGCGCTTTCCTGGTAGAGGTCCCACAGCTCATGGTGACGGGGCATGAGCCAGTGGGCGGCTCGGGCGGCGACCCCGGCGTAGACGTAGCTCGACCAGATGCCCGGGGCGTAGGCCATCACGGGCAGCGACTCCTGCCAGCTTCCCTCGCCGTGGCGGGGGTGCTCGGCGGACTCGATGCCACCGCGGATGCCGCCCTCGGCGGTTTGCATGCGGCGGTAGCCATCGAGGTTCCAGAGGGCCTCGTTCACCACGTCGGGCAGCCCGTCGCTCGATTCCGGGATGTTGAGCGCCAGGTCGGCGAAGTAGTCGGGGAACAGCCCCGCCAGCTCGAGGAGGAGCCGGGAGACGACCAGGTGCTGGATGCGGCGGTCCCAGTCGCCGGCGTCCATCAGCCCGCCCCAGGCGTCGGCCACGAGCTGGTCCGTGCGCCCCTTATTCAGGTTGCCGAAGTTGCTGTCCTTGCGGTTCAGGCCGTTGCCCGAGTCCATCAGCGGGCAGGTGGAGTGGTAGACCTTGAGCCCGTCTTCGGGATGGAAGCAGCGGGGGCGCTGGAACGTCGTGTGCGGCGGGCCGAGGGCGATGCCGCTGCGCTGATGGTAAAAGCCACGGGCCGAGACGAAGAAGGCTCGGCGCCAAGCGTCGTCCGCCACCACGAAGGGGTAGGAGCAGCCCACCCCTTCCACGCATACGCGGTAGGTGCCCCGCCGGGCCAGCGGCGAGAAGTCCAGCTCGTAGACGTCGGTGCCGTTGTAGTTTTTCTTGTAGACGTCCTCGGGCTCGCCCGCCGCCTTGGCCAGGCGCGCCGCTCCCTGGAACACGGAGTCGCCCTCGGCATCGAGCACCTCGAAGCGCAGCCCTTCCTTGTAGACCAGCCCCCCGCCGGTGCCCAGCCAGCAGGAGAGGAAGGCGACCTTGGCCGGGTCGTCGGGCCGGAAGCCCAGGTGGCTCACGTGCACCGCCTCGCTGCGCATCCGGCGCGGTGCCCATACGAAGCTCTGCTGGGGCAGCGCGGCGCCATCGAAGCGCAGGGTATAGCTCTTCCCCTCGGCCAGTGGCTGGGGCAGGCGGAGATAAATGACGTGGAGCATGGGGGCTCGGAACTGCCATGGGCCCACCCGCGCCAGGTCGCTGGGCTTGCTCTTCCTGTGCACCGCCGTGGGGCGGAGCCCGTCGGCGTAGCGGGGATCGTCGGTCGACACCAGGCGGTAGCTGGCCGGGCGGTCGGCCCACGCGGTATCCAGCCTTGGCCCCACGCGGCGATCGGGGGTGTAGACGATTCGCCCTTCCTCGCCCACCAGGGACCCCAGGTACTTGCCCTCGCGGTAGACCCAGCGCTGGTGGCCGCTACGGTCCACGCGGTCGCCTGGCTGGGGCTCGTAGGACACCTGCCTGCCGTACTCGACGTGGCCGGCGCGGAGGGTGAGGCCCAGGACGTCGGGGGCGACGGTGCCCACGTGGACCACCTCGGGCGCCTCGGCCGCGCCGAGCGCCGCGCACAGGAGGGTTCCACATGCGAGTGCGAGCGTGGTGCGCATCCTCGGCTCTCCGGTTCTCCGGCCGGCCGGCGGGGCCTCAATGGAGGAAGAGACGCAGGCCGCTGTGGACCATGACCATCCCGTACTGGTCGACGGCCTCGGTCACCAGGTCGTCGCGCGCCGAGCCGCCGGGCTGCATCACGTACTGCACGTGGGAGCGGCTCAGGCGGTCGATGCTGTCGCGGAACGGGAAGAAGGCGTCGGAGCTACAGCAGATGCCCTCGAAGCGGCGGATCCACTCGAGGCGCTCCTCGGCGCTCAGGGGCTGGGGCTCCTCGTCGAGCATGGCGAGAACGGCCCGCTTCTCCGCGTCGACCAGCTCGTCCCACAGCAGGTAGGCGTCCACCACGTTGGTCTTCTCGGGGCGGCCCAGCCCGTCTTTGAACCGCAGGTCGAGCACGCGGGGGTGCTGCTGGAGGAGCCACTTGTCGGCCTTGGCGCAGGCCAGGCGGGTGCAGTGGACCCGCGACTGCTGCCCCGCGCCCATGCCCACCACCTGGCCGTCGTAGGCCAGGCCCACGGAGTTGGACTGGGTGTACTTCACCGCCACGGTGGCCACGAGCAGGGATTGGGCGACGGCCTCGGGGATGGCCTTCTGCTCCGAGACCACGTTGGCCAGCAGGTCGCGGCTCACCTTGGCCGTGTTGCGGCTCTGCTCGAGTCGGAAGCCGAAGACGTCGCGGGCCTCCGTCGCCGGCGGCTCGTAGTCGGGGTCGATCTGGAGGAGCAGATACCCCCCCTGCTTCTTCTCCCTCAGGATGTCCAGGGCCTGGGGCTCGTAGCCCGGCGCGATGAGCGCGTCGGAGACTTCCCGGGCGATGAGCCGTGCCAGCGAGAGGTCGACCACCTCGCTCACCGCGGCGGCGTCGCCGAAGGAGCTCAGGCGGTCGCCGCCCCGGGCCCGGGCATAGGCGGTGGCCACGGGCGAGAGCTCCTCGTGGGGCAGGAACTGCGAGCGGCGGAACCCCTCGTCCAGGGGGCTGGCGATGGCCGCTCCGGCGGGGCTCACGTGCTTGAACGACGCGGCGGCCGGCTGGCCCGTGGCCGCCTTGAGCTCGCGCGCGAGCTGCCAGGCGCCCAGCAGGTCCAGGAGGTTGATGGTGCCGGGCCGGCCGTTGAGCACCTGGAGCGGCGAGGGGTCGGCCTCGACCACCAGCCGCGCGGATTCCTGGTGGGGGTTGAGTCCATACTTCAGCTTGATCTCCATGGGCGCTGGTCCTTCGCGACAGTCGTCGGGGCCTGGGGCGGCACGCCGGGCCTTCGCTCCCCGCGTCCGCCCCTCAGATGCTCTCAAAAAGTCCGAAACTCGTCAACAGCGGTTCCAGGACGGCCGTGACCACGCCCGCGCCGTTGTCGCGGCCATGTCCGCGCGCCACGGCGCTCACGCTGCGGGCCGAGCAGCCGTGCTCGCGGCCGTGGGGATAGCACTGGCGGGCGAGAGCCAGGTAGGCCCGCGCCAGGTCCACGGCGCGGGCGGCGAGGGGCTCGTGCCCCGCGATCTCGGCGGCGGCGGCCAGGAGGATGGGGTTGCGGCGGCGGGGCTGGCCGTCCTCGAACCACGCCGGCATGTCACGCCGCTTGCCGATGCCCGGGGGCCGGGCCTCCCGCTGGGGCTCGGTCTCGATGGCCAGCTGGGCGAAGCCGAAGGGCTCGAGGGCACGCAGGGCGTCGAGCACCGCGCCATCGTAGCGGTCGTCGCAGGTCACGCGGCGGTACGCCCGGAGAGCGTCGGCGGCGGGGCCGGCGTCGGGGTCGCCCAGTTGCGTGGCCAGCACGTCGAGGATGCGCTCGGCGGCGAGGCGGAAGCGGCTGTCCTCGGTCCGCTCCCACAGGGTGAGCAGGCAGCCGACGGCATCGGAAGCCAGCAGGTTCTCCGCGCGGTCCACCGCGGCGACCAGCTTGGGGGCTTGCCCGGCGAAGGCGTGATACTCGCGTGCCGTCTCTCCCTCCAGCCGGTAGAGCGGCCCGTCGGGGCCGATGCCCGCGGGCAGCTCGCGGTCGGCGAGGAGGGCGTCGGCCCAGCGGGCCGCGTGGCGCTCGGCCAGCTCGAGGTAGCGCGGCTCGCCGGTCGCGTCGTGGGCCAGGAGGGCGATGCCCACGCAGCGGAAGTGGGGCGCCAGGTTCACCCGCGGCCTCCCCTCCTCCACCGCCCGGGTGCCGAACTTCAGGGCTCGGAACAGCCCCTGCTCCCAGTCGAACCACGGCGGCACGCCTGCCACCCAGTTGCCCAGGTGCTCGGCGGCGTCGGCGAGCTGGGCCGCGGTCTCGCCGTCGTCCGGCGCCAGGCGGAGCAGGGCGCCGAGGAAAAGTTGGAAGTGCTCCGTGCCGTGGTGCACGTCGGCCACGGTCCAGTAGCCGTGATGCCAGCGGCCCTGGGCGACGAAGTGGTCGCGGGCCGCGTCGCGCAGGCGGGTGGCGAAGCGCAGCGCCCGCCCGCCGTCGCGCGCCCGGATGTAGGAAGCCCAGGCCGTGGTGAAGGTGCCCTGGTCGTGGGAGTCGAGCGCCGGGGCGTCGGCCAGCTCGTCCACGCACTGGCGGACCCAGTCCCCGATTTCGTCGAGGAAGCGGGCGCAGGCGGCCTCCAGGCTGGGCGAGCTCTCGATGGGCTTGACGCGGCGGCTCATTCCGGCGTCCTATCCCCTCCGGGCGCATCGGCGATCGCGGGAGATTATAGCCCCGCAGGCCGCCGGGCCGCAACCGGATGGTGCGCGGCAACCGTGTCGAAACGGCAGGCTGGGTGTGAGCGGGAAGCGGACCAGGGGGGCTAGAGTCGCTCTCGGCGACGACGCCGCCGGGCCGATACGGCGAGCCCCATCCCGACGAGCACGATGGTGGCCGGCTCGGGAACAAAGGCCGTGCCCTGGGCGTAGATGGCCGCCGCGTCCTCCAGGGAGTCCCAGACCTTCACCTCGTCCACGTCCATGGCGTAGAAGGCGCTGGTATTGCGGTTGGTCCCCACGCGCAGCCACTGGAGGCCGCCTGGGTTGGTGTCCTCCGCTCCCACGGACTGGCCGTTGAGGAACACCTCGGCGCTGTCGGAGCTGGTCTTCTGGACGATCACATTCGTCCACTCGTCGACCGGCAGGGAGCCGAAGGTGATCGTGTCGAAGCCGCTGACCGCCGAGCGCACCCGCATGGTCCCGTCGTGGACACCGAACTGCCACGAGTAATCGGCAGTGGAGCTCCGGTTGTTCGAGAATACTCCCTGGTACTCCCCCTGGTCCCGCTGGGGCGTGCGCAGCCAGATGGAGACCGTGAACTGGGGCATCCCGCCGGGACCTTCGACCTCCAGGTAGCTGGGCTCGTCGTCGTCACCGGGGAACCGCGCGTAGCCCTTCGCACCCTCGAGGTGGTAGGTGATCCCGGTGCCCACGGTATTCAGGTTGTACGAGCCGGTTTCGTCACCGGCCGTGCCGTCGTTGAAGCGGTACTCGGCCAGGAGCCCGCCCCACGCGACGGCGGGCACCAGCACGATCGCCAAGAAGCAGGGGATATCTCTCACGAGCAAAGCTCCGTAGCCGAAAAGCCCGTCCGTGGGTTCCCGCAACTGCCGTGCCGCTGCTTTGGAGCCGGCAGAGCTTTCCACAAGTCTTTACCGTGTAGAGCATTGTGGCCCCCAAGCCGGGCCGGCCCCTGGAGGCCGCCGCCCCAGCATGTTGATGCCCGGCAACGCCCCGCAACTCGCCTCGCCCGCTCAGCGCCCTAACCATCGGCACGGCATACACTTAGCTCATGTTGCCGTCTCGCAACGCCGCGCTGCTGCCCGGCAACGGCCCGGGCGCGACGCCGCGCTCAAGCTGCTCGAGCGCTAGGGCTGGGGCCGGGGACAGCCCGTCACTCGCCGAACTCGACGATCAGCTCCGCTGGCTTGCCGCCTTCGCGCGACCAGTAGCCCGCCCCGTCGCAGCTCGTGGGCACGAGCACCAGGCTCACTTCGCGGCGGCCCTCGAGGGACAGGTCCACGGCCCGCTCCACCACCTGGCCCTGCTCGATCCTGGCGATGGCCGCCAGTCGGGGGCCGGGCCGGGGCCGGTTCTCGTAGGTGAGGGTGCCCTCCTCCCACTCGCCCTCGACCAGGTGTATGGCCCCCGAATCACCGCTCTGGGCGTTGGCCCAGGTGCCCACGTGGAGCCGGACCTTGGCCGACTTCGGCTTGCCCGGGACGTCGAGGCGGAACTTGAGGTAGATGAAGCCGTGGTCGCCGTCGCCCATCTCCCTGCTCCCGCCGTCCACCCACATCCGCTGCTCGGAGCCGAAGTTCCGCTTCGCCTGTCGCCGGCGCACGAAGGCGTCCTCCGTGGCTTCCAGGACCACCTGCCGCTGGCTGCCCAGGTGGTCGACGAGTGCCGTAGCTTCCGCCTCCGGCTCGTCGCCTCGCCCGGGGACCGCGAGCTTGACGGCGTAAGCGCCCGCCTTCATCCCCTCCACCGCCGACACGACGAGGTGGAAGCTCTTCCTGCCGCCCGGCTCGAGGTCGAGGTCGATGGCGTCCGGCGACACGCTGAGCAGGCCCGGTGCGGAGGCCACGAGGCGGCCTCGAAAGCGCCTCTCCGAGTGGTTCACCACGGTCGCCTCGCGGCTCTGGCGGAGGCGGAACTCGCTGAGGCGGAACCTCGGGGCGACGATGCGCACCGCCATGTCGCGGGTCCGCTCTACCTGGATACTGGACAGGATGGGCGTATGCTGCGGGCCGTCCGCGGTCCCCACGGGGGCTAGCTCGATCACCAGGTCGCCATCGACGACGATGCCCTCGTACTGGCGCACCGTGGCCGCGTCGCGGCCACCGGCGACGCGGCAGGGGTCGAGGGCCTCCTCGACGGTCCGTCCCTGGAGGCGGACGTCGAAGAGCCGCTGGCCGGGGCCGCCGTGGTCGGGATCGGCGAAGCCCAGGCGCACGCGGTAGAGCCCCGGGCGGTCGCCCTCCCGGACGAGCGGCAGCACGCAGCGGCTCACCCCCCGGCAGCCGGAGGCGAAGACCCAGGGCAGCTCCGTGCCCCGGATTTCCGTGGTGAGCGGGTTGCGCTTGTAGTAGCCGCCGCCGGGCAGGTGGCGGACGCTCATCGGGTAGTCGAAGACCAGTGCGCCGCGCGGCCTGGGGAATCCGAGCCACATCGTGCCGTCGTCCGCGCGGCGGTCGCCGGGGGCCCCGAGGTTGATGGCCAGGCGCTCGATGGGCCATATGGAGGGCTTCTCGCTCTCGGCCATCCGGGCCATGGCCCAGGTGCGGTGCTGCTTGCCGGGCTGGAAGACGCTGAACATGGCCCAGCTCTTCCTCACCGGGCGGGGCTGGAGCACGACGGTGGTCATCAGGGGGAAGGCGCACATGCAGCCGGCGCTGGCCTCGGGGGCCACCACCAGGCCGTTGGCGGGGATGACGTTCACGCAGCACCCCGGCCGCTGCGCCCCGAAATGCACGGTGCCCGAGTCCCGCAGCAGGTCGTAGTAGGCGATGGTCCAGGAGCGGAAGAAGAGCGTGGTGGGACAGGCCACGACGTTGCCGCAGTGGTGGCCGGGCCGGGCGAACTGCCAGGGGGCCTCCTCGCCCTGCCTGAAGGTGCTGGGACGCGTCTTCACCTCGCCGGTCCTCAGGTCGAAGGCCCACGGCTCGGCCACCAGCATATCGCCCACGATCAGCGGGCGGTGGCGGTAGCCGATGGGCTTGGCCCACAGCTCCCGCCCCGTGCGCTGGGAGAGGACGACGACCGTGCGGCGGGCGAACTCGCCGCCGAAGAACTCCCGCCAGAAATGCCCGTCCATCGATGCCGCGGCGAAGACCAGCACGCCGTTGGCGGCCATGGCCGTGAGCTCCCCGCCGCCGCGGCTGATGTGGCGGCAGTCGGTGAGCTCCACGGGCCGCGCCCAGTGTTTCCGGCCGGTGCGCAGGTCGAGGCCCACGACCCGCCGCACGTCGGCCTGCGCGATACGCCTCCGGGCGTCGGCGAGGGCCTTGCCCTCGAGCTTCTCCAGGGCGGCGAGCTGCTCTGCGAGGGCCTCCCGACGCTCCTGGGGCGTCACCTCCGCCTCGGCGAAGAATACCCGTCCCCCGCAGACCGCGATGGTGATGTGGGCGATGCTGCTGCCCCGGTGGACCCAGCGCCGCTCGCCGGTCGACACGTCGATGACGAACAGCGTGTCGCACTGGTAGGGCTGGGCGGCCGCGCTGCCCGCCAGGAGGCCGTCGACCACGGCCACGCAGCCCCAGCGGCGGGGCCTGTCGTCGGGCGAGGGAGGGAGGGAGTAGGTGGCCTGGGTCGCGCCGGTGGCGGGGTCGAGGCGCAGGCAATGGTCGCCCACGGCGAGGAAGAGCCCCTCTTCCCCGAGCGCGAAGTTGCTGCACTCGCGGCTCAGCCGCGTGCGGCGAGCGCCCTGGATGCGCCGCTCCCAGAGCTTCACCCCGTTATAGGCGTCGTAGGCCATCACCACGTTCTCGCCCTGGACGAAGAAGCGACCATCCGCCGACAGCGGCGCCGCGGCCTGCTCGTGGCGCTGCACCATCTTCGCCGGGCCGGGCGCGCCGAACCACAGCACGCCCAGCGGACACCGTACCGCCTGCTCGTCGCCGCACGCCGAGTTGCCTGCGTCCGCGTACTGGTGAGTCCACTTCCCCGCACCGGGCAGAGCCCCGCGTTCGACCTTGGCCCACAGACCACCGTCGGCCAGGAGCTCGTAGTCTCTCACGCCGCCGGCTCTCAGCCACCGCCGCAGCTCGGAGCGCGTAGGGGCCTCGGCCCCGGCGGGCCGGCCGATGAGGGCCACTCCACCACAGGGCTTGAGCATGCGAAACATCTCGGCCGCGCCGCCGGGCGGCAGGCCGCCGGCCAGGGCAGCCTCCGAGACCACCAGGTTCGCGAAGTAGTCCGCGTAGGGCACGTCGTCGGGCGAGGCCTGCTCGATGGACACGCGCGTGCCGTAGACCCCGGCCTCGTCGAGCATCCTGCGGGCGGCCTCGACCTTGGCCCCGTCGGGCTCCACGCCGTAGACGCGCAGCTCCGTTCGACGGGCAAGCTCCAGGGCCAGGCGTCCTGTGCCGCAGCCCAGGACCAGGGCGTAGCCGCGCTGGACGCCGGTGGTCTGCACGACGGTCTCGGCCGCCGCCTCGCACACCGCCGCCAGGCCGTCGCCATCGGGGTCCGAGGGGGCCTTTCCTGGCCCCTGGTCCTTGCCAGGCGCGGCCTCGGGCCGGCCCGGACCGGCGAAACAGTAGATCTTCCCCGTGCTGGTGCTCACGAACAGGCGGCCCCCCGCCACGGCCAGGCCCTCGGCGCGGCCGTCCACCTGGCCGGTCCACAGGGTCTTTCCGTCCTCGGTATCGATGGCCACGACCTTGCGGTCGCCTCCGGCCACGAGGGTGCCGCCGGCGAGGATCAGCTCGTGGGCGCACTCGCAGGCCACGCTCCAGCGGCAGGCGCTGCGGAGGGTCTGCTGGACCTTCTTGAGGCCTTCATCGATTTCCCCGAGCCGGGCCTGGGCAGCCGCCAGGCGCTTGGCGGCCTCCTCGAGCTGCTGGGTCTGGCGCTGGAGGGTGTCGTGAAGCTCGTCGCGCTGCTTGCGCAGGGCGGCGGTGGCAGCGTCGTCGGGGACCTCCTGGGGCCCGGGTGCCAGCTTCTTGTCGAGCTCCGCGAGCGCTTTCCTGGTGGATTCCGCGTCGGCCTGGCGCCGCTGGTGATCTCGCCGGAGATTGCGGATTTCGCGCGCGGTGTTGCTGCGCTGTCCGAGCAGGCTCCTTCGCTCGAGGCTGGCCGCGGGGTAGGTCTCGCGGTCGTAGCCGGCCACCTCGCGGCCGGTGGCGAAGTAGCACACCTCGGGCGTGACCACGGCCCGCCGCCCGGGCAGCCAGGCGAACCGCTCGTGGGGGGTGGCCTGGGCATGGGCCATCATCTCGTTGGTGCCCGTGTAGAGCTTGCCGTCGGCCAGCACCGCGTAGGTGCCGCCGAACTGCTTGCCCAGGTAGGCGAAATAGCGCAGGGCACCGTCCTTGCGATTCAGCGCCGCGGGCGACACGCGGCCCATGGGCGAGAACAGGATATCCTCCGAAGCCAGCAGGTAGCCCTGGGGCGAGATGCTGCTGCGGGCCTCCTCGGCCACGGCGTCGTTGGTCCACACCACTTGCCCATCGGCAGCGCGAACCGCCTGGTAGACCACCCCCTCGGCGGGCCATAGCCCCGCCGCGAAGTAGGCCGTTCCCTGGTCCACCAGCACGCCAGTGCGCACCGGCCAGAGGGAGATCATCTTCCCGTTGCCCAGCACCTGCCTGCGGCCCAGTGCCGCCCGCTGCTTCCACACCAGGGCTCCGTCGGCCGCCTGGTAGCAGTACACGCAGCCGTCGTCCGAGCCCACGAGCACCCGCCCGTTCCACGCCGTGGGGGCCAGGCGGATGGGGCCGCCGGTAAACGCCGTCCACAGCACTCTGCCCGTCGCCGCGTCGAGGGCGTAGAGCTTATTGTCGGAAGAGGAGCCGAAGAACAACCGCCCGTCGGCCACGGCCACCTGGAACGCCGTGTCGAAGTGCACGCGGGGCAGCTCCAGGTAGCCTTCCACCGGCTCCGCCTTCGGCGGGCCCCAAGCGGGCTCGGGACCGTGCCGGGGCCGGTGCACCCACCGCGTGGCCAGGGGTGGGCGGAGTGCCTCGGGGGTGATTCCGCTGCGGGCGATGTCGTGACGGAAGGTCGGCCAGTCCCCGGCCCACAGAGGAAGGGCCAGGAGGGTCAGCAGGGCTGCCGTCGCGGACGCGTCGCGCCATGGGCGTCGTGGGAACATGCTCGCCACTCCTGGGAAGACAGATCGGGGAAAGCCAAGGGGCCACCGGCCCTGCGCCGATCCCGGGGCGCCCGGAAATGGCCGAACTCCAGTGCCTGGCTCGCCAGGGTCGCCGAAACGACGGCGCTCGGCCCCCTCTCGGAACGGACCGCGCGTACCGCAAAGAGCGTAGCGCGTTCAGCCGCGGCCCGCAAACGCCACGCGTTGACAACCCGTCCAGGCGCTGCTATAATCCGCCGTCACTGCCGACCCCGAGCGCCCGACCCGACCAAGCTCAGCCCACGCCCCGCGGAGCCGATGCACCCCATGCCCGACGATACCGAGCGTCCCGAAGACCGGCCCGCAAGCCAGGGCCCCCAGCCCCCAAGCCCACCGGACGAGGATGTCGCCCCGGAGGCGCCGTCCTCCGAGGAGGGCGCGGACGCGTGCGACCAGCAAGAACCGGAGCAGCCCCCGGAAGAAAAACAGGCAGAAGAACAGCCCCCCGAGGACCAGGAAGCTCCACAGCCCCAGGCTGAAGGGGAGGAACGCGAGGAACCCGAGCAAGCCCCGGCAGAGGAACCCGAGACGGGAGAACCTCCCCACGAGGAAGAACGCGAGGGAGAGGAGGGCGAAGAGCAGGAAGAGCAAGAGGCCCAAGGCCCTACCCCGCTCTATGATGGCCTGGATTCTGGTCTCGCCTGGTTCAGCGCGGAGCCTTTCGTCCCCCCCGCCCTACCCGGCTACGCCGCGCCGCCCGAGGAACGGACCCCGCCGGCAGGCGCTGCGGTGGCCGCGCCCGCCGCCCGCCGCCAGCGCATCCGCGAGCGCCTGGAGGCCCGTCGCAAGGAGGCCGAGGCGCAGAAGAAATGGTACCAGAAGATCCCCCTGGCCGCCTATGTACCCATCCCCGCCACCATTTTCATCATCGTGTGGATCGTGTTCGTGGCCAGGCCGTGGGCGCGCGTCCCCGAGCCGAAGGAGAAAATCGGGGACGCCGTGCTCACCGGCCAGGGGATGGAGGAGCAGGCCCAGCGCCTGCGCGAACTGAACGTGACCCTCGGCCCCGGCGGCTGGCGGCTTTTGCCCGGGGACGTCTTCGCCATGTCCATGGTCAAGAAGCAGGCCCGGCTCACCCGGCGCCTGCCCCAGGACCTGAGCCGCTTCGTCGTGAGCTGCGAAGCAGGCATCATCGAGGGCATCGAGGTCCACACCCTGCGCCTGGAACTGGACAAGTACCGCTTCCTGGGCCTGGTGGGCCTGGAGGGCAACCCCTCGGAGTGCTACATCACCGCCGCGGGGAGGAAGGACGCCCGCCCCATCGAATGGCAGCAGCACGTGCCCCTGAAGTACGGATACTGGTACAAGCTGCGCATGGAAGTGAACGATGAGCAGGTACGCTACCAGGTGAACGGCCAGAGCCTCTCCCCCGAGGCGCCGCCCGCAGGGCTCCCCGCCGCCGTCACCATCAAGGCCGAGAACGCACGCATCGCGGTGCGCAACTGGCGCATCGAGCCCCTCCAGTAGCTCCCGCCGCCCGCCACGGACGACGAACCCGCCTGTGCAGCCGCGACACTGGCCGGATGACGAGGTCCGAGTTGGCGCTTCCAGCGACTACCACCTGGTCGTCGCCACGCGATGGAGTCCTCCCGCCCCCCAGGCCACGCCATGAGAAAGGGGGCAGGCTCGAAGGCCTGCCCCCGCTGCTCCCTGTCCGTCAGGACTCGGTTTTCACCTCGATCCGCTTGCGGCGGCTCTCGGCCTCCGGGGTTTTGGGGAGGGTAACCGTGAGCACGCCGTTCTTGTAGTCCGCCTCGACCTTGTCGCGGTCGACGGCGGAAGGCAGCGGAATGTCGCGGCGGAACCGCCCGTAGGTGCACTCGGAGTAGGTGCGGTCGCGCTCCTTCTCCTCGTGCTCTTCCTTCTTCTCGCCCTCGATGGTCAGGGTGTCGTCGGTGAGCGAGATGTCGATGTCGTCCTTCGCCATCCCGGGCAGCTCGGCGCGGACCCTCACCGCCTTCTCGTCCTCGGAGACGTTGATTCGCGGGGCGAAGGCGCCTTCGAAGCCCGGCCATACCTGCGGCAGGCCCCAATCGGAGCCGCCCAGGAAGGGGTCGAACAGCCGGTTCATGTCCTCCTGGAGGGCTTGGAAGGCGTCGCCGAAGTCGCGACGGACGGGCAGTTGGCTGGGACGTCGGTTCCACGGAATCAGGTCGCGGAAAGCCATCGCTCTACCTCCTTTCGACAAACGAGCGTATCCAGAGCTCCACAGCCATCTCGTTTCTTCCAGCTGAAAGATTTGCAAACACCGTGCCGGCCCCTGCGCGGCGCCTAGGCTCTTGTTATGCCAGGGCTTACGGCTTCGCGGGCCATTGCGGACGGAGGCCGGCGGGCTGCCAGAACGGCAGAGCCCGCTGCCGTTCTGGCAACCGCCCGCGGCGGCTTGAACGGGGGCTGCGGGGAGGGTATAATCGCTGCCCCCTGGGCGGATAGGAGCGCTCGCAGCGTGATCAAGATCGGCCTGCTCGGCGGCTCGTTCAATCCCATCCACCTCGGCCACCTGGTGCTCGCCCAGGAGGCGTGGGTGCGGCTGGGCCTCGAGCGGGTCCTGTTCGTGCCCAATCGCACGCCGCCGCACAAGCCGAAGGGCGACCTGGCGCCCCCAGAGCACCGCCTGCGGATGGCCGAGCTGGCCGTGGAGGGGGCGGAGGGCTTCGAGGCCTCGGACATCGAGCTGCGCCGCGACGGCCCCTCCTACTCCATCCAGACCGTGCGCGAGCTCCGCGAGCGCTCGGGCGGCACGTGGGATATCCACTTCCTGGTCGGCTCCGACTCCCTGCCCGAGCTTCCCACGTGGTACCGCATCGGGCAGCTGGCCGAGCTATGCAAATTCGCGGTCTTCCATCGGCCGGGCGCCCCGCTAGACGACTTGGCCGCCTTGCGAGGCACCCTGTCCCCGGCCCAGATTCAGGCCATCGCCGGCCGCCGCTTCCAGATGCCCCTCATCGGCATCTCGTCCACGGACATCCGCCGCCGCGTCCGCCAGGGCCGGCCCATCCGCTACCTCGTGCCCGAAGCCGTCCGTCGCTATATCCTGGATCACGAGCTGTATCGACCATGAAGACCGCGGTGCACCTGGGAGCGGGTAACATCGGGCGCGGCTTTCTCGGCCAGCTCTACTGGCAGAGCGGCTGGCGAACGGTCTTCGTCGACGTCCTCGACGAGGTGGTCGAGGCCCTCAACCGCCGCGGCTGCTACCCCGTCCACCTCGTCGACGAACGGCCCCAGGTGCTCACCATCGACCGCGTCCGCGCCCTCCACAGCCGCGATGCCCAGGCCGTGAGCGAGGCCCTGGCGGCCTGCGACCTCGCCAGCGTGTCCGTGGGAGTGGCCAACCTGGCCCGCGTGGCCCCCCTCCTCGCCCAGGGCATCGAGCGCCGCGCCCGGACCTCCCACCAACCGCTCGACGTCGTGGTGTGCGAGAACCTGCTCGACGCCGCCCAGCGCCTCCGCGAATGCGTGCTGGCCCAGAGCCCCCAGCGGTGCCAGCCCTTCGTCCGCCAGCGCGTGGGCTTCGTGGCCACCGTGGTCAGCCGCATGGTGCCCGTGGTCCCGGAGGAGGTCCGGGCCGAGGACCCGTTGCACGTGGCCGTCGAGGCCTACGCCACGCTGCCCGTGGACGCTACGGCCTTCGTGGGCGGGGTGCCCCACGTCGAGGGCTTCCTGCCCGTGACCAACATCGAGGCCCACCAGCGACGCAAGCTCTTCTGCCACAACTGCGGCCACGCCCTGTGCGCCTACGCCGGCCACCGCCGGGGCCATGCCCTGGTCGCCGACGCCATCGCCGACCCGCCCATCCGCGAGCACGTGCAGGCGGGGCTGGCCGAGACCGGCCGGGCGCTCATCGCCCGCGACGGCTTCGAGCCCGCCGAGCACCAGGCCCACATCGACGACCTTCTCCGCCGGTTCGCCAATCGCGCCCTCGGCGACACCGTGGCCCGCGTGGGCCGCGACCCCATCCGCAAGCTGGGGCCCAACGACCGCCTGGTGGGAGCCGCCCGCTTTTGCCTCGACGCCGGCGTCGAGCCCACCCACGTCGTTCGAGGCGTGGCCGACGCGCTGGCCTACGACAACCCCCAGGACGCCCAGGCCGTGCGCCTCCAGCAGATGCTCCGCCGGGAGGGCCTCGACGCCGTCCTCCACCGCGTGTGCGGGCTCCAGCCCGGTCAGCCGCTCACCACCCGCATCCGAGAGATCGCCCAATGAGAATCCCCGTTTTCCTCCTCCTGGGCCTCCTGACCCCTCCCTTCGCTTCGGCCGAGCCTGCCGCGGAGCGTGCCCGGCGCGAGCTGGCGGCCATCGCCGAGGCGCGCACGCGCGCGGCCCGCGCCGAGCGCCGGGCCGCGGCCCGGGCGCTCGAGGCCGCGCGGGCCGAGGGGCATCCCACCCCTGCGGCCGACCGGGCCGCCCAGGAAGCGCAGGCCCTCGCCCTCGAGCGCCGCCGGGCCGCCGAAGCGGCCGACC
>JBKHIY010000114.1:0-12854 GCA_046538415.1 Candidatus Brocadiia bacterium | reverse complement strand
CGAGGCATTCTACCACGCCCCCCGGCCGCCTGTCAACCGCATCCCATTGTAGGCGGGACGTCCCTGTCCCGCGAAAAGAAGGACGCGGGGCGCAGAGGCCCCGCCTACAAGGCCGGCGAAGGATGTGAAGATCGTCACGAATGGCGCGAAGGCTCGAATCGGACGAATGAACAGGCAGAGCGAGGGGCAGGCCAGGAACGGAGGGGTCGCCGCCGGCCGCCCGTCTCATGGCCCGTCCCGTCCCATTCGCGCCATTCGTCCGTTCGTGCCCTTCGTGACGGGTCGTCTCCGATCGGTCTTTTCCGGTTACGCGAAATCGGGTAAACTGTACGAACCGCTCCGCGCGGCGAGGGGGCTCAGCGGCAAGGAGAGGATGGATGAGACCCGCCCAGTCGCTGGTCGAGTTCTCGACCGGGCACCCCAAGCTCGTCACCGCCGCCATGGTGGGCCTGGCCGTCGCCCTCGGCCTCCTGGGCGCCCTGCGGGGCGTCGAGGTGGATACCGACCCCGAGAACATGCTGGCCGAGGACACCCCGGTCCGCCAGTTCCACGACCGGATGAAAGAGCAGTTCGAGCTCCGCGACATGGTCGTCGTGGGCGTGGTCAACACCGCGCACGACGACGGCATCTTCAATCCCCTGTCCCTGGCCCGCGTCTACGAGCTCACCCACTACGCCAAGACCTTCTCCTGGCCCGACCCCCAGCACCCCGGCCGCGACGCCGGCGTCTACGCCTACGACCTCCTGGCCCCTTCCACCGTGGACGACATCCAGCCCGTGCCCGCCCAGAACCGGGTGGACATGAACTGGCTGATGCCCGAGCCCCCGCTGGGGCGCGAGGCGGCCCTCGATATCCGCCGCAGGGTCCTGGGCGAGGAGGGCGACCCCGACGCCATCGGCAACCCCCTGCTCAAGGGCACCCTGGTGGCCGAGGACGGCCAGGCCGTCGCCATCTACCTGCCCCTGACCGCCAAGGACCTCAGCTACCGCGTCTACGATGCCCTCAACGAGCGGATGCCCACCCTGTGGGCGTGGGGCGCGGCCAGCCTCGCCGCCCGTAAGCTCGACCTCGAGGAGGCCCACGAGGAGGCCCGGCGGGCCTTCCTCCGCCTGGGGCGCCTGGCCGCCTTCCACAGCGCGGACCGCGAGGCCTTCGCCGACGTCCTCGCCGCACTCGCCCGGCACGCCGCCGAGCCCCAGGCCGCCCACTGGACCGCGGTGCGCGACGCCCTCGACGGCTGGGCCGACGCGGCCGAGGGTCTCGACGAGCAGGCCGCCGAGGCCATCCGCCCCCACCTCGAGGCCCGCGGCCAGGCCCTCGAGGCGGCCATCGAGGCCGCCGAGCAGGCCGACCAGGAGCGGGCCGACGCCCTCGAAGGCCTCCGCGACGACGCTCCCGACCAGCAGTGGAGCGCCCAGAGCCGCCGAACCGCCCAGACCGCCCTCGACGAGGCCCCCGAGGACGGCGAGGCGCTCCGTGCCCCCCTCCGCCGAGCCCTCGAGGCCGACCACGAGGCGTGGGCCGCCCGCATCGAGGCCGCCCAAAGAGCCAACGACGCTCTCCGACGGGCCCTCGAGGAGGCCGCCGGGGAGGCCGACGACGGCCTGGGGCTGCGCCTCGCCGCCTTCCGCGCCCAGGCCCTGGCCCATAGCGTGCTGTGGGCCGAGGAGCTTCGCGGCCAGGTGGCCGACTTCGCGGACCAGACGGCCGCGGCCCTGGAGGGCGCCGGCGAGGCCCTGACCGACCTGCCGGGGGCCGTGGACGAGGCCCTGGCGGCCAGCGAGAGCTTTCCCGGCCCCGACGAGGTCTACATCACCGGCCTGCCCGTGGCGGAGGACACCTTCGGGGTCCAGATGTTCCGCCAGATGGCCATCTCCGCCCCCCTGGCCATGGTGGTGATCTTCATCCTGATGTTCGTCTTCTTCCGCAAGCTGGTGCTCATCGTGAGCCCCATGGTGGTGGCGGTGGTCTCGGTGGTGTGCACCATGGGCCTGCTGGTGGGAACGGGGCACACGGTGCACATCATGAGCTCGATGATCCCCATTTTCATCATGCCCATCGCGGTGCTCGATTCGATTCATATGCTCTCGGAGTTTTTCGACCGCTACCAGGAGACGCGTGACCGGCGAGAGACCAGCCGTCGGGTGATGGGCGAGCTGTTCGTGCCCATGCTCTACACCTCGCTGACCTCGGCGGCGGGCTTCGCCTCGCTGGCGCTCACGCCGATTCCGCCGGTCCAGGTGTTCGGGGTGTTCGTGGCCCTGGGGGTGATGCTCGCCTGGGTGTTCACCGTCGCCTTCATCCCCGCCTACACGATGCTCATCCCGGAGAAGCGGCTGGAGGGTTTCGGCGCGGGAGGCGGCGAGGAGAGCCCTCGCACGCCGCTTTCCCGGGCCTTGCGGTGGCTGGGCGGGCTGGCCTACCGGCGTGCGAAGCTGATCCTGACGCTCACCCTGGTGGCCGCCGCCCTCGCGGCCTACGGCATCAGCCGCATCCGCATCAACGACAATCCCGTCAAGTGGTTCACCCCCGGCCATCCCATCCGCGTGGCCGACCGGGTGCTCAACGACCACTTCGGCGGCACCTACATGGCCTACCTGGTGCTCGAGCCCACGGAGCGGGAGCTGGACGCCGAGTCGGTGACCGGGCGGGTGGACCGCCTGCTGGCCAAGGCCGCAGACGACGTCCAGGAGCATTTTCCCGGGGAGGTGAAGTACCTCGACGAGGCGCGGCAGATGGCCCGGGACGCCGCCGAGGAGGCGGAGTCGCCCCAGGCACTCCTCGACCGGCTCGAGCGCCAGGCCGTGGCCCGCCGCGAGGGGGCCTCGGAGCTGCCCGAGGACGAGACCGACGACGCCTGGGACGCCTGGGACCGGGCCGCCAAGGCCGTCGGCGTGGTCCGCCAGACCGCCCACCAGACCTTCAAGTGGCCCGACGCCCTGCGCTACGTCCTCAGCCTCCAGGACTACCTGGCCACCGAGCGCGGCCACCTGGTGGGCAAGACCAATTCCGTGGCCGACATCGTGCGAAAGGTCAACAAGGAGCTCCACGAGGGCAAGGCCGAGCACTACGTCGTGCCCGACAGCCCGGTCCAGGTGGCCGAGTGCTTCGACCAGTTCCAGAGCGGCCATCCCGAGACCGCCGAGGACCTGTGGCACATGGTCGAGAAACCGGGCGCCGCCGGCGAGGGCCAGGCGGAGGCCGTGGGCTACCGAAAGGCCAGCATCTGGGTGCAGCTGCGCAGCGGCGACAATCGGGACATGGAGCAGGTGACCCGCGACGTCGACGCCTTCCTGGCCACCCACGCCCCGCCGGTGCCCATGGGCCACCGGTGGTTCGGCCTCACCTACATCAACGTGGTCTGGCAGGAGCGGATGGTGTGGGGGATGCTCCAGGCCTTCCTGGGCAGCTTCCTGATCGTGTTCGTGATGATGACCGTGCTCTTCCGCTCGCCCGCGTGGGGCCTCCTGTCCATGATCCCGCTCACCGTGACCATCGCCCTCATCTACGGGCTGATCGGGCTGGTGGGCAAGGACTACGATATGCCCGTGGCCGTGCTGTCCTCGCTGACCCTGGGCCTGGCGGTGGACTTCGCGATCCACTTCCTGGCCCGCTCGCGGACGGCGATGGAGGCGCGGGGCTCGTGGGCCGAGGCGGCGGGCCCCATGTTCGGGGAGCCGGCCCGGGCCATCACGCGGAACATCATCGTCATCGCGGTGGGCTTCCTGCCGCTGCTGGCGGCTCCCTTGATGCCCTACAAGACGGTGGGCTTTTTCATGGCGGCCATCCTGGCCATCTCCGGGGTGGCCACCTTGTTCGTGCTCACCGCCCTGGTGCGGATGCTCGAGGGGGTGCTCTTCCGCCACGTCAAGGAGCCCGTCTCCGTGTCCTGCAACTGCGCCGTGTGCCTCGTCTCCTCCGTCGCCATGGTGGTGCTGGTGGCCCTCACCATCCACCAGTACGCCGTGGTGGGCTGGAGCACGCTCACCTGGGTGGGCGCCGCGGCCATCCCGGTGCTGGCGCTCATCTGCGGCAGAATGTCGCGGCGGCAGGCCTGCGGGCGCGCGGAGGAGGCCGAGGAGAGCTCGAAATCCTGAATGTCCCCGAGACCGCTGCGAAAGGAGACCTGAGATGAGACACACCCGCCGAGCCGTGGCCCTCCTGGCCCTGCTGGCCGCCCCGGCCCTGGCCCGCGCCGGCGAGGCGGTGCCGCCGGTGGAGGAGATCGTGAAGAAGGCCGAGCGGGTGGCCTACTACCAGGGCGACGACGGGCGCTCGGACGTCAAGATGACCATCGTCGACGCCCAGGGCCGCACGCGGGAGCGGGAGTTCGTGATCCTCCGCAAGGACGTGCGGGACGGCGGCGACCAGAAGTTCTACGTCTACTTCCACAGCCCCGCCGACGTGCGCCGCACCATCTACCGGGTGTGGAAGCACGTGGGCGAGGAGGACGAGCGGTGGCTCTACACCCCGGGCCTCGACCTGGTGCGCCAGATCGCCCCCTCGGACAAGCGCACCAGCTTCGTCGGCTCCCACTTCTACTACGAGGACGTCTCCGGCCGCAGCGTGGCCGACGATACCCACGAGCTGGTCCAGACCACCGACCAGCACTTCGTCGTCCGGAACGTGCCCAAGAAGCCCAGGCTCGTCGAGTTCGCCTCCTACACCGTGTGGATCGACCGAAAGACCTTCATGCCCATGAAGGCCGAGTACATCCACAAGGACGACAACTCGAAGTACCGCGTGGTCGAGGCCCTGGAGGTCAAGGAAATCCAGGGCTTCCCCACCGTCACCCGCTCGCGGGTGCGCGACCTGAAGAGCGGGGGCCACACGATCAGCGAGTTCTCCGAGATCGAGTACGACATCGGCCTGCCCGATTCGCTCTTCGGCACCCGCTACGAGCGACGGCCTCCGAGGAGGTACCTGGACTGATGAGCGCCCCACGCCCCGGCCCCGCCGCTGCCATGGTGCTGGCCTGCGCCCTGGCCTGGCTGCTCGCCGTCCAGGCGGCGGCGGGCGAGGCGGAGGAGCCCCAGCGCTTCCGCCTCCGCCTGCGGCCCCTGGTCGAGGAGCTGCCCTTCACGGTCCACGGCTTCTTCGAGACGCGGGCCGGGGTGCGCACGCAGCAGGACCGCTACGTGTCGAAGACGGCGACGATGGCGGAGTCGCGGCTCCAGCTCGAGCTCAGCCGCTTCTTCGACTGGGCGGAGTTCCGCACCAAGGCCGATTTCTATTACGACGACGTGGTCCACCACGGGGAGACGGAGCTGCGCGAGGCCTACGTGCTGTTCACCCCCCTGTCGTTCATGGACGTCAAGGCGGGCCGCCAGGTCCTGACCTGGGGCACGGGCGACCTGCTGTTCATCAACGACCTGTTTCCCAAGGACTGGGAGGCGTTTTTCATCGGCCGCGACGTGGAGTACCTCAAGGCCCCCTCCGACGCCGTCAAGGCCAGCGTGTTCACCGACCTGGCCAACCTCGACCTCGTCTACGCCGCGCGCTTCCTGGCCGACAACACGGTGGACGGCCAGCGCCTGAGCTACTGGAGCGACGCCCTGGGACGCCGCGCCGGCGAGGACCCCCTGGTGCGCACCGAGGAGCCCAGCAACTGGCTGGACGACGAGGAGTTCGCCCTCCGCCTGTTCCGCAACTTCGGGGGCACCGAGCTCGCCCTCTACGCCTACCGGGGCTTCTGGCCCCAGCCGGCGGGCGTGGACCCCGCCACCGGGCGTGCCACCTACCCCAAGCTCTCCGCCTACGGGGCCAGCGCCCGGGGCCAGCTCTTCAAGGGCATCGCCAACGCCGAGGTGGGCTACTACGACTCCCGCGACGACGACGGCGGCGACGACCCCCTGGTGCGCAACAGCGAGCTGCGCGTCCTGGTGGGCTACAAGCAGGAAGTGGCCCGGGAGCTCACCGCCGGCGTCCAATACTACGTCGAGTGGATGATGGACTACGGCGGCTACAAGGACCGCCTGCCCCCAGGCGTCCACCCCCGCGACGAGGCCCGACACGTGCTCACCCTCCGCCTCACGCAACTGCTGATGCGCCAGAACCTCACGCTCTCGATGTTCACCTACTACTCGCCGTCGGACGACGACGCCTACCTGCGCCCCAGGGTCCACTACAAGATCACCGACCACTGGGCCGCCGAGGCCGGCGGCAACCTCTTCCTCGGAGCCCACGACCACACCTTCTTCGGAATGTTCGAGCGGGACACGAACGTCTACCTCTCGCTCCGCTACAGCTTCTAGGGCGGGAGGACGCGCCGCGGCCGGGGTCTTGATCCGATACGAGGGGTCCGTATCATGGGCGATAGAGGACGGGCGGCGCCACTGAGGAGCTGTGCCATGGCGATTCCCCACACACGGTGGCGCCGGCTGGCGGCCGCGGTGCTCGTCCCCCTGGCCTTCGCGCTCGGGGCAGGCTGCTCGAACGGGGCCGGCCCCGGCTCCGGGAGCTCGGGCGAGCTCGAGCCGATCGGCAGCGAAGAGGCATTCGAGAAGCGGGTGCTGGGGGCCGAGGGCACGATGGTCGTGGAGTTCGCGACGCGGAACTGCGGGTGGTGCGCCAAGCTGGAGCCCGTGCTCGCCGAGCTGGCCCCCGAGTACGAGGGCCGGGCGGAGTTCGCCAAGGTCTACGTCGACCGCCTGCGGGGGCTGGGCGCGCGCTACGACCTCGAGGGGGTGCCCGTGGTCATCGTGTTCCGGGAGGGCGAGGAGGTGGGGCGCATCCCGGGCTTCCATGCCAAGCCCGAGCTTCGCGGCCGCCTCGACCGGATCCTCGAGGGCTGAGGGGAGAGGCGGCGATGGCCGAGCCGCGCCAGCCCCAGCCCTTCGCCCTGGTGATCTTCGGGGCCTCCGGCGACCTGGCGCGCCGCAAGCTCATCCCCGCGGTCTACAACCTCTTCCGCCAGGGCCTCCTGCCCGACGGCTTCGCCGTCCTGGGCTTCGCCCGCACGGAGAAGACCGACGAGGCGTTCCGCGAGGAGATGCGCCAGGCGGTGGCCGACTTCTCGCGCACCGGCGCCTGCGAGGGCGAATGCTGGGAGGCCTTCGCCCAGCGGCTCCACTACCAGGTGGGCGACTACGGCCAGGCGGCCAGCTTCCAGGCCCTCCGCCAACGGCTCGACGCGCTGGCCGCCGAGCGGGGCACGGGGGGCAACGCGCTGTTCTACCTTTCCACCCCGCCGGGGGTTTTCGGGGCCGTGATCGACCGCCTGCGGGCCGCCGGGCTGGCCGGCCCCCGGCCCGAGGACGGCCCGTGGTCGCGGATCATCATCGAGAAGCCCTTCGGCCACGACCTGGAGTCGGCCCGGCGCCTCAGCCGCCACGTCCAGAGGACCGTGGGCGAGGAGCAGATATACCGCATCGACCACTACCTGGGCAAGGAGACGGTCCAGAACCTGCTCGTCTTCCGCTTCGCCAACGCCCTCTTCGAGCCCATCTGGAACCAGAAGTACGTCGACCACGTCCAGATCACCGTGGCCGAGACGGTGGGCGTGGGCCGGCGGGGGGCCTACTACGACCAGGCCGGGGCACTGCGCGACATCGTGCAGAACCACATGATGCACCTGCTGTCGCTGGTGGCCATGGAGGCCCCCAACGCCATGGAGGCCACCCCCGTGCGCAACGAGAAGGTCAAGGCCCTCCAGGCCCTCCGCCCCATGGCCCCCGAGTGCGTGCCCCGCGAGGTGGTGCGAGCCCAGTACGCCGCGGGCAGGGCCGGCGGCCAGGAGCTGCCCGACTACCGCCAGGAGCAGGGCGTGGCCGCCGACTCCACGACCGAGACCTACGTGGCCCTCAAGGCCTACATCGACAACTGGCGGTGGAGCGGGGTGCCCTTCTACCTGCGCACGGGCAAGGCCCTGGCGGTGCGCATCACGGAGATCGGCATCCACTTCAAGGAGGTGCCCCAGGTGCTGTTCAACGCCCCGCCCTTCGGCCCCATGAAGCCCAACGTGCTGGGCATCCGCATCCAGCCCAACGAGGGCATCTCGCTACAGTTCCAGGTCAAGGTGCCCGGCCAGGGCATCCGCATTCAGCCGTTCAAGATGGATTTCGGCTACGCCCAGGCGTTCGGCGAGGAGCCCCCGGAGGCCTACGAGCGCCTGCTGCTGGACGCCGCGCGGGGCGACTCCACGCTGTTCACCCGCAGCGACGAGGTGGAGGCCGCCTGGCACTTCGTCCAGCCCATCCTGGAGGGCTGCGCCCGGCGGGCCGTCGAGAGCCTGCCCGCCTACCCCGCCGGCTCCTGGGGACCGAAGGAGGCCGACGCGCTGATCGAGAACGACGGCCGGCGATGGTCCCTCATGCGCCGGCCACGGAGCCAAGGGAGATGATCCCCAGAAGCGGGAGAGCCGCCATGAGCCGACGCCACCGACGGGCGGCCGCTGCCGTCGCCCTCCTCCTCGCCCTCGCGCCGCGGCTAGCCGCCGCCCAGGGCTTCCGCGAGCACTACATGACCGCCTCGGCCAGCATCTCGCCCGCCGAGCCGCCGGCCGGCGGGGCCTTCGAACTCGAGGTGCGCCTGGAGGTCGATCCCGCTGTCCACGTCTACAAGCACACCCTCCAGTTCACCTGGCAGGAGACGAAGGGGGCCAAGGTGGTGAAGGTGGTCAAGCCCTCGGGCACCCTCTACCCGGACCTCACCACCCCCGAGGAGGGCGATACCACCGAGGCCTACGAGGGCTCCGCCACGCTCACCGTGCGCTGCCGGGCCACGGGCCAGGAGGGCGAGCCCATCCTCCTGCGCGGCTCCCTCGCCTACCAGGGGTGCACGGAGAACATGTGCCGGGCGCCCAAGGACCTCTCGGTCTCTGCGGAGGCCACCACGGGCCCGGCGGCGGAGGGCGCTCCGGCGGGGGAGGGCGGCGAGGAGGGGCCGGCTCCCGAAGGGCAGGCCGAGGAAGCGCCCCCCGAAAGCTCGGCCCAGGAGGTGGCTGGCCGCCTGGAGGAGAAGGGCATCCTGGGCTTCGTGGCCCTCACCTTCGTGCTCGGCCTGGCCCTCAGCCTGACCCCCTGCGCGTATCCGCTGATCCCCATCACCGTGGCCATCATCGGGGCGAAGGAGAAGCGGAGCAAGCTGGCCTCGGTGGGCCTGGCGGCGCTCTACGTGCTGGGCATCTCCATCACCTACGCGGTGCTGGGCGTTCTGGTGGCCTCGCTGGGGGCCTCGGTGCGGATGGCCTTCCAGTCGCCGTGGTTCCTGGTGCCCATCGGGGCCCTGTTCGTGGTGCTCGCCCTGGCCATGTTCGACGTGGTGACCATCCAGATGCCCGGCTCGGTGGGGGGTCTTGCGGAGAAGCTGCGGGGCCGGGGGGGCCTGGTGGGCGTGGTGCTGCTGGGCGCGGCCAGCGGGCTGGTGGCGGGGCCGTGCGTGGCGGCGCCGCTGCTGGGCGTGCTGGTGGCGGTGGCCAAGCGGGCCGACCGCCTGCTCGGGGCCCTCTCCATGTTCACCCTCGCCTGGGGGATGGGCGCCATCCTGCTGGTGGCCGGGGCCTCCACCGGCCTGCTGCCCAAGGCGGGGGCGTGGATGGAGTGGGTGAAGCGGCTGTTCGGGTTCGTGCTCCTGTGGGCCGCGGTCTACTTCCTCCGCCCGGTGATCGGGGAGGTGGCCTTCCACCTGGGCACCGCGGCGGTGCTCCTGGCGGGCGCGGTGTTCCTGGGCGGCTTCGACGCGCTGACCCCGGAGAGCGGCTTCGCGGCCCGGGCCAAGCGCCTGCTGGGCCTCGTGGCGCTGTTCGCCGCGGTGGCCTTCGCCCTCATGGGGCTGGGCGCCACGGGGAGTCTGCCCCTCGCCGCCAGCACTCAGGAGAAGGGCGACCCCTTCACCTTCGCCGACGCGGAGCGGGTGGACGAGGCTCTCGCCTCGGGCCAGCCGGTGGTGCTGGACTTCACCGCCGAGTGGTGCACCTACTGCGCGGAGCTGGACCGGACGACGTTTTCGGACCCCGCGGTGGTGGCCGAGCTGGGGCGCTTCCAGGCCTTCAAGGTGGACGTGACGGAGAGCCCCGAGCTGGTCGAGCGCTACGAGGTGGCCGGGCCGCCGCTCATCGCCGTCCACGATTCCCAGGGCGACCTGGTGCGAAAGCTCGGCTACGAGGACGCCAAGGACCCCCAGCAATTCCTCCAGTTCCTGAAAACTGTCGAGTAGCGTGGATGAAGGAGCAGGCGCCCGATGAGGAACTACGAGTGCATCCTCTGCGCCTACGTCTACGACCCCGAGATCGGCGACCCCCAGGCCGGCGTGCCCCCGGGAACCGCCTTCGAAGGCCTGCCCGACGACTGGGTGTGCCCGGACTGCGGGGCGGAGAAGGATCTCTTCGAGCCCCTGGCGGAATGAGCCCCCCACCGCCTGCCTCCCGAGGGAAACCATGAAAACCACCGTCACCTGCACGAACCTCGAGAACTTGCAGGTCCAGCTCCGCACCGACGCCCATTCGTGGGTGGCCGACGAGCCCCCGCGCCTGGGCGGCGACGGCCTGGGGCCGAATCCCTTCGACCTGCTGCTGGCAAGCCTCGCCGCCTGCACCACCCTCACCGTCTATCACCACGCTGCCGAGAAGGGCATCCCCGCCGAGAAGATATGGGTCGACGCCGCCGGCGAGTGGAAGAAGGACGACGACGACGGCGAGACCTACCACATCGCCATTACCCTCCGCGTGCGCGGCGAGCTGGAGGGCGAGCAGCTCGGCGAACTGGAGGCCATCGCCCAGCGCTGCCCGGTCAAGAAGCTCCTCGACCCCGCGGCCCACATCACCACCGAGGTCGAGGCCGTGTGAGGCCCCGCACCTGGCCCCTTGGAGCCCCCCGATGCGCAAAGACGAGCTGATGGACGTCTACTACCGGATGCGGCTGGCCCGCCAGTTCGAGACCCGGGCCGCGGAGCAGTATACGAAGGGCCGCATCGGCGGCTTCTGCCACCTGTATTCCGGCGAGGAGGCCGTGGCCCTGGGCGCCCTGTGGCACCTGCGCGACGAGGACTACGTGATCGGCTCCTACCGCGACCACGCCTACTACCTGCTGCGCGGCGGCGAGCCGAAGAAGGCCATGGCCGAGCTCTTCGGCCACGCCGAGGGCTGCTGCAAGGGCAAGGGCGGCTCGATGCACCTGTTCGACTGGGACGTCAATTTCCTCGGCGGCTACGCCATCGTGGCCGGCGCCTGCCCCATCGCCGTGGGCCTGGGCCACGCCATCCGCTGCAAGGAGGAGGACCGCGTGGTGCTCTGCTTCTTCGGCGACGGGGCCACCAACCAGGGGGTCTACCACGAGGCCCTCAACATGGGCAGCCTCTACAAGCTGCCCATCGTGTGGGTGTGCGAGAACAACCGCTACGCCATCGGCACCAGCGTGCCCCGCTCCAGCGCCCAGGAGTCCATGGCCAAGAAGGCCCGACAGGCCTACGACATGCCCGCCTCCGTGGTGGACGGCATGGACTTCTTCAAGATGCAGTCGGTGGCCCAGCGGGCCATCGACCGGGCCAGGGCGGGCAAGGGCCCCTCCTTCCTCGAGGCCCGCTGCTACCGCTACCGCGGCCACTCGATGTCCGACCCCGCCACCTATCGCTCCAAGGAGGAGGTGGAGCTGTGGAAAGAGCGGGACCCCATCCCCCGCATCAAGGCCGCCATCCAGCACGACTTCCACGTGCCCGACGAGGAGTTCGAGCAGCTCGACGAGAAGGTCCGCCAGGTGCTCGACGAGGCCGTGGCCTTCGCCGAGCAGGGCGCCGAGCTGCCGCCCGAGCGCCGCCTCGAGGACGTCTACGCCGACTGAGCCCCAGGGCACCAGGAGACCGGCCATGCCCACCATGAGCTATCGCGAGGCCCTCAACAGGGCTCTGCTCGACGAGATGCATGCCGACGACGCGGTGGTCGTCTTCGGCGAGGACGTGGCGGAGTACGAGGGCTCGTTCAAGGTCACCAGGGGCCTGCTCAAGGAGTTCGGCTCGCCCCGCGTGCTCGACACCCCCATCTCCGAGGCGGCCATCGTGGGCATGGCCACGGGGGCCGCCCTGGGCGGCCTGCGGCCCGTGCCCGAGCTGATGACCGTGAACTTCGCCTACGTGGCCATGGACCAGATTCTCAACCACCTGGCCCTGATGCGCTACATGTTCGGCGGCCAGCCGACCCTCCCGGTGACCATTCGCATGCCCGGCGGCGGCGGCCACCAGCTCGGCAGCCAGCACTCCCACAGCGCCGAAGTCCATTTCGTCCACACCCCGGGGCTCAAGGTCGTCTACCCCGCCTACCCCGCCGACGCCTACGCCCTCCTGCGGGCCGCCATCCGCGACGACAATCCCGTGGTCTTCCTCGAGCACGAGGGCCTCTACAACTATGAGGACGATGTGCCCGAGGAGCCCGAGCCCGCGGTCATCGGCGAAGCGCAAGTGGTCCGCAAAGGCCGCGACGTGACCCTCGTGGCCTACGGCGGCATGGCCCACGTGGCCGCCCAGGCGGCCCAGAAGCTCGAAGAGGACGACATCGAGGCCGAGGTGGTCGACCTCCGGACCCTCCGCCCCTGGGACCAGGAGACGGTGGCCGACTCCGTGGCCCGCACCCACCGCGCCGTGGTGGTCGAGGAGCCGCCGCCGGCCTGCGGCATCGGGGCCGAGCTGGCCGCCAACATCGCCGAGACCGTCTTCGACCAGCTCGACGCCCCCGTCCAGCGAGTGTCCGGGGCCGACGCCCCGTTGCCCTATGCCCGCGAGCTCGAGCAGGCGTGCATCCCCCACGCCCCCGACGTGGTCGAAGCCGCCCGCCGCGCGCTCGCCCTCTAGCCCGCGGCCGCGCGCCGTCCCAGCCTTGATAGGGGTAGGGAAGGCCAGTTGCCTGGCCTCCCCTCCCTCCGAACCGT
>JBKHIY010000113.1:0-12986 GCA_046538415.1 Candidatus Brocadiia bacterium | reverse complement strand
GGGGCAAACGGGTTGTAGTAGTAGAGGGGAAGGCGCCGGGCGGTGGACGCCGCGGCGGCCCGGGGATATAATGATGCGGGACGGTCGGCCGGTGGCCCGCCCTTCCCCGTCCCCAGCGCGTGCCTTGGCTCCCCGCTTGATGGTTTGCTGTATGCGTCCAGGCAGCTCGTGGCTGTGGCATCGGCTGGCGTGGCCGCTGGTGCTTGCGGCGTTGGCCGCGGGCGTCCGCGGCGGCGAGGCCCCGCCCGTGGGGGCCACGGTCGAGGTGACGGCGGAGGCGGCCGCGGTGAAGGCCCGCGGCCAGGTCGTGGCGGCCCTCAAGCGCGGCGACCGGGTGGTCGTCGAGCGGGTGTGGGGCGAGCGCTTCTGGACCACCATCGAGGCCGGCGGGCGCGCGACGAGCGGCTGGGTGCGCCTCGACCAGGTACGTCGCGTGGACACAGAGGCCGCGGAGGAGATCGAGGAGGGCGACCTGGTGGCCGTGACCCCGCCCACGGCACCCGTGAGCCGCGAGGGCCAGACCGTGGCCACCCTCCCCCGCAGCTACGGCTTCCTGGTCGAGGCCCTGCGGGAGGATGCCGTGGCCGTGACGGTGGACGTCGAGGGCCGCCCCGTCCAGGGCTGGGTGCGCAGGGACCACGTGCGCCGCCTCCAGCGCAGCGACGACCTGCCCCTGGGGCCCGGCGACCTGGTGGCCGTAGCCGCCGAGGCCCCCGCGGCCGGCGAGGACGGCGAGCGAATCGCCGCCCTCCCCGCCGGCTACGTCTTCCGCGTCGAGGCGACGCGCGCGGGACGCCTGGCCACCACCATCGACCTCGCCGGGGAGCCGCAACGCGCCTGGGTCGACGCCTCGGCCGTGCGCCGGGCCACCCCCCAGGACCTCCAGGCCATGCTCCGCCAGTGGCAGACGCGCGAGGCGCTGCTCGACACCGTGCCCCTCGAGCGGGTGGTGCGGGAGAGCTTCCGCGTCTCGCCCGACGGCTGGCACCTGGCGTACGTCGAGCGTCGGGAGCAGGGCTTTCGCGTGGTCGTAGACGGGAAGCCCGGCCCCCGCTACGAGCTCATCGGCGCGGGCACCCCGCTCTTCAGCCCCGACGGCCGCCGCTGCGCCTACACGGCCCTGGAGGACGGCCTGTGGCGGGCGGTGGTGGACAACTTCCCCGGCCCGCCCTTCGAGCGCATCGTGGCCCTGACCTTTGGCCCGCGGGGTCGCCACGTGGCCTACGCGGCCCTCAAGGCCAGGCAATGGCGAGTGCTGCTCGACGGACAGCCGGGCCCCGCCTTCGACCTCGTCGAGCGCGACCAGCTGTGCTTCGGGCCTGGTGGAGAGCATCTGGCCTACGCCGCGAAAAAGTGGGGCAAGCGCCGCGTGGTGCTCGATGGCCAGGCCGGGCCGGAGTTCGACCAGGTGGGGGGCCTGCTCTTCAGCCCCCAGGGCGAGAGGCTGCTCTACGTGGGCCGCGAGGGCAGCCAGTGGCGGCTGGTAGTGGACGGCGAGCCGGGGCCGCCCTTCCACGCGGTAGAGGAGCGGAAGTTCGGCCCCCGCGGCCGGCGGGTGGCCTACGTGGGGCGTGCCGAGGGGCAGTTCCGGGTGGCGGTGGACGGTTTCGTAGGGGCGCCCTACGACGGCATCGTGGAGGGCAGCCCGCTGTTCAGCCCCGATGGCCGCCGCGTGGCCTACGGAGCCTTCCGGGGCGAGCGTGCCCACGTGGTGCTCGACGGCAAGGCGCAGGAGGACTACGAGGCCATCGCCGGCCTGGCCTTCAGCCCCGACAGCCGCCGCTTCGCCTACGCCGCCCGCCGGGCCGGCCAGTGGCGCGCGGTCGTCGACGGCGAGGAGGGCGAGCCCTACGACGCCATCGCCAGCGGCACGCCCGTCTTCAGCCCCGACAGCCGTCGCGTGGCCTTCATCGCCCGCCTGCGCGGCCGCACCATGGTCGTGCTGGACGGCGAGCGGGGGCCGGCCCACGAGGGGGTGCTGCCCGGCGGACCGCTCTTCGGGCCCCGGGGCAAGCACCTGGCCTACGTCGTCGTCTCCGGCGAGAGCTGGCGGGTGGTGCACGACGGTCGTCCCGGCCCGCCCTGCGAGGCCATCGGCGCGGGCACGCCGCTCTTCGGCCCCAGGGGCCGGCGCTTCGCCTACGTGGCCCTGCGCGACGGGGCCTGGCGCGCCGTCGTGGACGGCCAGCCGGGCGTGGCGTGGGACGAGGTGGGCGACCTCGTCTTCAGCCCCGACGGCGACCACTTCGCCTACGCCGCCCGCCGGGGCGAGCGCTGGCACGTGGTCGCCGACGGCGAGCGGGGCGAGGCCTACGGAGGGCTCCTGCGGGGCTCCCGCCTGGCCTTCACGCCCCAGGGCGCGACGCGGTGCCTGGCCTGGCGCCGCGTCGACGAGGGCCTGGCCGTCTACCAGGTCGAGCGCGTGCCCCAACGATAGACAGGCGGACCGGCTCGCCGGGGCTACTGGCCGCAGCAGCCGGAGCAGCAGCCGCCAGCCCCGCTCCCCTCGGCCAGGTCGTTCTGGATCATGTACTGGGCGCTCTGGCGGCAGGCCTCGGCCATGTCGGTGGCGCAGCTATCGAGCTCGACGATGAGCCACCGGGTGCCCGCCTGCTGGGCGGCCTCGACGCAGGCCGGGATGTCGACCTTTCCCGAGCCCACGGCCACGTGGGGGGTGGCGGGACGCCCCTCGTCGGTCTTCTCCAGGGTGCTGTCCTTGACGTGGAGGAGGTGGACGCGGCCTGCGTTTCGCTCGATCACGGCGGCGGGGTCGTGGCCTCCGAAGGCGGCCCAGCACACGTCGAGCTGGGCGAAGGCGTCGCCGCACTGGGCCATCATCATGTCGTGGGGGCACTCGCCGCCCACCTGGTGGTCGAACTCCCACCAGTGGTTGTGAATGCCGAAGAGCAGGTCGTGGGGGGCCAGCAGCTCGGCGGCGGTGGCGAACTTCTCGGCGATGGCCCGGACCGAGCCCTCGTCCTGGTAGTCCGCCGGCCCTCCGCCGGCCACCACGAAGCTGATGCCCAGGGCCTTCGCGTCGGCCACCACCTGGTCCACGTTCTCCGCCGTGGGCAGGGACATGTGGGCGGAGACGCACTGCATCCCCAGGTCGCCCACCATCTTGGCCACCTGGGCGGGCTCGTGGCCGTGGAGGCCGGCGAACTCGACGCCCTTATAGCCCATCCCGGCCACCTGCTGGAGGACGCCGGGGAAATCGTCCTTGGCCGTCTCGCGCAACGAGTAGAGCTGCAAGGCCAGGGGCAGCGCCATCGCGATCTCCTTTTCCCTGCCATCCGGGTGCCGCCGGCCCCGTGCCGGCGTCCACGGGCGGGCATTGTACGTTCGGGCGGCCCGCCTGTCAAAAGCCCCCGCAAGGACGACGGCGGGCCTCGCTGCGGCGGCTCAGCCCTTGATCACGCCCAGGGGCCGCATGCGGGCCACCTTGCGGGACAGCCCGGCCCGGTGGACGATGTCGACCACGTCGTTCACGTCCTTGTAAGCGGCGGGCTGCTCCTCGGCGATGCCCTTCCAGCCCCGTCCTTTGACCACGATGCCCTCCTCGGCGAGGTCGCGAGCCACGTCGCGACCGTGGGCGATGCGGGTGGCCTGCTTGCGCGACATCATTCGCCCGGCACCGTGGCAGGTGGTGCCGAAGGCCTCGTCCATGGCCTTCTGGGTGCCCAGGAGGAGGTAGGAGTGGCGCCCCATGTCCCCGGGGATGATCACCGGCTGGCCGAGGTGGCGATAGGGCGCGGGCACCTCGCGGTGGCCGGGGGGGAAGGCGCGGGTGGCTCCCTTGCGGTGGACGCACAGCTCGCGCTCGCGTCCGCCCACCTGGTGGCGCTCCATCTTGGCGATGTTGTGAGCCACGTCGTAAATGAGGTCCATGCCCAGCTCCTCGGCGCTGGCCTTGAGGTGGGCCTGGAAGGCCTCGCGGACCAGGTGGGTGAGTGCCTGGCGGTTGGCCCAGGCGTAGTTGGCGGCGCAGCGCATGGCTCCCAGGTAGCGCTGGCCTTCGCGGGACTTGACGGGGGCGCAGGCGAGCTGGCGGTCGGGCAGGCTGATCTGGTAGCGCTGGGCGGTCTTGACCAGGCTGTGGACGTACTCGTCGCAGACCTGGTAGCCGAATCCCCGGGAGCCGGAGTGGATCATCACCGTCACCTGGCCGGGCTCGAGGCCGAAGGCCTGGGCGGCGTCTTGGTCGTAGACCTCGTCGACGGTCTGGACTTCCACGAAGTGGTTGCCCGAGCCGAGGGTGCCGCACTGGCCGGCGCCGCGCTCGTAGGCGCGGTCGGAGATGAGGTCGGGGTCGGCCCCCTCCAGGCAGCCTGCGGCCTCGGTGTGCTCGAGGTCTTCGGGCCGACCGTAGCCGCGCTCGACCACGTAGCGGGCGCCCTGGGCGACGAGCTGGCGCTCCTCCTTGCGGGAGAAGCGGATACGCCCCGTCTTGCCCACCCCGCAGGGCACGGTGGCGAAGAGGGTGTCGACCAGGCCGCGGATGCCCGAGCGCACCTGGTCGTCCCGCAGGTCGGTGCGCAGGAGCCGCACGCCGCAGTTGATGTCGTAGCCCACGCCGCCGGGCGAGACCACCCCGTCCTCCTCGGGGTCGGTGGCGGCGACCCCGCCGATGGGGAAGCCGTAGCCCCAGTGGATGTCGGGCATGGCCATGGACCAGGCCTGGATGCCGGGCAGGAAGGCGACGTTGGCCACCTGCTCCGGGGCGCGGTCCTGGCGCACGTGGTCCATCATCTCCTCGTCGGCGTAGATGAGGCCGTCGACGCGCATGCCGTCCTTGTAGGAGCGGGGGATGCGCCAGCGGCACTCGTCGAGCTTCTCCAGCGGGCCGTCCCAGCCTCTCGGTGCCATCTCGCACCTCCAGGGGTTCGCTTGGCGGCAGGAAGGGGCGAGGCGGAGGGCTCCGCCTCGCAGGTTCCGGGGTCTCAGACGTCGAACAGCACCTCGGCGAGCCAGCCGTCTCCGGTATGCTCGACCTTGAAGCCGTGGTAGGTGACGGCCTTGATCTCGGCCCCCGGCCTGTGCCGCTCGGGGTCCAGCCGCTCGCCGTGGCACAGGGCGTGGACGTGGGTGTCGCTGGCCTCGCCGATGTCGAAGCGGTGGAAGACCAGGTGCTCGACGTCGAACAGGTAGAGCAGCTCGCGGAGCCATGTGTGCACCAGGTCCTCGGGGTCCTGGGCGGAGATGTCGATCTCTTCGTCGAGGGGCTCCAGCGGCTGGTCGGTCTCCACCAGGATGGCGAACATCCCTTCGGCGCAGGCCACGAGCAGTTCCTCGAGGCTATCGCCGCGTGCCCGCAGGCCCGCGTCCGCGGTATGTTCCATCGCTTCGTGGCTTCGCATCGGGCGGTTGCCCTCGTGGTCGCGAAGGGGCGTGCGGCGGCGGGTCCCTCGTCCGTGGCCCATTATAGCGCGTCCGCCGCACGGCGCGAAGCGCGCGGCCAGGGGCTCAGGGGCCGTAGGCGCGGACCTCGTAGACGCGTGCCGTGGGGGTGCCGTGGGTGGCGAGGACGTCGAGCCTCAGCTCGGCGGCCTCGACGGGCTCGAAGGTGTGGGCGCGTCGGCGCTGGTGGTTGTCCTCCTGGCGCGCCAGCTCGCGCCACTCGCCGCCGACCTTGGCCCACAGGACGTAGCTGCGGACACAGGTGGGCGCCGGGCCGAAGTCCACGAGGTGGTTGACGTCGGTATCGAAGGTCAGGAGCACGGAGGCGATGGCGCGGGGGGCTCCGAAATCGAGGGTCAGGCTCTGGGGCAGCTCCTGTTCGGGGTCGGAGACCCAGAGGTTGGGCCATCCCTCGGGCCGGGCGACGCCGTCGACGACGCTTTCGGGCTCGAAGGGACGCGACTGGGGCCAGAGGCGGAAGCCCAGGGTGCCGTGCTCGCCCAGGTAGGCCCACTGGCCGTCGGCCTTGCGGGTGGCCCGCTGGGTGCCCGGCGGCTCGGCCTCGCTGGCCATCCAGGCCAGGCCCTCCACCGGCTCGAGGGCCAGGAAGTAGAGGGCGTGGGGCTTGAGGGCCTGGTGGAACTCGAGGCGCACCCACTCGCTGGCTCGGGGATGGACGTGGCCCAGGGCCGTGCCCGCGGGCTCGTGGTGCGAGAAGTCGTCGAGCGCCTGGGCCCAGTGGAGGGTGGCGCGGAGCTCCACCTCGTGGTCCAGCGACGAGGTGATGGGCACCTCGACCGCGTCCAGGCGGTCGGCGCTCACGGGGAGGAGCTGGGCTCGGGCGGAGCTGAGCGCCACGGGCTCGGACGCCTCGTCGACCCGCAGCGCGGCGCTGCTGGTGGCCGAGGCGTGGGCCAGGCGGGCCAGGTCGCCGGGGTCCTCGTTGGCCACGCCGGGGATGTAGGCGCCGTCGCGGAGGAGGGCCTGCTGGAGCTGGCGGATGTGCTCGTAGCGCAGCTTGCGAGGGGTCGCATCGCGGGCCTTGCACAGGGCCGCGGCGGTGCCCACCGCCTGTCCCATCACGGCGCCCGTGGCCATCAGGCGGGTGGAGCCGAAGGCCACGTGGGAGGCGGAGATGTTGCGGCCCGCGAACATCAAGTTGCGGATGTTCCGCGAGTAGAGGCAAGAGAGGGGGATGGGGTAGACGCTGGGCACTTCGACGAAGCGTGCCGGCGGCTCCTCGGCGTGGATGCCCTGGGGGGGATGGAGATCGATGGGCCAGCCGCCGTAGGCCACGGCGTCGGGGAAGGCCTTGGCGCCCACCAGGTCGGCCTGGGTGAGGATGTGGTCGCCGAGGAAGCGGCGGGACTCGCGCTTGCCGGGCAGGGCGCCCACCCAGTCGAGTGCGTAGGTCTTGGCCTCCAGGTCGCTGCGGTTCTTGATGTAGTCCCACACTCCGAGGACGTAGGCCAGGAGCTGGTCGCGGATGGTCTCGCTGTCGGCGATGGTGTCCAGGGTGCCGCCGTACTCGATCCACCAGAAGCCGGCGTGGGCGAAGCCGCGCAGGGGGCGGTGGGGGAAGTCGTCCTCCTCGAAGCGGTGCGCCCAGGGGGGCGGGGTGAAGGGGACGGGGCGGCCGAGGTCGCGTGCCCGGAAGAGGATGGAGCTGCCCAGGGTGAGGGCGTCGGACCGCTCGGGGGCCGCGGGCTCGTTGAATTCGCCGCGGCCTTCGCGCCCCACGCGGTAGTGGGCTCCCGCGTCGGCGGCCACCACGCCGTCGCCGCTGGCGTCGATGAACACGCAGCCCCGCAGGTGGAGCGTGCGGTAGGTGGAGCTCTGGTAGGCGACGACTCCCTCGAGGGTCGACTCGTCGCTCATGATGGCCTGCTGGGCGGAGGTGTTGAGATAGAGGTCGAGGGAGGTCTCGCGACGGACGGCGCCCAGGAGCACGTGGTCCCAGACGAAGTTGATGCGGCCGTTGGCCACGGGCTCGTGGTTTCGCAGGCGGTCCTCGAGCCGCAGCTGCTCGATGATGCCGCTCTCGCGGGCGTGGCGGCGGGCCCCGTGGTGGTCGGCCCCGCCGGCGTTCACGCGAATCTCGCTGCTGGAGTTGCCGCCCAGGACGGGCCGGTCGTGCGCCAGGCCGACCGTGCAGCCGTTGCGTGCCGCGGCGATGGCGGCGCACACGCCGGCCAGGCCGCCGCCGATGACCAGGACGTCGTAGCTGGCGTCGTAGACCACGCCCTCGAGCTTACTGTCCAGGGGCACGCCCGGGTACTCCTCTCCAGCGGGGGTCGGTGCTGCGGGGCCCTAGAGCTGGCCGTCCGGCCGCTCCTCCTCCACGGTGGCCTCGGCCTCGGGATGCCATACGACGCGCAGCTCGTGGGAGCCGTCGGGCCGGGCCGACTCGAAGTAGAAGAAGCGCTCTACCCCGTCGCTCACGACGTCCACGTAGCGCAGGCTGCCCGAGGCGTGGGGGCTGGCCAGGGCCGGCCCGCCGGGGGTGAGGCTTCGCCACAGGAAGAGGTCGCCGCTCACGGCCAGGCCGGTGCGCTCCTCGTAGTTGCCCTCCACGCTGGCCGAGCCGTCGTAGAAGCCCAGCCATCCGCCGGGATGGCACAGGAGGCAGCCCAGGCGGGTGGCGTAGCTGTCCCAGGCGCCCTCGCGAACGGGGTGCATGATGTCGCCCTGCCACTGCCACCGCCGCCCGTCCAGGCTGGTGGCCAGGGCGGAGCAGCTTCGGGTCAGGCCGGTGTTGTAGATGTCCGCCGAGCCGTGCATCTCGTCGTCGCTGGCCTCGGCCGCGGGCCGCGTGGCGTAGCTGATGAGCATGTACCACACCGGCCCGGCCCGAAGCACCCAGGGGTCCTTGACCCCCTCGACGCCCAGCTCGGGGGCCAGGAAGAGGGGCCGGCGGTCCGCGGGGTCGAAGGCGTCGGGGCGCGAGGCATCAAGCAGGTCGATGCGCCAGCGTCCGTCCTCGCCGTCCACGTAGCTCACGTACCACAGCCACGTCCCGTCGTCGGCCCGGTGGAGGGCGCCACGCTCGATGCTGGGACTGTCGAACCGGGCCTTGGGCAGGACGGCGAGGTCTTCGAACTCGATCCCGTCCTCGCTCTTGGCCAGCCGGGTCTCGGCCCCCCGGTCGGGCTCCTCGCCGCGCGGCCGGCGGTAGCGGTAGGTGAGGTAGAAGCAGTCGTCCTCGGCGTCGTAGAAGGCTCCCGGGGCCCCTGCCCACCAGCCCTCGCCCGCCGCCTGGGGCTCGCGGACGACGACGCTGGCCTCGTAGTCGAAGAAGCCGGGGATGCCGTGGACCGGGGACATCGGCGGCGGGCCTCCTGGGCGATGGCAAGGGATGGGCCGGGCTTCAGCGCCGCAGGGGCACGCGATGCACCACGTCCTTGAGCACCAGGTGGAACTTCGTGGCCCGGACGGGCACGGGGAAGACGTACGTCTCCTCCAGGGTCTCGCCCGGCTTCAGCAGCAGGGTCTGCTGCTTCTGCGTGGTCTCGAAGACGCGGCGCTTGGACATCGGCAGGCGGCGCATGAAGCCGTAGACGTAGGCTTTCTGGTCGCGGCCGTAGACCAGGTAGAGGTCGACCTCTGGCCCCTCGGCCAGGTGGAAGTAGACGCGGGGCGGGCCCTCGTCCGTGGCCGTCAGGCGCACCCGCACCTCCAGGAACTGGAGGCCGCTGGGAGCCGTGACCCCTTGGTAGATGTACCCCCGGGTGGCGTGGCCCACCTGGACGTCCACGTTTTCCAGGGAATCGACGGCGGTGAGGGCCTGGCGCACCCAGCCCTGGAACCAGCTGTCGCCGAAGGAGGCCCGCACGTGGGCGTAGCCGCGGTCGGACTCCAAGAGCCGGACCCGGGTGCCCTCGGCGAGCTGGCCGATGGTCATCTGGTTGTAGAGCACGGGAGTCTTGTCCTGGAGGATCACCAGGTGCTCCGCCTGTTCGGCGGGAGCGTCGGGCCCCGTGCTCTCGCCGCTGGTTGCCGCGCTGGCGGCGCACCAGAGGACCAGTCCGAGAAGGCAGAGGCGCGTGCCGGCCATGGCTCGTCTCCTTCCTCGCAGGTGGGGAGGCCGGGGCGGCGGAGCCGCGGGCCTGCCAGCATCTTACGGGGCGTTCCGGGGCTTGTCAAGGGCCGCGGCGAGGGGCCCAAAGGAGTTTGACACCGGCCGGCGCCCCCACTATAATGAGCCCAGTACCACCTCGCGCCGCGCGGAGAGGGAAGTGGCTCTTCGGAACAGGCTGCTAGGCCGGGGGGATCCCCCCGTTCCCGGCGACGTCTACGGCGGATATCGGCTGCTCGAGAAGGTAGCAGAGGGTCGCCTCTCCGCGCTCTTCAGGGGCGAGCACGTCAAGAGCGGCGAAGTCGTGGCCGTCAAGATCCTCAGCGACTACGGCTGCGACGTGGCCGACAAGCTCACCCGTAAGCTCAAGAAGGAGTGGGAGGGCCAGCGGGCACGACGCCTCAAGCACCGCAACGTCGTGCGCACCCTCACCTGTGGAAAGCACCACGGGCGATACTACCTGGTGATGGAGTTCCTCCCAGGAGGCAACTTGGCGGACCTCCTTCACACCCGGGCCCGCGTCCTCCGAGGCAAGAAGATCGAAATCATGCAGCAGGCCGCGCGCGGTCTGGCCTACATCCACAGCGAAGGCATCATCCACCGCGACGTCTGCCCCCGCAACGTCATGCTCTCCGCCTACGGGGTGGCCAAGATCATCGACTTCGGAGTGGCAGCGGACAAGGGCGACCGCATCCGCGACACCGGAATGCGCACCGGGCGGCCCGCCTACATGGCTCCCGAGTTGATCCGCACCAACCGCTTCAACGAGCGCACCGACATCTACGCCTTCGGCGTCTCCCTCTACGAGGTGACCACCGGGCGGCGCTGCGTGCGCGGCAGCCAGAGCACCTTCGCGGCGCTCGCCGCCGCACTGAAGACCGACATCCCGGAGCCCAGCTCGGTCCGACCTTCGATCAGCCCACGGCTCGAACGCGCCATCATGAAAGCCCTGGAGGCCGACCCTCGCCGCCGCTACGCCACCACGGACTCGCTCCTCGAGGACCTCGAGCCCCTGACGGAGGAGGACCTGTAGCCCGCGGCCGGGGCCCGCCCTGGAGCGCCCGCCGGGCCGCCGGGGCCAGGGAGGAGGGGCTTTCGCATCTCAGCACCCTTTGTCTGGAGCCAGAAATGGCAGAGCAGCTCACCGAGATTCGCTGGCACGGCCGCGGCGGCCAGGGGGCCAAGACGGCCGCCACCATGGTCGCCGAGGCGGCCATGGAGGAAGGGAAGTTCTCCCAGGGCTTCCCCGAGTACGGCCCCGAGCGGATGGGCGCCCCCATCCGGGGGTTCACCCGCATCTCCGACGCCCCCATCCGCCTCCACTGCCCCATCGATGCCCCCGACGTGGTGATCGTGCTCGACGCGACGCTCCTGGACACCGAGCCCATCGCCGAGGGGCTCAAGAAGGGCGGCTCGGTGATCGTGAACACCGCCGAGAGCCCCGCCCAACTCCGCAAACGCCTCGGCCTGGCCGAAGGCCACGGCAAGGTCTACACCGTCGACGCCACCAGCATCGCCATCGACGAGATCGGCCGGCCCATCCCCAACACCCCCATGATCGGCGCCCTGTGCAAGGTGACCGCAGCCATGGAGCTGGAAACCGTGTTCCACGACATCAAGAAGAAATTCCTCAGCAAACTCGGCGAACGCGGCGTCCAGGGCAACGTCAACGCCGTCAAGCGCGCCTACGAGGAGGTCCAGGGCGAATGAGCACCAAGACCAAGCCCTACAACTGGAAGAACATGCCCCGAGGCGGCATCATCCCCCAGGCGGGCAACGCCGCCGACTACAAGACCGGCTCGTGGCGGACCTATCGCCCCGTGTGGGACCCCGAGAAGTGCATCCACTGCCTGACCTGCTGGATCCTGTGCCCCGACGCCGCCATCCAGGCCGAGAAGGGGAAGGTCCAGGGCATCGACTACGACCACTGCAAGGGCTGCGGCATCTGCGCCAAGGAATGCCCCGAGAAGGTCCAGGCCATCAAGATGATCCTCGAATCCGAAGCCCAAGAAGAAGATAAAGACTGACCCGCCGCCCCCCGCGGCCCCCCCGCACCAGGAGACCCCGGAACCATGGCCACTGCCAGCGCCGAGCAGAAGCGCCTGTCGCTGACCGGCAACGACGCCGCCGCAGAAGCCCTGCGACAGATCAACCCCGACGTCGTCGCCGCGTATCCCATCACCCCCCAGACCGAGCTGATGCACCTCTTCACCCAGTACCACGCCGATGGGGCCGTGGACACCGAGGTGGTGCTGGTGGAGAGCGAGCACAGCGCCATGAGCGCCGCCGTGGGAGCCTCCGCCGCCGGTGCCCGCGTGTGCACGGCCAGCAGCTCCCAGGGGCTGGCCCTGATGATCGAGGTGTGCTACATCGCCGCCGCCTACCGCCTGCCCATCGTCATGGCCATCATCAACCGCGCCCTCTCCGGCCCCATCAACATCCACTGCGACCACTCCGACGCCATGCTCGCACGCGACTGCGGATGGATCCAACTGTGGAGCGAGAACGCCCAGGAGGCCTACGACAACGTCCTCCAGGCCATCCGCATCGCCGAGCACTCCTCGGTGCTCACCCCCGCGCTGGTCAACCTCGACGGCTTCATCCTCAGCCACACCGCCGAGACCATGGAAATGCTCGACGACCAGGTGGCCCGCGACTTCGTGGGCACCTACCAGCCCGACCGTACGCTCCTCGACACCGATGCCCCCTACTCCATGGGAGCCCTGTTCCTCACCGACAACTACTACGAGTGCCGCCGCCAGCAGGCCCAGGCCATCGAGAACGCGCTCCCCATCGTGGAAGAGGTGGGCAAGGAGTACGGCGAGCTGTCGGGCCGCTCCTATGGGCTCTACGAGGCCTACCAGCTCGACGACGCCGAGCTCGCCCTCGTGGCCCTGGGCTCCACCTGCGGCACGGCCAAGGTGGCCGTGGACGAGCTTCGCCAGGAGGGGCTCAAGGCGGGTCTCCTCAAGCCCCGCCTCTACCGCCCCTTCCCCGGCCAGCAGTTCATCGACGCTCTCCAGGGGGCCCAGGCGGTCGCCGTGATGGACCGGGCCATCTCCTACGGCCTCGACGGCGGCCCGCTGTTCCACGAGATTCGCTCCCGCGCCTACGGGCAGATGGACGTGCCCTTCGCCAGCTACGTCTACGGCCTGGGAGGCCGCGACATCGTGGTCGAGGAGATCAAGGGCATCTTTCGCGACCTCGACGAGGTGCGGCGCAGCGGCCAGGCCACCGTCGCCACCCGCTACATAGGCGTCCGAGAGGACTAACCCCCACGAGGAAAGGATATCCCCATGGCCCTCCGCCTCAAAGAGCTCACCGACTGCCCCGAACTGCTGGCCGGCGGCCACCGCGCCTGCGCCGGGTGCACCGCCCCGTCCGTCATCCGACAGTTCCTCCTCGCCGCGGGCAAGGACACCGTGGTCGGCTCCGCCACCGGCTGCATGGAAGTGGTGACCACCATCTACCCCTACACCGCCTGGCGCGTGCCCTTCATCCACAACGCGTTCGA
>JBKHIY010000112.1:0-13063 GCA_046538415.1 Candidatus Brocadiia bacterium | reverse complement strand
GCGCTGGCCCTGGCCATGGGGCTGGGCGGCGCGGTGTGGGCGGGCGAGGAGGCGCCGTGGCCGGCGCCGGTGGCGGGCTTCGAGGCCCCGGAGGGGGGCGAGCATCCGCGGCTTTTCTTCCGCCGGGGCGACCTGGCGGCTCTCCGGGCGCGAGCGAAGACGCCCGAGGGCCAGGCGCTGGTCCGCCGCCTGGAGGCCCAGCTCGGCGGGGGCCAGAGCATACCCGAGCCCACGAACCCCATGACCTCGGCCTACGGCAAGCAGGGCGGCCCGAAGCCCCAGAAGAAGGAGCTGCCGCTGGGCACCTACAGCATCTCCCACGCCGCCGGCTTCGGCTTCCTCTACCTGCTCACCGGCGAGAAATCCTACGCCGAGCTGGGCAAGGAGTGCTTCGAGCTGGCCTTCCGGGGCGTGCGCGACCGCGACCGGGAGGCCCGCTACTCGTGGAAGCGCCCCGGCGGGGCCCTGCGGGCCGGCCCCTCGCTGGGCTGGTACGCCGTGGGCTACGACCTGTGCTACGACGGCTGGGACGAGGCGACCCGCCGCAAAATCGCCCTGGCCATCCAGAACTACGACGAGGGCAAGCACATGAGCCTGCCCGAGCTGGCCCGGGGCTCCCGCCACATGCCCGCCAGCAACCACTGGGGCATGCAGGTCGGCGGCGCCGCTCTCGCCCTCCTGGCCATCCGCGACGACCCGGGCGTCGACAAGGCCAAGATCGAAAAGCTGCTCGACCAGAACGCCAGGGCCATGGTGCGCAACCTGACCGAGGGCTTCGGCGACCACGGCTGGTTCCCCGAGGGCGACGGCACCGGCTCCATGTCCTCCCAGATCGCCTTCATCCCCGCCCTACAGGCCTGGAGGGTGGCCGGGGGCAAGGCCTTCATCACGCCCCGCCCCAACGCCCCGTGGATGACCCTCAAGTGGATTTTCCTCACGGTCCCCCGGGACGGGCGGATGGACTTCCCCTCCCGCGGCGCCTACCCCCACAACGTGTGGGACCGCGATGGGATCAGCGGCGCGGGCTACTTCGCCGAGGGCTTCGGCGGCGTCCGCCCCGACCAGCGGCCCGCCCTCCTGTGGTTCTACAACCACCACCTGAGGGCCATCGACGAGAGCAACGGCACGCCCTTCGACACCCCCAGCCCCTATCCCCACCACACCATCCTGGCCTTCGTCAACTGGCCCTTCGGCCTCGCCGAGCGCAACCCCGCCGAGTGCATCCCCAGGGCCGTGATGGACCAGAAATGGGGCTTTTTCATGTGCCGCAACCGCTGGCGCGACGAGAAGGACACCGTGATCTCCATCCAGACCCTCAGCACCCGCGGCTGGCACAAGGCCCGCAGCCGGGCCCGGCTCTGGGTCTGGGCACTGGGCGAGAAGACCAAGTGGGGGCGGCTGCCGGGCAAGGTCGCCTACTTCCAGCCCGCGGCCGACGGCTCGGCCATCCTCACCGGCGGCGACGGCACCTGCCTGGCCATCGACTTCTCGGGGGCCTCGGGCGCCGAGGCGATGCTGGTGATGACCGGCCCCGGGGCGCCCAGAAACAATCTCGTGGAGGCCGGCGGGGTGAGCTACAGCTTCAAGTTCCTCACCGCCGGCGACCCGCCAACCCCCAGGGCCGACGGCGACCGCGTGGTGGTGGGCGACCAGACGGTCGCCACCGCCGACGGCCACCTGGTGCTGGGCACGATGGCGGAGCCCTGGAAGCCCCGCTAGCCAAGGGCGCGGAATGCGGGGGGACACTGCCTGCAAGGTAACACTTCAGCCGAATGGAGAGCTGGGGAGAACCTTTCTTGAAAGAAAGGCTTCTCCCCAGACCCCTCTCCACAGAACTTCACATCGGCGGCAGCGGCCAGGGCGAGTGCAACATCCCGGGAAGAGGACCAGCCATGATGAGCCGTAGCCGCATCGCCGCAGCCGCGGTGGCCCTCCTGCTCGTCGCCCCGTGGGCGGCATGGGGCGGAGAGGAGCCGCTCTTCCGGGCCGACTTCGAGAGTCCCGACGCGCTGGCCCGCTGGGAAGGCGCGGGCGGCGAGCGGGTCGAGGTGCCCGGCCGCGGCCACGCGCTGCGGGTCCGCAGCGCCGACCCCGAGGGCCGGCCGGTGCTGCTCACCGCGCTGCCCGCGCCCAGGATGGCGGGCGAGCTGGTGACCCTCGCCGCCACGGTGAAGGCCCGCGAGGTGACCACCCCGCCGAATTCGTGGAACGGCATCAAGGTGATGCTGATGCTCGAGACGGACCACGGCAGGCTGTGGCCCCAGCTCCGCCTGCCTCACGGGAGCTTCGACTGGCGGCGGGTCGAGCGCACGCTCCGCATTCCCATGGCGGTGAAGAAGGCCACCCTGGTGCTGGGGCTCGAGCGGGCGAGCGGGACCGCGTGGTTCCACGGGGTGAGCCTCCGCCTGGCCCGCCGTCCGCCGGGCGGCCGGCGGCTCGAGCGCCCGTTCAAGGGCCACGGCCTGCCCCGCCTGCGGGGAGTGATGCACGGGCCGAAGTTCGAGGAGAAGAACGTCCGCGACCTGGCGGCCTGGGGCGCCAACCAGGTGCGCTGGCAGCTCAACTGGACGCCCATGAAGAAGGCCGAGGAGTGGGCCCGCGACCTCGACCGCTACGACGCCTGGCTCGAGGGCGCCCTCGAGGAGGCCGACAGGGCCATCGAGGCCTGCCGCCGCCACCGCATCCTGGTGCTCCTCGACCTCCACTGCCCGCCGGGGGGGCGCGCCGGGGGCGGGGTGTGCCGGATGTTCACCGAGGAGCGCTACCGCGAGAAGTTCCTCGCCCTCTGGGAGCGCCTGGCCCGCCGCTACAAGGGCCGGGAGGTCATCTACGCCTACGACCTGGTGAACGAGCCGGTGGAGCCGCCGGGCGGGGGTATCGTCTCCTGGCCCCACCTGGCCACGGAGGCGACCCGGCGCATCCGGGCCATCGACCCGGGCAAGCCGGTGGTCTTCGAGCCCGGGCCGTGGGGGAGCTGCGACGGCTTCGACCAGATGGTGCCCCTCGACCTCGAGGGGGTAATCTACAGCTTCCACATGTACCAGCCGGGGGCGTTCACCCACCAGTTCCGCCACGATGAGCCGCTCGTCTACCCCGGGGTGATCAGCGGCGAGCGGTGGGACAAGGCCCGCCTGCGGGAGTCGATGATGCCGGCCATCGACTTCCAGCGCGACTTCAACGTCCATATCTACGTCGGCGAGTTCAGCGCCATCCGCTGGGCCCCCGAGGGCTCGGCCCGCCGCTACCTGCGCGACTGCATCGAGCTGTTCGAGGAGCAGGGCTGGGACTGGTCGTACCACGCCTTCCGCGAGTGGCACGGCTGGAGCGTGGAGCACTCGACGGAGAAGAGCGAGACGGAGCCCAGCCCGCAGCCTACGAAGCGGGAGGAGCTGCTGCGCGAGTGGTTCGCCCGCAACCAGCGGCCCCGCTTCTAGCCCCCAGCAAGACGCCTCAGCCGCCGTGGGGGCGGAGCAGGCGGGCGGCGATGGCCACCACCAGGTAGACCCCGCCGGCGAGGACGATGATGGTGGCCCCCGCGGGCAGGTTGGGGCCGTAGCTGAGGGCCAGCCCGCTGGTGGTGAACACCATGGTGAGGCCCGTGGCCAGGGCCATCATCTGCCACAGGCTCCGGCAGAAGTGGCCGGCCACGGCCACGGGGAGGGTGAGCAGGGCGATGACCATCACGATGCCCACCACGGTGACCAGCACCACCACGGTGAGGGCCGTGAGGCACAGCAGCAGCAGGTAGTAGAGCTCCACGCGGAGGCCCCGCAGGCGGGCGAACTCCTCGTCGAAGCACACCGCCACGAGCTGGTGGTAGAAGGCCAGCCCCAGGCCCACCACCAGCACGTCGAGGGCCACGATGAGCCACAGGTCGGCCGGCGAGACCATCACGATGCTGGCGAACAGGTAGCTCATCAGCTCCTCGTTGTAGCCCGGCGTGCGCCAGATGAACAGCACGCCCACGGCCATCCCGATGGCCCACAGGGCGCCGATCACCGTGTCCTCCCGCTCCCGGGCCCGCAGGCTCACCAGGCCGATGACCACCGCGGCCAGCAGCGCCGCGGCCACGGCCCCGTAGAGGGGATGGAGCCAGGCCCAGCCGCCGACCACCTGGAGGTAGCGGGCCGCGCCCATGCCCCCCAGCACGCAGTGGGCGATGCCCCCGGCGATGTAGGTGATCCGCCGCGACACCACGTAGCTGCCCACCACCCCGCAGGCGAAGCTGGCCAGGATGCCGGTGAGCACCGCCCGCTGGAGAAAGCCCCCCTCGGCCAGGGCCTCTAGGAAGGGGGCCACTGGTGGCCTCCTTCGGCGCAGCGGTGGTCGTGGCGGATGGCCCGCGCCCCCTCGCCGTAGATCTCCGCCAGGGTCTCGCCGGTGAGCTCGCTCGTGGGGTGGACCACCACCTGGCGCTTCACGCACACCACGGTGTCGACGTAGGAGGCTACGAAGCCCAGGTCGTGGGTGGCCAGGAGGATGGTGAGGCGGCGGCGCAGGGTGCCCAGCAGGCAGTAGAGTTCCTGCTCGACGGCGGCATCGAGGTTGGCCGTGGGCTCGTCGAGGACCAGGAGGTCGGGCTCGGTGGCCAGGGCGCGGGCGATGAGGGCCCGCTGCTGCTGTCCCCCCGACAGGACGGCGAAGGGCCGCCCCTCGAGGCCCTCCAGCTCCACCTCGGCCAGGGCCCGGCGGGCCGCTTCGCGGTCCTCCGGCCCGTAGCCGCCCAGCCAGTGGCCGGGCCCCAGGCGCCCCATGAGCACCACGTCGAGCAGGCGGACGGGGAAGAGCCGGTCGTAGTGGGCGTGCTGGGGCACGTAGCCCAGGCGGGAGCGGACCCGCTGGGGCGGCTGGCCGAACACGCGTACCGTGCCCCGCTGGGGATGCAGGAGGCCGAGGATGAGCTTGAGGAGGGTGGTCTTCCCGCCCCCGTTGGGGCCCACCACGCAGGCGAAGCTATGCTCGTCGACGCGGAGCTGCACGTCCTCCAGCGCGGGCGTGCCGTCGTAGGAGAAGGTGAGGCCCTGGATGAGGACCGGGGGCGGCTGGGGGCTGTGCTGGGTGGTCATGGGGCGCGTCCTTGCGCTCGAGGCTCAGGAATCCTCGCCGCCGAGGGCATCGCGGATGCGAGTGGCCATGGTGCGGAGGTTGGCCAGGTAGTCGCGGGCCAGGGGGTCGAGGCGCACCACCTCGAGGCCCAGCTCCCGGGCCACGGCCTGGGCGTTGCGGGCCGCGAACTGGGGCTGGACGAAGAGCACGCGGAAGCCCTCCCGCCGGGCCTGGGCCTTGAGGACATCGAGCTGGCCCAGCGCGGGCACCTTGCCCTCGGTCTCCACGGGCACCTGCTCGAGGCCGTAGGCGTCGGCGAAGTAGCCGTAGGCGGGATGGAAGACGAGCATCCGCCGCCCCTCCAGGGGGGCGAGGAGCTGGGCCACCTCGCGGTGCACGCGGTCGAGGTCGGCGTGGAAGGCCTCGAGGTTCCCCCGGTAGTCGGCCTCGTGCTGCGGGTCGAGGCGGACCAGCTCGTCGCAGATGGTGGAGGCCTGGCGCTTGACCAGCCGGGGGTCGAGCCAGGTGTGGGGGTCGGGGGCGCCGGCGGGGTGGTCGTGGCCCCCCTCGTCGTGGTGGGCGTGGGAGCCCTCCATGCGCCGGAGCTCGATGCCCCGGCGGGTGTCCACGACGTTCACCTCTTCCATCGTCGCCTGGACCTTGGGCACCAGCGACTTCTCGAAGGGCACGCCGATGCGGAAGTAGACGTCGCATCGGGCCAGCCGCTCGATCTGCTGGAGGCTCGGCGAGTAGGTGGCGGGCGACTGGCCGGGGCGCACCAGCACCTCGACGGCCACGTGGTCGCCGCCCACCCGCTCGACGAACGTGGCCTGGGGCTCGATGCTCACGAAGACCTGGAGCCGGCCGTCCGCCCCGCGGTCGGGCGAGTCGCCGCAGCCGGCCGCGAGGGCGGCGAGGGCGGCGAGGGGGAGGGCGTATCGCATCATGGACTCCCGTCGGTCGCGTTGGCGCACACCAGGCGCAGCTCGTGGCAGCGCTCGCACTCCTCGACGGCGTGGTCGGCGATGAAGGCCTGCCAGTGGCGCCGCTGGTTGGGGCTCATGATGCCGGTGCCCTTGCACAGGGGGCACACGCCGTCGAGGGCGGCGAGGATGGCGTTGCGGATGAACTCCGAGCGATTGGGGATGCCCCGCATGGCCTCGAGCAGGGAGGGGTCGGCCTTGAAGGTGACCACTTCGGGCCTGGCGTCGGGCATGGGGCGGCTCCTTCGGATGCGGGTGCTGCCTTTATATTACCCTGTAATACGCCGCCGGTCAAGGCCCGGGTGGCGACGGGGCTTGAAGGCGAGGGCCGCGGGCCGTATGATACGGGCGCGATGACTGCCAAAGAGCGACGCGACCTGCGCAACGGCCTGCTGTTCATCTCGCCGTGGATCATCGGCTTCGGCGTCTTCATGCTCTATCCCATCCTCTCGTCCTTCTTCTTCAGCTTCTGCGACTACTCGGTGCTCGAGCCGCCGGTGTGGATCGGGGCCGAGAACTACACGGGGCTGGTCCAGGACAAGGTCTTCTGGATCTCGCTGCGCAACACCTTCTACTACGCGGGGGTGACGCTGCCCCTGGGGATGGTGCTGGGCATTGGGCTGGCCCTGCTGCTGAACACGAAGGTGCGTGGGATGAGCGTCTATCGCACGGTTTTCTTCCTGCCCTCCATCGTGCCCATCGTGGCCATGGCCATCCTGTGGATGTGGATCTTCAACGGGAAGTACGGGGTGCTCAACTACGCCCTCGCCCAGTTGGGCATTGCCGAGCGGATGCTGCCCGCGTGGCTCCAGAGCACGGTGTGGGCCATGCCCGCGCTGATCATCATGGGGCTGTGGGGGGTGGGCTACTCGATGGTGATCTACCTGGCAGGGCTCCAGGACATTCCCGTGAGCCTCTACGAGTCGGCGGACATCGATGGTGCGAGCTGGTGGCAGAAGACGCGTCACATCACCATTCCCATGCTCTCGCCGGTGATCTATTTCAATCTCATCATGGGGATCATCGGCACCTTCCAGATGTTCGCCGCGCCCTACATCATGACCCAGGGCGGGCCGCAGCGGGCCACCCACTTCTACACCTTCTACCTGTTCAACGTCGCCTTCGAGGACCTGCGGATGGGCTACGCCTGCGCCATGGCGTGGATCCTGTTCCTCATCATCTTCGGGCTCACCCTGGTGGCCACCAAGGCCACCAAACGCCACGTGCACTACGAACGATGAAGCTCTCGCCGCCCAAACGCCTGGCCACCCACCTCGTGCTCCTCGCGGGCTCGGTGCTCTTCCTGTTCCCCTTCGTGTGGCTGGTGAGCACCTCGCTGAAGCCCATCGAGCAGACCATGATGATGCCCCCTCAGTGGGTGCCCAGGGCCTACTACGCCCCCCTGGACGGCGAGCGCACCCAGGTGACCAGGGACCGGCGGATCGAGGGGCCCTCGGTGATCGTGACCTACCAGGAGCCGCCCCAGCCCGGCGAGACCGAGCCGGAGCAAAAGCGCGAGCTGCTGCCCGCCGACCGCTACCGCGACGGGATGGCCGAGGTGGAGGTGCGCATCGCCGACCAGACCAAGACCCTCCGCCTGCCTGCCGCGCTGGAGAAGCCCGTGCCCCCCGGCTTCTGGCTGGTCACCGAGAAGCTGGAGCGGCTGCCCTGGGAGAAGGGGCCGCCGCCGCGATGGGACTGCGTGCCCGCCGAGGCGGTGGAGGAGCAGGTGGAGCCGGCGTGGCAGAACTACGTGGGGGCCATCAAGTACCTGCGGTTCCACACCGTGGACCTCCTGGGCCTTCGCTTCGAGGTGCCCATGTTCGTCCTCTACTTCTACAACACCATGGTGGTGGCGGTGCTGGGGGTGGCGGGGATGACCTTCTCCAGTGCCCTGGCGGCCTACGGCTTCTCGCGCATCCGCTGGCCGGGACGGGAGCTGGGCTTCGTGCTCACCCTGTCCACCATGATGGTGCCCTTCGCCGTCATCATGGTACCCCTCTACGGGGTGTTCCGGGCGCTGGGCTGGATCGGGACCCTGCGCCCGCTGTGGGTGCCGGCGTTTTTCGGCAACGCGTTCAACATTTTTCTCCTGCGGCAGTTCTTTCTCACCGTTCCCCAGGATCTTTCGGACGCCGCCCGTATCGACGGGTGCAGCGAGCTAGGGATCTTCCTCCGCATCATGCTGCCCCTGTCGAAGCCGGCCCTGGCGGTGGTCGCGCTGTTCCACTTCATGTACGCGTGGAAGGACTTCATGGGCCCTCTGATCTTCCTCACCGACGAGCGGACGTTCACCCTCTCGCTGGGCCTCTACTCCTACCAGAGCCAGCACGGGGGCTCGGAGTGGCACTACCTGATGGCGGCCTCCACGCTGATGATCCTGCCCGTGATCGTTCTCTTCTTCTTCACCCAGCGCACCTTCATCCAGGGCATCTCCACCACGGGGATGAAGGGCTGAGGCCGCGACTGGGCCGCGTTGATTTCCCGCCCCGCCCCCGCTAGAATGCCGGTGGCCGAGCGTGGAGCGTCCTATGCAACACCGTGCCGTCATTGCCTTTCTGCTTCTGCTCCTTCCCCTCGCGGGCGCCGACGTGGTGCGCCTGAAGAACGGCAACATCCTGGAGGGGAAGGTGGTGGAGAAGACGGAGGAGCTGATCCGCCTCAAGACGGGCAAGGGCACCGTGAGCATCGCCCGCGCCGAGGTGGAGAGCATCGAGGCCGGCGAGACCCCCATCGAGGCCTACACCCGCATCGCCGCCGAGCTGGCCGACGACGATGCCCGAGGCCACATGGAGCTCGCCCAGTACTGCATCGACAACCACCTCGTCTCCCAGGCCATCGCCGAGCTGCGATACGTCCGATCCCTCCAGCCCGAAAACCAGGAGGCCCTGGAAAAGCTGCGGACCATCCTCGACCGCCGGGCCTCCCGACTCTACCGCCGAGCCAAAGACCTCCAGGAAAAAGGCTACTACATCGAGGCCGAGAGGCCCCTCGTCGAGCTCCTGGAGCAATACCCCGAGAGCTCCTACGCCGCACGGGCCCACCACCGCCTGGCCGCGGGCTACGCGGCCCGCGAGGACTACGAGAAGGCCCTCGTCCGCTGGCGCCGCGCCCTGGAGGCCGACCCCAAGCTCACCGAGGCCTGCACCGGCGCCGCCCAGGCGGCCATCGAGACCGGCCAGTGGGCCACCGCCCTGGAGTTCACCCGCAAGGCCATCGAGACGACCGAGGACCCCGCCCAGGCCCGCGACCTGGGCCAGCGCGCGGCCACGCTGGAGGAGCTGGTGGGCCTTCGCCAGGGGGCGGAAGCCGCGAGCGCCAAGCCCGACCGCCTCATCCGCGAGGGCGAGCTGCTCCTCCGCCTGGGCCTCGGCCAGCGGGCCATGGCCCGCCTCGAGGACGCCTACCAGGCGGGCGCCCGCCAGCCCGAGCTGCTCCGACGCCTGGCCCGCCACCACGAGCGCCAGGGCGACGTGCGCCGCGCCCTCGAGCTGTGCGACCAGCTGGCCAAGCGCCAGCGGCCCGACGACGAGCTGCTCCAGCGCCGGGCCCGGCTCCAGCGCCTGCTGCTCGTGCCCCAGGCCCTGGCCACCGGCGAGAGGGCGGAGCGCGAGCGGCTGCTCTACGAGATCGCCAAGAGCGGGGCCTCCCTCGAGTACATCGCCCGCGTGCTGCGCCAGAGCACCCGCCGCCCGCCGGCCAAGACGGGCCTGGTGGAGGGCACCTTCCTGGTCGACGAGGTGCTCACCCGGGCCAGCTACCACGCCTACGTGCCCGAGGACTACGATCCCCAGGCGCCCCGCGGCCTGCTCCTCGCCCTCCACCGCGACGGGGAGAGCAGCAAGGACCACTTCTACAACGTCGAGACCCTGGTGCGGGAGCTGGGGCTGCTGGCCATGCTCCCCAGCCCCACGCGGGAGAGCGCCTCCTGGCGGTTCCAGGACATCCGCCTGGTGCTCTCCGCGCTACGGGAGGCGAAGGACCGCTACAACGTGGATACCAACCGCGTGTACCTCTCGGGCACGGGCGCCGGGGGCCTGCTGGCCTGGGCCGTGGCCCTCCGCCACCCGGACCGCTTCGCCGCCCTGGTGGTGCGCAACGGCCGGGTGGACGAGGTGACGCGCTTCTACCTCCCCGCGGCCATCAACCTGCCTATCTTCCAGGTGGTCGCCGAGCGAAGCTCCCTCGACGTGGTGGGCTCCGCCCGCCAGGTGCACACGGCGCTGGAGAAGATGGGCTACGAGGCCCAGCGCGAGGAGGTGCCCGGCTACCGCCGCCATCCCGCCCTGCCCGAGCTGAACGAGAAGATCGCCGAGTGGCTGCGGGGCAAGGCCCGCCAGCCCTACACCTCGCGCGTGCGGCTGGTGAGCTTCGAGCACTCCAACGGCAAGGCCTTCTGGGTGCGCATCGACCGCTTCGCCCCCACCGTGTTCGACCCCGACCGCAAGCTCGACATCCAGCCGCCCTTCGGCATGGAGTACACCCCCGAGCAGCTCCGCGCCCTCTACCTCGACGAGATGGGGCGCACCCTCGCCCAGGTCAACGCCGCCATCGCCAGCGGCAACCGCATCTCCATCCAGTGCCGCCACGTCGACCGACTCACCGTGTTCCTCGAGGACTCGATGGTGGACCTGGAGAAGCCGGTGCGCATCTACGTGAACGGCGAGCTGCGGTTCAACGGCAAGGCCGAGCGCTCGCTGGCCCACCTGTTCGACACCGCTCGCCTCCACCGCGACCCCCGCATGTGCTACTCCGCCTCCGTCCGGATCGACCTGCCCTGAGCGGCAGGCGCCGGCGAGGCGGACGACGAGCTGTGGGAGGGAGCGACGCCGTCAGGCCAGGTGCGCCAGGGCCTTGGCCCCGATGTCCGCGCGGTAGTGCATCCCCTCGAAATGCACTTTGCCGACGGCCTCGTAGGCCCTGTCCATGGCGCTCTGGATGTCGTCGCCCAGGGCGGTGACGCCCAGCACCCTGCCGCCCGCGGTCACCACTCGGCCCTCCCTCCGCGCGGTGCCCGCGTGGAAGACCACGGCGTCGTCCATGGCGGCCACCTGGTCGAGGCCGGTGATGGGCTTGCCCTTCTCGTAGGCGCCGGGGTAGCCGCCGGAGGCGCAGACCACGCAGACCGCGGGCCGGGGGTCCCACGCCAGGCTCACGTCCTGGAGATTCCCCCTGGCGATGGCCAGGAGGGCGGGCACCAGGTCGCCGCGCAGGCGGAGGAGGATGGGTTGTGTTTCGGGGTCGCCGAAGCGGACGTTGAACTCGAGGACTCGGGGGCCGTCGTCGGTCATCATCAGGCCCGCGTAGACGACGCCTCGGTAGGGCCTCTGCTCGCAGTTCATGGCGTGGACGATGGGGATGAGGATCTGGCGCTCGATGCGGGCGTACTGGGCTTCGTCGACGACGGGCGCCGGGGAGTAGGCTCCCATGCCGCCGGTGTTCGGCCCCTGGTCGCCGTCGCAGACCGGCTTGTGGTCCTGGGAGGTGGGCAGGGGGATGATGGTCTTGCCATCGGTGAGGGCGAGGATGGAGGCCTCCTCGCCCACCAGGCAGGTCTCCACCACCACCTTGTTGCCGGCGTCGCCGAACACGCGCTCCTTCATCACCCGGTCGATGGCCGCCAGGGCTTCCGCCCGCTCGTGGCACACGCTCACGCCCTTGCCCCCGGCCAGGCCGTCGGCCTTGACCACCAGGGGCAGGGGGGCCTTGCGGACGTGTTCCTCCGCCGCGTCCACGGTGTCGAAGACCGCGTAGCCGGCGGTGGGGATGCCGTGCTTGCGGAGGATGTGCTTGGCGAATACCTTGCTGCCCTCCAGCTCCGCGGCCCGCGCCGTGGGGCCGAAGATGGCCAGGCCGTGGGCCTCGAAGCGGTCCACGATGCCCGCCACCAGGGGGGCCTCGGGGCCCACCACCGTGAGGTCCACACCCTGGCGCTCGGCGAAGTGGCGGAGGGCCTGCACGTCCTCCGCCTCGATGTCCACGCATTCCGCCAGCTCGGCGATGCCCGCGTTGCCCGGGGCGCAGTAGACCTGGCTCACCTTGGGCGACTGGGCGATCTTCCATACCAGGGCGTGTTCGCGACCGCCGCCACCGACCACCAGAACCTTCATCGGGTGGACTCCTGACCAGGATGCAGTGCGTGGGTAGATGATACCCATTCGCGGGCCGAGCGCAAGCGCCCCGACCACGGCGCGGCGCTCAGCCGGCGGGCCCCAGCGCCTCGGCCAGGTGGTCCAGGGACTCGAAGACGTGGTGGGGCTGGTCGGGGCTGCCATCGAGGTCGTCGCGGCGGGTTTCCCCGGTGAGCACCAGGATGGCGGTGAGGCCCGCCCGGCGGGCCATTCGCACGTCGGTGTAGAGCCGGTCGCCCACGAAGGCCACGTCGCGGGGGCGGACGTCGGGCCCGAGCTTCCCGAGAGCCATCTCGACCATCAGCCCCTTGGGCTTGCCCACCACGGTGGGGCGGCGACCGGTGGCGGCGCGCAGGAGGGCGGCCATGGCGCCGCAGTCGGGGATCGGCCCCCGCTCCGTGGGGCACACCTTGTCGGGATGGGTGGCCACGAACGCGGCGCCGCGGCGCAGCAGGTGGCAGGCACGCTCCAGCTTGGGGTAGGTGAGGGTCTTGTCGAAGCCCAGGACTACGGCGTCCACGTCCTCGCTGGCCAGGGTGAGGCCCGCGTCGCGGAGCTCGCGCTCGAGGCTGGGCGTACCGAGCACGTAGATGCGGCGGTGAGCGGTGCGGTGCACCAGGTAGAGCGCCGTGGCCTCGCCAGAGGTCAGCACCTGGTCCGCCGTGGCGCGGAGGCCCAGGCGGTCGAGCTTGCGGCGGTAGTGGTGGCGGTCGGCCGACGAGTTGTTGGTGAAGAACAGGTATGGGACCCCGCGGCGGTCAAGGAGCCGGAAGAACTCCCGCGCGCCGGGCAGCAGGCGGGGGCCGAGGTACACCGTGCCATCCAGGTCCATGAGGAAGGCGCGAATGGCGGCGAGGGGGACGGCGGATGCCAAGGCCGATGCCCTACAGGGTCGCGGGAGCT
>JBKHIY010000111.1:0-13114 GCA_046538415.1 Candidatus Brocadiia bacterium | reverse complement strand
GGCTCAGAGCCGAGCGCCCGACAGCCGGGACCTGGAACCCGGCACCCTCGCCCGCACAAGAGGACTACGGCCTGAAGGCCGCACTCCAAACGCCGAGGGCCGCGGTTCCGCCTCAAGGCCGCACTCCGAGCGCCGAGGCCCGCGCCCGACACTCGAAACCCGGAACCTGAAACCCGGAACCCGGAACCCGGAACCCGGAATCCCTCCCCCTCGCGGGGGCCGGATACGTCGGACGGGTCGGACCGGCCTGCGGGCGCCGGAGCGTGGGGGCGAGGGGCTGAACGGGGACTCCCCTGGGTGGCAGCCGCAAGTGGTTGGCGGCGCTATGTTTCGGCGTCGAGCTGGGGCGAGCGGGCGAGCGTCGCGTCGCGCTGGCGCGCCAGGATGCGCGCCAGGTCGAGCATCCAGCGGGCGGCCCGGCGAGGGGAACGGGCCAGCAGGCGGTCCAGCAGCTCCCGGTCCACCACCAGCAGCTCGGTGCGCTCGGCGGCGCGAGCCCCCAGGTCTCCCGCGCCCGGCAGGGGGAAGACGGCGCCCGGCCCCAGGTCGGCCACCACCACGGCCTCGCTGCCCTCCCGCTGGAGCGAGACGACGACTCTCCCCTCCAGGATGGCCAGGAGGGCGTCTGGCGCGTGGCGGGCCTGCGGGACCTGCTCGCCGGCCTCGAGGGTTCGGGAGGGGGCCTCGGCCTGCACCCGCCGCCGCTGTCGCGGGGAGAGCCCCTGGAAGAGGTCGTAGCACGCGGGGCCGGCGGGCGGCGGCCCGTGGGCCTGGGCGGTGGCCCGGGCGAGCTGTTCGGCGAAGAGGCCCACCAGGTTCCTGAGGACCTTGGCGGCGGTGGCGGGGTAGCGTCGTGCGAGTCGTCGGAGGCTGCGCTCGTCGATGGTCAAGAGCTCGGTGTCCTCGGCGGCCAGGGCGTCGGGCGGGCGGCCGGCGGGTACGGGGACGGTCTCGGCGAAGAGGTCGCCCTGGCCCACCTGGCCCACCGGGCGGCGTTCGCCCCCGTCTCCGGTCCATAGCTCCACGCGGCCGGAGAGGACGGCGTAGAAGCGCCGCCCGAGGCCCTCCTCGGCCCATACCGGCGAGGGGCGGGCGCCCAGGTCGATGCCCCGTCGCAGCACCGCGGTGCCCGCGGGCAGGCGGCGGAGGGAGCACATGAGCACCACGCGGCGGGCCTCCCCGCGCCGCAGGCCGCGGAACAGCCCCACCCACTTGCCGGGCTCGCCGGGCAGGCGGGTGGCCAGCAGGTCCCACAAGGACACCAGGTCGACCCGCCGCAGGAGCACGGGGAGGATGACGAGGTCGCCCAGCAGGGCGGTGAGCATGGCCAGGGCGGTGAGGGTGCCGAAGGCGCGGATGGGGGCGAAATGGGAGACCACGAGGACCATGAAGCCGCAGAAGAGGGCCACGGAGGTGAACACGATGGCCTTGCCCCGCAGGTAGAGGGTGGCCACCATGGCGCGGGTCTGGTCGCCGAGGCGCCTCATCTCGAGGTTGAACCCGGTCATGTAGTGGATGGTGTCGTCCACCGCGATCCCCAGGGCCACGCTGGCCACCAGGCTGGTGCCCGCGTTGAGGTCCACCCCCAGCCAGCCCATGAGGCCGAAGGTGCCGATGACGGGCACCGCGTTGGGCACCAGGGCCAGGAGGCCCGCTCGCAGGGAGGTGAAAAGCAGCCCCATGATGGCGAAGATGACGAGGAAGGCGATGGCCAGCGAGCGCACCTGGCCCACCGCGATCTCGTCGGCGGCGCGGGTAATCAGGATGGTCTCCCCCGTCACGGTGACCTGCACGCCGGGCGGGGCGTGGGCCCGGGCGTAGCCCTCGATGCGGGCCACCAGGCGGGCCAGGTCGCCCGAGCTGGTGGTGTGGGTGCGCACGTAGATGCTGGCCTGGCCGAAGCGGTCGGCGATGTACTTCTCGGTCTCCTCGGGCTTGTGGAGGAAGTCGAGAAGCTGCTCGATGGTCTCCCGCCGCGCAGGCAGGCCGAGCCGGGGGTCGCCCATGAAGCTGCGGTGCATGAGCACCACGTGGTCGGCGATGGACACCGTCTTGTCCACGGCCCGGGTTCCCCCCTCCTCGTCGGCCAGGGTGAGCGTGGCCATGTAGCCCTGGAGCTGGGCGAGGAAGCGCAGCAGGCGGGGACGGGTGAATGGGCCCCGCCACTGCTCGCCGTCCGCCGCCTGCTCCCGCAGGGCCCGGGCGTCGACCACCACGTAGAAGGGCACGGCGCCCGAGAGCTCCTCGTGCATCCGCCGGGAGTGGGTCCGGACGGGGTCGTCGGGGTGGAAGAAGCCGGTGTAGTTGGTGTTCACCTCTACGAACAGGCAGCCCAGGAGCGCAGCGACGCAGAGGCCCACCCCGCCGACGGCGACCAGCGACGCGTGGCGGGCGTCCAGGCGGCCCACGGCGCGGAGGAAGCGGTCGCACAGGCCGGCCCGCCGCGAGCGCGCCTGCCCCGGCTCCCGCGGCGCCTGGCGGGGCAGGGGCAGCCAGCGGAGCGCCGCGGGCGCCAGGGTCACCGTAGTGGTCAGGGCGCTGAGGACGCCGAACGCGGAGAAGAGCCCGAACTCCCGCACGCTGGACAGCCCGGAGAAGGTGACGGACAGGAAGCCTACCATGGTGGTCCCGCCCGCCAGGAGCACGGGCAGGAAGCAGCTCCCAAGGGCATGGGCCGTAAGCCGCCTCGGCTCGTCCGCCCCGGGGGCCAGCTGGTAGTAGTGGGTCACCAGGTGCATGGCGTAGCAGTTGCCCACGGCGATCAGCAGCGGGCCGATGATCAGCGTGACCACGGTGAGGGGCACCTCGAGGAGGGCCATCAGGCCCAGCGTCCACACCACGCTGACCCCCACGGTGCCCAGGGGGACGAGTACCCCCCGGAGGCTTCGGAAGGCGAGGAAGAGCACCACGGCCACCACGGCCAGGGTGCAGGGCAGCAGGTAGGCCAGGTCGCGCCGCTGGTGGGCGGCCCCTCGGACCTTCATCACCGGGTTGCCGACCTGGTAGATGTCCTCCTCCCGGTCGTCGCGGTAGCGCTGGAGGACGGCCTCGATCTGGTGGACCAGCCTGGCGGCGTGCTTGCGGCTGCGGCGAGGCGCCTCGCGGAGCGCGCGCCGTCGCACGCCGCGGTTCTCGCGCAGCAGGCGGTGGGCCGCCCGGCCCATGGCCATGGGCTCCCGCTGGAGGACCTCCTCCAGGGCCATCTCCTCGCCGGTCCTGGGATGGCGGAAGAGCGCGGGGCGGAGGACCTGGCGGAGCTCGCTGGCGAAGGTGGGGGAGCGGAGCAGGTCGCGCAGGAGCGCCGGGGGCAGCGGCTGGTCGGTGGCCAGGGCGGCCTCCAGGCTGTCCCGCAGGATACTCTTGTCGACGTGCAGGGACTCGAGGAAGAGGATGATGCCCGCGGTGCGTGCGTCGTCGGAGATGAGGTTGTCGCGGAAGGTATGGTTCTGGAGGGCTTGGCGGCGCAGCTCGGCGAGAGCCTGGGGGCTCTCGGGGGCCTGGGTGTAGAGGGGGCCGAACTGGACTCCGTCGGGGCTGTCGGCCAGGTTGTAGCTGGTGGCCAGGCTGTGGGCCCGCTCTACGCCGTCGAGGGCCTCCAGCTCGAGGGCCATGCGGCGGATCTTCGCCAGAGTCGCGGTGCGGAAGATGGTGTCGGGCCGGTGGATGGCGACGACGATGATGCTATCGGAGCCGAAGACTCGCTTCACCCGCTCGTAGTCCACGCGAGCGGGGTCGTCCTCGAGCATAATGCCTTCGGCGGAGGGGTCGAGCTCGAGGCGGGGGAGATGGAGGGCGAAGAAGAGCGTAAGGCCCGCCCCGCAGAGGAGCACGGGCAGGCTGTGGCGGACGATCCACTGGGAGAGGCGGCCCATGGCGGCCTCGCGGGCGGGGCGCCGCTTGCGGGCCACGCGGGCGCCCATGCGGCTACCGCCCGGTGGCCAGGAAGCGCAGCGTGAAGTGCTGAGGGTCGATGCCCCCGTCAATCACGCGGCGCTGGATGAGGAACACGGTCGTGTGCTCGCGCTCGAGGTCGGCCATCTCCACCCGGTCGGGGCGCCAGAAGCGGCCTTCGTGCTGGCGCACCTCGGTGGCGTGCTCGGTCTTGACGTGGCGGCCGCCCTCGTCGAAGTAGAGGATGCGGAGGGGCAGCCAGCGCTCGGCGTCGACGGCGATCTCGCGGCGGCTGTAGCCCCCCGGGCTCCTGGGCACGGCCTCCACCACGTGGCAGGGCCGGCCGTCGACCGTCTCGCTTCGCAGGAGCTTGTAGGCGTTGTCCTCCAGGTCCTCGGGCTGGAGGTCTTCGTAGGTGAAGTCGCTCTGGACGAAGCGCTCGGTCTTGGCGTCGGCGGCGATGCGGCGGGTGCGGCGGAGGCTGGGCAGGTAGAGCCACTGGTCGTCGTTGCGGCCCTTCTGCTCGTGGGTGAGCAGGCCGGTGCCCTTCATCCGGCGGGGATAGGAGAAGCGGATGAGGGTGCGGTCGAGGCCTTCGTCGGTGCGCAGGTACTCGATGCGCAGCTTGCGGGTGCGGGACCGGCCGGCGTCGTCGACCAGGCGCATCTCCAGCTCGGTGAGCTCGTCGTGGGGGTTGTTGTGGGAGCGGACCTTCTCCATCACCTGGCGGCCGGTGAGCTCTCCTGCGGATGCGGCGGCGAGGCAGGCGGCGAGGAGAAGGGGCAGGGTCTTCATGCTTGGGCCATCCTGGAGTGTGCGGGCTCAGAAGTAGTACTGGAGGAGCAGGAAGAAACGGTCGTTGTCGTCGAACTGGCCGAAGAAGCTCTCGCCAGCCCCCGTGAAGATATCGGCCCCCAGCTTCAGGCGCAAGTTCTCCCGCAGGTCCCAGGTGAAGGCTGGCTGGAGATAGAAGTTGTCGTCTCCACGGAGGTTGGCCACGCCCTTGAGCTCCAGCTTGCGGGTCTCGTCCAGCTCGTAGACGATGCGGGCGAGGATGGAATCGTCGAGGTAGCGGCCCAGGCGGGTGGGCGGCACGCCGTCGCGCTCCGGCCCGCGGGACGTTACCTCCTCGCCGGCGTATTCGAGGACCAGGCGGAGGTTCTGGCCGGGCCGGATGTCGGCCCAGGTGTAATCGATGCCCAGGACGTACTGGAGGTAGGAGTCGTCGCGGTCGCCGTCGGTCCAGGTGTGGGCCACCTCGCCGTGGAGGCCGACGTGCTTCCAGGTGGTGGCGAAGTCGAAGCCCAGGGTGCGTACCTTGTCGTAGGCGAAGCGCACGCCCTCGGGGCGGAGGACCACCGGGCCGAGGGGGCCGAGGGGGGCGAAGCGCTCGTAGGTGAGGGTGGGCCGGCCGATGTCGTTGTAGCCGTCGAAGTAGCTCAGCGAGAAGTCCCAGCCGCGCACCGAGGTCCTGGCCCGCAGGCCCACCTGCATGTTGGACAGGGAGTCGGCGGGCAGGTCGCGGTCGAAGTCCAGGGGCGGCTCGGCGGGGAAGAAGCTCCACCGGCTGTCCTGGCCGTCGAAGCGGGAGGGGGTGAAGAAGGGCACGAGCACCGCCTGGAGCGAGGTCACCTCGTCCAGGTAGTAGGTGGCGGAGAGGGCGAAGACGGGGATCTTCTCGCTGTCCGCCAGGTCGAGGTAGTCGCGGGGGTTGAGGTTATCGGTGGGGTTGTAGCCGTCGGCGGTGCCCCAGGCGAAGATCTGCTCGCCCAGGCGGAACTCCCAGGGGCCGGGCCGCCATTCCAGGTACGCCTCCTGGAAGTGGAAGATGGGGCGGCGCATGGTGTCGCGGCGGCTCTCGTCGAACAGCCCGGCGCTCAGGTGATCGGTGTCCCACCGCACGTCGGGGCGGAGGAAGAGCCTGGCCTGGTCGCTCAGGGGAATGTCCAGCTCCAGGTCGAGGCGGAACTCGCTGCGGGCCTTGCGGCTGTCCTGGGGGCGGCTGCCCTCGTGCCACAGGACCTTGTACTCGAGCTTGCCCCTGCCGTGCTTGGCGAACCAGGCGGCCGGCCCCTGTGCGGCCGCCGCGGGCGCACCGCACAGCCCCACCGCGCAGATCCAGACATACTTCTTCATAAGGCCTCGGCACTGCTGGCCTTACGGCGGTGGCAGCATCGGCGCGGCTTGGCGGAAAGGCGACTCCGGACGGTCCCTTACCCAGAGAGTCTACCCCATAGGGTGACAGAGTCAACCCGCCCGCGCCGCCTCGGGGGCCGCGAAAAGCGCTTGCTTTTCCCGCCCCCTGTGCTAGAATGCCCCAGCCAGAGCCGCGGGTCCTGCTGAGCAGCCGAGAGGCGGCGCCGAGATGGAGTTCACCCGCCAGCAGATCGACGATGTCGCGCACCTGGCTCGCATCGAGCTCACCGAGGCCGAGCGCGAGCTGTTCGGCGCCCAGTTGGCCAGCATCCTGGCCTACGTGGAAAAGCTCGACGAGCTGGACACCACGGGCGTGGAGCCCACGGCCCACGCCATGGGCCGGCGCAACGTCTTCCGCGATGACGCCGAGCAGCCCTGGCCCGACCCCCAGGCCCTCCTGGCCAACGCCCCCGCCCGGGCCCACGGCTGCTACCTGGTGCCCAAGATACTCGACTGACGCCCTGGAGGCCCCGGCCATGCCCGAAGGCGAGCCCAAGTTCACGGTCCAGAAGGTCGGCCCCACCACGGTCGTGCATCTGGCCGGCCCGCGCATCACCGACCAGGTCACCATCGCCGAGCTGGGCGAGGAGCTGGTCGACGTGCTCGAGCAGGCCGAGCCGCCCGACCTGGTGATCGACCTCGACGAGGTGGAGCTGCTCTCCAGCTCCGTGCTGGGCAAGCTCATCCGCCTGCTCAAGCGCACCCGCCAGCGCGGCGGGCGGCTGCGCCTGTGCTCCATCCGCCCCTCCATCCTCGAGGTCTTCGAGATCACCCAGCTCAACAAGGTCTTCGAGATCTACCCCGACGCCGACGAGGCCCTGGGCACCCGCCCCTGAGGCTCCGCCCCGCGCCCCGTCCCCCGCAAGAGAGAGCCCCCGTGCCCGCGCCGCCCATCATCGACCCCGCGTCCCTCGACCTGGCCCACGTGGCCTACGACATCGATGCCATCCGCCAGGTCAACCCCCAGCGCCACGAGATGGAGCAGCTCACCGCCATCGTGCTCATGGACCCCGAGCAGCAGCTCATCGTGGCCTACAAGGACGTCACCGACCAGGAGTTCTGGGTCCGCGGCCACATCCCCGGCCGGCCCCTGATGCCCGGGGTGGTGATGTGCGAGGCGGTGGCCCAGGCGGCCAGCTTCCTCATCCACCACTGCATGGACGGCCCGCCGGGCTTCATCGGCTTCGGGGGGATGGACGGGGTGCGCTTCCGCGGCACCGTGAGTCCCGGGGACAGGCTCCTCATCATGGGGCGCATCGCCTCCCTGCGCCGCCGCATCGCCGCCCTCGAGGGCCAGGGCTTCGTGGGCCAGAAGATGGTCTTCGAGGGCACCATCATCGGCGTGCCCATGTGAGCCGCACGGCCCCGGCCCCGAGGAGGAGCGAGCGATGACCGGCCAGGAGCGCTTCCTCGCCGCCCTCCGTCGCCAGCAGCCCGACCGCGTGCCCATCTGGGAGCTGATCGTCAACCAGCCGGTGATCCACGCCCTCCACGGGCCAGAGGTCTCCACCTTCGATTTCTGCGACCTCGAAGACCTCGACGGCGTCACCGTGTTCGAAAACCAGCGCTTCGAGCCCCTCGGCCCCGGCCTGGCCCGCGACGAGTGGGGCATCGTGTGGCGCACCGAGAGCCCGGGCATCCCCTACCGCGTCGACGGCCCCATCCGCTCGCTCGCCGACCTCGACCGCTACGCCCCGCCCGACCCCCACGCCGACCACCGCCTGGCCGACCTGGCCCAGGCCCTCCGCCGCTTCAAGGGACGCAGGGCCATCGTCTTCCTCAGCCACGACGCCTTCGAGTTCTCCCACTACCTCGTGGGCATGGACCGCCTGCTCATGGCCTACGCCACCGAGCCCGAGCTGGCCCACCGCCTGGCCCGCATCGTCACCGACTACAAGCGCCAGGTGTGCCAGCGAGCCGCCGCGATGGGAGCCGACGTGCTGCTCACCGGCGACGACTACGCCAACCGCAAGGCCCCCCTCATGTCCCCCGACCACTTCCGCACCTTCTGCCTCCCCTACCTGGGGGAAATGGTCGAGACCGCCCACGCCGCGGGCAAGCCCTTCATCAAGCACACCGATGGGAACATCTGGCCCATCCTCCCCGACATGGCCGACGCGGGCATCGACGCCATCGACCCCCTCGAGCCCATCGCGGGGATGGACATCGGCGAGGTCAAGGCCCGCTACGGCCACCGCATCGCCCTGTGCGGCAACGTCGACTGCGGCGAGCTGCTCTCCCGGGGCACGCCCCACCAGGTGGTCGAGGCCGTCAAGGAGACCCTGGCCAAGGCCAGCCCCGGCGGAGGCCACGTCCTCGCCTCCTCCAACAGCATCCACCCCGCCGTGAAGCCCGAAAACTACAAGGCCATGGTCGAAGCCGGGCGACGATTCGGCAGCTACCCCCTTGACGAGACCATGGTCCAGCAGTATGCTGGGCGACACTACATCGCGGGCATTTCCCCCTGAGGGGCGTGGGAGGATGCGTCCCGAGTTCGGGACCTTTTCATCGAGGGCCCGTGTGAAAGGAGGCCCCGGGGTCGGCGGCGCGGGGAGGGCGAGCAGCGCCGAGCGGTCCCCCAGCTTCGGACCGCGCCGCAAGTCCGACGGACCCTTTGCCGCCCTCGGCCCGGGAAGGGCCCCCGCCCTGCCAGCGCGCCGGCGGGCGGCGGAAGGCGAGCCACAATGCGCCGCTCGCACACTCCCATTCGGGCATGGGGAGGGATGCGGTGGCCCGACGGCCGCGCCGAGGGCCCAGGGACGAGGGGCCGGGGACGGGTGAAGGCCGCGGTCCGCGGCCAGAAGCCGCTCGTCACGCGCACTTCGCACTTCGCACTCCCGCGGGCGGGCGCTGCGGCTCGCCTCGTGTGTTCGATTCTTCCTTCTTCGAATCCCCCTTCCTGTGCCTGGCATCCACCCTCGGGGCGCCCGCCCTCGGGCGACGCGCTCCCGTGGCGCCATGTCCTGCACGGTTCTCCCTTTACCCGTCGCCGCTGCGTGGCCGCACCGCCGGCGCAGAGCCAGGAGGGCCCTCGATGAGCGCGCCCGAGCTGCACGTCCTGATCGTCGAGAGCGAGGCCGCAGCGCTGGAGACCATGCGCCGGGCCTTCGAGGCGTCGGCTCCCCACGCCGAGCTCGCCGCGGCCCGCTCGCTGGCCGAGGCCCGCCAACACCTCGAGCGGCGGCGCCCGGACGCGGTGATCGCCGCCCTCTTCCTGCCCGACGGGCGAAGCATCGAGCTGTTCGGCCTGGCGGAGGGCCTGGCCCCATACCCCGTGGTGTTCCTCGCCAGCCACCAGGACGAGCGGGCCGCGGTCCAGGCCCTCGATGCCGCGGGGCTGGACTACGTGGTGACATCGCAGGCCACCCTGGCCGACATGCCCCACGCCGTCGAGCGAGCCCGCCGCGAGTGGCGCCGCGCCCGCGAGCGCCAGCAGGCCCTCGAGGCCCTCCGCCACAGCGAGGAGCGATACCGCCGCCTGGTGGAGAACATCGACCTGGGCATCGCCCTGCTCGACGCCCGGGGCCAGGTGGTCATGGCCAATACCGCCCTGGGCCGCATGCTGGGCGTGCCCTCCGACCAGTTGCCGGGCCGCAAGTGGCCCTGCTTCGACCAGGCCCTCGACCAGCTCCGCGAGCACCGCGGCAAGCGCCCCTCCAGCCCCCAGGAACGGGTGGAGCTGGAGACCGACTGCCGGCGGCACGACGGCACCCCCTTCCCCGTCCGCGTGAGGGCCCTCCACGCCCCGAACATGAAGCTCGAGGGGGGCGGGTTCATCATCGTGCTCGACGACGTGACCGAGCGGCGAGAGCTCGAGGCCCAGCTCCGCCAGGCCCAGAAGATGGAGGCCATAGGCCGCCTGGCCGGCGGCGTGGCCCACGACTTCAACAACGTGCTCACCGTCATCGAGGGCTACAGCGACGTGCTCCTCCAGAGCCTCGACCCCTGGAGCCAGGCCTACCGCGACCTCCAGGAGGTCCGCAAGGCCGCCGCACGCGCCGCATCGCTCACCGGCCAGCTCCTGGCCGTGAGCCGCAAGCAGGTGCTCGAGCCCGCCCCGGTGGACCTCAATGCCGTGGTGCGCGAGCTCTCCGACATGCTCCGACGGGTGATCGGCGAGGACATCCAGCTCGACACCCGCCTCGACCCCCACCTGGGCACCGTGCAGGCCGACCCCGCCCAGCTCCACCAGGTGCTCCTCAACCTCGCCGTCAATGCCCGCGACGCCATGCCCCGAGGCGGCACACTCACCATCGAGACCGCCAACGTGGACGTGGACGAGGACTTCGCCCGCCGCCACCAGGACCTCCGCCCCGGCCCGCACGCCCTGCTCACCGTCGCCGACACCGGGGCGGGCATGGACGCCGAGACCCTCGGCCACGTCTTCGAGCCCTTCTACACCACCAAGGACGCCGGCACCGGCCTCGGCCTCTCCACCGTATACGGCATCGTCAAGCAGAGCGACGGCGGCGTGTGGGCCGAGAGCGAGCCGGGCGAAGGCACCGCCTTCCACATCTGCCTGCCCCTCGCCCCCCAGGCCGAGGCCGCCGAGGAGCCCCGCCAGCGCCCCGCGCGGCCCGAGCCGGGCCCCCCGGCCCGGCCCGCCGAGACCCTCCTGCTCGTCGACGACGAGCCCGCGGTGCGCAGCTTCGCCTGCCGCGCCCTCCGGCGCCTCGGCTACACCGTCCTGGAGGCCGCCACCGCATGCCAGGCCCTCCGCCTCGCCCGCCAGCACCCCGGAGCCGTCCACCTCGTCCTCGCCGACAGCCTCCTGCCCGACTGCCACGTCGGCGACCTCGTGGCCCGGGCCCGCCAGCTCCACCCCGAGGCACGCGTGCTCCTCATGTCCGGCCAGCCCCGCCAGGACGCCGTGCCCCCGGGCATCGAGGCCCTCGCCGCGGGCTTCCTCCAGAAGCCCTTCGCCTCCGACGAGCTGGCCGGCGCCGTGCGCCAGGCGCTCGAAGGCCCCGCCGAGCAAGGCCCCCAGCCCCCGGGCCGGGCGTGAGCCGCGACGGGGGGTTGACTCCGCGCGGCGGTCCTGCATAATTACTGCGTAGCGGCTTCACACGCCGCGAAGAGGCCGAAGGGGCTGGCCTGCGGCGGGGGGAAAGAGCCGACGCAGGGGCGAGCGCCTCGCGCGGTGCGACTTCCAACAAGTGACCCGACGACCCCTACCGTAGACCCTTGCGCCGCCGAGGTCGGCCAATGGCTCGAGACCCGAACGCTCCGCGCCGCGTCCGCCGGCTCCCGGCGGGAGGCCCGGGCCTGGTGTCCGGCGGCGTCGCCGCGGCGGCGTTCCTCGCGGCCCTGGGCGCCGGGCTGTTGGCCCCCACGCCCCCCTGGGCGGGCGCCGCCCTGGGGGCGGTGGCCCTGGCCGCGGCGGCGGCCATGGCGTGGCTGGCGTGGCGGGCGGCCCGGCGCAACGCCGCCTGGGGCTCGGCGCGCCTCGACGCCGAGCGGTTCCGCATCCTGGTGGAGCAATCGCCCCTGGCGGTGGCCGTGATCGACCGCCACGGGCGGTATCGCTACGCGAACCGCAAGTTCGTCCAGACCTTCGGCTACACCCTGGCCGACGTGCCCACGGGCAGGGCGTGGTTCGCCAGGGCCTACCCCGACGAGGAGGACCGCCGGCGGGCCATCGAGACCTGGCTCGGCGACCTCAAGGAGTCGCACCCCGGCGAGTCCCGCCCTCGGGTCTTCACCGTGACCTGCAAGGACGGCTCGCAGAAGGTCATCTGCTTCCGCCCCGTGACCGTGGCCGGCGGCGACCAGTTCGTCACCTACGAGGACCTCACCGAGCGGCGGCGGCTCGAGGACGAGCTCCACCAGGCCCACAAGCTGGAGGCCATCGGCCAGCTGGCCGGCGGCGTGGCCCACGAGTTCAACAACCTGCTCACCGCCATCATCGGGTATTGCGAAGTCCTCCTCGCACGGCTCGAGCCCCAGGCGCCCTGTCGCCAGGACATCGGGCAGATCCGCGAGGCCGGCGTCCGCGCCGCCGAGCTCACCCGCCAGCTCCTGGCCTTCGGGCGCCGCCAGGTGCTCCAGCCCGCTCTCCTCGATGCCAACCAGGTGGTGGCCGACATGGAGCGGATGCTCCGCCGCGTGATCGGCGAGGACATCGAGCTGGCCACCGAGCTGTGGCCCCGGCCCTGCACCGTGCGGGCCGACCGCAGCCAGCTCGAACAGGTGGTGCTGAACCTGGCCCTCAACGCCCGCGACGCCATGCCCGGCGGCGGACGCCTGGGCCTGCACACCGCCGAGCTCGAGGCCCCCCCGCTGCCCGCGCGCGACGAGCTGCCCGACGGCCCCTGCGTGATGCTCGCCGTCGCCGACACCGGCGTGGGCATGGACGCCCGCACCCGCGCCAGCGCCTTCGAGCCCTTCTTCAGCACCAAGGAGCCGGGCCGCGGCACCGGCCTCGGCCTGTCCACCGTCTACGGCATCGTCAAGCAGAGCGGAGGCCACATCGCCCTGGACAGCGAGCCGGGGCGGGGCAGCGTCTTCCGCGTCTACCTGCCCCGGGCCGAGCAGCCCGTCGTCGGAGAGGGAAGCGCCGTGCCCCGACGCTCCCGGCCCGCCTAGGCCGCGGGGCGGGGTGCAATGTGGGGGGACACTTCTTGGCAAGGGGTTTCCCCCCACGTCCCCCCTGCAAGAACGCCAGCGCGGCCCTCGGCCATCGCCGCGGCGGCGATGCCCGAACGCGTGCCCGGGAGCCTTCGGGACCCGGGGCGCCAGGCCCGCACGCCGGGGGCTCCGCGCCCGCCCGGCGCGCTCCCCCTCTACCCCTACAAACCGAAGCCCCCCCAAAAGCGGACACGAAAAATTGTAAAAGTGGCGAAAAAACTTGAGCGGAATGCCCGAAGTGTCACACCGGCAAAGCCTTACGGCGATCAGAAATTTCCCGACGCCGGTCCCTGCCCGGCCAGCGGGTCCGCATTGTAGGCGGGACGTCCCCGTCCCGCGAAGAGCAGAACGCGGGGCGGAGACGCCCCACCTAGTGCGCCTGCGAGCGTGCATGGTCAGC
>JBKHIY010000110.1:0-13278 GCA_046538415.1 Candidatus Brocadiia bacterium | reverse complement strand
AGTTGACTTCATGGTCTATGGTGCGTGCCAGAGGCGGTGGCCCTCACGGCCTGTTGTCGACAATACGGACCTCCTCGCCCTCGAATTGGCGGGCCGCAAAGTCCAGCGCGGCGTCCAGGCCCTGGGCGGTCGGCGTAGGGTAGCCGCCAAGAATGTCCTCCCGCGTCATGCCCGAGGCCAGGCACTGGAGGATCAGGGCCACGGAGATGCGGGTGCCTGTGACGATCGGCTTGCCGCCCAGGGTCTCAGGGTCGCACACGGTCAGGTCGTCCGCCATGCCGCGCTTCCTCCAGGGCTGTTCTCTGCTCCATTCTAGAGCGTCCGCCCGTCCAGTTCAACGGCGGAGCGCGGGAGCGGTCGGGGCTAGAAGCTGTTCTCCTTGGTGAAAGCGATGATGGCGTCGAGGGGCGCGGTGGCGAGGCCCACGCAGGTGTCGGCGCAGCCGTAGTAGAGCCACAGCGTGCCGTCGTCGTGGACGATGGCGGCGGTGGGGAACGTGACGTTGGGCACGTCGCCCACCCGCTCGTAGGGCTCTGTTGGGGCGAGGAGGTAGGGCCTGGTGCGGTAGAGGACTTTCCAGGGCTGGTCGAGGTCGAGGAGGGCGGCGCCCATGGAGTAGACGAATCCGTTGCAGCTGGTGAGCACGCCGTGGTAGATGCACAGCCAGCCCTCGGGGGTCTCGATGGGCACGGGGCCGGGGCCGATCTTGGTGCTCTGCCAGCCGCCGCGGGGGCCGAAGACGAAGCGCTGCTTGCCCCAGTGGACGAGGTCGGGGCTCTCGGCGTAGTACATGTCGCCGAAGGGGGTGTGGCCGCGGTCGCTGGGGCGGTGGAGGATGGCGTAGTGGCCGCCGATCTTGCGGGGGAAGAGCACGCCGTTGCGGTTGTAGGGCGGCAGGAGGTTCTCCATCTGGTGGAAGGTCTGGAAGTCGTCGGTGCGGGCCAGGCCGATGGTCGGGCCGTGGTAGTGGTTGCACCAGCACACGTAGTAGGTGCCCTCGAGGGGGATGACGCGGGGGTCGTAGCCCAGGCCGTGGGTGGCGATCTCGGGCTCGTCGCAGACCAGGCGGATGCGCTCCGGCGAGATGTCCCAGTGGATGCCGTCGTCGCTGAAGCCCGGGTGGAGGGTCATCTCGCGGGTGGTCTCGTCGCAGCGGAAGACGCCGGCGTAGCCGCCCCCGAAGGGCACGACGGCGGAGTTGAACACGCTGTTGACCCCCGGAATCTGGTCGGGGGCGATGATGGGGTTGCCCTGGTAGCGGGCCAGCACCGTCTCGTTGGCCATGGATGCGGCTCCCGAACGGGTGTGCGGAAGGGGCGGCGAGCGCATTGAGGGAACAAGATCGCGGGCGGAATGTCAAGGGAGGGAGCGGTGCCCCGCGCCCCCGCCGCGCGCCACCACCGCCCCACCGCGGGCTCCATGCGACCTATAGGACCTATACGACCTATACGACCTATCCTTCGCCCAGCGCCCGCCGTTCGGGTGCGATGAGCACGGGCCTGGCCAGGAACGCGGAGCGGGCCTCGGCCCGCTCCGCGAGGTCCTCGTCGCGGTCCAGGTCGCGGAGGTACTGTTTCATCCCGCGCTCGAGCTGGGCCTGGAAGGGGATGACGTTCAGCTCCACGTCGCCGTCGCCGTGGAGGCTGAGCATCCACTTGTGCTTGTCGTCGCGGCAGCGGACCCCCGCCTCGCGCTGGCCGTCGTGGAAGAGCCCGCCGTGGAAGCACTCGTAGAGCAGCTCGGCGCAGGAGGCGAGCGGGCGGTCGGGGTGGTCGGCGAGCGCCAGGTGGGCGGTGCCCGTGCGCCCCAGCTCCGGCAGGTAGGCCCGGGCGAAGCGCAGGATGCTGGCCTTCGACGGGCTTCGGGCCTGGCTGCCCACGAAGTAGCCCGCCGCGGCCTCCACGGCCATCCACACCATCTCCGCCCCCGCGGCGAACAGATGCACCGCGATGAGCGTGCTGGAGGCCTCGAGCCAGCGGTCGAGGGTCTGGTGAATCTCGGATTTCAGGGCCTCGCGGTCCATGGGCGGTTCCTGGCGCGCGACGTGGCTCAGGCGGCGTCCTCGCCTCCCAGCGTGGGCAGGAGCCGGCCCGTGCGCCCCATGTACTCGCGGTAGGCCGGGCCGAACCGGGCGAGCAGCATGGCCTCCTCCCGCGGCACGCGCACGAGGCACAGCGGAATGAAGAGCACGAGAAACGCCGGGCCGGCCACCCAGTTGGCCAGCAGCAGGGCCTGGGCCACCCCCCACAGGGCGTGGGCCGTGTACATGGGATGCCGGACGCGGCGGTATACTCCCTCCGTGACCAGGCGGTGGCCCCGACGGAGCTGGAGGGCGGGCGACCACTGAGGCCCGAGGTCGGCGTGGGCGCGCCACAGCAGCCACAGAGCCGCCGCGAACACCGCGGCGCCGACCCACCGCGTCCACGCCGGCCTCGCCGCGTCGGCGAAGCTCAGCCAGGGGGTGAACACGTGGACGAGGGGCAGGGCCACCAGCCCGGCTCCCGCCAGGAGGGTGAGCGCCGTGTCCAGCGGCGTCCGCCAGTCCTCGGCGACGGCCCGTCTCCTGTAGTGCCGGGCGTAGACGACGCGGATCGCGGAGCCCAGGGCCAGGCCGCCGAGGTAGATGGCCTCGAAGGTCGCTTCGGGCATCGGCATGCGGGGCCTTCGGCCTGGCGGCGGTCATTCGCCCCGCTGGCGCACCACGCCGGGGCGATAGACGTATCGACAGCGCGGGTCGGTGAGGGGCGGGCGCTCGTCGCGCATGTCGACCCTGGGATTCGCGGCGATGGCGGCGTAGACGTCGCGGAGCTTCCTGTAGTCGGGGTCGGCGGTATCTGCGAAGACCGGCTTGCCACAGGTCTCGTCGCCGCCGGCGCCCTTGGCCAATGGGGCGCGGAGGGCGCGGGTGTCCCGGGCCGGCAGGCGCATCCGGTATACCGTGGCCAGGGCGTTCTGGCCGTGGCAGGCGGCGCAGCGGCGCTTGTGCACGTCGTCGAGGGTCTTGTGGTGGCGAGCGAAGATGTCGCGGCCGCCGGTCGTGCCCGGGCGGGTGTAGACGTAAGTGCCGTAGTAGGGCGCGTTGGCGTCGATCCAGGTGACCAGGCGCCGGAAGTCCTCCGGCGGCATCTCCACCCGGTCCTTGTGGGAGGTGCGGAGGACGCGGACCAGCTTGCTGGCGTGCGAGCCGTAGTACTTGGGCGGGCGGGCGACGAGGGTGGAGACCTGGTAGATGTTCACGAAGCTCACCAGGCCCCTGCGCACCAGCGTCTCGTAGGCCACGTTGAAGATGGGCGTGTAGTCGGGCGAGAGCTCGATGCCGCCCTTGGGCTTCGGCCTGCTGTGGCAGCGCACGCAGTGGCGGTCGAGCACGGGCTGCACGTCGTAGGCGAAGTCGGGGGCGTGCACGCCGCCGTGGGGCGGGGGCTCGATTTCGGACGGTGCCCGCCCCAGGGCGGCCACCGGGCCGTTGGGGGGGCTGGTGGTCTTGCGCTCGTGGCAGCCGATGCAGCCCTGGCGCTCGCCGGGGGCCACGGTGGTGAAGGTGCGCATCCGCTGGACTTCCATGAACTGCTCGTCGAGCGCGGAGAAGTAGATGGCCTTGCTGGCGGGGGCGTGGAAGTGGGCGGAGCCGTCGGGCTCGACGGGCACGGTGCCCCATAGGCGCTTGAGGGCGAAGTGCCCGGTGTCGCTGATCGCCGGGTTCTGGAGGCGGTGGCCGCGGGTGCGCGAGGCCACCGGCTTGGGCACTTCCTCCACCACGCGGAGGTACTTCACCTCGCCCCGCTCGATGCCCGGCAGGCCGCGGTAGACGTCCAGGCAGTAGAAGGTGCCCCACTCGGCCTCCTCGGGGGAGGCGTGGGCGGGCGACGCGGCGACGGGCTCCGCGGGGGGCGAGATGACCGGCGGGCGGGGCCGCGGCTCGAGGGGGAAGGCCTCGAAGGCCGAAAGCCGGGGGTCGCGGTAGACCAGGTCGCGGTTGTTCCACCGGTCCAGGAGGTAGATGCCGTAGCCCGTGGGCTCCCGCTCGTCGGGGCCGTAGCAGTAGGCGACCAGGAAGTAGTCCTCGGAGAGGGGGAAGACGTCGGCGTAGAATCCCGCCTCGCGGCGGTGCCAGGTGTTGTGGGTGGGCGGCGGAATCTGGGGCGTGAGGTTGGTGTAGACCTGGGGGCTGGTGTAGGTGAACAGGGGGTCCACGAGGGCCACCGGCCCCACGGCGTAGGGCATATGCGGCCCCAGGATGCAAGCGATGCGGCGGCTGGAGGGCACTTGGCGCGGCCCCCAGTAGGTGACGGGGCCGAAGTGGGCACCCGCGATGTGCACGCAGTGGGTGCCGTCGGGGTTGCATCGCCACAGGCTCTGGTTGTTGCCCACGTGCTTGTCCACGTAGCGCCACTGGCTGACGGCGATCTGCCCGTCGGCCAGCACGCTGGGCGTGAAGTCGTGAATGGTGTTGGTGGAGATGCACCGCACGCCCGAGCCGTCGGCGGCCATGGTGTGGAGGTTGGAGACGGTGAAGGCGTTGTGGCACAGGGTCACCCGCTCGGTGCGGGTGGAGATGAAGGCGATGCGGCCGTCGGGCAGGTAGCAGGGGTCCACGTCGTCGTAGACGCCGCGGGTGACCTGGCGGAGGCCCTCGCCGTCGGCGCCGACCTCGTAGATGTGGAAGGGGGTGCGCGGGTCGGGCTTGAAGGCGAAGAGCACGCGGCGGGCGTCCCACGAGAGGTCGGGGTCGCGGTAGATGCCGTCGCCCTTCATCCCTTCGGTGAGGCGCGTGAGCCGGCCGGCGGGCCGCACGGGGGCGAGCAGGAAGATGCCGCTGCCCGCCTTGTAGCGCCCGCTGCCGTCGTAGTAGGTGGTGTAGATGTGCGAGGTGTTGTAGGTCGGGCGCTTGGCCAGGACGATGGCGGGGAAGTCGAGCAGGGGGTTTTGCAGGGCCACGCGGTGCTTGAGCTGGTAGGCCTGGAGGTAGAGGCGGTAGAGCGCCTGGCCCTTGGCTTGGGAATCGGGCTCGGCCAGCAGGGCCTCGAGCTCCGCGGCGATGCGGCTCGCCTGCGCGCGCTCGTCGGCCAGGTAGTCGTCGCCCACGCCTTCCGTGGCCCGGAAGTCGTCGATCAGCCGCTGGGCGTGGCGGAGCATCTTGCGCAGGTGCCCCGGCGAGAGGGGGAGCACCGCGGTCTCGGTGCGCCGGCCGTCCACGGCCACGCTCAAGTGAGCGGCCCACGGGGCATCGCCCTCGCCGCCGGCAGGGGCCGCCTGGAGCAGCTCGTTGCGGCGCGGGTCCTTGGCATCGTGCCGGGCGGCGGCCTTTGTGGAGGCTGGTCCCACGAGGGTCGCTTCCACCGCGTAGTCCCCGCCCAGCAGGGTGTACTCGAGGATGCGGTGGGCCCTCGGAGCGGGCAGAGGCACGGGGTCGTAGGGCTGCTTGTAGTCGTAGGTGTCGGGGGGCTCGACGGGATAGCAGCCCACGAAGCCCTCCCGCTGGCCCTCGTCGGCGGGGGCCGGGGGCTGGGGCCGTTCCCTGGCGGCACGGCGGTCGAGCTGCCAGTCTTCGGGGAAGGCCTGCTCGGCCTCGAAGCGCAGGGCGCAGATGTGGGGGATGCAGGGGCCGGGGCAGACGAGCTTGACGGTGTGGCGTCCCTTGGAGATGCGGACCGTGCCCTGCTCCTCCCACTTGGCCCGGCTGGTCATCCAGCTTCCCGTGGTGGCGGCGAAGCCCCGGACGATCTTCTGGTCGTCGACCCACACGTCCACGGGCCGGGGCTGATGGGCGGTGTAGAGCGCGTGGAGGGTGTAGTCGGCGGTGACCGGGAAGTCGAGGTCGTACTCCGCCCGGTTGGGCACCTCGCCGCCGTTGACGATGCAGGGGTACTGGTCGGCGTAGCGGCGGGCCACCCGCCCCGCGTCCACGTTGCCCCGGTCGAACCAGTCGGCGCGGATGGTGAAGCTGTCGGCGCGGGCCAGGGCGGCGGAGAGGGCCAGGAGGCAGAAGGCTCGGCGGAGCGTGCTCATGGGACGCGCCTCATGGGGCGCAGGGGCGATGGGCTCGCCCCCGCGCCTTGGGCGTCGTGGTGGAGGTCCGTGGGCTATCGGTCCGGGCCAACACCGTTGCGGGTGCAGCGGAGGCTCACTTTTCGGGCAGCGGCTCGATGGTGACGGCTCGGGCCTCCCACTTGCCGCCTTCGCTCTGGATGCAGATTCTGCCGCTGGTGTCGCTGCACTCGTGAGCTTCGTTCATCAGCTTGCCGTTCACGTGGGGCAGCACCGTGTCGCCGTCGCAGATGATCTCGTAGGTGTTCCACTCCCCGGGCTTTTTCTCGTTGTGCTCGTGGAGCTTTCGCACGTTGCGTCCCCGCACGCGGTCGCCGCCGGCCTTGTGTTCCTTGAACTCGAAGCCGCCGATGACCCAGAAGTCGCCCTGGGCGCGGTACTGCCCCTGGCACTCCAGGCTGCGCGGCCATACGCGGTCGGGCCCGCTCATGTGGACCAGCACGCCGCTGTTGCCGGGCTTGAGAAATCGCCACTCGACGGTCAGCTTGTAGTTCTTGTAGGCCTTCTCGGTGCGGATGTACCCTGGCGGCCGGCCGCTGCACACCAGCTTGCCGTCCTCCACGGAGAAGGTTTCCTGCTCCTTCGGGTTGCCGCGCAGGTGGACCACCCAGCCCTCGAGATTCTTGCCGTTGAAGAGCTCGATCTTCTCCTTGGGCTCGATGGCTTCTTCCGCCGCCATTGCGGTGGTGGCCAGGAAGGTCACCGCTGCCGCCAACACGAGCGCTTTCCTCATCGCGCCGCTCCTTTTCCAAAAGCACGCCGGGGTCGTTCCACACCCCTCCAAGTATAGCAGGCCTGCCCGCAGCTTCAAGCCCTCCGTCGCCCGCTCCTGCGCCGTGGGGCGGAGGAGCGAGGGGCTACTTGGCCTCTGCGGGCACGGGCTCGAGGGTGATGTTGCGGAACTCGATGGGGCTGCCCTCGCTCTGAAGGCAGATGTGGCCGCTGGAGGGATGGGCCTCCGTGCCCGCGTTCTGGAGCAGGCCGTTCACCCACACCTTCACCGTCCCGCCGTCGCACAGGATGTCGTACTCGTTCCACTCCCCGGGCTCCTTCTCGTTGGAAGGGTGCTTCTTCTTGACGTTCACGTAGCCCGCCGGCCCGCGGGTCTCGCCGTCCACCTTGAGGGTGGAGCGGGAGAGGAGCCAGAAGTCGCCGGCATTCTTGTGCATGAGCTGGGCCTCGATGCAGGTCGGCCACACACGGTCCCTGCCGCTCATGTGGAGCAGGCAGCCGCTGTTGGTGGGCTTGGCCACCCAGCGCCACTCGAAGTGGAGCTTGTAGTTGGCGTAGGTCTTCTCCGTGCGGATGTAGCCGTTGGGCTTGCCCAGGCAGTGGACCACCCCGTCCCGCACGGTCCACAGCTTGTCCACATCCACCTTCTTGTCGGGCACGAACTTCACCCACCCGGCGAAGTCCTCGCCGTTGAACAGCGCCGTCTTCTCGGTGGGGACCACGGGCTCGTCCTTCGCCCCCTCGCCCGCCATCCCGACGGCCGCGACGCACAGGGCCAGCCACAGCGCGTGCTTCATCTCGCCTCGTCCTTTCCGCAACGTTTCGGGAATCGCCCGGCCTGAGTATAGGGGGGCGGGAAGGCGGAAGTCAAGGGCCCGGCCCAGGCCGCGGGCATGTTGCTCGGCATCGAGGCATGTTTCCAAGCGGCAACATGGCCCTAAGCCGCTGCGGCGAAACCGGTTACGCCCGCGTACGGGACGCCTGGGCGGCCGGCGTGTTGCCGAGCGTCAACAAGCGGGCCGCATAGCCGCCGCGCGGGTCGCCGCGTGGCCCCCCGCGTGCCCGACGCAAGTGATTGCAGTCGCAGCGCTTAGAGGGCCACCGCCTTGCAGCCCCGCGTCCAGCTCGCTGGCACGCGATTTGCCAGGTACCAAAGAGGTGGGCGGTGCGCGCCCGCTACGAGACGCCCGAACGCGAACTTCACGAGGAACGCCCCAATGGACTGGAAGCGACTTCTGGCTGCGATAGCCCTGCTCCTCCCGCTGGCCGCGCCCGCCGGCGCCGGGTGGGTGCCCATCGAGGACTTCCAGCACGGCAACTCCTTCTCCAACGGCAGCCGCGTGGCCGACCCCCTGGACCCCTCGAACCTCGTGCTGTCCTGGTCGGGACAGGGCGGCCGCTCCATGCGCGTCCTGGGCACCGGCCAGCAGATCGCCGACGGCACCGTGGGCACCCTCTTCTTCCAGGCCCTCGTGCCCCAGAAGGGCACCGACCTGTCCATCGGGATGACCGACGACAACAGCGGCCCCTCCTGGCGCGACTACGCCACCCAGGTGCTCTTCCTGCCCGACGAGATCGCGGCGCGCGACGGCGACGGCAGCGGCGGCGGGCCCACCCCCACCATCATCGAGCCCATCACCGCGCTCGCGTGGTACGACTTCTGGATGGCCGTCGACCACGCGGCCAACCACTACGACGTCTACGCCGCCGGGCCGGGCATCGTGGGCACCGAGCTGCTCGCCGACGACTTCGGCTTCCGCCGCACCACCAACCCCGGGGCACTCGACGTCATCAACCTGCTCGAAGGCGGCTTGGGCCAGGGACCGGTCTACTTCGACAACTTCCTCGTCGACACCGCGGGGCGGAACCTCACCAAGCCCGTGCCCGAGCCGGCCACCGTGATGCTCCTGGGCAGCGGCCTCGCCGCGCTCCTGCGCCGCCGCCGCCGCTGACGCCCCCCACTCCCTCCCCCACCGGCCGACGCACATCGGCTTGCGCCCCGGGCCACTGCCCCGGTACAATTACTGCGCGCGCGACGCGAGTGTGCTCACGGCGCGTCCGACCCGTTCCCTGGCGCCGCGCGGCAGCCACGTGTCCTGCACCTCGCGCCGGCCCCTCTACGGGGCGACGGGACGGACACGGCCGAAGAGGGGCTTGGGGCCGGCATTCGGACAGGGAGGACCTCCTCATGCCCCACTATGTGCTCGAGGCGCTCGGAAGACTCCAGCCCGGCGAACACCTGTGCTGCATCTACGAGACCGAGGAGGAGCACCGGGCCGTCCTCGCGCCCTTCCTCCGACAGGGGATCGAGGCGGGACATAGGGTCGCCTACATCGCCGACGCCCGCACCGAGGAGACCATCCTCGGCTACCTGCGGCGCGAGGGCATCGACCCCGCGGCCACCCTGGCCAGCGGCCAGCTCAGTATCCTCGGCCCCGACGACACCTACCTGCGCCGCGGCGTCTTCGACCCCGAGGCCATGCTCGAGCTCCTCCGCAACGCCACCCAGCAGGCCCTCGAGGAGGGCCACGCCGCCCTCCGCGTGACCGGCGAGATGAGCTGGGCCCTGCGCGGGGCCACGGGCTCCGAGCGCCTCATCGAATACGAGGCCAAGCTCAACCACTTCCTGCCCACCAGCCGCTGCCTGGCCATCTGCCAGTACGACCGGCGCCTCTTCGAGCCCAAGCTGCTCCTCGACGTCCTCCGCACCCACCCCCTGGCCGTCATCGGCACCGACGTGTGCGAGAACTTCTACTACGTGCCCCCCGAGGAGTACCTCGCCGCGCGATCCGCCGAGGCCGAGCTGAGCCGCGCGCTGAACAGCCTGCGCGAGCAGGCGCGCAGCAGGAGGGCCGTCGAGAACGGCGAGCGCAGGTTCCGAGCCGCATTCCAACAGACCTTCCAGCTCGCCGGCCTCGTGGCCACCGATGGCACCCTCCTGGAAGCCAATAGCACGGCCCTCAACATGGTCGGCGCCACCCGCGAGGAGGAGGTGGGCAAGCCCTTCTGGGAAACCCGATGGTGGACCCACTCCGAGCCGCTCCAGCAGCGGCTCCGCCAGGCCATCCGAGCGGCCGCGAACGGCGACATGGACCGCTTCGAGGCCACCCACATCGACGCCGCCGGCAACCCCCACGTCGTCGACTTCACCATCAAGCCCGTGCACTCCGAGCGCGGCGACATCCTCTACCTCGTGGCCGAAAGCCGCGACATCACCGAGCACAAGCGCTCCGACGAACGCCTCCGCCGCCACCTCGCTTTCCTCGAGACCCTCGTCGACACCATCCCCGCCCCCATCTTCTACAAGGATGCCGACGGCGTCTACACCGGCTGCAACCAGGCCTTCGCCGACACCGTGCTCGGCCGGCCCAAGGACCGCATCGTGGGCCGAAGCCTCTCCGACCTGTCCGAGGCCATCCCCCCCGACCTCGCAGAAGTCACCCACCAGCGCGACATGGACCTCATCCGCGAAGGCGGCACCCAGGTCTACGACGCCCAGGTCCAGTGCGCCGACGGCACCCGCCACGACTTCCGTTTCTACAAGGCCGTCTACCCCGACGCCCGGGGGCGCCCCGCGGGAATGGTGGGCGTGATGCTCGACATGACCGACCGCGTGCGACTCGAAGAAGAGCTCCACCAGGCCCAGAAGATGGAGGCGGTGGGCCAGCTCGCCGGCGGCGTGGCCCACGACTTCAACAACCTCCTCCAGGTCATCGTCGGCCACACCGCCGTCCTCCTCGACGAGCTGCCCCCCGACCACGAAGCCGTCGAGAGCCTCCGCGAGGTCAGGAAGGCCACCGACATCGCCCGCCGCCTCGTCCGCCAGCTCCTCGCCTTCTCCCGACGCCAGGCCATCCAGCCCGAGGTCACCGACCTCAACGAGCTGGTCGGCGGCATCATGAAGCTCCTCCGCCGCGTGCTCGGAGAGCACATCGAGCTGCTCTTCCGCCCCGCAGCCGGCCCCCTCCACATCTACGCCGACCCGGGCCGCATCGAGCAGATCGCCATGAACCTGTGCCTGAACGCACGCGACGCCATGGCCGAGGGCGGGAGACTGACCATCGAGACCGGCCGGACCGCGCTCGATGACGAGTTCGCCGCCGCCCACCCCTGGGCCAGGCCCGGCGAGTTCGTCACCCTCGCCGTCTCCGACACCGGCCCCGGCATGCGGCCCGAAGTCCGCGACCGCGTCTTCGAGCCCTTCTTCACCACCAAGGAGGTCGGACAGGGCAGCGGCCTGGGGCTGGCCACCGTCTACGGCATCGTCCGCCAGCACGAGGGGTTCATCCACGTCCACAGCGAGCCCGGCAGCGGCGCCACCTTCCACGTCTACCTCCCCGCCGTCGACGCCCACGCGCCGGAGCGCGACCAGGAGCCCCAGCAGCCCGCCCCCGAACCCGGCCACGGCGAGACCATCCTCCTCGCCGAGGACGACGAGCTGGTGCGAGACCTCGCCGTCAACATCCTCCAGCGAGGAGGCTACCGAGTCCTACCCGCCTGCGACGGCGAGCACGCCGCACAGCTCTTCAGCCGACACCGCGACGAGATCCACCTCGTCCTCGCCGACGTCGTCATGCCCCGACGCAGCGGACGCGAGCTCTACCGCATGATCAAGAGCGAACGCCCCGACCTCCCCGTCCTCTTCGCCAGCGGATACGCCGGCACCGCCCTCGACGAAACCGACCTGCCAGAAGGCGAGTACGAAGTCCTCCCCAAGCCCTTCCAGCCCACCGCCCTCCTACAGGCCCTCCGGCGACACCTCGAGCCACCCAGCCCCTAGCCCCACGCAGCCCGACTCCCCCGGGCCCCAGCCGCGCATCAGCGCACCGACCCCTTCGTCGCGCGCACGTCGTAGCAGACCAGCCGGTCGTGGTAGCGCAGGTAGAGCCGCCCGTCGAGGATCACGGGGTGCGCCCAGCAGTCGGCCTTGCGGCGGCGGGTGAACTGGAACTGGCCGCGGGTCCGGAAGCCGCCCGGCGTGGGCTCCAGGAGGGCCAGCCGCCCCCGCTGGCTCAGGGCATAGAGCCGGCCGTCGGCCCACAGCGGGGCGCCGATGGCCAGGTCGGCCTTCTGATACTCCATCTCCCCCGTCGCCACGTCCAGGCACACCCACGGCTTGAAGCGGCGGTAGCCGGAGCCGTAGATGTGGCCCTCCACGCACACGAACGAGCCGTGGCAGTCGTCCACCGGCGTCTCCCAGGCCTCGGCGAAGCGCACCGCGCCGCCCTCCACCCGCACCCGGAAGTAGTGGCCGCCGTACTCATCGCTGGCGGTGAAGAACACCCCGTCGCCGCAGAAGACGGGCATGGAGCCGATGACCTCGAACCGGGCGTAGACCTTGTGCTTCCACACCAGCGTCCCGCTGTCCGCGTCCACGCAGAAGATGTGCTGCCCCGCCGAGCGACACAGCAGCCGCCGCCCGTCCATCTCGAAGAGGACCGGCGAGGCGTAGCCCGCGGCGTCCACGTCGCGCCGAGGCGGGTCCACCTCCTTGCCCCCGAAGCGATAGGTGCGGAGGAACTCCAGGGGCGGCGTGGTCCACAGGGTCTCCCCCGTATCCCTGTCCAGCGCCGCCATGAGCGCCTTCTTCCCCCCGGGCGTCACCATCACCCGCTCGCCGTCGACCAGCAGACACTCGCTCAGGCCCCACTGGATGTTCCGCCCCTCGAAGCGCTCGAGCACGTCCACCGCCCACAGCTCCTTGCCCGTCGCCGCCTCCAGGCAGGCGACCCGCCCGTGGGCATTCATGTGGTAGAGACGCCCGCCGGCATACGTGCAGGTGGCCCGGGCCCCGGGGTGCGAGCGCTTCCACGCCCGCCCATTCGTCGTCCGCCACTTCACCGGCGGGGCGCTCGCCTCATCGTCGCCCCCCGCGGCCAGGTCGAAGGCGAAGATCACCAGGTCGTCGCCCACGTCGCCCGTGATGTAGAGCGTATCGCGGACGATCGTGGGCGAGGAGTAGCCGCGGCCGATGTCCCCCCTCTCCCACAGCACGGCCGGGCCCCCCTCCGGCCACCACTCGAGCAGCCCGGTCTCGCGACAGATGGCGTCCCGCCGCGGCCCACGGAACTGAGGCCAGCCCGGCTCATCCAGCGCGATCAGCCGCCCCGCGCCCTGGCCGCCCAGCGCCACCGAGCCCAGGAACACCAGGAGATGGAGGAAGCGACGTACGGGAGACACAGGCACTCTCCTACTCGCTGCCGAATCTCTGTTTTCTCAGCGAATCCCCCGCGCGGCGGGCAAGGACACGGCGCCCGCAGGCGGCCGCCCCCTCGCCACCAGATTGTAGGCCGCTCGCGCTGCCAAGTCAAGAGTCCCCGACACGCTCCCGAAGGCGCCCTTCGACATCGCCGGCCACCTCGCCCGCCGGCCACGCCCCACGGCCCCCGCAAGCCGCTGCCCCGCTGCTGCCTTGCGGGCCCGCTGCGCCCGCCGGCCACGCCCCCATGGCCCTCGCGGCTCCTATACGTCCTATAGGTCCTATACGACCTATTCGAG
>JBKHIY010000216.1:0-2896 GCA_046538415.1 Candidatus Brocadiia bacterium | reverse complement strand
CCCCAGCCCGCGAAGCGGGCGGCGGAGGCGTCCGCCGGGGCCGCGCCAGAACGGCTGGCACCGAGCCGGGGACGTCCGACAGGTCGGACAGGTCGGACGGGTCGGACCCGTCGGAGGGCCGCCTCGCTCCCGCGAGACTGGCCCGGGGCGCCGCTATCGCCCCGCGGCGGCGCCCTGGGGCTGGGGCTGCTCCTCGTAGATGTCGGCCTCGGCGATGAGGCGGTCGTAGAAGTCCTCGCCGCCCAGGGCAATGCTCCAGGGCAGGAGGGCGCCGCGCGAGTCCCAGTAGTCCAGCTCGCGGAGCTGCCAGTCGAGGGCGATCTGGCGCACGGTCCTCTCCAGGAGCTGTCGGCGGAGGCCCTTCTCCTGCTCCCACAGGGCGTGCATCTCCTCGGGGGTGCAGTTGCGCTGGGCCATCTCGCGGCGGGTGCTGTCCAGCTCGTCGATGCGGGCCGTCAGGCGGGGGAACTGCTCTTCCTGCCACGCCTGGCGGGCGGCGTCGTCGCCCAGGCGCTCGAGCCGTCGGGCGGCCTCCTGGGCCAGCTCGGCGTGGCTCTCGCCCAGCTCGCTCGCGGGCACTTCGCTGCGGCCCATGGCCGCCTGGAGATGCTCGGGCAGGTGGACCACGGTGTCCAGCTCCCGCATCCGGTCCAGGAGGCGGAAGCGCACGCGCACCAAGGGCTGGAGGGGCGCGGGCAGGAGCCCCGCCTCGTCGAGCCGGGCCACCAGGCGATGGGCGGTGGGCATGTAGAGGGAGCCGCGGTAGGGCAGTGCGAGGGGCTGGCCGGCCTCGCCGATGCGGGCCTGGGCCACCAGCAGCAGGGCCTTGGCCGCGAGGCACTGGATGCCCGCCTCGCGGAGGGCCTGGGGCGGCAGGCGCCCCGCCTCGTCGAGGGCCACGGCCTCGCGGCCGAAGCGCACCCGCCCGTCATCCAGGTAGGCCGCGGTGCGCACCAGGTGGCCCTGGAAGGGCTGGATGCCGAAGAAGGGCAGCTCGCCGTCCTCGGTGCTCAGGGGCCGTACGTCGGCGTCGGTCTGCTCGATGGCCTGGTTGTAGAGGCCCGCCGCCCGCCGGTAGTCGCGGGTGAAGACGTCGAGGAGGGCGGCCCGGTCCGCGTCGGCGCCCACGGCGCACAGGCTCGAGCCCCGGTCCACCCGCACCCGCTCGGCGGGCACGGAGCTTTCCAGCCAGGCGTGGTAGAGGTCGGCCAGGCCCGCATTCCGGTGGGCCTCGACCAGCTCGGCCAGGAGGCCCTCCTGGGCGCAGAACCAGCGGGCCAGCCGCTGGCGGGCCGCCTCGCCGGGGAAGGCCCGAAACATGTCGTCGCGGGCCTTGTGGAAGAGCTCGAAGAGGAAGTCCAGGGTCTCCGCCACCGACAGGTCGCCGATCACCCGGTGGTGGTCGCGGTCGCCGATGTAGGAGGAGCCGATGAGCTGCCAGGTGTCGCCCGGCGAGAACTCCTCGTACAGCTCGTCCACCGTCCAGCCCAGGTGGCGGGCGACGGTGGCCGTCTTCATCCCCGTCAGCGGCTCCCAGTGGCGAATCTCGACCGGCAGCTTGCCCAGGAACTCGGCGTAGAAGAGCGCCGCCCCCCAGTCCTGGCCCCCGCTGCGGTGGAAGCGCTCGCGGGTCAGATGCAGCACCGTGTCGTCCACCGTCGAGCCCAGGGCGGTGAACGCCACGTCCACGTCCTCGACGAAGTGGGTCACCGCGTGGCCCGCGGCCGCCAGGGCCTGGAGCTTGGGCACGCAGTCCCACAGGACGTGGCAGTTCTGGTCGATGCTGAACATATGGGGGGCTCCTGGGCGGCGGCTAGGCCCCGGCCGCCGCGGGCTCCAGCTCCAGGGCGCCGGCCAGGGCCCGGGCCGCCAGGTCGGGATGCAGCCGCCCGCGGTAGAGGTAGCGGACCACGGTGTGGAGGCACACCCGCTCGATGGCCCCGTCGGGGTGCACCAGGTAGTAGACCCGCAGGGTATCGCCGCCCCGCACCCGCACCCGCACGGGGTCGCCCTCGCGGAGGTAGCTGGCGGGCCAGCCGAACCGCAGGGCGGCCATCAGGCCCGCCGTGGCCGAGCCCGTGCCGCAGGCCAGGGTCTCGCCCTCCACCCCGAACTCGAAGGTGCGCACGGCCAGCCGGCCCTCGCCCAACACCTGCGTGAAGTTCACGTTCACGCCCCGCGGCCCGAACCGCGGATGACGGCGCAGAGCCGCCCCCCAGCGGGCCACGTCCACCCCCTCCACGTCGTCCACGTAGACCACCGCGTGGGGCACGCCGGTGAGCGCGTAGTCCATCCGCCAGCGCCGCCCCTCGGCCTCCACCTCGATGTCCGTGGCCAGCTCCCGGGGCACGGGGATGCACACCTGGACGTAGCCGTCGCGCCCCACGCGGCCGCGGGCCTCGCCCGAGGGGGTCTCGATGCGCACCTCCTGGCCCGCCAGCCAGCCCTCCTCGATCACCCAGCGGGTGAAGCAGGCGCTGCCGTTGCCGCACAGCTCCGCCTCCGAGCCGTCGGGCTCGAAGAAGCGCACCGCGAAGTCCGCCGCCGAAGGGTCCCCAGCGGCCAGGGCGAAGACCACGCCGTCCGCCCCCACGCCCAGGCCCCGCCGGCACAGGGCGCGGGCCAGCCGCCCCGCCGCGCCCTCGTCGGCCAGCAGGCCGTCGAGCCGCCCGTCCCGGTTGTCGATGCAGATGAAGTCGTTGCCGCTGCCGGAGAGCTTGGTGAAGTCGATCCGCTGGTCCATAGATCCCTTTCCCGTGGGAAGCCGTCCGTCGTAAAGAACTCATGGTACGCACCCCGGCCCCCGGCGTCAAGCGCCGCCGCCCGCCCGGCCGGCCGAGCGCCCCAGCCCGCCAAGCGGGCGGCGGAGGCGCACGCGCCGGCCTCGGGCCCCGCC
>JBKHIY010000109.1:0-13446 GCA_046538415.1 Candidatus Brocadiia bacterium | reverse complement strand
AGACCGACGTGATGCCCTTCTCCGTCTACCTGGACTGGAATGGGGGGATGATGGGCTGGGTGGTGACGTTCAGCCTGGTGTGCATCTTTCTTGCGGTGGCCACCATGGGCGCGGTGCGGATCATCGGAGGGAAGAGCTATGTCTGGTGACCGCGTCCGTTCCCAGGCCCGCTCGCCGATGCGCGTGCACCGGCATCTGCTGGTCGCGGGTTTCTACTGCGCCGCGGTGCTTCTGGTGCTCGGCTCGTGCTGGCTGTTCCTGAGCAACGTGGGCCAGTTGCTCCCCAAGGAGCGTCTCCACACGACGGAGGCCATGAGGCGATGGCGAACCGAGGAGCACATCCACACCTTCGCCGGCGGGTGCTGGCGGATGGCCGCCTTCTGGCGCTCGGTGAACTTGACGGTGGTGACCGCCACCGCGACCATGGTGATAGCCGCCCTGGTGGGCATTCCCGCGGCCTACGCCCTCTCGCGCTACCGGATTCCCGGGCGGTCGGTGATCGACGTGCTCTTCTCCTCGGTGATCGTCCTGCCCTCGTCGTCGGTGGGCCTGTGCCTGATCATCGTGTTCCAGTACGGACCGCTGTTCGACCTTCAGCGGGAGGCAGGCGTGCGGGTGCCCTACACGCTGGCCGGGATCGTGGTGGTGCAGCTCGTGCTGTCGCTGGCCATGGGGATGAGCGCCTGGCGGGCGGCGTTCGACGGGGTGAACCCGCGGTTCGAGCACGTGGCCCGCTCCCTGGGCAGCTCGCCCTGGCGGGCCTTCTGGACGGTGACCTTGCCCAGCGCGAAGACGGGCATTTTCGCGGGCCTGATCCTGGCGTGGACTCGGGCGGCGGCGGAGTTCGGCGGCGTGCTGCTCTTCTGCGGGACCTTCTCCGCGCAGACGCTGGCACGGTTCGGGCCCCTGGCGCGGGGCCTCCACGTGCACAAGGCCGACCCGCTGGCGGTGAACATGTGGGTCCAGATCGAGTACGGCAACGTGGAGTACGGCTTCGCCATCGGCTTCGTCCTGGTCACGGTGAGCGCCGTGTCGGTCTACGCCCTCCACAAGCTGGGGGGGAAGGGCTACGTGTGGTGAGACCATGATCCAAGTTGAAGACCTGAGCATCAACCTCGGCGAGTTCCACCTTCGCGACACCTCCCTGGCCATCCAGGAGGGCGAGTACATGGTCCTCCTGGGGCCCACGGGCGCCGGCAAGACCGTGCTCGTGGAGTGCCTGGTGGGCATCTACCGCCCCAAGACGGGACGCGTGCTCATCGACGGCCGCGACGTCACCGCCCTCTACCCCGAGGAGCGCAACGTCGGCTACGTGCCCCAGGACTACGCCTTGTTCCCCAACATGACCGTGGAGAGCAACGTGGCCTACGGGCTCAAGGCGCGGAAACGCGCCGCTCACGAGGTCGAGGAGAAGGTCCAGGCCATGCTCGACCTGCTGGGCATCGCCCACCTCGACTACCGACTGCCCCTCAACCTCAGCGGTGGCGAGAAGCAGCGCGTGGCCCTCGGCCGGGCGCTCATCACGCAGCCCCGTGTCCTGCTGCTCGACGAGCCGCTCGCCGCGCTGGACGAGAATCTCCGCTCCGAACTGGCCGCCGAGCTGCGACGCATCCACGGCGCCGTGCGCGGCACCTTCCTCCACGTGTGCCACAGCTTCGAGGAGACCGCCGAGGTGGCCGACCGCATCGCCATCATGAACGAGGGGCGGCTGGTCCAGGTGGGGCGCCTCGACGAGGTCCTGGCCCGGCCCGCCAGCCCCTTCGTCGCCCGGTTCACCCGCACCCGCAACCTCCTGGAGGGCACCGCCGAGCGCGCGGGGGACGGCTGTCGCGTGGCCCTCGACGGAGGGCCGAGCCTGGCGAGCGCCTACGCCGCACTCGAGGGCCCCGTGGTGGCCGCCGTGCGACCCGAGGACATCCAGCTCCTGGCCCCCGATGCCGCCGGTGCCCGGGAGGCGTTGAGCGGCGAGGTGACCCACGTGCGCCGGATGCCCACCTACACGGAGCTGGAGATCGACGCCGGCGTGCCCCTGGTGGCCCACGACCGCCTGGACGGCGGCCGTCGCGCCCGCCACGCCGTGGGCGACCGCGTGGCGCTCCGCATCCGGCCCGAGGCGGTGAAGGTCTTTCCCCGGGAGCAGGGCGCGTGAGGCGGGGGAGGGGATAGGAAAGAGCCGCAGGCTCTGCCCGCCAGGCGAGGTGCGAATTCGCGGGAGAGCCCACGGCCTGGTTGGCGTCGCGTCCGCCGCCTAGGCCCGGCGCCGCCGGCGGCGCAGCGCGGCCGCCAGGCCCCCGCCCAGGAGCACCAGGGTGCCCGGCTCGGGGATGAACGGCAGCCCCGCGGCATAGGTCGGATCGAACGGGCTGGCGCCGGGCACGCTCTGGAGGAACAGGCCCCCCACCCCGTCGCCCAGCGAGTAGCCCAGGTGGCTGAGGTCCAGGGCGATGCCGTAGGCCTGGTAGCCGCCGAAGACCTGGTGGCTGCTGAAGCCCAGGGTCTCCAGCACGTCGAGCGAGGTGACGTCGGCGTCGGTGAAGTAGACGTCGAGGCCGAATACCTCGTCCTCGAAGGGCACGTAGTCCGCGCTATTCACGGTCATGGACGTGAGGCCCGGCCGGTCGAAGACCAGGGGGCTGACCACGAAGGGGTCGGGCGCCTGGTTGTCCACCTCGAAGATCACCACGTCCACGCCGGGGCCGTTGAATACGGTTTCCAGGAATTGCAGGCCTACCCCCGGGTCGGACGGCGCCGGGTCGGTGCCCAGGCCCCCGCCCTGGCCCGGGTTGGCCAGGCCGGTGTTGAGGGCCAGGTCCTCGAGCAGGGCGGCGCGGCTCCACGGGGACGGCTCGGACGCGCCCGGGGGGATGACCACGACCGCGTCCTGGTCGGTGCGGTAGTGGGTGACCTCGACGCCGATGAGGTCGGCGGCGGGAATGGTGGCCACGCCCGTGCCCTCGCGAAACACGTCTACGCTGGAGAGGAGGAGCTGGTCGCCGCTGTAGGAGGCGGAGATGGCCTGGAGGGGCATGTGCTCGCCCGTGCCCGCCAGGTAGAGCCGCCGCATCTCGGCGCTGGAGAGCACGCGGTCGAAGAGCACGATGTCGTCGAGCCGCCCGTCCATCTCCTTGTCCGAGGAGGGGACGGCGGGGAAGCCCGCGGTCAGGGGGTGGGAGTTGTTCGCGATGCCGCCCGTGCCCGAGGTGTCGGCCGAGCGGATGAGGGCGCCGTCCAGGTAGAGCCGCAGGCCGCCGGCCGTGTTGCCCTGGTAGCTGAAGGACACGAAGTGCCAGTCGCTGTCGGTGGCCTTTGCGTCGGGGCCGTAGGCCGAGGCGTCGTTGCCACCGTCGGTCTTGACCTTCACGCTGTAGGTGTCCCTGTCGCTCTTGCCCCACACGGCCTCGTCGCGCCACAGGAGGAGGGGCTGGTTGCCGCCGAACTCGCCCTTGGCCAGGAAGGTGTGGTCCTTGTCCAGGGTATCCACGCGAGCCCACACGCCGCCGGAGAGCTGGGTGCGGCCGTCGATGAGGCCGTCGCCGAAGTCGATGAGCTCCGTCTGCCCCCCATCGAAGTTCACGCACAGGTCCGCGTCGTCGGGGAAGGCGCCGGCGTGGCCCATGTCGGCGGCGGTGAAGCCGGTGTAGGTGCCTGGCGTTCCGCCCGTGGTGTCGGCGGCAGGCATCGAGGGATCGGTCTCGTTCAGCCGCCAGTAGGCCAACAGGTCGGCCCCCAGGCCCGAGGGGTCGGTCACGATGTCGTAGAACACCCCGCCGCTGGCCGGGCAGGCCAGGACGAGGCCGAGGGTGACGGCGAGAGCCGTGCTCAGGAACTTGTGAGCCAAGGCTGTTTCTCCTTCGGTGGGCTTCGCTCGGCGAATCAGGGCATACAGAGTCCAGATCCTGCGGATGGGGTAGCAATTCGCATGCCGCGCTTCGGCGATGCGGCGCGTTTCCTGGCCGCCTGCGTAAGTCACCAGCAGGCCGCGACTTGGGACCGGTCGGAGCCGGGCGCGGGGCGCGGCGCCGCCCAGCGGGGAGTCCGGGAATGTTGACAATCGGCAACACCCCGATCCGCCGCGCCCCACAAGTGCTTACGGCGTAAGGACCAACGGCTGTGACGAACGGCAACGCGCCAGGGCCGGGATCAACATGATGCCGCCGCCGGCGGCAAGGGCCGCGGTTGACTCGTCCGCCCGGCCCCGCTAGGATTGCAACGCGGCGCGGGAGGAGGCCGAGGCGCGGCCTCGTCGCCGCGCCTCGCAGGGAGCAGGCTCATGCTCTTCCGCAATTGCAGGGTGATCACGCCGTGGGAGGACCACGCGGACGGCTGGGTGCGCATTCACGGCGACGAGATCGCCGCCGAAGGCCACTTCCAGCCCCCCGATACCCTCGAGGGGGAGACGGTGGTGGACCTCCAGGGGCTGGTCCTCGTCCCCGGGTTCGTGGACATCCACTGCCACGGCTGCGGCGGCGGGCGGGCCACGGACGCCGATGGCCTGGCGAAGATGGCCGCGTTCCAGGCCCGCCACGGCTGCACCGCGTTCGTCCCCACCGCGCAATCGCTGGAGCCGGGATGGCTGGGCCTGGTGGAGCAGGCCCGCCGCTCGCCGCTGGAGGGGGCCAGGGTGCTGGGCGCCCACGTGGAGGGGGCGTACGTCAATCCCGCGTGCCTGGGCGGCCTGCGGCCCGACCTCGCGCGGCGGACCTTCGCGGAGGGAGAGCTCGACCCCCTGCTCGACGCCTGGGGCGAGACCATCGCCCTGATGACCCTCTCGCCCGAGATTCCCGGGGGCATGGAGCTCATCCGCGCCCTGGTCGCTCGCGACGTCGTGGCCTCCGTGGGCCATTCGTGCGTGACCTGGGACCAGTTCCAGGAGGCCGTGGCCGCGGGCCTGGCCCACGCCACCCACCTGTTCAACGCCACCCGCTACGGCTACCCGCCGCCGGAGCGGGGGCTCAGCCGGGCTCGGCTCGACGAGATGGTGATGCTCTGCGACGAGGTGACCACCGAGGTTATCTGCGACGGAGTCCACGTCCACCCCATCATGCTCCGCCTCGCTCTCAAGGCCAAGGGCCTCGACCTCATCTCCCTCATCACCGACGCCAACTGGACCGCCGGCCTGCCCCAGGGACGCTATACCCTGGAGGACGGCCAGGAGGTGGACGTGCGGCCCGACGACGTGGTGCGCAGCGTGGGCGACGGGCGGATCTTCGGCTCCAACCTCTCCATGGACCGCGCCGTGGCCAACGCCGTGCGCCTCATGGACATCCCTCTGCGCGAGGCCGTCCAGATGGCCACCATCAACCCCGCACACGTGGTCGGCGTGGCCAGCAGGATGGGCAGCCTGGAGGTGGGCAAGCAGGCCAATCTCGTGGCCTTCGACCCCGAGGTCCGCGTGCGTCTGACCTGCGTGGACGGCATCGTGGTCTACGACCCCGACCAGCGCTGCCCTCCCTGCATCCACCGGCGGGTGCTGGCCGGCTAGCTGTGCTCCCGTCTCAGGCCTCCACGAACGAGGCGGTCCCGGCCCGCAGGTGGCGCGCCCGCTCGGCGGTGCGTCGGGGTGGGAGCTCGCGGTAGACGTCGGCCAGGTCGCCCATCCGCGCGGCGATGCGTCGAGCGAAGGCGTGGGCGGCGAGGCACTCGCCCTGGGCGAGGCCCAGGCGCTCGCACCACCGGGTGTCGAGGAGCAGGTTCCACTCCTGCTTCGAGGCGGGAGCCTGGGGGCGGAAGGAGGTGTCGATGGTGTCGTCGCATCGCCCGCCGACGTTGTGGATGCAGGGGGCGCAGATGGCGTCGGCGCCCAGCTCGATGGCCAGCGGGGCGTCGCGGTCGGCCAGCAGGCGTGCGGCCACGAGGTGGAGGGCGTGGCCGTAGGGATGGGGCTCGAAGACGGCCTGGCCCCGGCCCAGGGCGCGGAGGATGTCGACGAAATGGTGGGGCTTGATGGGGATGGGCTCAGGCTGGTTCGGGCAAGCTTCGGCCATGGCGGTGGCCCTCAGCCCCCGTCCAGCCATCGGGCGACGTCGCGGGCGAAGTAGGTGATCAGGATGTCGGCCCCCGCGCGGCGGATGGCGGCGAGCATCTCGAGGACGACGGCGCGTTCGTCCAGCCAGCCCTTCGCCGCCGCGGCCTTGACCATGGCGAACTCGCCGCTCACGTTGTAGGCGGCCACGGGCACCGCGAACCGCTCTTTCACCCGCAGCACCACGTCCAGGTAGGCCAGGGCGGGCTTGACCATCACGATGTCCGCCCCCTCGGCGAGGTCCAGCTCCACCTCGCGAAGGGCCTCGCGGGCGTTCGGGGGGTCCATCTGGTAGCCCCGGCGGTCGCCGAACTGAGGGGGCGACTCGGCGGCATCGCGGAAGGGGCCGTAGAAGCTCGAGGCATACTTCGCCGAGTAGGCCATGATGGGCAGTGTGGGATAGCCCTCCTGGTCGAGGGCCCGGCGGATGGCCCCCACCCGCCCGTCCATCATGTCGCTGGGCGCCACCAGGTCGGCTCCCGCCCGGGCGTGGGAGGTGGCCATCTTGGCCAGCAGCTCGAGCGTCGCGTCGTTGTCCACCTCGCCCTCGCGGATCACGCCGCAGTGGCCGTGGTCGGTGTACTCGCACAGGCACACGTCGGTGATCACCAGGAGGTGGGGCAGGGCGTCCTTGATGGCTCGCACCGCGGTCTGCACGATGCCGTCGTCGGCGCAGCCCTCGGAGCCCAGGGGGTCCTTGGCGGCGGGAATGCCGAAGAGCAGCACGGCGGGAATGCCCAGGGCCGCGGCCTGGCGGCATTCCTCGACCAGCTCGTCGGGCGAGAGCTGGAACTGGCCGGGCATCGAGGGGATGGGCTGGCGCACCCCCCGGCCGGGACGCACGAAGAGGGGCAGCACCAGGTCGTCGGCCCCCATGCGGGTCTCCCGCACCAGCCGCCGGAGGGCCTCCGAGCGGCGGAGACGGCGCAGCCGGACCTCGGGGAAGCTCATACCGGCTCGCCTCCTCCGGAGAAGTCGTAGACCCAGGGGTTGTCGTGGGGCTCCCACTCGACCAGCTCGTGGGGCTGGAAGAAAAGCGCCATCTCCGCTTCCGCCGTGGCCGGCGAGTCGGAGCCGTGGACGAGGTTGAAGCGGTTGCTCATCGCCAGGTCGCCCCGCAGGGTGCCGGGGGCGGCGTCGGGCCCGAAGGTGGCGCCCATCATGGCCCGCACCACCTCGACCGCCCGCTTGCCCTCCAGGACGAGGGCCACGGCGGGGCCGGCGGTGACGAAGCGGATGAGCGGCTCGTAGAAGGTCTTGCCCTCGTGGGGCGCGTAGTGGCGGCGGGCCAGTTCCTCGCTGATGCGCATCATCTTGAGGGCCACCAGCTTGAGGCCCTTGTGCTCGAAGCGGGCCAGGATGCGGCCTACCAGGCGGCGGTGCACCGCGTCGGGCTTGATCAGCACCAGGGTTCGTTCCATCGCTCCTCCAGGGTGGGGCGGGGCAGGCGCCGCGGCGAGCGTCCCCGCTAGTCCGCGGGCGGGTCGAGCTTGAGCAGGCCGTCGCGCATCAGCACGAAGGCGTCCTCGCCGTTGTTGGGGTAGGCGCGGGGCTGGACCCGTTCGAAGCGGAATCCGAAGCGGGCGTAGAGCTTCTGGGCCGCCTCGTTGCTCTGGCGCACCTCCAGGTAGGCCCGGCACAGCCCCACCCGCCGGATCTCGTCGAGCAGGTGGTCGAGCAGGACCGAGCCGATACCCTGACGCCGCAGGTCGGGATGCACGGCCAGCTTGGCGATGTGGGCGCTGCGGCCCTCCACCCAGAAGCCGGCGTAGCCCACCAGCCGCCCCAGACACTCCGCCACGAAAAAGTGCTGCCGGCCTTCCCGCACCGCCCGGCCATAGGAGCTGGGCCGCCAGGGGCTGCCGAACGATTGCTCCTCGATGGCCACCACGCCCGCCACGTCCGCTAACCTCATGGCGCGAATGCGCACCCCGTCCAGCGACGCCGCGCCCTCGTCGGCTCGCCGACCCAGCGCGGAGCGAAGGCGTTGCAGCAGCGAGGCCATGGGCCGCTCGGCCATCTAGCCCTGGAGTCCGTAACCTCCCACCACGGCACACGATACTGGATGATGGCCGGGCCTGTCAAGCGCCTCGGACGGCCCGACGGCCCCGGGCCAGGGCACGGTGCGGTCATCTCCCTCCCGCGGCCGGGCCGGGCCGGGAGACTGGCACCGTGACCGTCAACTCGCCGACGACATTTGCCTCCGACAGGACCCCCACGTAGATGCGCGCTTCCCGCGCCGGCGTGCCCGCGGGCGCCCGCACGGCCACCCGCACGCGGCCCGGGCCGGCCTGCTGGAGCTCCGTGTGCCACAGGGGCGGGCCGCCCACTCGCAGCGCTTCGGCCACCAGGCCCGGTCCTTGGAGCGAGAACGCCGCGGTCGCTCCCAGCTCCACCGCGGCCGGGGGCGCGACCAGGGTCGCAGCAGGAGCCTCGAGCTTCTCGGCGAGGCCCTGCTCCTCGGCCCGGTAGAGGAGCAGGACGGGGTCTTCGCAGACCGTGACGGCCGCGCCGCCGCCCGCGCTCCGCAGGGCCGCGCGCGTCCCGTCGATGTGCACGAGCTGGACGTCCAACCCGCCGGGCAGAGGCACGAGGACGTCCTTGCGCTTTCCATCGAGCCACAGCACCTGGAGGCAGTTGCCCCGCTCGTCGCGGAACAGGTAGGCCTGGACCCCGTCGGGGTAGTGGCGCTCGGCCACGAACTCCTTGACGCAGATGCCGTTGACCATGTGGTAGTAGACGATGGCATCGAGCCGAGGGTTGTAGAGGTTGTACTTGCAGTCGAAGACGCAGTGGGCGTCGCCGAACTGGCCGCGGGCCTTGCCCTTGGGGTCGGGGTACTGGATGGTGAACCAACTGGCCGTGGCGCCGCCCTCGGCGAAGAAGACGGTGAACTTCTTGACCATCTCGCGGGCCACGGCGAGGCGCGTCTGGCCCTGGCTGTTCAGCCCCAGCTCGGTGGAGTGGATGGGCTTGACGGCGTCGTACTTCTCCATCAGCTTTCGGTACTCGCGGATGGTCCGCCGCACGTTGGAGTAATGCTCGTAGATGTGGAAGTCGTAGGAGTCGAGGTAGTCCTGGTATCCCGCCTTGAAGTACTCCTCGTTGGGCTCGACGGAGGTGCCGATGACGTGAATGTCGGGGTCGAAGGCCTTGACGGTCTCGTAGATGGCCTTGTAGGCGCGGACGTTTTCGAGCACTTTCTGGCCTGTACCGTGGGGCTCGTTGCCCATGGCGATCATGGCCAGCCCCCGGTCCGCATATGCCTCGAGGAAGTTGCGCATCCCCTTGCGGAGAGCTTCCTCGCTGTATTCGGCGAAGCCCTTGCGCTCGACCGAGCTGGCGGGCGTGCCCGTGACCCACTTGGCCCCCAGCTTGGCGCACCGCTCGATGCCCGGGCAGTGGGGCTTGTAGGGCGGCCTGGGCGACCAGCCGCCCCACACCCCCAGCAGGCGCAGGCCCAGCCGGTCGGCCAGGTAGAAGTAAGCGCGCACCCGGCTGTCCCAGTTGCGGATGGTGAAGGGCACCCGCTCGGGCTCGTACTGCTTCGTCACGGCCTCTGGGAGGATGGCCAGGCCGGTGTACTCGCGGGCCGGCTCGCCGCCCTCCCGGGGGATGGCCGCGTGGAGCTGGAAGTACTTGCCCACGGCCAGCCGGTCCGCCGGAAGCTCGATGCGGGCGGTGTAGAGGAACCGCCCCCGCTGGCGCGGCGCCTTGCGAAGGGCCACCTCGCCCGCCGGAAGCTGCTCGGCTCCCCAGTAGTCGCGCACGGAGTAGCGGAGGAGGCGCTGGGGCGGGCGCAGCGGCTTGGCCGCCTCGACCGTCACCTTGACCACCACCGGGTCGCCGGGCAGGAAGAGGTTTCCCACGGCGTCGGTGGCGAGCAGGATCCGCTCGATCCGTCGCTCGATGGGCTCTGTGGTCACGGGCGCGGCGGAAAGGCCGTCCAGCCAGAACGAGCCGTAGGTCTTGTGAAGCTCGACGCGGAGCCTCGCCCTGGCCGTGCCCCGGGGGAGCGCCATCGAGGTCGAGGCCTTCTGCCAGTCCTTCTCGCCGTAGCCGATGCCCACGGGGATCGTCTCCAGCACGCGGCCCGTGCGGTCCAGGGCCACCAGCGCGACGCTGCCGTGATAGGAATTGTCGGGCGAGTGCAGCCTGGCCTGCCACGCGTACTCGACCAGCCAGGTGCCCGGCGCCGCGTCGAAGGCCGGGCTGGCTGCCCACGTTTCGGTCTGGAGGCTCTCCAGCGTGCGGTTCAGTCGGAGGGCGTTGCCCTTGCCCCCGTGCCCTGGCGAGGCGAGCGCCACGGCGCCGGCGACGTCCCAACCCTCCTTCAGTGCCTCGCCGGAATCGAAATTCTCGATGTAGGCGGGGGGCTTGACGCGGGCCTCGGCAATCACGTCCGCCCGGATGTCGGTGATATACAGATCGGGCGTCTTGCCCTCGTGGGAGGCGACGTTGAGCATCAGCTCGATGAGCCGCACGGGGTCGTGCCATTCCCCGTCGTTGGCCCCGCCCCAGTGCTCGCCGCCGGCCACCTTGGTGGGCACGAACTCGACGTCGTGCCACTTCCCGTCGGCCTCGAAGGGGATGCGCTTGCGCTGGTGGCACTGGCCCGTGCCATCCACCAGCCGGAGGCCGTAGAGGCGGGTGGTCTCCGAGCGCATCCGCATGCGGATGGCGGTCACCGCCTGGACGTCCAGGCTGGCCAGCGACTTCCGCACGCCCACGTAGGCGCCGCCGGCGGTGAAGTCGGCGTGCAGGCGCATGGCGTTCTGGCCTGCCTCGGGCTGGTCGCGGACCAGGTCGAGGCCGCCCTTGGCCCCGGGGAACTCCTGTCCGAGGTTGAACCCCCAGTCCAGCTCGCCCTCCTGGAGCATCTCGTCCAGGCGGATGGTCTTGCGGACCGCGGCGGTCGTCTCCGGGCTGGGGTGGCAGAGCACGTCGCTGATCCGAATGGTGCCCTTCGTCGTGCCCATGGCCCGGGAGGCCAGGATGGCCAGGTTGGGCACGTCCTGGCGCGGCTTGTCGTGCTTCTGGCGATCCTTGGCGCCGTCCCACGTCTCGTATCCCGCGACCATGTCCAGCGCTTGCCCCGCGGCCATCTTCCTGAAGAAGTCCTTCACGGGGAACACCATGTGCTGCCATCCGCCCCTCTCGTCGAGCTTGAGGTTCACCTGGTGCACGGTGTCCTCGGCGTCGGTGAAGCGGATGGGCAGGCGCTTGGAGCCGGGAGGGGTGTTCACCCAGAAGGACAGCGCCTCGACGGGGCCCTTGGGCAGCGCTATCCAGGCTTGCACGTAATTGCCGCCCTTGGTGAAGTCGCCGTGCAGGCTGAGCACGGGCTTGCCGCGGAACCGCTCTTCGGCCAGCCGGAGCTCGCCCCGGGCACCGGGGAACTCGGGGCCGTTGCCGAACGTCCATCCCCCGGCCGGCTTGCCCGGGTCGATCAGGGGAACTGGCTCGGCGCCCCGCGCGAGCGCGGCCAGCGCCAGAACTGTGGCCGCGACCAGGCACGTCCTGCGCAAGGTGGTGTTCCTCCGTCTGTGTTTGCGATCCGTCTTGCCGCCGAAGAGCCGACACCCCGCGAGTCTGACAGATGCGCTCGCGGGGATCAAGGGCAGCGACAGGCCCCCCGGCGCCTTGGCTTGCCTGTCGCCGCGGGGTATAATGAGTCGTCGGAACCGAAGAGAAAGGACCGGTCGTGGCCCGCTGGCCCTCCCTGCCGTTGCTGCTTCTCGTGTCCGCCCTAGCCGTCCGGGCCGCGGAAGCCGAGAAGGGGGGCGAGGAGCTCTCGCCCATCGAGAAGCTCGAACGCCAGATGGCCGAGCTGGTCAACCGCGACCGCAGGAGCCACGACCTCCCTCCCTACGACTATCATCCCCGGCTCGCCGAGGTCGCTCGCGCCCACAGCCGCGACATGTACGAAAACGGCTTCGTGGGCCATCATTCCAAAACCACGGGCAGTCCCAAGGACCGCGTGGAGAAGGCCCGCATCCCCAACCGGGGTGTGGGCGAGAACATCGCCGCCGCGCCCAACGTCCGGGTCGGCGAGGCCTGGCTGATGCGCAGCCCCAAGCACCGCGAGAATATCCTCCACGAGCACTTCACCCACGTGGGCATCGGCGCGGTAGAGCAGAGGGGAGGCCACCTCCTCATCACCCAGCTGTTCATCCGCCAGCCCCCGATGGTCGACGTGGCGGCCGTGCGCGGCCAGATTCTCGAGGGGATCAACGAGGCCCGCCTGGAGAAGGGACGCCGCAGGCTGGTCGAGGACGAACAGCTCACCCGCGACGCCCTCGCCCACAGCCGCCGTGCCGCCCGACTAGGGGAACACCAGCCCCTGTGGCTGGAGGAGCGGCTGGCACGCGACCACGCCAGGTGGAGCATCCACGAGGCGCGGTATTTCCTCACCGACCGGCCGGCCGACGTCGTCGCCTCCGCAGCGGCCATGCACCCCCGCTACGACCACGTGGGCGTCGCCGTCGTCCAGGCCCCCCCCGACAGCAAGGCCCGGGGGGCCTTGTGGGTGACGCTCATCTGCGCCCAGGCGAAGTAGCCTGGCGGCGTCCTACTGCGGGCCGTCGGCCTGGCGCTCCTTCCTGGCCGCTTCCTCCTCCATCTCCTCGGCCAGCCGCAGCACCTCGCGGATCAGCGCCTCGCGGGCCTCGAACCTCGCTTCCGCGGCGCGTTCGGCGGCGTCGATGGCCCAGCTCTCGGCACGCTCGAGCTGTTCCTCGTAGAAGCGGCGCAGACGACGCGCCTGGACCTTCCGCGCCTTCGCCAGGCGCTCGATGGCGCGCTCGGCGCGGCGGCGGGCGCGAGCCAGCCGGCGCTCTTGGTGGCGGGCCAGGGCCTCGCCCCCGGCATCCAGGAGGCGGCGGTCGCGGGCCGCCCACGCGGCCTGGACCTCCCGCTGGCTCTGTGCGGCTTCGGCTCTCCGCTGGCGGAGGGCGGCCAGGGCCTGCCTTTCGGCGGCGGCGCGGCGCGCCGCGTGGACACGGGCTTGGCGGGCCTCCTCGGCGCGCTGCTCCTGGCTGTCGGAGACCGCTACGGCGGCCTGGCGGGCGAGGCGCTGGTGGAGGGCGCGGAGCTCGGCCACGCCAGTGGCGCGGCGCCGCCGGCGGCGGGCCAGGCGGGCGACTTCCCGCTCGGCGCGGCGGCGGGCGGCTGCGTGGAGTCCAGGGGATGGTCCCCGGGGCTCCTCGACGAGGCGAGAGAGAGCGCGGCGGGCCAGCTCGCGCTGCGGTGCCTGCGGGGCCGCGCCCGCGTCGCGCTCCGCTCGCCGGTCGGCGAGGTCGGCCAGCTCGGCTTCGGCCCGCCGGCGAGCGTGGCGAAGCCGTGCTTCGGCCTCGGCCTGCCGGTCGGCCTGTCGGCGGGCCAGGCGCTCCAGCTCGCGGCGGGCCAGGCGGACGGCGCAGGCT
>JBKHIY010000029.1:0-47762 GCA_046538415.1 Candidatus Brocadiia bacterium | reverse complement strand
GGACCGCCCGCCCAGATGCGTAAGTGTAGTCAGAAGGGGAACTTTTTTGCAGAAAGAGCTTGACAAGAGGCATGTATGGGCTAGAGTATCTGGGGAGGTTTGGGGATTTCTGGGGCATTTCGGGGCGAATGGGCCTTGTTCCTGGGCGCCTTCTCGCACTCGCTGGACACCGAGTCCCGCCTGGCCCTGCCGGCCCGCCTCCGCGAGACGGCAGGGGAGGACTTCGCCGACGGCTTGTGCCTGGTCTGCGGCGCCGAGCCGTGCATCCTGGCGTGCAGCCGCGGTCGCCTGGGCGAGCTGATGAGGACCCTCCGCGCCGATCCCTCGATCAGCAGCACCGCGGCCCGGGAGTTCAAGCGGGCCTTGGGCAGCCGGGCCGCGGTCGTGGTGCCCGACCGCCAGGGGCGGATTCTCATCCCAGAGCTCCTGCGCGAGCACGCGGGTATCCGCAAGGAGGTCACCGTCGTGGGGGCGGTGGACTCGATAGAGATTTGGGACACAGAGAAGTTCCGCGAGCGCCAGGCGGTCAGGGACGCGGCCTACGAGCGTCTGGCGCAGCGGGTCCTGGGGTAAGGGACAGGGACGAGGTGACGGAGCGATGTGGCGCGTCGTGATTTTCGCGTGTATCGTCGCCCTGGCGGTGGGAGCGGCGTTGGTGCTGGTGACCGATCGCGCGGCCATCACCCGCTCCGGCTACCGCCTGGCAGAGCTCGAGCGTCGCCGGCGGCGGCTGATCGAGCGCAACCGCCAGCTCCGAGCACGCGTGGCCCGCCTGAAGACCGCCACGCGCCTGGCCAAGCAGGCCAAGCGGTGGGGCCTCGAGGTGGTTCCGCCCGAAGAGCACCTCGAGCGCGAGACCGTCGAGCGGGAGGCGCGCTGACCGCCTTGGAGGCCGTGTCGCATGAGCATCCGAGAGGCGTTCCTGTTCGCCCTGCTCCTCGTTCTCGCTACCACGGCCTTTCGCCAGGCTCACCAGCGCAACCGCCAGCTCCGGGCCCGCCTCGTGCGGCGGGAGGCCGCCCTGAGACGTAACATCGCCTGTCTACAGGACGCCAAGCGGCACCTGCGGCGCGAGGTGGCGGCTCTGCACGGCGATCGCTACTACCTCGAGCGCATGGCCCGGGCTCACCTGCGCTGGCGCCCCCGCGGCGGCGACGCAGGGTGCGCTCCCTACGCGCCTCCTGGCTACCGCCAAGAGGCCGAGGTGCTGGCACGCGGCCCCGCGGTGTCCGGCGGCCCGCACCCGGACGGTCCCCGGGCATTGAGCCCGGGGAACGGCCGGGCACTGCTCTCGGCCCTGGGCTACGACTCGGTCGAGCACTTCCAACGCAAGATGATGAGCGACCACGTGACCGGGGAGGTGGACATGCCAACGGTGCAGCGGGCCCGCGAGCTGGTGACGATACTGCGCAAGCTGGGCTTCGGGTCCGTAGAGGCCTTCCAGCGCGAGCACGGGCTCAAGCCCGATGGCATCCTGGGCCGACGCACCGAACAGCGGGCCCGGGAACTCCTCCGCACCCGCCAGCCGTCCGCGCCGGCGTACGCGCGGAACGGCGCGCCGTCGGACTCCCGCACCGGAGGCTAGCCGGCGGGCCGCCCCGTCCACTCCCCGCATGCCTCGAGGCCGCACGCCATGAAAGCCGTCCTCCTCGCCGCGGGCAAGGGCACGCGCATGCAGGGCCTGTGCGACGAGCTGCCCAAGCCCCTGATGCCCGTCGCCAGTCGTCCCGTGCTCGTCCATACCATCGGCCAGCTCGAGGAAGCGGGGGTGAGCGACGTCCTCCTGGTCGTCGGCCACCAGGCCCGCTTGGTCCGCAACGGCCTGGGGCGCCGCTGCGGGAACGTGCGGCTCCACTACGCGCTCCAGGAGGACCCCCGGGGCACGGGACAGGCGACGGCGCTGGCGGAGGACTTCGCGGCGGGCCAGCCCTTCCTGATGATGTTCGGCGACATTGTGACCTCGCGCCGCCACCTGCCTGAGATCGCCGCGATCTACGCTGAAGAGCGGCCCTCGGCCCTCCTCTCCGTGCGCTACTTCCGCGACCCCGCTTCCGGGGGCGCGGTGTACGTGGAGGGCGACCGGGTGGTGCGCATCGTCGAGCGGCCGGAGCCTGGGCAGACCACCACCCACTACATCAACGCGGGCATCTTCGTCCTCCCCCCGGAGATTTTCGACCTCTTGCGCCAGGTCGAGCTCTCTCCCCGCGGGGAGTACGAGCTGACCGACGCCATCGCCATGCTCCTGGAGGCGGGACGCACCGTCCGGGCCTACGAGCTCGAGGGATTCTGGATCAACGTCACCGACCCCGCCACCTGCCTGGAAGCCCAGCGGGAGCTGTTCGCCGAGACCGGTGTCCCTGGCAGCCAAGTGCCCCCGCACGTCGCCGTGGACGGCCCGGTGGTGGTCGCCGGGAGCTGCGAGCTCGGCCCCTGCCGCCTGGGCCCGAACGTCAGCGTCTCCGAGGCGTGCACCGTCGGCGCCGGCGCCCGGGTGCGCGACGCCATCGTGCTCGCCGGGGGGACCGTTGGCCAGGACGCCATCGTCGAGGGGGCCGTGGTGGGCATGAACGCCCGAGTCGAACCCGGAGCCCGCCTGGTCGGCGACCCGGGAGGCGAAGCCGCCGTGCTCCTGCACGGCGAGAGCTTCCCCCCCGGCTGCGCGGCGCCCGACGGCCGCCGCGCCCGCGGACATTGAATAGCGCCCCTGCCCCGCGCGTCTAAGAAAAGCGAAGGGAAACGTTGACAACTGCGGCGCGCCGTGGCAGAATGAGGGCGTGTGGCAGCTTCACGTCCCAAGCCAGTGCGATACCGTGAATCGAGGGCGATGATCATGCGTAAGGTGCTGCCGTCTCTGGCCTTAAGCTTTCTGGCCTTGGCCATCGCGGGCTGCGAGAGCCTGCTCGAGCCCCAGGCGCGGGTCTCCGGTGGATGGGATAGCCCCACCATCGGCCAGGCCCAGGCGATGCACTACAACGGGCCGCGGGCCCGCATCGCGGTGATCAACTTCGTGGACAAGACGGCCAAGGGCTATCCCCACATCGGCGAGGGGCTGGCGGACATGCTGTCCACCGAGCTGTTCAATACCGGCCGCTACATCGTCCTGGAGCGTCAGGATTTAGGGGCCGTGCTCGCCGAGCAGGACCTGGCCCGTAGCGGCCGCGTGATGCCGGACACGGAAGCCCCCACGGGCCAGATCGAGGGCGCGGAGCTGCTCGTCAAGGGCTCGGTGACCGCGTTCGAGCCCAACTACCAGGGCGGGGGCCTTGGCGCCGTGCTGCTCAACCGCCGCCACCCTGCCGCCGGCGGCGGCAAGATCAAGCAGGCCTATATCGCCCTCGACCTCCACATCGTCGACGCCCGCACGTCCCGCATCGTCGCCGCGGTCCCCGTCGAGGGCCGGGCCACGGACATCGCTGGCGCCCTGGGCGGCGTGATCGGCGGCGGTAGCTCCCGACTGGGACTCGGGCTGGGGGCCTACCGCAACACTCCCATGGAGAAGGCCGTGCGGGTGTGCCTCCAGAAGGCCGTGGCCGCCGTGGTGGCCAAGACGCCCCAGCAGTACTACCACTACCCGGCCCAGGGCCAGCCCGCCGCCCAGCCCGCGGCTGCCCCCCAGACCCAGGGCCAGCCCGCTGGCGGGCAGCAGCCCGTGGCTGCCACGCCCCAGGCGGCCCAGCCGGCCCAGGGCCAGCCCGGCGGCGAGGGCGGTATGCCCGAACAGGTCTACGTCTCCCTGGGCAGCGTGCGCGTCTACGAGAGGCCGGACCCTGCCTCCGCCACCGTGGCCACCCTCTCCGGCGGCACCGCCCTCCGCGTAGCCGCCCAGCAGGGCGACTGGTATGCCGTGCAACTGCCCGACGGCAAGACCGCCTGGATCCTCAAGGCATTCACCTCCACCACCCAGCCGTGATGGACGCCAGGCAATACGTGGAACGAGCCCCGGGGGGCACGCCGACGCGTGCCCCCCGGCACTTCCCTGCGAGGCAGCCGCCATGACCCCTCGCCGCGCCACCGCGCTGATTGCCCTCCTGGCCCTCGCGCTGGCGGGCTGCCCCGAGTTGCTCGAGCCCCAGGCGAGGGTCTCGGGGAGCCCCCACGGGCCCGGCATCGACCAGGTGCAGGCGCTGCCCTACGATGGCCCGAGGGCCCGGGTGGCGGTGGTCGACTTCGTGGACGCCTCGGCGAAGGGGGCCGCGGCGATCGGCTCCGGGCTCGCGGACATGCTGGCCACGGAGCTGCTGGCCAGCGGGCGGTTCATCGTCGTCGAGCGCCCCGAGCTGGGAGCCGTGCTGGCCGAGCAGGACCTGGGCGGCAGCGGGCGGGCCGACCCCCGCACGGCCGCGCCGGCGGGCCAGATCGAGGGCGCCGAGCTGCTGGTCAAGGGCGTGGTCACCGAGCTCGAGCCTGACGCGGAAGGGCAGAGCGTCGACCTGGGCTCGAAGTCCCGAGAGCATCCCTGGGTGGTGAAGCTCCGCATGCGCCACGCCCACGTGGCCATCGACCTGCGGGTGGTCGACGCCCGCACGTCGCGCATCGTGGCGGCGACCACGGTGACCGGGCGGGCCACTGATTTCGGCGCCGGCCTGGGCACGCGGGTGGGCGGCGGCAGCTCGGAGACCCTCCTCGACCTGTCGGGCTTCCGCAATGCGCCCGTGGACCAGGCGGTGCGCAAGTGCATCGGCGAGGCCGTCTCGTTCGTCGCCGCGCGCACACCGGCGCCCTACTTCCGCTACGATGCCGCAGGCCAGCCCTTCGATGCCGCTCCCCTCGGTCCTGCCGAGAGCCTCGGCGACGCAGCCACCCACGGCGGCTTTCCCTCCTACGTCGCCGTCGACCTGACGGCGGCCCGGGTCTACGAGCGGCCCGACGCTACTTCCGCCGTGTTGAGCACGGTGGGGCACGGGGCTCGGCTGGCGGTCATCGGCGGGGAGGAGGGGTGGTACGCCGTGCGCCTGCCGGACGGCCGACCGGGCTGGATCCTCGCGGCGTCCACGGCCCCCGGTCAGCCGTAGGCTCCAGCGGCGCCGGGCAGGTTCCCGCGCGGGCAGCTACTTCGTCCACTCGGTGTGGAAGGTGCCTTCCTTGTCGACGCGCTCGTAGGTGTGGGCGCCGAAGTAGTCGCGCTGCGCCTGGATCAGGTTGGCGGGCAGGCGCTCGCGGCGGTAGCTATCGAAGTAGGACAGGGCGGAGCTGAAGGCGGGGATGGGGATGCCGAGCTGGCTGGCCGTGGAGACCACTTGGCGCCAGGCCTTCTGCGAGCGGTGCACCACGTCGCGGAAGTAGGGGTCGAGCAGGAGGTTGGGCAGCTCGGGGTCGCGGTCGTAGGCGTCCTTGATCTTCTGGAGGAACTGGGCGCGGATGATGCAGCCGCCGCGCCAGATCATGGCGATCTCGCCGAACTTGAGGTCCCAGCCGTACTCCTCGGCCGCCTCGCGCATCAGGGCGAAGCCCTGGGCGTAGGAGCATACCTTGGAGGCGTAGAGGGCCTTGCGGATGGCGTTGACGGCCTTCTTGGTCCCGATGCCCTTCCACTTCTCGCTGCGGGGCCCCTTGAGGACCTTGGCGGCCTCGACGCGCTCGTCCTTGATGGCGGAGACGCAGCGTGCGAAGACGGCCTCGGCGATGGTAGGGGCGGGGATGCCCAGGTCGAGGGCGTCCTGGCTGGTCCACTTGCCCGTGCCCTTCTGCTTCGCCGTGTCCAGGATCATCTCCACCAGGGGATTGCCGGTCTCGGGGTCCTGGCGTCCGAAGATGTCGGCGGTGATTTCGATGAGGTAGGAGTCGAGGTCGCCGCGGTTCCAGCGCTGGAACACCTTTTGCAACTCGTCGGCGTCGAGGCCGAGGGCGTTGGCCATGATGGTATAGGCCTCGGCGATGAGTTGCATGTCGCCGTACTCGATGCCGTTGTGGACCATTTTCACGTAGTGGCCGGCGCCGTCGGAGCCGATGTAGGTGCAGCAGGGGTCGCCATTGACGTGGGCGGCGATCTTCTGGAAGACCCCGCGCACCAGGTTCCAGGCCTTCTTCTGTCCGCCGGGCATGATGGCGGGTCCGTGGAGGGCGCCCTCTTCGCCGCCGCTCACCCCGGTGCCGATGTAGAGGATGCCTTTCTTCTCCAGCTCCCGGTTGCGGCGGATGGTGTCCTTGAAGAAGGAGTTGCCCCCGTCGATGATCAAGTCGCCCTTGTCCAGGAGGGGCACCAGCTTGTCGATGAAGGCGTCCACGGCCTCGCCGGCCTTCACCATGAGCATCACCTTGCGGGGCCGCTGGATGGAGGCGACGAACTTCTTGAGGCTGTAGGCGGGGACTATCTTCCTGTCCTGGCAGCGCTCCTGGACGAAGGCCTTGGTCTTTGAGCCGGTGCGGTTGTAGACGGCGCAGGGATAGCCCTGGCTCTCCACGTTGAGCGCCAGGTTCTGTCCCATCACGGCCATGCCGATGATGCCGAACTTCGCCTGGGGCTTCTCAGGGGCTTTCTTCTCTCGCCTTGTCGCCTTCTTCCTGGCCATTCCTGCGCTCCCGGTGCAAAGATGAGAGAGTTGGGGGCCGGCGCCTGGCTGGGCGCCGGTCCCGGGTCGACAGGCGGGTATCTTACCGGGCGCGGGGGAGCGCGTCAAGCGCTCGGCGGCTTCCGCGTAGCGTGGGCGGGAAAGCGGGCTGGGCTCAGAGAAGCTCGACGTGGTTGCGTTCGGGGTCCTCGACCTCGATGGTGCGGCCCTGGACGGTGACCACGCGCTGGATGATGAGGCGAATGCGGTCCTGGGCGTCGCGGCCGTAGCGGCCTTCGGTGCGGGCCACTTCGTCGAGGGGCACGCCGGCGGCTCGCACCGCGGCCATCTGCTTGGCGGCGAAGTAGGCGTCGGCCTCGAGGGGCACGAGGCTGGCGATGGTCAGGTCCTCGGGCAGTGCCAGGCGGCTCTTGGCGCGCTTGACCAGTCGCGCGTAGGAGGGCACGTGGGTGCGGTCCTTCACGCGGTTGCTGTAGCGCTCGAAGTCGAACTCGTGGGTGTACCGATAGGTCTTGGCCTGTTCATCGATGAGGATCACGTAGGTGGGGTTCTTGACCCCCTTGGGATAGGCGATGAGCTTCATCTCGAAGTGGCGGCTCACCTGGCGCTGGACGTCGGGCTGGGCGGCGACCACCAGGTCGGGCACCTTGCGCCACCGGGGGTCGAAGGCATCGAGGAGCTGCTCGCGGAAGGCCTCGACCTCGTCGGGCGACACGGGGCTGGCAGGCGGCGGGGCCTCGGCGGGCTCCGGGGCCCGGTCGGCGTCGGGCTCGGGCGCCTCGGCGAGAGCCTCGGTCGGCTGCGGCTCCGGCGGGTCGGGGTGGGCTAGCGGCTGCGGCTCGGGGGCCGGCTCGTGGGGCGGCTCGGGCGAGGGGGCCTGGTCGGCTTCCGGCTCGGCGGCGGGGCCCTCCTGGGGCTCCAGGTTGGGGCGGAAGCGCTGGGTGCCGGGGGGCGGGCGGTCGGGCGTCGGCGCCTCGAGGCTCTTCTCTCCAGGCGCCTCAGGCGGCTGGGGGTGGACGAGCGGGACCACGGCGAGGTCGTCCAGGGAGGGCCCGTTCGAAGGCACGAAGCGGCCGGCGAGCAGGTAGGCGCCCGCGTGGAGCGCCAGGCTGAGGAGGACGAAGAGGCCCAGGAGGTTGGGCTTGCTCTTGCTCATCGGGCGGCTCTCTCGGAGGCGGGCTGCTGGATCTCCCTGTCCACCTCGAAGTAGATGGGCTTGCGGCCCATGGCGTTGCGGGCGGCGACGACGACGCGGGTGACTCGCCCGTGTCGGGCCTCCCGGTCGGCGCTCACGAGGCACGCCTCGGCGCTCGCCGCGCGACGCTCCAGCTCGCCGGCCAACTCCTCGAGGGCGAGCTGGCGACCCTCGAAAAGGATGCCGCCGTCGCGGCGGACCACCACCTCGAGCACGCTCCGCGTGCCCAGCGCCTGGGCCCCGGTGGCGACGACAGGGCGCTCGACCTTGATGGCGCTCACTGCCCGCAGGTGGATGAACGAGCACATGAGCATCACGATGACCAGGAACACCGTGTCGAGCAGGGGCGTGAGGTCGATGCGGGGAGAGCGGGGGCGGCGGGAACGGCGGGCGCGCACGGGGTTGGCTCCTCGCTCTATCGTTCCTTGACGCTCAGGAGGGCCTCTCCGAAGTTCTCCAATCGGCTCACCGCCCCGTCGGTCATCCGCCGGAAGAAGTGGGCGGCGACCACGGAGACCACCGTGATCCCCAGGCCCACCACGGTGCTGTTGAGCGCCAGGGAGATCCCGCGAGAGACCACCGTGGGGTCGAGCTGGGTGATGGCGTCGAAGCCGCTGAAGCTCCTGGAGATGCCCACCAGGGTGCCCAGGATGCCCAGCAGCGGGCCGATGGTGGCGGCGCAGTCGAGCACCCACACGTTGCGGTCCAGCAGCGCCTCCTCCCGCGTCACCGCCTGCTCGACGTGGCCCCGGTGTCCCTGGGAGTCCAGCCACTGGGCGAGCACGCGGGCGTAAGGGTCGCGGCGGGCGAGGCGGGCCGCCTCGTGGCGGGCCGCGGGGCCGGGCCCCTGGCGAGCCAGCTCGAGGAGGGCCCGGGGCTGGGCTCTCCTGGCCTTGGCCAGGCCCCAGGCCCAGGCCCGCTCCAGGATCACCGCCAGGGCGAGCACGCTCACCGCTGCCAGGGCGATGAGGACAGGGCTGGTGACCGGCCCAAGCGAGCGGAGGAGGTCCATCGTCACTCTCCCTCGAGCATATCCTCGATCTGCTTCTCGAAGTACTGGTCGGCGACCGACTGGACGGGCGCCGCTCCCACCAGGAGGGCGATGCGGCGCTGGGTCTTGCGCTGCGAGAGGTCGGCGAGCACCTCCAGGGCCTCGTCGGCACGGGAGGGGAGGGGCTTGGTCCGGCCGGAGCCCAGGGTCGCCTGCGGGCCGAGGTCGGTGGCCCGGAGGTCCTGCTCGATCTGGGCGAGCTTCTTGTGGTTGCCCAGGGAGGCCAGGCGCAGCTCGATGCGTGCGATCTCCGCCTCCAGGTGGTCGAGCAGACGCTGGGCCTCGGCCTCCCGCTGCTGGTACTCCTCGCGGAGGGCGAGCGCGGCCTTGCGGTACTCCGTGGAGCTGGTGTCGCCGCCGAACTGCTTCTTGAGGTTCTCGAAGTGGACGGCGACGCGTTCCCAGAGGGTCTGGAGATATTCGCGCTGGGCCGCGGCTCGTTGGCGGAGCTCCGCGAGCTTTTCCTCATTATAGGCCAGGTTGGAGTCGATGGCTTCGCGCTCGCCGCTTCGGGAGCTGGCGAGGGCGCGGTCGAACTTGCCCACCGCCTCCTGGAGGCTGGCGTCGGTCTCCCCGTCCTTGGGCTTGGTGTCGAGCACGCGGAACAGGCGGTCGTGCTTCTCGGGCTTCTCCCCGGCACGGGCGCCGAGGGGCAGCGCGAGGGCGGCCGCGAGAGCGAGGGCGGGCAGTGCTTTCATCGCTCGTCTCCTTTCTTGATGGTGGGCCATTCGTCGCGTGCGAAGGTCTGGAGGAAGCCGTGGAGTGCGCCGGCCAGGAGGATGACGCCCAGGAGGATGAGGGTGAGGCGCATGGTCGTACCTCCTTCGGCTCGGAGGTTCACTGGCCGTTCGCGAACCGCTGGATGAGGGTATCGAGCTCGCCCTCGGCCAGGTCGGCATCCTCGGCGAGTGCGGGGTCGGCGAGTTCGGGCATCATTTCGGCGAAGTTGTCGAAGTCGCCTCCCAGGTTCATCATCACGTCCATGACCTTCTCGAAGCTCTGGATGCTGCTGGAGAGGTCGGAGAGCTGCTTCATCATGGCGGCAACGCCGGAGGAGCCGTCGGCCTCGCCGCGCAGCCAGGCGACGACCTTGGCCTTGTCGCGCAGGGCGGCGAGGTTCATGGCGATGAAGCGCTTCTGGACGGCGAGGGCGTCGAGCACGGCATCCAGGCGGCTCTCGAAGCGGGTGAAGAAACGGCTCACCCGGCCTATCTGGTCGGCGAGTTTGGCGTACATGGCCTTGTTCCGCTCGTAGAGGCGAAGCTTGTAGCGCAGGCGCTTGAGCTCGATGACCTTGTGGCGGAAGGCCTGGCGCTTCTCCATGTCGTCGGGGTGGTCGACGAGGTAGCGGGCCAGGCGGGTGAGCTCGTCCTTGAGGGCCTTGGCCTCCTCGACGAAGTCGCCGGTCCGTCCCTCCAGCGAGGTGGTGTAGGTGGCGATGTTGCCCAGCAGGGTGTCTACGTTGAAGTTCAGCTCTCGCAGTTCGTCGCGGAGGCGGTCGCGCTGGCCTTCCAGGCGATTGACGTGCTCGACGATGGTCTGCCCGCTGTCGGCCACGGCATTGTAGATCTTGTTCTCCAGCTCGGTGGACGGGGCCTTGCGGTATTCCTCGATGAGCTGCCAGATCTTCTCCGTGCTGGCTCTCAGCGCGGAGTCGAGCTCCTTGGCGGGCTCCAGGCCTTCCTGGATGCGCTCGACGGTCTGGTCGCTTCGGAACTTGGGGAGGAACCTGGTGATCTCGATGCCCTCGGAGTCGGCGGCCCGGGCGGCGGGGCTGGCGGCCAGGAGCGCGAGCAGGGCGATGCAGGCGGGACGCATGTTCTTGCCCCTTTCGTAGCTGTGGGGTTCAGTGCTGGTCGTCGAGGCCGGCCAGCTCGGCGTTCTCGTCGCCCACGGTGGCGGCGATGAGCCTTCGGGTCTCCAGGGGAAGCTTGGCCCAGGCGGTGGCGGCGCCGGCGTGGTCGCGCTGGCCGTAGCGGATGGCGCCCAGGACGAGCAGCTCGTGGTCCTTCAGCGGCCTGCCGGTGCGGGCCACGTAGTCGTCGAGGGCCCGGCCCGCATCGGCGAAGCGGCCGAGCTTGAGGTAGGCGAGGCTCAGGTTGTAGCACAGGGTCTTGCCCAGGGCGGCGTTATCGCAGTTGGCGAGGCCCGTTTCGTAGCACTGGACGGCGAGGGTGTACTCGGCGTTGCGGAAGTGCCGCTCGCCGAGCGCCGTCCAGGCGTAGGGGTCGCCGTCGTTGTTGCGGACGTATTCGCGAATGTCGTCGGTGGCCACGCCGCCGTAGGAGGCGAGGACCAGGCGGGCGCCGTCCATCCCCAGGTCCATGGCCTGGGCGAGGGCCTCCAGGCTGGCCGAGCGGTCGCCCATGCGGCTCAGGCAGTAGGCATTCTTGAAGGCCGCTTCGGCGCCGGGCCTCAACTCCAGGGCCTTCAGGTAGTCGCTGCGGGCCTCGGCATAGCGGCCTTCGACCAGGGCGGCGTCGCCCCGCTGGATAGCCCGCCGGGCCCGGGTGGCCGGGCTGCATCCCAGGGCGCAGAGCAGCGAGCAGGCGAGCGCCAGTGCGGCTGGGGTTCTCATCGGGTCCTCCTTTCTGCCTCCGCATTGTGGGGTGCGACGAGTCCGCTCGCCGCGTCTGCCTCGGATGCAAAGGGGATGCCGGAGCGACCAGCGACGGTCCGGCCGACCCGCCCAGGCGGCCCAACTGGCCACTGGCCAGCGCCTTGGACCCCCGGCCGGCGAGCGCGCCGCAGACGGACAGGCACGAAACGGCGCGGCGGGCCGATGACGTGGCGTAGCGTCCGCGTTACATGGGAGGGGATGCAGGGGGAGCGGCGGCGGCCGCCGGCCCCGCCCCAAGTCGTGTGCCCGGCGGGGCTTGCCCGCTGCGGACGTGCAGGGGCCACTCCCGGCACGAGCTTTGCCCCACAGGACACCGCCGCGCACCCGTGGAGTTTTTGCCTTTCCCGAGGGGATCGCTATGCCCGCCGTCGTCGCCTGCCTGTTCGTCGCCGTCCTGGGGCTCTCGGGCTGCGGTCCGGCCGGGCACGCCCGGCGGGGCGACCGCCATCTGGCCCGCGGCGAGCACGTCGCCGCCATCTGGGAGTACGGCGAGGCCCTGGAGCGCCGCGAGGACCCCGACGTGGCCCTCCGCCGCGCCTGCGCCCTGAGCATCATGGGCGACGGCCAGGGTGCCCGCAGCCATCTCGCCCGGGCCGCCCGCGCGGGTTCCATCCAGGCCCGGGCGCTGCTCGCCGCCCAACGGGGCATCCACGACCTCGCCGCCGCCGAAGCGCTGGTCGCCCGCCATCCCCGAAAGAGCTGGGCCTGGGCCTACTACGGCGACTCTCTGCTCGCCGCAGCGCGCCCCGCCGACGCCGCCGGCGCCTACCAGCGGGCCCTCCACGAAGGCCTGCAAGGCCCGCTAGGCCACGCCGTGCGATACAACCTGGCCCTCGCCCTGCTCTGCGCCGGCGACCGCCAGGCCGCGGCGCGGAGCTACAAAGCCTACTGCCTCGCCCGCGACCACCCGCCCGGCCCGCAGGGGCGCTTCCTCGGGGGGCTGCTCGCCTACGCCCGCGGCGACCACGCAGCCGCCATGGCCCATTGGCGGAGCCTTCCCCAGCCCCTTCGTGCCCGCGTGCGCCAGATCGTGGGCGACGAGCCCGCGTTCGCCGAGCTCTAGGCCCGGCCTCCCCCCGTCCCGCTGTCGAACCCCCTGCTGCCATGCGCTATAATGCCGCGTCGTCGCGTGGCCGGAAATCTCCGCGGCCAAGGCGTGCAAGGCGGAGCCGTGAAGCGCATCCTGGTGATCGACGACGAGGCCGATGCCCTCCGCGTGGTCCTCGACGAGGTGCTCGAGGACTACCCCGTGCTCTATGCCGAATCCGGCCAGGCCGGGCTCGCCAAGCTCGCCGACGACGTGGGCCTGGTGCTCCTGGACATCAACATGCCGCCCACCGTGGGGCAGGAACGCGAGCGGGAGGGCCTGGCCGTGATGGCGGAGATCGCTCGCCGGCGCCCCCAGCTCCCCGTCGTGATGTTCACCGGCTACGCCGAGGTGGGCCTCGCCCTGGAGGCGGGCCGCCTCGGCGCCTTCGACTACCTGGTCAAGATGCCCCACCCCGACCGTCTGCTGGCCGTGGTGGAGCGAGCCCTGGCCATCGAGAGCGCCCCTGCCCGGCGGCCCGCCGATCGCCCCGGCCTGGGGCGCCTGGTGGGCGCCAGCACCCGCATGCAGAAGCTCTACAGCGACATCGAGCGCATCGCCCCCACCAGCCTGCCCGTCCTGCTGCTCGGCCCCACGGGCAGCGGTAAGGACCTGGTGGCCCGCGAGATCCACGATGCCAGTGTCCGCGCGGACGGGCCGTTCCGCGCCGTGAACGTGAGCGCGATTCCCAGGGAGCTGTTCGAGAGCGTGCTCTTCGGCCACGCCCGCGGCTCGTTCACGGGAGCGACGGAGGACAAGGCGGGGGAGTTCGAGGCCGCCTCCGGCGGCACCCTGTTCCTCGACGAAATCGGCACCCTCTCGCCCGAAGTCCAGGTCAAGCTCCTCCGCGCCCTGGAGGAGAAGACCGTGACCCGCCTGGGCGAGACCACCGCTCGCCCCGTCGACGCCCGCGTGATCACCGCCACCAACGCCAACCTCCTGCGGGAGGTCCGCGAGGGGCGCTTCCGGGAGGACCTCTACTACCGCCTGCGCGTCGCCACCGTCATGGTCCCGCCCCTGGCCGACCGTCCCGAGGATATCCCCTTGCTGGCACAGCACTTCCTCGACCGCACCATCGCCGAGGAGGGGCTTCCGCAGCGAACCCTCTCGCCCGAAGCGCTGGAGTGCCTCCGCCAGCACCCCTGGCCGGGAAACGTCCGCGAGCTGGCCAACGCCATCCGCAGCGCCGTGGTCTTCGCCGACGGGCCGACCATCGGCCCCGACGACATCGACCTCGACGCCGGCGCCGGCCTGGTGACCGTCCACGACCCCGACGGCCTCTACGAGGACCAGAAGGCGGGCCGCACGGCCATCGGCTCGCCCAGGGAGTTCAAGGCGAAGTTCGGCGAAGAGGCCCTCCGCCACGTGCTCCGCGCCGCCGTCGAGGAGACCCACGATCAGGCGCGGGCCGGCGTACTCCTGGGCTTCCTCGCCCCCGACCATACGCCGGCCCAGTACAACACCTTCCGCCAGTGGTTCCGCCGCGTGGGGCTGACCAGCCGCGATATCCTGCGGTGACCGGCCCGCTACCACGCGTAGCAGGGGCGTAACGCCGGACCCGCCAGTCCCCACGCAAATCCCCGTGCAGCCGCGTCCTCGCGACCGGCACACCCTTTGCACGAGCCTCGTGCGGTCCGCAAAGCCCGGCGCACACTCCGGCTCCGCAAAGGAGGCTCCGATGAACCGCACAGCACGGGCACTGCTTCTCGCGGCCCCCCTCCTCGCAGGCGGCGCTGGAGCCGAGGAGGTGGCTCGCGCCCGCAAGATCGCGCTCGACCTGCCGCCCGCGTGGCACGGGGTGAGCGCCCAGGGGCGTCTGGCCGCGAGACGAGCCGCGGAGCTGGACGCCGCCGCCCTGCTCGCCGAGCGGGTCTACGGCCTCCAGCTCGACGCCCAGACCACCGTGCTCGACCTCGCCCTGGCCAGCGACGAGATCGCCAGCCGGCTCGACCACCACATCCGAGGCGTACGCACCCGCGAGGTCCGCTATACCGACGACCTTATCGTGGAGGTCACCCGAGAGGTGACCCTCCGCGACCTGGTCGAGACCCTCCGCAAGACGGTCCGCCAGACGCAAGGCGCTCGCGGCATCCAGGAAGAGGAGCTGCGAACGCTCCTCCGCGAGACCCACGACTCCGTGCTCGCCGTCGTCGGGTGTGGAGCCGTCCCCGGCTCCCGCGGCCAGCGGCTGCTCCAGGCCCGCCGGGCCGCCGAGCTCGATGCATATCGCAAGCTCGCCGAGCAGGTCGCCGGCGGCTCCCTACTCCGCCAGAGCCAGGTGCGCGACCTGGTGCTGCGAAGCGACCGCGTGGCCAGTAATCTTGCGGCAACTTTGAAGGGCGCGAGGGTCCAAAACGTCATCTATAGAGAGGACGGTTCCTGCGAGGTGACCATGGCCGTGACCCTGCGCGAAATCGTCGAAACCGTCCAGCGGACCGTCGAGCGCTACACCCGGGGCGGGAAAGTCGACCGCAAGGCCTGGCAAGAGGTCCAGACGGAGACTCGCGAGCGCGAGCTGCGGGTCACCGGCACCGGGCTGGCGCCCAGCTTCCAGGCCGTCGGCGGCGAGCCGCGCCTCGAGGTGGGCGCCACGCACCCAGTGACCACTGAGATCGAGGTCATCCGCCGCGTCATCGCTCGCCAGGCCGGGCAGCCCACCGATGTGCCGACGCCCGCCGACGAATGAAGCCACTCCCAGGAGCCCTTCGGAGGTGATCCCATGAGCGCTATCCGGTGGCTGGTCGCCCTCTGCGTCGTTTCCGCCCTCCTCGCCACCGGCTGCGCTCGTCGCACGGTGCTGGCCGTGGAGCGAGAGAACCGCGAGCGGGTCCTCGACGCCCAGCCCGTCGTCCGGCCGGCGGCTCCCCGGCACAGCGATGCCTCCTCCTGGCCGGTCAAGCCCCGGGAGCGCTCCGTGCTCAGCGTCGAGAGGTCGTGCGTGACCCGCGTCCTCGAGCGGACCATCGTCCCCTGAAGGGGGAGTAGAGGCCGTGTCGCACAACCGCCCGCGCCCTGTGGCTCTCGTGCCCTGCCTCGTCGTGCTCCTCGCCGGCTTGGCCTGGGGTGCCGAGCAGGGCGACGCAGCGGAGACGGTGGTCGTGACGGGCGAGAGCCCTCACTCCTTCCAGGAGGCGCAGGAGGACGCCCTGCGCGTGGCCGTCGAGCGGGTGGCCGGTCGGCTCGTCCACGCCAGCAGCCGCGTCCACGACTTCCGCCTGGTGCACCACACCATCGTGAGCCGGGCTGCGGGCTACGTCCGCCGCTTCCAGGTACTCGAGCGCCGCGAGCAGCAGGGCCTCTTCCAGGTGCAGGTTCGGGCCGAGGTGGCCCGGGGGCAGATCGACGCCGACTGGGCGGCGGTCCGCACCCTCATCGCCCGCAAGGGCCGGCCGGCGGTGCTCATCGTCGTCGAAGAGCAGGCCGCGGGCGTGCCCCAGACCGACCAGGTGGCCGAGCACACGCTCCGTGAAGTCTTCGACCGCGCCGGCGTCGACGTGGTGGACGACGAGGCGCTGGATGCCTTGGACGACCGCGACCGCCTGCGGGCCGAGCTGGCCGGCGACGCTCGCCGGGCGGCCGCCGTCGCGGCCCGGCTCCGCGCCGCATACCTCGTCGCCGGGCGGGCACGCGTGCGAGGAGGCGCTCCCGAGACCATCTACGGCGTCGAGAGCACCCCCATCGAGGCCGGGGCCAACCTCAAGGTCGTTGAGGCGGCCACCGGCCGCCAGCTCGCCAGCAAGACCGCCACTGTCGCCCGCTCCGCCATCGACCCGCTCACCGGCGCCCGCCTGGCCGTGGCCGGGGCCGCCCGGCAGGCGGGCACCCAGGCTCTCCGCCGCACTCTCGAGCACTGGGCCCGCGACCTCGACCTGGGCGCCCCGCTCACCCTCGTGGGGACGGGCGTGGACACCGACGTGCTCGATGCCCTGCTGGGGCGCCTGCGGGGGCTCGAGGGCGTCGAGTCGGCCCGCGTGGTGGACCACAACGACCAGTGGACGGTGGTGCGGGTGGCGACGCGGCTGGGAGCGGCCTCCCTGAGCCGCGAGATTCCCCGGCTCTCGGGCGGCCGCCTGGCGGTCACCGGCTACTCGCGCGGTCGCGTGGAGTTCGCCCCCGCCGACGGGCGGGCCGTCCCTCCGGCTCCCGCTGCGAGCGGCGGGCCGCAGGCCAGCCCCGCAGTTGACTCACCGGCAGACGGCAACGTCGGCGAGCGGAAAGAACCTGCTCAGGGCGTGCGCGAGACTGAGGCAAGCGCGGCCGGCCGCCCCGCGCTGCCTCTTGTGCTGGGCGGGGCGAGCGGCCTGGCGGGAATCCTGGCCCTGGTGGGATGGCAGCTAGCGAGGCACCGAAGCCGATGACCGCTCACAGCGGCCCCGCCACCACCCTGGCGGACCTTCCGCCCGCGGCGCTCCACGCCCTCGAGTGCGCGGACGGCCGCCTGCGGCATTCCGCCGGCCTGAGAGCCCTGGGGGCCCTCAAGACCCTCGCCTCCCTGGCCCCCAAGCGGATGGACAGGCCGGGCTTCCGCCAGAAGCTCGATGCGGCCCGGGCGGGCGCCCGCCTGGCCCGGGGCGAGTGCGCCGCCTTCTTCGCCGCCCAGGTTCTCCCCGGCATCACGGTCGGCGACGTCTCGCCCCTGGAGCGCGACGAGGTGATGGCCCGGCTCGACGCGCTCGAGGGCCTGCCGTTGGATGCCCTGGCGCGGAGCATCGACCAGCTGCTGGTGACCCTCACCGGCATCACCCGGCGCATCCAGGCCCGTCGGCGGAGCGTGCGGGCCCTCATCGAGGAGGAAGCGTCGCGGCTGGCCGGCCTGTGCGAGGGGGGCCGCGTGCTGCTGGTCACCCGCCTGGCCACGGGCGAGGACCGCCCGGTGTTCGTCGACCCTCGCCGCATCAGCGACGCGCTCGGCGAGCTGGTGACCAACGCCGTCCGCCACGCTTTCGACGGCCAGGGAGGCACCGTGTGCGTGGAGGTGGGCGAGGGCGCGAGCCCCAATGAGGTGGTGCTCGCCGTGGCCGACGACGGGCGCGGCATTCCTCCTCGGCTGCGCGACCGCCTCTTCGACCGCGGCGCCAGCACCACCGGCTCGGGCGAGGGGCTGGCCCTGGTCCGCGAAATCGTCGAGGAGGAGCACCTCGGCCGCCTGACCTACACCACCGGCGATGCCGGCACGCGCTGGGAGATCGCCCTGCCCATCCGCGTGCCTCGAGAGCGGCTGCGCCGGGCCGCGAGCTGGGCCACGGCGCCCGAGGAGGCAGGCGACGCGCCGCCGGCGGGCCGTGGCTGGCGGGCCCGCCTGCTCTTTGTCGCGGCGCTCGTGGCCGTCGGCCTCTACGGCCTCTATGCCCTGGTGGACGGCCAGGCGGCGTCCAGGCCGCGGCAAGCCACGAGCACGGCGGAGACCACCCCCGGAGCACAGGCGGCGGACGGCCTGCCCACCGAGATCGTGCACGAGGCCACGGGCATCCGCCTGGTGCTGGTGCCTGCCGGCGAGTTCACCATGGGCTCGGACGGCCACCGTGCCTCCGAGGCCCCGGCGCGCCGGGTGGTGCTCACCAGGCCCTTCTACCTGGGCAAGTACGAGGTCACGCAGGCCCAGTACGAGGCCGTGATGGGCGAGAATCCATCGCGCTTCCGTGGGGGGAGCCGCCCCGTGGAGAACGTCTCGTTCCACCAGGCCCTGGCCTTCTGCCGCAAGACCGGCCTCCGCCTGCCCACCGAGGCCCAGTGGGAGGCCGCGGCACAAAGCTCCCCGCGGCCCGAGGGCCCCGCGTCGGCTACCTGCCCCGTGGAGCGAACGCCGGCCAACGAGCTGGGCCTGCGCGGCATGCTGGGCAACGCCGCGGAGTGGTGCTCCGACTGGTTCGACCTCTATCCGCCCGGCGACGCTGCGGACCCGATGGGGCCGCCGCGGGGCGACCGCCGGGTGGTCCGCGGCGGGGCCTATCTCGACGAGGCCGCTCGCCTTCGCCCCACCTCCCGCGACTCGCTGGCTCCCGGCGACCGCCGCGATTTCGTGGGCTTCCGCGTAGCCCTCGACGTGGAGGACGCGCAGTAGGCGAGCGGGGCGGGGCAGCGGCTACGGGCCGGCCGGCGGCACGTCCATCACCACCCGAAAGCCGCGGTCGGGCCCTCCCACGGTCTCCACCGACCAGTCGCGGCAGGCGGCCCGCACGCGCTCGGGGCCTTCCCGCCACGAGCCCCCCCGAAGCACCGGTCCCAGCCGCTCGGAGGCCGTGCGGCACAGGGGGTCGGCGTCGGGCGACGGGCGACGGGCGTAGAAGCCGGGATCGAAGCGGTCCTGGCACCATTCCCACACGTTGCCGTGCATGTCGTGGAGGCCGAAGGGATTGGGAGCGAAGGTGCCCACCGGAGCCGCCACCGCGTGGCCGTCGCGGAAGGGGAAGGGCGTCCACGGCGCCACCCCCCGGTCTCGCGACGTGCGGTCGTGCACGTTGCAGCGGCCGGCGCCGTCCTCGGGTGCGTCGCCCCACCAGAAGAGGCCCTCTCCGCCCGCGCGGCACGCATACTCCCACTCCCCCTCGGTGGGCAGGCGCATGCCGTGGCGCTCGCAGAAGGCCACGGCTTGCTCGAAGGACACGTTGACCGCCGGCTGGCGATCGCCGTCCAGCGACAGCCCATGGGCCGAGCCGCTGTGGTGGGTGGGGAAGGTGCGGCGGAACTGGGCGTTCGTGACCTCGCATTGGCCCATGTAGAAGGGCCGCGTGAGCCGCACCGTGCGGGCCGGCCGCTCCCGCTCGTAGAGGTGCGCCGGCCGCCCGTAGCGCGCCGCCGCCTCGCGGGCGCCCAGAGAGCTGCCCATGGTGAACTCCCCGGCAGGCACCAGCACCAGGCGGATGCCCGTGGGCTCGTGCTCGACCCGGCGGAAGAGGCCGAGGTCGGGGTCCCGCTGCGGGCCCAGGGGCACTAGGCCGAGGCGCCGCATCCAGGGCGGAGCGGGAGGGGCGGGGACCACGTCGCGGATCAGCTCATCGAGGCGTGCGGGGATGCTCTCCAGGTCGCGCTCGACCACGTCGGCCGCGGCCCGCACCCGTCCCGTGGCCACGCCGACGACCCGCGCGACGACCACGTGGTTCTCGCCCAGCTTGCCGATGCTGCCCACGACCAGGAAATGGACTTTGGCCAGTTTTCCCAGGCGGGCCGCCTTGTCGCGGCTGTCGAAGATCTCGGCAGAGGAGAGCTTCAGCTCGTCCACAATGCGCTTGAGTTCCATCCGCTCGTAGACCTCGAACCGGCCGCCCTGATGCTGCTCCAGGCGGCTGGCGACCAGCTCGGCCACCAGGCGGCCGCTGTCGGTGCCCTTCAGCTCTCCCCGCTCGGCGAAGTCGACGACCGCCACGCGAGGCAGCTCCCCTCCCCGCGCGGCGACGGCCACGAGCGCCAGGTGTGCGGCCAGAGGTATGGCAAGGAAGTTCGTGCGCATCATTCGGGCTCGCTACTCACGGCAGCTCCTCGGCCCGTAGCCACGCATAGTCCAGGCCCGCCACCTGGAACCAGGGGCCGGAGGCGTCTCGCCCAAGGAGACTGCGGAGGCGGTCGCGGCTGGCGGCGAGCTTCTCCTGGAGCCGGGTGAGTTCCTGCTCGTCCAGACGGCTGAGCTCGACCAGGCTCCGACGGAGGAGGGGCTCGCGAACCGGGATGCCCAGGCCCTGGGCGATGATTTCGGCGACGGGCAGTCGGTCGTCCGCGGCCGTGCGGAGGCGGCCCTCGAGCACGCGCTTCCAGGCGTCGCGCAGGGCCCGAGGCGGCACGGGCCGGGCGGCGAAGACGTGGAGTATCGCCGCCACGGTCTCCACTTCCTCGCGGCGGAGGAGGGTCACCACCTCCGCCTGTCGCCGTCCCGAGCCCGGGTTGTGCTCGGCCAGCCAGCCGGTTGCGGCCAGGGGGAGCGCCTCGGGCGGGTGGTCACGGCCCGCGAGGCGGACGCCCCAGCGGAGGGCGTCGGCGCCTGGGCGGCGAGCGGCTGCGGCCAGACGGCGGCTGCGAGTGGCCTCGATAGCTCCCAGCGCGATCAGTTCCCCCAGCGGCTCGGGCTTCGGCTGGCAGCAGTAGGCCCCGAACAGCAAGCCTTCGCCGCGATGCTTGAGACCTTCGACGATACGGCCCATCTGCTCCTTGAAGCGGCGGGAAGCGGCGTCCACGTCGAATTCCGCTCGCGGCGCCACGTGGACCGCCAGGAGGCTCGCCTCCGCCCTTGTCAGGGCGTCGACCACGTGGCGTTCGGTGCAGCCTCGGGGGTCGGGCTGATGGTTGCCCCGGTCGGCGATGAGCACGACGAGGCGAAAGGAGCGGGGCAGGAATGGGGCGCGGTCCAGCGCGGTGCACAGGCCGTAGAAGGGCGCCTCGGCCAGCTCGCGGGGGTTGTCGGCGGGGGCGCCTTGCCCCAGCTTGACGGGCTCGCCGCGGATGAGCGCCGTGGCCTCCTCCACCCGGTCGGTGGGCGGCAGGAGGCGGATGGCGAGCTCGCCGTCGTGATAATCGCGGTAAAAGGCCACGTGGATGCGCAAGCGGGGCGGGGCGCCGGCGCGGCGCAGCGCGTCCCGAGCCGCGGCCAGCGTGCGCTCGACGGAGCTGGCCACGCTCGGCATGCGCTCGGCCATGCTGCCCGTGGCGTCGATGGCTAGCAGCAGGTCGATGGTCTGCGGCGCCTCGACCGCGGGGGCCGCCGGCACGTCGGCGACGAACAGGACGCGGAACAGACGACTCCATCCCTCCGGCCCCCGCGCGGAGCGAGTCTCCAGGACAGGGAAGCGGCCCCGGCCGGGCGGCCAGCCGGGGGAGGCGACCACTTCCTCCGCGAGGACCTCCCGCTCCGGTGGGGTGCCTCGCACCTCGGCCTCGGCCCCGGCCCGGCTGGCCCACAGGCGGGCAGGTCGCCGGCGCTCGGGGACCCGGGCGAACTGGACGGCCTGCCTCGAGGTCCACTCGACCAGCCGCTCGCCCCGCGCCCAGCCCACGAGGGCGTGCGGGGCGCGCCCCGCGGGGCTCAGGGCCGGCTGTCGCCCCAGGAGCCACCACTCGTCGTTGCCGTGGCCCTCCCGTGCATACACGTAGTAGAAGCCCAGGAGCTGGAGTTCGCCGATGCTCGAGTGATCGGAGCCTGGGCCGGCGCGGACGGCGACGGATGCAGCGGCGGGCACCGCGAGGACCAGGGCATTGCGCTCGGCGCGGAGCGCCTTGTGGCGCAAGAGGCAGTGCTCGGCCTTCGCCCATCCGGCGGGGTCGGCGTCCCGCCCGTCGTGCGGCGGGACCGCGGCCAGGCGGCACCAGGCGACGGTGCCGGCGGAGCGAAGGAGGTCGGACAGGTAGTAGAGCTCGCCGAAGCGCCCGCGCCTCGAGGGCCGGCTGCGCTCGTCGGGCCGGGGACGGATGGGCGCACCGTCGGCCACGATGAGGGCGGGCACGGGGCGCCCAAGGGGGTCGGCGAGGGGCTGCGGCCCTCCGTCGGCTTCCGCCCGGGGGATCGCCGGCGCCGCGCCGACGAAGGCGAGGAAAATGCCGAGGGGCAGGCGAGCGCGAGCCATGTCGCTACCTGGGCAGCAGGGGCAACGAAGTGGTGGCCTCGACGCGCCCTGGCTGGGGCGAGCCATCGGAGGCGAGGTAGCCGCGGCCGCCGCATCGGGGGCACGTGGCCTTCACCGGGCCCCAGTCGCCCTGGAGGACCAGGTGCCCCGCCCCATCGCACCTGGGGCACGAAAGCAGGGAAGGTGCGGGGCGGGCCGGGGCACTCGGCGGCGTCTGCGACGGCTGCGGCACCCTCGCGCTCACCGTGGTCGCGGCAGGGGGGGGATAGGGCGTCGGAGGGCCGGTGTCGCCGCGCAGCAGGCTGCGCAGCAGGATCGACAGCCCGCCCACCGGCGAGGGGCAGCGGGCAACAGTGACCACCTGCGGATAGACGACAGGCCGGTAGACGAGCCGCGGGGGCGGACAGTACACGGGCGCGGGAAGGCAGACGGGCGCCGGAGCCACGTAGACGGGGCGCATCACGCGGGGATGCCAGCGCGGGCGGAACCTGGAGGGGCAGGAGGGGGCGAGGGGGCGGTGCCTGGGGTGGCATCGCCGGCTGCGCGCCTCGGCCTGCCTCGCCGCGGCGCTGAAGCTGGCCGCAAGAGCCACGAGCATCGCGAGCACCTGTCCTCGCCTCATCGGGATATCCTCCTGCCTGGTAGTGTCCTGGCTACCACCGGGGGGCCGCTTCGTACTGGTGTAGACGCTCATGCGCCGTGAGGTATTCACGGAAAAGCTTCGAAAAACGAAGTTTTCGCAGAGGCTGTTACGTGCAACGGGTGGGCTGGTGCTGCTGCGACGCAAGCTCTTGGCACGTCGACCGTTGAGCAGGCGGTCCGGGGAGGGGCTCAAGGGGCCGGCGGCTCGCCCCAGTCGGGGATATCGAGCAGCTCGCCGTCGCGGAGAGCCGACTGGTGGGCCACGACCCCCGGCACGAAGTAGCGCGCCGCCTCCCAGGCGCTGATGGCCGGCCGGCGGTCGCTGGCAACGGCATCGACGAATTCGTGGACGAGATAGGCGTGGGAGCCGCCATGCCCGCCGTAGACCTCGGCGTCGGAGCGGGCGCCCCGCCGCCAAGCCGCGAATACCTCTGGGGGCAGGGGCTCTCGCATCTCCTCGATGCTCAGCGGCGCGTCGCCCTGCCGGGTCATCCAGCGGCAGCCGCCGTGGTCGTCCACGAAGCTGGCCTCGGTGCCGAAGAGCTGAAAGGACTCGCGGCCCGGATGGCCGATGCGCCGATACTCGCACACCCGCGCCGCGGCCCCGTTGGCGCAGCGGAACAGGGCGGTCTCGTTGCTGAAGAGGTTGCCGCTCTCGGTATCCTCGCGGAACCAGTCGTCGCCGGGGAGCACGAAGCCGCGGGCGGAGACCTGGGTGAGGCGGGTGCCCATGGCGGACAGGAACCCGCCGATGGAGTGGGTGGGGTAGTGCATCGGGATGCCGCCGCTCTTCGAGCGGTCCCACTGACCGCCCCAGCGACGCCGGGCCACCTCGCGGAGGCTGCACCCGGGGTCGTCCACGTCGTGGAAGTACTGGCCCTCGGCGAGCACGAAGCGGCCGAAGGCGCCCTCCGCCGCGCGCCGGCGGCAGTACACGGCCTGCGGGCGATAGTACGAGGTCTCGCCCATCATGTAGTGCATCCCGGTGCGGTGGCAGGCGGCGACGAGGCGGTCGCACCACTCGAGGCAGGCCTCGCCGTCGGGCAGGCTGACCACGGGGACGGCGGAGTAGACGTGCTTGCCCGCCTCGAGGGCCTGGACGGCCTGGGGCGCGTGCAGCCAGGGCTGCGTGAACAGGGCGATGGCCCGGAGGTCCGAGCGGCAGATGGCCTCCAGGTCGCGGTAGGTCTCCTCGATGCCGAAGCGCCGCGCCGCGGCGCTCAGGCGGCTTGCCTCCAGGTCGCACAGCGCCACGCGGTCCACCAGCGGATGGTCGCGGAAGAGACGGACGAAGCCCGTGCCGAACTGCCCCACGCCCACGATGCCCACGCTGATGCCCATGCCGCGCCTCCTCAGCCTTCCCGAATGTCCCGGCCGTGGAGCACGCCGCGGATGAAGCCTACGGCCATGGCCATTCGTGCCGTCTGGTCGCGCTCGCCGGCCACCGGCCCCACGTGCTCGGGGCGGATGAGGCCGTCGTAGCCCACCCGCTCGAGCGTCGCCACGGCGTCGCGGAACGGCGTCTTGCCGCTGCCCAGCGCCATCTCCTCGCAGGCCCCCGACCGCTCCCGCGAGTCGCGGAAATGCACCATCCCGATGCGATGGCCGAGCCGCTCGATGGATTGCTGCACGTCGTCGCCCGCGGACCAGGCGGAGCCGGCGCAGAAGAGAGCCTTGTGCCGCGGCGAGGGCGCGGCGGCGAGCAGCTCGAGCAGGCTCTCGGTGTTCCACACCAGGTACTGGGCGACCCAGTGGGTGTGGGAGACGAGGGTCACGCGGGCCTCCTCGGCCTTCTCCACGAGCCGCTTGTAGAGCTCCACCATGCCGTCCCACAGCTCCCGGCGCTGTGATTCGTTCTCCACGCGCACGCAGTTCATCACCGGCGCGATGCGGATGCCCAACTGGCCCATGGCCTCGAGGCTTCGGACGAAGCGGCGCACGACCTCCTCGCCCTTCTGAGGGTCGAGCATCGCTTGGACCCCGTTGTCGCCGAACCAGAAGCCATCGACGGAGATGCCCGCACCGGCGAGCTTCTCCTGGATGGGACTCATCAGGTCGGGGCTCAGCGCGCCCTTCTCGGCATAGCCGGGCAGGGCCCAGGCGCCCACGATGAGGTGCGAGACCTGGAGGCTGCGGTAGTAGGCGATCTGCTCGTCGACGTCGCTCTTGAGCACTCCGTATTCCAGCGCGAGTTTCATGGCCAGGGTTCCTTCCAGCCGGAGGGCTTCTCGGTGGCCCGCCCGAGGTCCCGAAGATCGCACTTCGCCGCCGTCTTGTCAACCCGTGACGTGAGCCGGTTTCTCCTTGACAAACCGGCCCCGGCCCGGTATAAGCCGAGGACGGAACGCAGGAGCTTTGCCGTGACCTTCGCCCATTGGCCCTTTCCCAAGCGCACCGGACGGCGCCAGGCCGATCTAAGGACGGCCTATCGCGTCATCGTGCGCCCCGCGGCGGGCAGTGGGTGAGCTGAGCTGAAGTGACGAAGCGAATCGAACCCGCTGCCCCGAAGGGCGGCGGGTTTCTTCTTGGTCCCGCACCGCGGAAAGGAGATGGAGGCTGCTGCCATGGACGCCACGCTGCCACTGCACACCGAGCGCCTGGCCCTCCGCGAGTTCGAGGAGCGCGACTGGACCGCCGTCCACCGCTACGCCGCGGACCCCGAGGTGGTCCGTTTCATGCAATGGGGCCCAAACGCCGAGGCCGAGACCCAGGGGTTCGTCGCCCGGGCCATCGCCGCCCAGGCCGCCCAACCCAGGACGGGCTACGAGCTGGCCATCGTGCGCGCCGCGGACGGCCAGCTCATCGGCTCCGGCGGCCTGAGGCTCGCGGATGCCCAGGCCCGCAGCGGCTCCATCGGCTATTGCCTGGCCCGGCCCTTCTGGGGCCGGGGCTACGCTACCGAGGCGGCGAAGGCTCTCCTCGGCCTCGCCTTCGACTCCCTCGGCCTCCACCGCGTGTGGGCCGCCTGCGACGTCGAGAACGCCGCGTCGGCCCGCGTCCTCCAGAAGGCCGGCCTGATCCGCGAAGGCCGGCTGCGCGAGCACAAGTGGGTCAAGGGCCGGTGGCGAGACTCCCTGCTCTTCGCCCTCCTGGACCGCGAGTGGGACCGGCTCCAGACCGCCCACATCCCCTGTCCCGCAGCCGCCACCGGGGCCGCCGGCGCCACCTGACGGGAGCCACGCCATGGCGGAATGGTACGAGCGATTCTTCGACGGGCTCTACGCCCGCGTCCTGCCCAGCCAGTTCGAGCAGGCAGCCACTCTCGAGCAGGCGCGGACCGTGCGCCGGCTCCTCCGCCTGCGCACGGGGCAGCGGGTGCTCGACGTGCCCTGCGGGACCGGCCGTCTCGCCATCCCCCTTGCCCGGATGGGCCTCCAGATGACGGGGGTGGACCTCACGGCGAAGTACCTCCGCAAGGCGCGGCGGGCCGCCAGGCAGGCGGGCGTCGACGTGCGTTGGGTGCACAGCGACATGCGGGCCATGGACTTCGCCGGGGAGTTCCACGCGGCCTTCAACTGGTTCGGCAGCTTCGGCTACTTCTCCGACGCCGGCAACCTGCTCTTCTGCCAGCGGGTCTTCGCTGCCCTGCGGCCTGGCGGACGCTTCCTGGTCGAGGGGCCCAACAAGTCGTGGATCCTGGCCCACTTCCGGCCCGCAGACGAGCGGCGGATCGGCGGCGTGCACATCGCCACCGAGCACCGCTGGGAGCCGGGGGCCAGCCGCGTGCTCTCCACCTGGACCTTCTCCCGAGGCAGGACCACGGAGCGCCACACCGTGGCCATGCGGCTGTTCAACGGCACGGAGATGCGGGCCTTGCTGCGCCGCGCGGGGTTTCGCGACATTCGTCTCCACCCGCGCCCGCCGGCGAGGCGGTTCACCCGCCACTCGCGGCGGCTCGTCGCCGTGGCCCGGCGGCCCCGGTCGTGAGGCAAGGCGGCAGGGAGGGGCGTCAGCCCCCGATGCGGTGCATCTCGCCGCGGAAGGCGCCGGAGTGGACGGCGGGCTTGCGGGCCGCGGCCTGGGCGAGCAGGCGGGCCACGGTCCGGTGGTCGAGGCCGGCGCGGAGGAGGGGCAGGATATCCTGCTCGCCGCCGTCGATGAGGCAGGCTCGCAGCTTGCCGTCCGCGGTGAGGCGGATGCGGTCGCAATCGCAGCAGAAGGGCTCCGAGTGGGGCGCGATGATGCCCACGGTGCCGGCGAAGCCCCGGATGCGATAGCGCGCCGCCGAGGCCTGGCCCCTGGGCTCCGCAAGGGGCTCCACCTCGCCCAGCTCGCCGAGGCGGGCGAGCACCTCGCCGGCGGGCACCAGGTAGCGGGCCCGCAGCTCGGGCTGGGCGCCGAAGGGCATGTACTCGATGAACCGCACCTCGATGCGCTCGTCGCGCGAGAGGCGTGCCAGGCTCGCCACCTCGCCGTCATTGATCCCCCGCATCACCACAACGTTGACCTTCACCGGGCGGAAGCCCGCGGCGAGGGCCGCCTCCAGGCCGGCCATGGCCCGCGCCCCCCGGGCGCGGCGCGTCATGCGGTCGTAGACCGCGGGGTCGAGGGCCGAGAGGCCGATGTTCACCCGCCGAAGGCCCGCCTGGCGAAGGGGCACGGCCAGCCGGGGCAGCAGACAGCCGTTGGTGGTCAGGCCCAGGCCCTCGAGGCCGGGAAGCGCGGCCAGGCGGCCCACCAGCTCCACGACGTCCGCCCGCACCAGCGGCTCGCCCCCCGTGAGCCGCACCTTGCGGATGCCGCAAGCCACGGCGTGGCCCACGAAGTCCACGATCTGGTCCGCGGTCAGCAGGTCCTGGCCCTCCGTGCTCCGGGCCGGCCGGCAGTGCACGCAGCGCAGATTGCACCGCGAGGTGATGGCGATGCGCAGGTAGCGGAGGGGGGGACGGTCCGTGCTCACTCGCTCAACTCCACCACCTCGACGACGGCGGGCGCCTCGACGACGGCCGCGTCGGCGGGAAGGATGATGAGGCAGTTGGCCTGGCTCAAGGCGTGAATGTGCGCGGAGCCGTGGTAGGGCAAGGGACGGACTCTCCACCGGCCCTCCCCCTCCTCGCCCACGCCGGGCACGTGGGCCAGCCGGCCGGTGCGATGCCGGGCGGTGGCCACCAGGGTCGCCTCGCGCCGCCGGGGGTGCACCTGGCGGCGGCCCATCATGGCCTTGAGGGCGGGCACGAGGAACAGCTCGCCGGCGACCAGCACCGACACCGGGTTGCCGGGCAGGCCGAAGACCGCGGCCGGGCCGCAGCGGCCGAAGACGGTGGGCCGGCCCGGCTGCATGGCCACGCTGTCGAAGAGAATCTCCGTGCCCAGCTCGGCGAGGATGCCGGGCACGAGGTCGTAGTCGCCCATCGACACTCCGCCGGAGACGACCAGCACGTCGTGGTCGAGGCCCTGGGCGAGGCTCCGCCGCAGGCCCTCCGGCTCGTCGGGCGCGATGCCCAGCGCCGTGGCCTCGATGCCCAGGCGGCGCAGGCGGGCCAGGAGATAGGGCGAGTTGGCGTCCCGGATCTGGCCCCCCTGCGGCGTCGCCTCCACGGCCACCACCTCGTTGCCCGTGGACAGGACGGCCACGCGGGGCCGCCGCCAGACGGGCACGGTGGCGTAGCCGCAGGCCGCGAGGACGGCTACCTCGGGAGGTCGGATGCGGTGGCCGGCCTCGAGCACCACGTCGCCCGCGGCCAAGTCCTCGGCCTTCCAGCAGATGTTGCGCCCCTGGTCCACGGCCTTGGGGAAGGTCACCTGGTCGGCGGCGGGGCCGGGCTCCGTGTCCTCGACTCGTACCACGGTATCGGCGCCCTCGGGCACGGGGGCTCCGGTCATGATGCGGGCGCACTCGCCGGGCCGCACGGGCCCCCGGGGCAGGGCGCCAGCGGACACCTCTTGTCCGACGCGGAGGGTAGACGGGGGGTGGACGATGTCGGAGGCCCGGACCGCAAAGCCGTCCATGGCCGACTTGTGGAAGGGGGGCATGTCGACGTCGGAGACGGCGTCGTCGGCCAGCACCAGGCCCAGCGCCTCGGCCAGGGGCACGCGGGCGGCTTGCGGCTCGGGCAGGCAGTCGACCATGGTGCGGAGGGCGTCGTCGAGGGGGAGCATCACAGCACCTTGAGGGCCGAGGTCTTGATGGTGGCGCACACGCGGGCGCCGGGCTTAAGGCCCATCTCGCGCCGCGTGGCCTCGGTGATGTGGGCCACGAGGGTCTCGCCGGCGTCCACCTCCACCACCGTCACCGCCCCGCGGGGCTGGAGGCGGCGGACAGTGCCCGTGCAGCAGTTGCGGGCGCTGGAGTCCAGCGGCTGGGCGGAGAGGACGATGGCGGCCGGGTCGGCCACCACGCGGGCGGGGCCTGGCCGATGGGCGAGCACCTGGAAGCACAGGCCGCCGCGGGAGCGGAAGGTGGCCAGGCCGTTGCCCATCTCGACGGTTCCCATCAGGACGTTGACCAGGGGCTGCTGGTGCGCCCGCCCCTCGTCGAGGAGCATCAGCTCGTCGGCCAGGGCGAGCAGGGAGTCCATGTCGTGGGCCGCCATGACCACGGTCCGCCCCGCGTCCTTGAGGCCGCGCAGGGCGTCGAGCACGATCCCCTGATGAGCATGATCGATGGCGGTGAGGGGCTCGTCGAGCAGGAGCACCTCGGCCTCGAGCACCAGGGCGCGGGCCAGGGCCACGCGCTGGGCCTCGCCCCGGGACAGGGCGCGAGAGTCGCGGCGGGCCTTGGCCCCCAGGCCTACGCGGTCGAGCGCCTCGGCGGCGCGGCGCCGCCGCTCGGCCCGCCCCACGCCCCGGGCTCGCAGGCCGTACTCGACGTTGTGCCGCACCGTGCCTCGGAACAGCCGCGCCGGCTGGAGCACCGAGGCCACGTGGCCGGCCAGCCATCGGGCCGCAGCGGGAGCGGGAGGAAGGCGCCGGCCGCGGAAGCGCACCTCGCCGGCGGTCGGCGCCTCCAGCCCCGCCAGGATCTCGATGAGGGTGGTCTTGCCCGAGCCGTTGGGGCCTGCCAGGCCACAGAACTGGCCTTCGGCCACGGCCAGGGCGGGCACGTCGAGCACGGTGGCGCCGCCGCGGCGCTTCACGAGCTGGCGGACTTCGAGGACGGGTTCCACAGCGTTCCCCCGTGCCGGAGGGCGTGCAGGGCGGCGTTGGCGACCAGGGCGACGAGTAGCAGGACGAGGCCCAGGGCGATGGCGAAGCCGAACTCGCCCTTGCTCGTCTCCAGGGCGATGGCCGCGGTCATGTTCCGCGTGTAGTGGCGGATGTTCCCGCCCAGCATGATGGACACGCCGACCTCGGCGATCACCCGCCCGAAGCCGGCCACCACCGCGGCCAGCACCGCGGCCCGGGCCTCCGAGGCCACGCTCCAGCGCACCCGCATCCAGCCGGCGCCCAGGCTGCGGGCCGTCTTCGCCACCGCCGGGTCGGCCCCGCCGACCGCCGCCACGGTGAGCGCCGCCACCAGCGGCGTGGCCAGCAGGAACTGGCCGGCGACCATCGCCCCCGGCGTGTAGAGCAGGCCCCACGGCCCCAGAAACCCCCGGCGCGAGAGGAGAGCATAGAGGAACAGCCCCACCACCACCGTGGGCAGGGCCATCGCCGTGTCCAGCAGCACCCGCACCACGCGCTGGCCGCGGAACTGGCTGGTGCCCACGGCCACGCCCAGGGGCACGCCGGCGGCTGCCGCCATCAGGGTGGCCACCGTAGACACCCTCAGAGAGAGCCACGCGGCCCCGTAGACCTCGGCGTCGAGCTGCCACAGCAGCCGCAGCGCCTCGCGAAACCCCTCGCCGAGGTAGCTCACCGCACACCTGCTCCGCAGCTCCTGGGGGGCCGCCGCGACGCCCCGTGCCGCGGCCTGCGGCCCGGGCGGGGCGTTCAGCCGTGGAGGTCGGGCACCACGAAGTCCAGCCCCAGGCTCCTCAGCGTCTCGGCCCGCGGCACGCCGTCCTCGCTCCAGCCCATCTCCTCGAAGTACTCTTTCTGTTGGACCTGGAGGTCCACGGTCACGTCCTTGGTGGGGCCCTCCTGGAGCGGGGGCTGGCCGACGACGCGTCCGGGCACTCGGAAGTGGGCATTCTTGACGCCCTCTCGGAGGTTGAAGGCGATGCGGAGGTTGGCGATGCGGTCGCCGACGGCCAGCACGTCGTCCATGGTCCACTCGGTGCCCATGGCGGCGTTGAGGAAGTCGACCTGTGCCTGCGCGGGGAGGGAGCAGGCTCCGAACATGCACACGCCTGCGGCGTTGATCACGTGCATCATGGCGCACACGGTTCGGTGGGCTTTGGCCTTGCCCGTGTACTCGTACTTCTGGTCGGGCGTCCATCCGCCGAAGCGGTCCTCGATGCCCTTGAAGTAGAAGTCGGCCTCCACGGCCCAGGAGCTGAGCTGGGTGTGGCGTGCGGGGGTGGCGTCGAGCTTGTAGCTGGTGGCGATTCCTGGGCTGAGGCGGGGGTCGTGCATGGGCAGCTCCTCGCCCTGGATTTGCATGGCGCAGGCCATGGCTTCGTCCCCGAGCTTCTCTGCGGCGGCGCCGGAGCCCTGGGCGAGGAGGGCCCCGATGCCCTGGCGGGTGGCGATGAGCTGGGTGAGCTGGACCATGGCCTCGGCGTTGCCCCAGGTGAGCTCCAGGCCGCCGGTGTCCTCCTTGGTCAGGATTCCCCGGTCGTAGCACTCGAAGGCGAAGGCCACGGTGCAGCCGGTCGAGATGGTGTCGAGGCCGTAGTGGTTGCAGATGTCGTTGGCCTTGCAGATAGCCGCCAGGTCGTCGATGAGGAGCATGGGGCCGAAGGCCCCCAGGGTCTCGTATTCCGGCTTTCCCCCATCGACGGCGAAGGGGCCGGAGTCGATGCGCACGAAGCCGCCGCAGGCGATGGGGCAGTGCCAGCAGCCGTAGGGCTTGGTCTGGATGTCCTGGACGGCCTCGTCGCTCACCCGGTCGGCGTTGGGGAAGTCCTGGGCGCTGCCCGCCCAGTTCTTGACCGGACAGTCGCCGGAGGCGATGGAGCCGGCGGTGATGCCGCTGGTGCCGTAGTTGTGCATCACCTGGTAGACGGGGTTGTCCTTCATCCCCTTGGCGTATTCGGCCCGCTTGGCCTTCATGGCCTGCTCGTCGGCCACCCGGAAGTCGGCGGTGGGGAGTGCGACGAGGGCCTTGAGCTTCTTGGAGCCCATCACGGCGCCCAGCCCGCTTCGGCCTGCGGCGCGGTCGTGGTCGTTCATGATGCAGGCGGTGAGCACTTGTGCCTCGCCGGGCGGGCCGATGACGGCCACGGAGGCATCGTCGCCGTGGCGGTCGAGGAGCTTGTCCTCGGCCTCTCGAGCGGTGAGACCCCACAGGTCGTCGGCGCTCCGCACATCGACCTTTCCGTCCTGGAGGACGGCGTAGACCGGCTGTTCGGCGGCGCCGGCAAAGAAGACGCCGTCGAAGCCGGCCTGTTTCATCACCGGTCCGAAGTCGCCGCCGCAGTTGGCGTCGCCGAATCCTCCGCTCTTGGGCGACTTGCCGACCACCTGGAAGCGGTTGCCGCAGATGGCCGGCGTGCCGCTGAGCGGCCCGGCCAGGAAGCCCAGCAAGTTCTCCGGTCCCAGGGGCCCGACGCCCGGCTGGAGCCTGCGGTAGAGGTAGTAGGCCCCGAGGCCGTATCCGCCCAGGTAGTGGTGATAGAGCTCGTCGGCGGGGGTCTCGTAGGCGATTTCGCCGGACCGGAGGTCCACGAAGGCCACGTTGCCCAGGGTCGCGGGGACGGCCATGGTCTCTCCTAGCGGCTCACGGAGGGTTGAAGCACCTTGGCGAGGGCGCGCTCGCTTCGGGCGTAGAGACGAGTGTAGGGCTTCGGACGGGAGGAGTCAAGATGCCGCTTGGCCTCACCCACCGGCCACGGGCGGAAAGATGTCCACCCGGGCGCCGTCCTCGAGCGCCGCGTCGCGGTCGCATCGCACGTGGTCGACGAAGATGAGCTTGGCCAGCTTCTCGTCGACGCCCAGCCTCTCCACCAGGTCGCCCACGGTGGCTCCCTGGGGCAGGCGCACGGAGAAGGGCTCGCGGCTCCTGGGATCGGGCCGGAACTTGGCGAGGATGGAGCGGAGGGTGACCTCCACGGTGATGGCCTGGTCAGAGTCGGGCATGGGTCTTCCGCAGGTCCTCCTCGGACACGTCGAAGACGGTGCCGTGGGGCTCCAGGGGCTCGGCGGCGAAGAAGTCGGGCAGGCGGTCGTCGGCGTCGGTGAAGCCTGCCCGGCGGTTGAACTCGCGCTCGGCCCGCAGCGTGGCCCGCCCCAGGGTCTCCAGATAGTCCTCCGCGGTCCACTGCGTGCCGCAGTGGGCGTTCACCATGTCCACCACGGCCTGGGCGGCGTCGGGCACGTCGAGGACGCAGAAGGCCACGAAGAGGCACAGCCCGGTGCTATCGAGCGCGGCGGTGGCCTGCTGGAGTGCGGCGCTGAGCTCCACCTGGCCTTCGGGCTTGAGGGGGTCGACGGAGCCGCCGACGCCCAGCACGTTCTGGGCGATGGCGTAGCCCGCCGTATGGTCGGCGCCCATGGTGCTGGTGGCGTAGGTCACGCCGATGCCCTTGGCGGCCCGGGGGTCGTAGGCGGGCATGGCCTGGCCTTTGACGCAGGGGATGCGGCTCACGCCGAAGACCTTGCCCGCCACCTCGGCCCCGGAGCCCAGGATGCGTCCCAGGGGGGAGCCGTTGCGCACCTCGTCGAGCAGGCGAAGGACGCCCTCGTGGTCGCCGAAGGGCAAGAGGCCGCCCTCCATGGCCACGGCGAAGGCGGCTCCCATCTCGATGGTGTCCACCCCGATGTCGTCGTCCGCGCGGTCGATGCGGGCGATGGCATCGAGGTCGTCGATCCCGCAATCCGCCCCGTGAGCCCACACGGTCTCGTACTCCGGCCCTTTGGAGAGGAAGTTGCCATCGGCGTCGGGGTAGATGCTGGAGCAGGCGATGGTGCAGCCGGGGTGGCAGGGGTGGCGGGGGTTGCCGTTTCGGGCGAGGATGGTCTGCCGCTCGGCCTCGCCGCTGATGGCGTCCACGCCCTCGAAGGTGCCCCGGGAGAAGTTGCGGGTGGGATAGGCGCCGGCGGAGTTGATCACCTCGGCCAGGGCGTTGGTGCCGTAGGTGGGCAGCGTCTCCCCGGTCACGGGATGCCCCTGGAGGTGCCTGGCGAAGCGCTTGGCCGCGTCGCCCAGCGCCTGGGCGTCGCTGCTGGCGGGGCGCGGAGAGTCGCCGGCGTCGATCACCAGGGCCTTGAGGCCCTTGGAGCCCATCACGGCGCCCGTGCCTCCCCGGCCCGCGTGGCGAGTGGGCCGGCCGTCGACGTCGGTGATGGCGATACTGGCCGCGCTCAGGCGCATCTCGCCCGCGGGGCCGACCGACAGGCAGGAGACGCCTTCGCCGAAGCGCTCGCGGAGGCGGGCCACAGCCTCATAGTTGCCCAGGCCCGCCAGGTCGGCGGCCTCGACGAGCCGCGCTCCGGCGGAGTCGATGTGCAGCACGTAGCGCGCCTGGGGGTCGGCCGCCGCGCCCTCGACCACCACGACGGCGATGCCCAGGCGGCCCAGGGCCTGCGCCGCGGTGCCCCCGGCATTCGATTCCTTGATGGTGCCCGTGAGGGGGCTCTTGGCGCCCACCGAGAGGCGTCCGCTGCACGGCGCCGCGGTGCCCGAGAGAAGCCCCGGCGCCACCACCAGCTTGTTGGCCGGGGCGAGGGGATGGCAGGTGGGCGGCACCTCGGCGGCTACGATGGCGCTGGTGAGAGCCCGTCCGCCCAGGCAGGCCATGGCCTCGGGCAAGTCTTCGCTGGCCACCGACAGTTCGTCCAACCGCACTCGCAGCAGCCTACGCATGTCATGCCCTCCTGGGGACTGGGCGGTCAGGGACCCACGCTCGTCTATTCTACCCGCGCCGGGGACGGAGTCAACGGCGGGGCCTCACCTGAGGATGCGGAACAGGTTGCTATAGCGGTCAGTCCAGAGGATGGGTTCGGGGGGATGTTCGGGGGTCTCGGCCCGGGAGCGGATGGGCTGGGAGCGGAGGAACCGCTCGTCCCTGCTCAGGAGCACCCAGGTGGAGGAGCTGGCCTCGGCGCGCCCCTCCTCGGGATCGTCGTCGATGGTGGCGCTCACCAGCTCGTAGTGCTCGGCGATGGCTTGGACGACGGGGCGGAGGTCGAGGTAGCGGTTGGAGATGTGGACGGCGATCACGCCCCGGGGCTTGACGTGCTCCAGGTAGACGGCGAAGGCCTCGCGGGTGAGCAGGTGGACGGGGATGGCGTCGCCGGTGAAGGCGTCGAGCACCAGGATGTCGTAGTCCTGGGCCGCCTCGCGCTCCAGGGACAGGCGGGCGTCGCCCAGCACCACCTCGCAGCGGGCCGGGCTGTCGGCCAGGAAGGTGAAGCGGCTGCGGGCCAGGCGGGCCACGTCGGGGTTGATCTCGTAGAAGCGGAAGACGTCGCCCTCCCGCCCGTAGGCCGCCAGGGTGCCCACGCCCAGGCCCACCACCCCCACTCGGAGGCCCGACTCCCGGGGGTAGTTGAGGAGGGTCAGGCCCACCCCGCTGGTCTCCACGTAGTAGCTCGTAGGCTCCAGGCGACGCCCCGGGTCGACGAACTGCGAGCCGTGGTCGATGCGGCCGTGACGCAGGGTATAGACCTGCGGCCGGGGCACGCCCAGGAAGCCCATCTCGTACTCCGCCACCACCCGCAGGGCGCCGTAGAAGCTGCGAGTCAGCGACACCGAGTTCCCCACCAGCTCCCTGGCCTGGCGCCGCAGGCCGTAGCCCAGGGCCCCCAGCGCCGCCAGCACCACCACGAGCAGCGCCGGCAGGCTCGCCCGCACCGCGGCGCCCCGGGCGAGGGCCTTCGCCCGCTCGCCCAGCGACGCAGGCCGTGCCACGCCGCCCTCCCCGTCGGCCCACCCCAGCCGCACGGGGAAGCGGGCCATCGCCCGCCGCCACCAGCGGTGCGGCCTCTTCTCGCACCAGAAGGCCACCACGGCCAGCGCACACACCAGCCACATCCCGATGTGCAGCTCGATGTAGGTGCGGAACGCGTAGGGCGCCACCAGCGTCACGAACACCCCGCCCAGCGCTCCGCCCGCCGAGACCACCAGGTAGAACGACGTGAGGTAGCGGGGATGGGGCTTGAGCCGCACCAACTCTCCGTGGCACACCATACAGCACAAGAACAGGCCCACCGAGTAGCCGAACACCTGCTTGAGAATGCTCGCGTCCACGCCCTGGAACATCAGCCACAGCATCCCCCCCATGGCCCCCGCCAGCAGGGGCCAGTAGACGGGGCGGAAGTACCATCGCTCGCTATGGAAGCAGAAGATGAAGCTCAGCAGGTAGAGGCTCAGCGGAAGCACCCATAGGAAGGGCACCACCGCCACGTCCCAGCACATCTGGTTGGTCACCGCGAGCAGCATCACCGTGCCGCAGGCGGGCAGGGCCAGCCACAGCAGCCGCGTGCCCCAGCCGGGAGCCGCGGCCTCGGCGACCACCTCCCCTCCCCCGCCGCCCGAAGGCACAACGGCGGCGGCCCGAAGCCCCCACGTCCGCGCCGCACAGTAGGCGCACAACGCCGCGAACAGCCCGAAGCCGACCGACCACAGCACCGTCTGCGCGTTCAGCCGGAACTCGGGCTCGAAGACGAAGGGGTAGCTCACCAGCGCCAGCAGCGACCCCGCGTTCGACAGCGAGTAGAGCCGATAGGGCCGCCGCCCGGGATGAGTCGTGCTGAACCACGCCTGGAGCAGCGGGCTGGTCGAAGCCAGGAGGAAGTAGGGCAGCCCCACGCTCACCGCCAGGAGGGCCAGGATGCGCCACGTGGGGTCCGCACTCCCCTCCGGCTTCCACCCCGCGTCCGGCGTGATGGGCAGCAGGGCCACCGCCAGGGCCAGCGCCGCCACGTGCACCACCACCTGGACGCGCTGGCGGAGCCGCGTGCGCAGCAGGTGGGCGTAGAGGTAGCCGCCCAGCAGCAGCACCTGGAAGAAGAGCATGCACGTGGTCCACACCGCGGGCGTGCCGCCGAACCAGGGGAGAATGTACTTCGCGATCAGCGGCTGCACCTGGAAGAGCAGGAAGGCGCTGAGGAAGATGGTCAGCGCGTATCGCAGCACCGCGTGCTCCTGCCTGCGGCGGGGCCGCTCGCCGCGGCCCCTGTCTCAGCGGTCCTTCTTCTCGCCGGCCCCCGGCCCGTAGCGTGCCCGCAGCTCCTCGGCGGCGGCCACACTGTCCGCGCCCTTCACCACGGCCCGTCCGTCGGCCCAGACCACCAGCTCCTGGTCGCCCACGGAGAGGCTCGCCAGCCAGTCGTTGGCCACCACCTCGCCCTCCCCGCTCCAGGAGCGCGCCAGCTCGTCCAGCAACACCTCCCCCGCCGAGGGGACTCTCACGGAGCGGGTGCCGGGGATGCGCTCGGCCTGCCTGGCCGGCTCCTGGTCCAGATACTCATAGCGCCCCCGGGCGCAGGCGGGGCAGTCGCTGCGTCGGGGCGCGCTCATCGAGCTGAAGTCGCGCTCCCACACGTCCACGCACAACAGCTCGTCGCTGGGCTGGAAGCACCTCGCAAGGAGCTGGACCGCGGCGACCGCCTGGAGCGCGCCCACCACGGCCGTCGTGGCGTGCAGGATGCCCGCAGTGGCCGCCGTGGGCGCCGTGCCCGGCTCGGGCAGCTCCGCCATCAGGCAGCGGAAGCACGGCGTGCGCCGGGGCACCACGGCCATGGTCATTCCCGTGGAGGCCACGGCCCCGCCGAAGACGAACGGCCTGCCCGCCTTGAGGCAGGCGTCGTTGAGCAGCAGACGGGCCTCCACGTTGTCCGTGCCGTCGAGCACCACGTCGAAGCCGTCGATGAGCGCCTCGGCGTTGGCCGGCGAGAGCTCCGCCACCCGGGCCTCCAGCCGGATCGAGGAGTTCACCCTGCGCAGGTGCTCCACCGCGGCGACGGCCTTGGGCATCCGCCGCTCCGCGTCCCCCTCGTCGAAGAGCACCTGGCGCTGGAGGTTATCGAGTTCCACGAAATCGCGGTCGACGATGCGCAGGTGCCCCACGCCGGCGCGGGCGAGGGCGTTCGCGATGTTGGAGCCCAGGGCGCCGCAGCCGACCACGACGGCGCGGCCCTGGCAGATGCGCTGCTGCCCCTCGGGCCCGATGGGCTCGAAGATCTCCTGGCGGATGTACCGCTGCCCGCTCACCCGCGGCAATCCCCCTCGGCGGGGCGGCCCGGTCCCTCGCGGGCTGGGGCCGCGCAGGGGGAGGGGTCGCCGCGCAGCTTGCGGATGCCGTGCGGCAGCGCGGGGAGGATGGCCTCCAGGTTTTCGACCGCGCCCCGCTGCGAGCCGGGGAGATTGACCACCAGGGTGCGCTTGCGGATGCCCGAGGCGCCCCGGGAAAGCATGGCGTGCGGGGTCTTGGCCAGCGACGCGGCCCGCATGGCCTCGTCGAGGCCGGGGGTCGGTCGCTCGACGACGGCCCGCGTGGCCTCGGGCGTCACGTCGCGAGAGGCGAAGCCGGTCCCGCCCACGGTGGCCACCAGGTCGATGCTGTGCCCGTCGCAGTAGTGCTCGAGCGTTCGCCGGATGCGGTCCGGCTCGTCGGGCACCACGTCGAGGCTGTAGACGTGGGCGCCGAGCCGCTCCCGCAGCAGGTCGGCCACGGCGGGGCCCGCGGTATCGGCGCTCTCGCCCCGGCCGCAGCGGTCGCTCACGGTAAGGACCACGGCCTGGACTACCTCCCTGGGCACGCGCTCGAGGATGGCCGCGGGCTGGCCCGGCTCGGCCTCCCCGCCCTGGAGCACGCGGGCGAAGAGACCGCGGCGGGGCATCAGGCAATCGCCCATCCGCTCGAACACCGTGCAGCGGTGGCCGTGGCACTCCTTGCCGAGCTGGGTGATGGCCAGCTCCACCTGGTCGCCCAGCCTCAGGCGGCTGCCCAGGCCCAGAGCTCCCACGTCGAGGCCTCGGAGGAGGACGTTCTCGGCGAAGTCCCCGGGCCCCAGGTCCGGCAGCTCCCGGCGCCAGGCGTCGGCCTCCTCGGCGGCGAGGAGGCTCACCTGGCGGTGCCAGCGGCCGGCGTGGGCGTCGCCCTCGATGCCGTGCCCGGCGACGAAGCGGGCCCGCTGGACGGGCCGCTTGGGCTCGCCCTTGGCCTCGCTGACGCACAGCGCCTCGATGCGCCCGGTCATCGCTGCCGCTCCCGGCGCGACCAGTGGCCCGACTTCCCGCCAGCCTTCTCCACCAGGCGCAGGCACCGGATTTCCATGTCCCTGGAGAGGGCCTTGCACATGTCGTAGACCGTGAGCGCGGCCACGGCGGCGGCGGTCAGGGCCTCCATCTCCCCCCCCGTCCTCGCCGTCACCGCGGCCTGGGCGCGGACGTGGACCTCCTCGCCGCGAAGCTCGAGGTCCACCTCCGCGTGGTCCAGGAGCAGGGGGTGGCAGAGGGGGATGAGCCGCCCCGCCTCCTTCGCCGCCTGGATGCCCGCCAGCCGGGCGGTCTCCATCACGGGGCCCTTGGCCACCGATCCGCCGGCGATGGCCCGGGCCACTTCCCGACCCACCCACACCACGGCCTCGGCGGCAGCGCGGCGGCGGGTAGGCTCCTTGGCCGACACGTCGACCATCCGCGCCTTGCCGCCCGCGTCCACGTGCGAGAACTCGTCGGGAGCCACGTTCACCTCCGACGCCAGTATAGGGCGCCGTCCCCAAGCGGTCAACCCGATTGGGACTGACGCGGGGAGCGCGAACGGAGAGGGGGCCGGCAGGCGCCGAAGGCCCTCTGGCCATTCCCGTTCCTCAGACCTCGAAGGGGGCGAAGAGCCGCCGGGCGCTCTCGCAGCTTCGGCGATGGGCCGCCACGGCGTCCAGGGTCGCGGGCGATGCCTGCTCGACGGCCTGTTCGAGCACCAGGTGCGGCTTGGCGCCGAGGTCGGCCAGCCGCGCGGCGATCCGGGCGTAGTCGATATCGCCCTCGCCGAAGCTCTCCGTCCATGCCCCGTGGGCCGACTGGCGGAGGTGCAGCTCCCTCACCCGCGTGCCGTAGAGCTCGACCACGTCGTAGACAGCGAGCGCGGAGTCGCCGGCCCCGCGGAAGATCCAGTGGGCATCGAGGCAGAGGGCCACCGCCTCGGGCTCGGTGGCGATCATCATGTGGTGGAACTCGCGAGCCGCGTGGCGCAGCTCGGCATCGTGGTTGTGGTAGGCGAGGGTGAGCCCCAGGCCGGCCAGCTCGCGGCCCAGCCGCCCGAGCGCCGTCGCCTGGGTCTCGAGCTGGACATCGTCCTTGCCCTCCTGGCCGCCCCAGCGAAGGGGGTTGGGATTGGTCACGACGATTCGCGTGCCCGCCTGCTTCGCCCTCCGGGCGATGGCCAGGACGTGTGCGATGCTCTCCTCGGCCTGCTCGGGCTCGTGCAGCGTGGTGTTGACGTAGAGGGAGCGCATCTCCAGCCCGTGCTTCTCCAGCAGGGGCGCCAGCTGGTCGACCTGGTCGGGCGAGCCGACGATGGGCTCGAAGCCGTCCAGGCCGCAGGCCGCGACCTGGCCCAGGCCGGCGTCGAGGTCCGCCTCGAACTGGCGGCCCTCCCGGCGATAGAAGGTGCCCCAGGGGTACTGGTTGGTCGCCAGGTGCGCCATGGCCTTCTCCTTCCTGGTATCTGCCCGCCGCGCGTCGAGCGGCTCGCCGGCCTCCGGCGCCCTCCCCCTCAGCGGTCGGCGCCGCGGCCTGCCGTGACATAGAACGGGATGTTCGCGCACGCGGCGTTGCCCTTGCCGTCGCGCGCGACGACGAAGATGCGGTAGGCGCCCTCCGTCCCGGGGGCGGCGAACGTGGCGCTCGCGCCCTCGACCTTCTGGACGAGCCCGGGGATGGGGCCTTCGTGGCGCTCGCCCATGCCCGCGTAGCCGGCGCGGGCGACTTCCTTGCGGATCTCCCAGGAGGTCGCCACAGGGTCGCCGTCGGGGTCTCGGATCTCGGTGCGGGCCGTGTGCTGGCTTCCTGGCTCGAGGTACATGTTGTTTTCCGCTCGGCGTCCATCGATGCTGAGCGGCTGCACGGTCGGGGCGCGGTTGGCCGGCCACTGGCCGGTCCAGAGGTATTGCAGGGCGTTCACCGCCTCGGTGCGCTCGCCGGTGGGGAGGAACATGCCGTACCAGGTGTGGGTCCTCTCGCGCCTGGAGCTCCAGATGAAGGCGTAGGAGCCGAGGCACAGCTCGGCGTCCCGCGCTATCGTCTCCTGGTAGCGTTCGAGGCAGAGCTGTGCCTTGCGGGTGCTGGTCTCTTCGATGGCCGCCTTCCACTCGGTGCGGGGCACCTGCCAGTGGCCGGAGGGTCCCCACTCGGTGATCAGGTAGGGACGGTCCCAGCCGTGCTGGCGCACCATGCGGGGCACGGCCTCGATGCCGGCGTAGTAGTTGATGCCCAGGAGGTCGAGATGGGGGCAGCGAGCGTGGATTTCGCGGATATCGCCCCGCTTGAGGGAGCCGCCGCCGATGACGGTGAGCGTGGGATGGTGGGGGTCCACCTGGTGGATCATCCGGGCCAGGTCGTCCACGGCGTTCCAGACGCGGCGGTTCTTGTAGTTCATCGACAGCTCGTTGCCGATGCCCCACATGAGCAGAGCGGGGTGGTGTTTGTGCTTGAGGACTTCGGCTCGGCAGCGCTGGAACTGCTCGCTCACGGCCTTCGGGTCGTCGTAGTCGAAGTGGTGGGCGGCCTCCATCCTCACGGGGAGGTTCAGGAGCACGCTGATGCCCAGGCGGCCGGCCTCGTCGAGGATGGCCGCCTTGTGGCGTCCGCCGCAGCGCACGGAGTTGCCGCCGCGCTCCCGCAGCTCGGCCAGGGGGAACCGCCCCGTGGGATGGCTCCAGTACACGGCCCCTTTGACGTAGTAGGGCCGTCCGCCACGATAGAGGCCGAAGCCGTCGCTGGTCTTGCGGATTTCCACGGGGATCGGGCCGCCCGCCGGCTCCGCCCCCGCGCGGGCACAGAGCGCCATGACCACCAGTCCCCCCACCACGGCTCCTTGCACGGGGACCAGTCCGTGGGCTAGCATAGTCGGCTTCTCCTCTTCAGGGCAAGCGCCGCGACGGCGTCCCGGCCCGCGGCTCGGGAAAGCGGGTTGGGAGACTACCACACGGGCCTCGGGGCGATCAAGCCCGGCGAAACGGCGCCGGAATTCCGTTGAAACTTGCGCGGCGCGTGATAGGATGGCTGGCGACGCCCGAGGCCGGGCCGTTGCCCGAGGGTTGGGAGACACAGGAGGCACCGTGATGCCCGATGACGCCATGCACCGACGGGAGCTGTTGGGGACTCTGGGGGCAGGCGCGGTCGCCGCGGCCCTGGGCCTGGGCGGCGCGCCGCGCCCCTTGGCCGCCGCGGAACCGAAGGCCGCCGGGAAGTGGGAGCCGGTCTCCGACCGCAAGGTCCGCTTCGGCATCGTGGGCTACGGCCACTGCCGGTTCGGCGCCGCCTTCGGCTTCCAGGACCATCCGAACGTCGAGGTCGTCGCCGTCAGCGACCTCATCCCGAGCCGCCGCAACGGCCTGATGAAGGCCTGCCGGTGCCAGAAGTCCTACGAATCCCTGGAGGTGCTGGTCCAGGACCCCAAGATCGAAGCCGTCTTCGTCGCCACCGATGCGCCCAGCCACGCCCGGCACTGCATCGCGTGCCTCAGGCACGGCAAGCACGTGATGACCGCCGTGCCCGCGGTGTGGGGCTCGCTGGAGCAAGCCGAGAAGCTCCTCGAGACCGTCCGCGAGACGGGCCTGACGTACATGATGGCCGAGACCAGCTGCTACCGCGCCGACTGCTATGCCATGCGGAGGGTCTATCAGGCGGGCGGGTTCGGCCGGCTGATCTACTCCGAGGGGGAGTACTACCACTACGGAACCAAGCCCATCCCGTCGTTCAAGGGCTGGCGGGTGGGCTCGCCGCCGCTGTGGTACCCCACCCATTCCACGGCCTACTACGTCGGCGTGACGGGCAAGCGCTTCACCTCGGTCTCCTGCGTCGGCTTCCCGGGCACCATCGAGGCCTACCGGCCGGGCGGCAATCGGTACGACAACCGGCTGGCCAACGAGATCGCCTTGTTCCGCACCAGCGAGGGCGGGGCCTCGCGGATGCTCATGTGCAAGGGCATCCGCGGGCGAGTCGTGGAGACCGGACGGGTGTTCGGCGAGCGGGGCTGGATGGAGGGCACGACGTACCGCGGGGCGACCAGGGATCTGCCCGACCTGTCGCGACCGCCCCTGCCGCCGGGCGTGCCCGCGGGCGGACACGGCGGCTCCCACGGGCAGCTCTCGCACGAGTTCGTCACGGCCATCCTGGAGGACCGCCAGCCCCTGGTGAACGTCTACGAGGCCCTGGCCATGACCGTCCCCGGGGTCGTCGCCCACCGGTCCGCCCTCCGGGATGGCGAAACGCTCGAGGTGCCCCAGTACGACCCGTCCAGGGCGTGAGAGGCCGACAATGGGGGGCCGCCCGAGGTCCCGGCCAGGCCGACACGGTATCGGCGAGGAGGGCCGCTTCGCGGCCCCCAGGGAGGCGCCTCGCCCCTGGGCAGGGGGTGTCCTCGGGCACGAGCGCTACTCGGCCGCGAGCGCCTCGATCAGGTCCGCCACCCGGTTCCGCATCCGATGAAGCGCTTGCACCGTCTTCGCCTCTTCGGCAAGGCGAGGCGTGGACAGGATTTCGCGCGCCTGGGCGCTGAGCTGCGGCTCGGGACTATCCGCCTTGTCGAGCGCGCTACGGAGGACGGCCAGGTAATCGTAGTCCTCCACGCCGTCGCGCAAGGTCTCCAGGCGGATGCTGGTGGCGTAGCCGTCGGGGCTGGGATAGACGGCGCAGCCCATGTAGTTCCCGCTCGTCCAGTTCTTCTCGTAGACGTTCTGGGTCCAGCGGCAGGTGCTGTAGACATAGCGGCCATCGTAGCCTGCGGCGAAGTCGCCCCAGAAGTCCGCCCGGCCGCTCACCGGCTCGAATTCGATGTACCAGATGAGCGAGCTGTTGCACGCGAAGAACAGGTCGCCAGCCTTCTTGCGTTCGATGGCCTTGTGGCCCCAGCCCAGCGGTCCGGTGGGCTGGCCCCAATGGTCGCTGCGGGGGCTCTGTCCCAGCCACACGTCCACCAGGCCGAACAGCGGCTCGACGTTGCTCCCATAGAAGCAGTCGAGGATGGGCACGTCGCTTTTCTTTTTGAACTCTCTGCACCACTCGGCCACCTCGGGCACCTCGACGTTGGCGTGTTCGTCGAAGGGGGCGTAGACGAAGGCGTAGTCGAGGAGCCGGTGTTCTTTGAGCCAGGCCTCTTCCTTTTCGCCGGCGCCGGCGAAGACGGTCATGCCGCGGCCGTGGTCGTGGAACTTCTTCCACCGCGCCAGGCCGCTCCACATGGTGGGGGTCCAGCCGCGTTCCAGGGCCATGGCCCAGAAGGCGTCGACGCCGATCTTGCCCTCCCGCTTGAGCTCGGCATACTGCTTGTGGGAGAGGCCGAGCGCTTGCCAGTTGGCGTAGCCGCCCTTGAAGCCTACCATCCCTGTGCTGGGGCGATAGGAAGGCCGTTCGGGCAGTGCGAAGGCGCGCACCAGCACCTCGATGGGAAACGAGCTGACCCTTCGTTCGCCCAGGCGGAGGGCCACCTGGCCGCGGTAGAGGCCCGGCGGGGCGTCGCGGGGAACCCGCAGGCCGAGCCAGAATACCCGCTTGCGGGCCTTCTGAAACGTCTCGAGGTTGGCCCGGGTGATGGGGGCGTCGGGGATTTGCTTCTCCCAGCCGTAGGGCATCAGCGGATCGGGCCACTGGCCGACGGGGAAGTTCTTGTAGCCGCTGGGTACGGTGGTGGCCAGGTAGATGGCCTCGCGCAGCTTGTGGGGGCGAATGGTACTGCCGGCGGGGCCGGAGAGTTGGCCTGCCTGGACGGTGAGTCGGCTCACGTCCTGGGCCGACTGGAGGGTCACGACGAACTGGAGATGCTCGTACTCGCCCCGCGCGGCGCTGATGCGGGCCGGCTCGGGCTTCGTCGCATGGAGGATGGTGTCCTCGGGATAGATGCGACCTGGCACGCGGATCTGCGCGGCCTTGAGGGCATCGGCGTTCGCCAGGGTTCGCCAGGCGGCGACCTTGCGTTCCTCGCGTCGGGGCCAGGAGAAGCCACGAGAATCCCATTTTGCCAGGATCTTCTGCGGCTTCGGCCCGACGACGAGGGGAAGGGTGATGCTGGGCCGCTGGGACTTGACCGTTTGGCCGAGCTTGTAGACGTCCTGCTCGTCGAAGACGGTGAGCGAGATCGTATAGGCGCCCTCCCCTGGCGGGCTGAAGGGGTAGGCGACGGTGGCGGTCCGCCCCGGCTGGAGGGACACCTGGCGGTTGGGCAGCTTGGTCACCACGTCGCCCTGGAAGTGGGCGATCTCGCCCTCCAGGCGCTTCTCGCCGAGCAGCCGAGCGGGAGAAATGTGCACCACCACGGTGCCCTCTGCCCCCGGGGTGAGGTCCCCCTTCGCCTCCGCGGAGGCGGCCAGCTCGGGGCTGGCGTAGGCGATATTCCCCAGGTTGGGCATGGCAGCCAGAGCGTAGGTCGTGTCCCACGATTCGCCGGGCGCGAGGCGGATGCGGCTGAGAATGGTCTCCAGGGTGAAGCGTACTTTGCCCCGCCAGGGGAACTGCTGGAGTATCCGCGTGTAGTCCACGATGCCGCACACCATGGGGTACTCTTGGGTATTCTCCGTACCCGAGAGCCGTGCCGCCCAGTCGGCGGCGGGCTTGATGAAGTCGCCGCCGGGATCCCGTGGGCCGCTTTCCAGAGGGATGATCGTCGGTCCGCAGAGCAGTTTCTCGGACCGTCCGCCGAGATGCTTCACCCATGGGGTGAGGAGCGCTTCTTTCTCGCCGATGTTGGTCAGTCTCCAGGTGACGAGCAACGCCGCCCAGCCGCGGTGCAGGACATAGGTCTTGCTCACCTTGATCCTGGTCTGATTCTCGTTGTGATCGTAGTTCCACACGTAGCTGACCCTGGCCACGGCCTTTGCGTCGGAGTGGGCCATGATCTCGCCTTCGTGGCCCTCCGAGGTAGGGGGCTTCCAGAACCACCGGTCCTCCCCCATGCGGTCCATGCAGTAGCCTTGGTGGTGCTTCTCCGTGCCCAGCTCTTGCCCCGTGGGCTTATACAGGAAGCGCATCACCTGGCCTGCGTAGTGGTTCGTGGCGATGGCCAGCCGGAGGTATTCGTTCTCCAGGAAGATCGCGTTCTCGTCGACGAGCGCGTCGCCTTTCTTCAGGGGCCCGCGACGTGCACTGACGGCGAGGCATGGAAGCGCGCCGAGCCAGAGCGACACGGCGACCAGGCACACGGCTCTGTGGGACTCGCGACGGGGCACGGGCGTGCTCCTCACTTCTGAGGCGTGGGCATCAGCTCCCAGGCTCATCCTCTGGGAGCGGGCCGCGGGATGCGAGGGTCCAAGCTCGGCTTCGCTCCTCACTTGGGCGGTCAGAGGACGGAGAGGGCTGGATATCGCTTTCTGAAGAAGTGCCCCTTGTAGCGCCTGAGCAGGTAGTCGAGCGTGTGATCCGGGCTGTCGGCCTTGAGTTTCCATGCCCACCTGATGGACTCCTCGCCGTATTCCTCGACCATTCGCTTCACGAACCGTGGGCTGATGGCCGGGGCACGGATGATGGCCCGGATGGCCTCTTTCTGATCCTCGGTCAGGTTCGTCCCCCGGCGTCGAAGCGCCTCCGCGACTGTACTGAAGCCCTGCATGATCTCCATGCCTTCATCCGGGTTGAGGAAAACGGCGACGCCGTCGGAGCACTGTCTGAGGCTATCGGGTAGGGGGATGCGCGACGGGAAGTCCCCGAGGCCGTGACGTTCCATGACAGCCGTCACTTCCTCCTGGGACCTGCCCTTGTTCCTCTGGCGCAATGCCTTCTGCCAGTCTAGCTCCATGGACTGGCCGTCGGGGTAGGCGATGAGGTCGGTCCCGTAGTAGTCCAGCATTTGCTGATGGAGGGCTTCCGCGCTCTCCCTGACTTGCTGCTCGTATTCCTTCGAGTAGCGGCAGACAACGTGGGTGGCGTGGCGTTTCATGTGCTGCTTCATCGACTGAATCACGTCTTGCGTCGCTTCGGGAAACGCGTGCTGCATGCCCGACCAGTACCATTCGCCTCGCCACGGCACGAGGCCCCCATAGACAAGCTGTCCGACCTTGAACAGATTGCCATCCCCATTCACGCGGACCACATATTCCTGGTCGCTGACGACGTTAAGGGCCCGCAGGAACTGGCCGTCGGCCGACAGGATCTTGTACGGAGCGACGTGCCGCTCGCGCCAGCTGGTCAGCTCGCGCCGCTCCTCGTCGGTGATGTCGAGCACCGCTGCCAGGATGTCCACGGCCCCCAGGCCCGACCAGCGGGTGCACACCCCGCAGATGAAATCGTCCGTGCGAGAGATGTCGGACTCTTCGTCGCTTTTGCTGGCCAGGTAGTCCCGGTAGAAGAGGCGGAACATGTAGGAGCGCGTTCCCAGCCATATGAGCTTCCGCTTCACGTCCCAGCCGTAGCGGTTTGGGCTCGCGAGGAACCTCTTGACGGCGGAGTCCGGGGGCACGGAGGCGAGGCTCTCGCTCAGAGACGCCTGCGCGGCGTCAGCGACCCGCAGGAGGTCCTGGTGCAGCGGGGCCAGGACCAGGCCCTCCTTGAGCTCCGGGTACACCACCCACAGAAGGTGGCGGAGGCGTGCGTGGTGGAGCCCCCTCAGGTCCCTCCCGCTGTGAGGGCCAGCGGCCAGGGGCAGCGGGGCGCCAAACCACTGGGTGTTGCATGCCTCGTAGCTTGCCCAGATGCCCGTGCCGCAGCGGAGGTCGAACGCGAACTCGACCAGGATATCCGCGAGGTCCTCGAGGCTGTCGTCGTCGAGGCGCAGGGTGTCGTGGGCGAAGCTCTCCTGCGCGAGCGCGAGCCGGCGACGGAGCTTCCTCGCTATGCGCGGCAGCCGCGCGTCGCTGGTCCCTTGGTGTCCGGTCGGCCTGTACTGTGAGACGGGCACTGCTGCCTCCTGGGTGGCTACGGGTCCCAGTATTCATAGCCGTTGCGCCTTGCGCCGTATGGTAACGTCGGCGCCA
>JBKHIY010000215.1:0-2909 GCA_046538415.1 Candidatus Brocadiia bacterium | reverse complement strand
CCAGCATCTAGCATCCAGCATCCAGCATCTAGCATCCAGCATCCAGCATCCAGCACCCAGCACCCCACGGAGCCCTCGTGAATCCACCTGATGCCTGGCGTCCCGACTCGCTGGGATACGTCCGCCACTGGCTGGTGGCCGGTCCCAAGGCCACGCCCTACCGCGGCCCGGGCGGCAGCGACGACGCGATGCGTCGCGCCGCGGCGGACCGCGCGCTCGTCCCGCCCCCCGAGCCGGTCCGCCTGGGCGCCTCCGGGCCTTTCGGCGAGCCCTGGCGCTTCCACGCCCCGGGGGCGAACCCCTTCGTCGAGTGCAGCGGCTTCCACGCCCTGCTCGAGGTGCTCGACCTCTACGCGGCCACCGAGCTGTCCGCGCCCGCCGAGGCCCGCCTGCCCGCCCGGCTGTGGGCCGCGGGCACCGCCGACCTGTGGCTCGACGGCCGGCACCTGGTCCGGCTCGACGTGCCGCGCTACATGTACCCCGAGGCCCAGGCCATCGAGCTGCCTCTGCGCCAGGGGGCCAATCGCCTGCGCGTGCGGCTCCAGGCTCTCGGCGTGCGCGACACGCGGATGCTCTTCGGCCTCCAGGTGCTCGAGGGGGCGGAGGGGCTCGCCGTGCGCCTGCCCGGCCCGGCTGAGCTCACCGCTCGCCTGGCCGCCGCCGAGCGATGGCTGGAGAGCGTCCGCGCCGACGGCGACGACGCGCTGACCAGCGAGCGGCCCGTTCCCTGCGACGCCGAGCTGCGGGCCGGCGAGACCGCCATGGTCTGGCCCGGCGGCCAGTGCCGCGTGGCCTTCGAGCCCCAGGGCGCCGACCGCCTGGCCCTCGCGGTCGAGGTCGCCGGCCAGCGGCTCGAGCGGCGCCTGGAGATTCCCTCCAACCGCCCAGCCTCGCCGGCCGCCGCTCCGACGCTCGTCGCCCGCGGCCACGAGCACCTGCGCCGCATCGCCGCCCGACGCCCAGGGGGCAAGGGCGGCGCCCTCGGCGTGCTCGCCCGCAGGGCACTGGGCCAGCGCCTCGACGGCGACGGGGCCGAGCTCGAGGCCGCGGCCGACTTCGTGGCCCAGCGACGCGACTGCGCCGACTTCGTGCTCGCCGCCCTCCTCCGCCTCCTGGCCCTCGACCTGGTGGCCGAGCCGGAGGGCCGGCTCATCGAGCACGCGGCGCGCGAGTTCCGCTACTGGTCCGACGAGCCGGGCACCGACGCCATGTGCTTCGGCAGCGAGAACCACCGCCTGCTCTTCCACGGCTGCCAGCTCCTGGCGGGCCGGCGGCTCGCCGGCCAGAGCTTCCCCAACACTGGCCGCAGCGGCGAGGAGCAGGCGGCCCTGGGAGCGGCCCGGTGCACGGCCTGGCTCGACGAGGTCGAGCGGCACGGCTTCCGCGAGTTCCTCAGCAGCTCCTACGTGCCCATCACCGTGGCCGCGCTGATGAACCTGGTGGACTTCTCGGGCGACGGGGCGCTGAGCCGCCGGGCCGCCGCCCTGGTCGACCGCGTCTTCGAGACGCTCGCCCTCCACGCCTTCGATGGCGTGGTGCTGGGGCCCCAGGGGCGGGTCTATCGCAACGTCCTCGCGCCCGAGGACTCGGGCACGCAAGCCCTCCTGGCCTACGCGACGGACGAGGCGGTCCCCGCCACGAGCGGCTGGGTGGCCTTCGTGGCCACCTCGCCGGCCTATCGCCCGCCCGATGGCCTGGCCCGGCGGATGCGCCAGCCGGTGGCGACGACCTACCGGGAGAACGGCGTCGAGATCCACCTCCAGAAGACCGCCCGCTGGCTGCTGACCTCGCTGGCCCTGCCCGCCTCCTTCGACGGCGGGGACGCGGAGCGGGGGGCCGCGCCCAACGCCCGCTCGCGCCTGCGGCCCGGGGTGCGCGGCTACCAGCAGCACCTGTGGCAGGCCTCCCTGGGCCGGGGCTGCCACGTGTTCGTCAACCACCCGGGCAGCAGCCACGACCTGGGCCACGCCCGCCCCGGCTACTGGTACGGGAACGGCATTCTGCCCCGCACGGCGCAGCGCGGCGGGCGCGTATCCCAAGTCTTCGCCGTGCCCGACGAGCATCCCGTGGCCTTCACCCACGCCCACTGGCCCTCCGACGCGTTCGACCGCCAGGAGGTCCGCGGCCCGTGGGCCTTCGGGGCCCGCGGCGGCGGGGCCGTGGGCCTGTGGTGCAGCGAGCCGCTGGTGCCCCACGACGAGGTGCTCACCGGGCGGGAACTGCGGGCCTGGGGGCGGCGAGCCGCCTGGCTGTGCGTCTGCGGGGGCCTGGAGGGGGGATTCGAGGCCTTCGTGCGCTCCTGCCTCGCGCTGCGGCCCCACTTCGAGCCCGCGTCGCTCGAGCTTCGCCTGGCCGACGGCGAGGGCCTCGCCTGGCACGTAGCCGGCGGCCCGCGGGGATGATCGCCCGCCGGGCCGCGTATATTGACACGGGGCGGGTCGACGGCGACGGGGAGCCCCATGGTCGATATCCAGGGCTGCCTGCGAGGCGAGAAGCGCGCCTGGGACGCTTTCGTGGCCCACGCGGCGCCCATCGTCTTCGCCGCCGTCCAGCGCACCCTCCGCACCCACGCCTCCGGCGCCGAGCCCGGCCTGGCCGAGGACATGGCCCAGGAGGTCTTCCTGCGGCTGGTCAAGGACCGCTGCCGCCTGCGGCCACCCGGCGGCCCTGAACCACCATCTGTGCTACGACCCCCCGCGCATGGTCCCGCTGTGCCGTTCGTGCCACCAGCTGGCCCATCGCGCGGCGGACCGGTGGCCCGGCCCCCACCTTGTCGTGACGCCGGCCGGCGAAGGGCGCAAGCTCAGCGCCCGGCGCACCCGCCGGAGCCTGGGCCGACGGCCCCGGCGGGCGGCCAAGCGGAAGTGACACTGGTGACAGTGGTGACGGTCCGGGGTAGCTTTATATAT
>JBKHIY010000028.1:0-47862 GCA_046538415.1 Candidatus Brocadiia bacterium | reverse complement strand
GACACTTCATTATAGCAGGCGAGCCCTGCGACGCAAGCAAAAACTGTCCGTCCGTGCCCCCATCTCCTGCATCTTTCCCGTCCTGCCGCGGTTGACAGCGCGGCGCCGCGGCGCCATGATCGCGGGCCGGTCCGGTAGCTGCCAGCGGGTCGAGGAGTGCCGTCCATGCACACGTTTCGCACCGCGGAAGAGATCGTTTCGGGCTCGGGGACTATCGAGAGCCTCGGGGAGCGGGCGGCGGGCCTGGGCCGCAAGGTTTTGCTCGTGACAGGGCGCTCCGCCATGCGCCGGACGGGCACCGCCGACCGGGCGCTTTCGCTCCTCCGCGCCGCAGGCATCGAGGCGGCGGTGTTCGACCAGGTGGAGCACGACCCCGATGTGAGCACCATCGAGGCCGGCCGCGCCCGCTGCCGCGAGGAGAGCTGCGGCCTGGTCATCGGGCTGGGCGGCGGCAGCGCCATGGATGCCGCCAAGGCCATCGCTGGCCTGGCCAAGGAGCCAGGCGCGGTGGCGGAGTACCACCAGGGCCGCGATATCGCCCAGCGGGCGCTCCCCATCGTGGCCGTTCCCACCACGTCGGGCACCGGCTCCGAAGTCACCAAGGTGGCCGTCCTCAGCGATCGCTCCCGGGGCATCAAGAAGAGCATCCGCGCCGACACCATGTGGCCCGCGGTGGCCCTCGTTGACCCCGAGCTCACCGTCTCCTGTCCGCCGGGCGTCACCGCCGCCTCGGGCGCCGACGCTCTGGTCCAGGCCATCGAGAGCTACACCTCGCTCCACGCTACGCCCCTCACCGAGGCCCTCTCCTTCGACGCTGCCCGGCGGCTGCTCCGCTGGCTCGAGGTGGCGTACCGCGACGGCACGCACCGGGAGGCCCGCGAGCAGTGCGCCTACGCCAGCATGATGGCGGGCATGGCCCTGGCCAACGCCCGCCTCGGCGCCGTCCACGGCATCGCCCACCCCCTGGGTGCCCGCACCGGCCTGGCCCACGGCGTGGCCTGCGCCCTGCTGATGCCCCACGTGATGCGCCTCAATCGCCACCACGTGGGCGGGAAGTACGACCGGCTCTCCGAGGCCGCGGGCGCCGACATTGTGGACCGCTTCGAGCGGATGAACGAACGGCTGGGCCTCGCCGAGGCCCAGACGGGCCTGGGCATCCAGCCCGACGACATCCCCGACCTGGTGGCCCAGAGCATGCCCTCCGGCTCGCTGAAGGCCAATCCCAAGAAGATGACCGAGGAGGACGTGGCGACGGTCCTGAAGGCCCTCGCCGGCTCGTGAGGCAGCCGGCCCCCTCACGCGGTCTGGGGTTCGCCTCCCCGGGCCTTTCCCAGATGTCTTCTCGCTTCCTGGAGGTCGCCCGCCTCGGCGGCCCCCAGCGCCGCTCGCAGGGCGTCCGCCTGTCGCTCGGTGAACACCACCGGGCGGCCCGGCTGGCGAGCCTCGCCCACCAGGGCCGCCGAAATGCGCCTGGCGAGCTCGTCCAGGCCACGGCCGGTGACTGCGGAGACGACTACGGCGTCGGTCGCGTCGCGGCTCCAGGAGGCGAGGGCCAGGTCCGACTTGTTGACCACGGCCAGGCCGGGTGCGGCGACGGCCTGGCGGAGGGCTTCGAGGGGTACGGGCAGCGGGACGGAGCCGTCGAGCACCAGGAGCGCCAGGTCGGCGGCGGCCGCGGCGCCCCTGGCCCTGCCGATGGCCGCGGCCTCGAGCTCGGAGGCGGGCTCGCGCTGGCCCGCCGTATCGGCGAGCCAGACGGGCACGCCGCCGATGGCCACCTCGGCCCCCACCGTGTCGCGGGTGGTGCCCGGCTGGGGCGAGACGATCATCCGCTCCTCCCGCGCCAGGGCGTTGAAGAGGGTGGACTTGCCGGCATTGGTCGGCCCCACGAGAGTCACGACCGGCGGCTGCCACAGAGCGCGGCCAAACCGCTCCGTGGCCAGCAGCTCCCGGAGCGCGGCGGCGAGGGCCTGGGGACGGTCGGTGGGCAGGCGCTCGAGGGCGCCCTCGAGGGCGCCGGCGAGCTGGTCGAGGAGAATCTCGGCTCCCAGTTCCGTGGGCGCCGCGAGGAGGGCTTGGGCGGCCTCGGCCTCGATGCGGGAGCGGGCAGCGCGGGCGAGGAAGTCCTCGGACTCCACGGCTCGAGCGCCCCGCCGGGTGAAGCACGCCAGCACGCGCTGCACGGCGACCACGCCGCCGTGGCAGTTCACCTCCACCGCGGGCTGGCCGTCGGCGCGTTCGGACGGGGAGAGGAAGCGGACGAGCACTTCGTCCAGCACCTCGTCGTCCTGGACGATGTGGCCGTAGTGGAGGCGGGAGCCGTCCAGGGTACGGGGCAGCGGGCGCTTCGGGCGGAAGACCTCCCGGGCCTGCTGGTGAGCCTGGGGGCCGGCGACCCCGAGCACGGCGATGCCCCCCCGGCCGAGGGGGGTGAGGATGGCGGCGACGGTGGTTTGTGTCATTGGGGTCCGACGCGACAGCGGTCGCGGTCCGGGCGGTTCTGGCTGCGATAGGCCTCGCGGAGGCCTTCCAGGGTGAGGTGGGGCGCGATGGTGTGCACGCGGCGGCAATGGGGCACCAGGAGGCGAGCGTCGCCGCCGGTGGCGAGGACCGGGGTGTCGGGCCAGCGCTCGCCGAGCTTCTCCACCAGGCGGTCGACCATCCCCGCCAGGCCCCACAGGAGCCCCGCGGCGATGGCCGTTTCCGTCTCGCAGCCCACCCCTGGCGGCGTCCGCTCGGGGTCCACGAAGGGCAGGAGCGCGGTGTCCACGCGCAGCGCGCGGGCCGACATTTGCAGGCCGGGGGCGATGGCGCCGCCCACGAATTCGCCCGCCGGCGAGACGACCACCAGGTTTACCGCCGTTCCGAAATCCACCGCGATGCCGCCGCGACCCGTGCGGCGATGCAGGCCGATGGCGTTCGCCACGCGGTCGGCACCGATGCGGTGGGGCGATTCGCAGGCGAAGGCCATGGGCACCGGCAGCTCGGCCCGAAGCTCGAACACCGCGCATCCCAGCCGCTCCTCCGCCCAGGCTCGCACCTGGGAGCCCACCACGGGATTCACCGACCCCAGCACCAGGGCCTCTGCCTCGCCCTGGGGCACGGGCAGGGAGTCGATGCTCTCGGCGCCCACGGCTTCCACGAAGACAGGCTCCTCGCCGTCCTGGTAGCCGGCGAGCCGCACGTTGGTGTTTCCCACGTTCGCCACGAGCAACACGGTCTTCTCCTCGTTTGAGGCTCCCGCGACCGATTCTAGCGCGCCGCCCGCTGCGAGTCACGCCCGGCTTCGCCGCCCAGGGGCGTTGACAGGCCCCGGGCTGGGGCTTTATGATACGCGCCGTGCGGCGCTGTGCTTCCGCTACCTTGCCTGGAGAGTCGCCCGAGCCCATGCACGCGCCTGGCGAGCCGCCGGTGGAGCTCATCGATTCGCACGCGCACCTCGACGACGCGAAGCTGGCTGCGGACGAGGAAGGCATCCTCGCCCGGGCCCGCGAGGCGGGTGTGTGCCGCGTGGTGAACGCAGGGGCCGACCTGGCGTCGAGCCGCGCCTCGGTGGAGCTGGCGCGGCGCCGGCCCATGGTCGCCGCCGCGGTGGGCGTCCATCCCCACGACGCGGCGTCGGTCACCGAGACGGTGTGGGCCGAGGTCGAGCGCTTGGCCGGCGGCGCAGGGGTGATCGCCGTGGGCGAGACGGGGCTGGACTTCTACCGCGACCTGAGTCCCCGGGAGGTCCAGCGGCGAGTCTTCGCCCGCCACCTGGCCCTCGCGGAGGCCCTGGACCTGCCCGTCATCATCCACTGCCGCGAGGCCTACGGCGAGTGCCTCGACGTGGTGCGTGCCGAGCGGGCGCCTCCTGTGCGTGGCGTGCTCCACTGTTTCCAGGGCGACCGGGCGGCGGCCCGGGGGGCGCTCGACCTGGGCCTGTGCCTGGGCATTGGCGGGGTGCTCACGTTTCCTCGCGAGGACGCGCTCCGGCGGGTGGTGGCCGGCCTGCCCCTGGAGCGGCTTCTGGTGGAGACCGATGCGCCGTACCTCACGCCGCGACCGAAGCGGGGACGCAACGAGCCCGCCTACGTGCGCTTCGTGGCCCGCCGTCTGGCCGACGTCGCGGGGCTCTCCTTCGAGCGGGTGGCGGCGGCCACCAGGGCGACCGCGGGGCAGCTCTTCGGCCTGCTCTGAGCCCGCGGGCGCGAAGACGGGCATGCGAAGTGCCGAAAAAGCAAAGGAGCGCGGACGATGCGCACGGCTGCACTTGGTGTCGCCTTGCTGGCCGCCGCTTCGGCGATGGGCCTGACCATCGAGGCGGAGCGCGCCCCGGTGGCCACCGCGGGCCAGAAGATGCCGGACGGCTGGAACTTGCATTCCAACGGCCGCTTGGGAGCCCCTCTGCGCCTGGCCAGAGCGGGCCGCTACCGGGTGGTCGTCCGTGCCCGGGGGAGCCCCTGCCGCGGCAAGTGGCCGACCATGGTGCTCCTGGTGGACGGCCGGCCCCGGGGGCGGACCACAGTCGCGTCCGCGGAGTTCCGCGACTACACCTTCCAGACCGAACTGCCGGAGGGGCTGTGCGCCCTCACGGTGGCCTTCACCAACGACGCGGTGGCGGGCGGCGAGGACCGCAATCTGTACCTCGACCGCATCGTCGTCCAGCCGCCCGAGGGCGTCCCCGATCCTGTGCCCGCAAGCAGCGAGGAGATGGCCATGGCCGCGCAGAGGGGCGAGGACGCCGAAGTGGCCCGGGCTCGACGCCAGATCGACCAGGTGCGCCAGCGCGACGTGACGCTACGCGTCGTGGACCGGGCGGGGAAACCCGTGGCCGAGACCGACGTGCGGGTGGAGCTGGGGAGGCACGACTTCCTGTTCGGCTGCAACATCTACATGTTCGACCGCTTCAAGACCGCTCAGGAGAACGAGGCCTACAAGCGGCGGTTCCGCGAGCTGTTCAACTATGCCACCGTGGGCTTCTACTGGCGGGGCTACGAGTGGGAGCGGGGCAAGCCCAACTACCCCTACACGGACCAGGTGGTGGCCTGGTGCCGGGAGCACGGCATCGCCATGAAGGGTCATCCCCTGCTGTGGGACCACCGCGCGGGCCGCCCCCGATGGGCGGGCGACAAGCAGCCGCCGCCGGAGGTCCAAAGGCAACGCGTAGCGGCCATCCTCGACCGTTACGCGGACGATATCCACTACTGGGAGGTCGTGAACGAGCCGGCTCACCTCCGCGGCGTGCCCATCGAGGGGCCCTACCGCTGGGCCCACGAGGCGGCGCCCGACGCCTACCTGATCCTGAACGACTACCACGTGATGGCCGACGGCTACCCGCCGTTCTTCGAGCTGTGCAAGCGGGCCATTGCGGAGGGAGTCCCTTTCCAGGGCATCGGCATCCAGGCCCACGAGCCGCGCACCATGCGATTCCCCCTGCCTCGGGTGCGGGAGATCCTCGACCACTACGCCACCCTGGGCAAGGAACTTCACATCACCGAGTTCACGCCCACCAGCGGGAGACAGAAGGTCACTGGCTCGCACGTGGAGGGGGTGTGGGACGAGGCGGCGCAGGCCGACTACGCGGTGAAGTTCTACACCGTGTGCTTCGCCCATCCCGCGGTGGTGGGCATCACCTGGTGGGACCTGTGCGAGCAGGGCGCGTGGCTCGAGGGCGGGGGGCTCCTGCGGCCCGACCTGGAGCCCAAGAAGGTCTACACCGCCCTGCGTCGGCTGATCCACGAGGAGTGGCACACCCGCGTGGAGGGGAAGACCGATGGCGAGGGCCGGCTCGCGTTCCGAGGATTCCGCGGCACCTACGCCGTGGAGGCCGCCGGTAAGCGAGCCACCGTCCACATCGGGGAGGCCGAGCCGCGCGAGGTTCGCGTGGTCGTGGAGTAGGCGGGGACCACGGCCCCCGTTCCATACGAGGGCACGTGAGCCAGGGGAGAAAGGAGGACCCGTGCCCGAGATCCGGCTGGGACGGCGCAAGACGCCGCGGCGAGCGGAGGAGTTCGCCGACGGGCGACTGAAGGTGCTCTCCCCCAAGGGCGTGCGGCGCACGGAGTGTGCGCTGCTCGAGGCGCTGCCCCGCGGCAAGGGCGGCCTCGCCGTCGTGGTCAACAGCACCGAGGCCCTGGCCGGGCTGGCCCTCCGCGCCCTGAACCCCGCGGCTGCCGTCCACTGCCACTTCGACGACGCGTGGGACTTCGAGGCCGCCCAGGCTGCCGCCAGGCGCCATCCCCGGTTGGCGCCTGAGCTGGGGCTGGCCCCCGACCCGCCCGATGGGCCATGGGACCTCGCCGTCCTGCCCACCGAGGCCGCCGGGGAGACCGAGCTGCTGCGCGAGCGGCTCGACTGGGCGGCGGAGCACCTGCGGCCCGGCGGCCTCCTGGTGGCTAGCACCGACAACCGCCGCGACCGCGCCCTGCGCCAGGAAATCCTCGGCCGCCTGGGAGCCGCCACCGAGGTGCCAGGGCCCACGCGCTCCAGCGGCGTGGCCTACATCGCGCCCCGGCCCAGGGACCTCAAGCTCCGCAAGCGGGACCGGGAGCGCACGTTCACCGTCCGCGAGGGCGAGCGCGTCCTGCGCTTCGTTTCCCGGCCCGGCGTCTTCTGCCACGGGAAGCTGGACGACGGGACGCGGGCCCTCCTGGCCACGGTCGAGATGGGCCAGGCGCAACGGGTGCTCGACCTGGGCTGCGGGGTGGGCGTGCTGGGCGCGGTGGCCGCAATCCGCTGCCCTCAGGCCCGGGTGACGCTGGTCGACTCCTCGGCCCGCGCCATCCATTGCGCCCAGCGGAGCCTGGCCGCGCTGGGGCTGGCCGACCGCTGTACCACCGTGCTCACCGCCCACGCGGCGCGCGACCTCGAGCCGGGCTTCGACCTGGTGCTCTCCAACCCGCCTTACTACGGCAACTACCGCATCTCCGAGAGGTTCCTCGACGCCGCGGCCAGGGTGCTGGTGCCCGGGGGCTCCCTGGCCCTGGTGACCAAGGGCGTGGAGTGGCACCGCCAGGCCATGGAGCAGCGCTTCGAGGCCGTGGAGGTGCAGGAACGCGGCGGCTACGCCGTGCTGACGGCACGCGCGGCTTGACACAGGGACGCCCCTGGGCCACAGTGGCGAGCGGCAACGGGCACACCCCGACCCGTGACCAGGAAAGGACAGGACGCGATGGCCAAGAAGCTCGTGGACAAGGAGGGACGGACGCGATACCGCTTCACCTTCGGGCCGTGGAACGTCCACGAGGGGGCCGACCCCTTCGGCCCCGAGGTGCGCAAGCCCTACTCCTTCAACCAGAAGCTCAAGATGTACAAGGAGCTGGGCTTCGACGGCGTGCAGTTCCACGACGACGACGCTGTGCCCGAAGTCGACGAGAAGTCGCCCGATCAGATGGCCAAAACCGCCAAGCGGGTGCGCAAGAAGCTCGACGACGCGGGCCTGGTCGCCGAGTTCGTAGCCCCTCGCCTGTGGGAGACGCCTCGAGGCATCGACGGCAGCTACACCGCCAACTCCCGCCGCGACCGCCGCTACGCCATGGACCGCTCGAAAAGGGCCATCGACATCGCTCGCATCCTGGGCACGCCCAACATCGTCCTCTGGCTGGCCCGCGAGGGCACCTACCTGCGGGAGTCCAAGAACGCCATCGACGCCTACCGCATGCAGGTGGACGCCATCGACCAGATGCTGGACTACGACCCCCAGTGCCGCATCCTCATCGAGCCCAAGCCCAACGAGCCCATGGACCACGCCTACGTGCCCACCATGGGGCACGCCGTGGCCGTGGCCTACATGACCCGCAGCCCGGAGCGGGTGGGCACGGTGATGGAGAGTGCCCACGCCATTCTCGCCGGGCTCGACCCCAGCGACGAGATGGCCTTCGCTCTCTCCGTGGGTAAGCTGTGGAGCGTGCACCTGAACGACCAGAACGGCCCCAAGTTCGATCAGGACCGGGCCTTTGCCATGGTGAACCTGCGGCGGGCCTTCGACCAGGTGCGCGTGCTCGAGCTCGGCGGCTACGGCCGCAACGGCGAAATGGTGGGCCTCGACGTCAAGGCCATCCGCACCCAGAAGCGCAAGGTCTCCACCAGGCACCTCGCCAACAGCCGGGAGATGTTTCTCTGGCTCCTCGAAAAGGTCCGCTCCCTCGACGCCGAGGCTGAGAAAGAGCTGATCAAGGCACGCGACTACGAGGGACTCGACCGCCTGGTGATGCGGCACCTGATGACCGGCGACTTGCCCGCGAAGCTATGAGCTCCACAGGGCCGCGGCCCATGCGCCCCGGGCCCTCTTGGGGTCCAGCGAGGGCTCAGTACTCGATGTCGGGCGCCAGGGTCTGTGCCGCCTTGGCGACGCCTTGGACGTCGCTGCCCGTCACGAGCACCACGTCCTTGCCGAAGGAGAAAGGGCTCCAGGCATAGGCCAGGAGCCCGCGGCCCTTGCCCGGATAGATGGAGGTGGCGACGCGCTCGAGGATGCAGCCGCGCTGGAGGGCCCGGACGAGGAGGCTGGTCTGGTCGGTGCCCACCAGCACGATGTCGCGTGGCACGTCGTAGCAGTCGGGCGGCATGGGCTTGTAGTCGAGGGCGCCGACGTAGACCTCGAGCTTCTCCCAGGGCTTCTTGAGAGCCTGTTTCTCTCCCGGCTTCCAGTGTTCCCATCCCACGATGCGCTCCCGCTCCCGCCCCTGTTCGTCGGTGTACTTCTCGGTGATGGGCTTGTAGGCGGTGAAGTACTTGTGTCGGGGGCTCTTGGTCATCACCTCGCCTTCGGCCCTCGAGGCGACTTCCCAGCCGGCCTGGCGGAAACGCGTGGCGATGCGCTGGGCCGCCTGCCGCTCGGCGGCGGTGGCCTTGTCGCCCACGACCACGTAGATGGGCCGACGCGTGGTGAGGAACAGGTTTGTGGCCTTGCCGTCCAGGATGACCACCTGGGGGATCGGCCGGGCCTCGACGGGGGAGGGAGTCCATGCGGCGGCGCCCTCGGCCTCCAGCCCGGTGAAGGGCTCCGAGACGGTCACCGCGTAGGAACCATCGGGGTCGTTGCTGGCCAGGGGCAGAGTCTCGGCGTACCGGCCCTGGGCGTCGGTAGCGCGGTAGATGCGATAGCGCTGGGAGCCGTCAGGAGCTGCGACGGTGATGTCGAGGGGCAGCACGACGGGCAGCTCCCGCCCGGAGGCGCCCACGAGCTGGACGCTGAGGGCGATGCCCTCGTCGACGGCGCCGACCCGCGTGCTTAGCTGGCGGGGCTTCTCGGGCAGGGCGACGAAGAGCTTCATCTCGCCGAGGTCGAAGTCGCAGGGGATTTTCGGTGGGAGGGCCTCGATGGCGGAGAGGTCGCGGCGGCGGTCCCACTGGCGACCCCCGAGGCAAAGGAGGGTGTCGCCCGCGCCGGCCTCGTTGAGCGTCACCGTCGCGCCGGGCACCTCGGTGAAGTAGTGGGGGCGATAGACCGGATTGCCTTCCTTGTCCCTGTGGCTGGGCTGTTCGGGGCGGTCACGGACGTCGTTGACCACGGCGTAGAAGGTGGCCTGGCCGCCTCGCAGCACGTGGGGCACGAGGCGAGGGCGGGAGCAGGCGACCAGGGGCGGCCCCACGGCCTTTCTCATGATCTCCTTGAGGGCGGGCACGGCGGCGTCGATGGGCTGCTCCTGGTACTCGTTGCCCTGCATCAGGGTGCGCTTGGCCGGCGGGGTATCCTTGGGCAGCTTCCACGCCTCGCCGGTGTACTGGGTGAAGGTGGAGAAGTCGACCTCCGTGGCCACAGCGCCGGGAAAACGCTTGGCCATGGGAGCGGAAAGCTTGTCCAGGAGCACCACGCCGCCCCGCGACTGGAAGCGGCGGATGGCCGCGACCACCGCCGGAGGAAGGGTCTCGTGCTCCAGCATGGTGAGCCACAGCGCCTGGCGGCCCTCCAGCCCCCCTTCCGCCACCTCCTCCTCGATCACGACGTCGCAGGGGTAGCCGGCGCGGTAGAGGGCGGACCACAGGGCGCTGTTGCCCAGGCCGATGCGTTCCTTGATCCGATAGCAGTCGGCGGGGCCGTGGTCGGGCTGGGCAATGCGGTCCTTGAAGGCCAGGCCGGTCTCGGAGATGGAGAAGAGGATGGCCACCGGGGGTGTGGCGGGATGGACGTTCCAGAAGAAGTCGCCCAGACGGCGGCACCGCGTGTGGAGGGGCACCAGGGTCTTGGCCTTGGCCGCGGCCCCATGGTTGAGGTACCACACGCCGGCCAGGTTCTGGCACAGCAGGTAGTTGGTGCGCACTTCGTAGGGGACGGGGTCTTCGGGGATGGGGTCGAAGTGGAGGAGGCCGTTGACTCCGAAGAAGACCTTCTTGTCGCGGCCCGCGGCGCGCTCGAGGTTACAGTGGTAGCCCATGATCTGTTTGCCGCCGTGCCAGTCGCTGAAGGAGTGGGTGGACAGCAGGTCGCTGCCCCGGCCGTTGAGCGGGTAAGCCCCGTCGTTCACCGTCTCCCCGGCGTAGATGTTGGGGCTCCAGGTGAAGTCGGGCGCGATGTCGCGCCACAGGGCCTTGGAGAGGTCGTAGACGCGCCCCATGATGCCGCACCGCCACCTGAGGTAGGCCAGGAAGTGGGCGTCGGACATCTTCGCGATGTCGGCGGGCATGGGGATGCCCGTCTCCGCGGTGAACTGGCGGCGCTGGTAGTCGTTGGGCCACAGGGTGGCCATCCGCCCGTCGCGGTCCAGGCTCCACGCGAGCCCCGGCTCGTCGAAGGGCGACACGCTCCACACGTTGGGGAAACGACGCAGGCGCTGGGCCGTGAGCGCCGTCACGTGCTGGGTCAGCACCACGATGTCGGGGTCGGACCACGAGTTGTTCACGTTCCACGGCTTGTGCGTGATGTAGCCCGACCAGTAGAGGTAGCACATGGCGGAGATTCCGTCGCGAACCGCGTCCTCGAACACGCGGAACGCGCGGTGGGGCCGCAGGGGCTCGGGGCTCAGCATCGCCCACTCGTCTTCCCCCCGGGAGTCCAGCCACGCGCTGCCGAAGACGTTCCCGAAGTACCCCGAGACGTTGTGGCTGGCTACCGTCTCGCGGCCCGTGCCCCCGGTGAAGAAACGCGTGGGAGATAGCGCCGGGCCGACCTCCAGCTTGGCCTCTCGAACGCCCTCCAGGTCGGCGGTCACCGTGTAGCTGCCGGGGCGCAGGGCGTTGGGGGCCAGGGTCACCGACGCCGTTCCCTCTCCCGCCGGGGCTCGCACGGTGGCCAGGCGCACGCTGCCCGGCTCGGCCCGGAGGGCCAGCTCCCGGGGCTCGGGCAGGCCCCGGGTGTGGATGGCGACCTCGATGGGCTCGTCCTGGCGGTATGCGAAACGCATCGCGGGGAGGAACACCCGGGCGGCTTCGCCGCCCCAGGCGGGGGCCAGCGCACCGACGGCGACAGCGGCGGCGAGCGCGAGGGCCAGGATTCGCTTGCGCGGTGTCACGACACGTGTCCTTTCCGTAGCGGGGTCTGCCGGGCTCTGTGCGCGTCGGGGCAGCGCTCGCCCCTCGATGGCCGGTGCTAGGGCTGGGGGTTCCATTCGAACTCGCCGCTCATTCGGCGCAGGGTCTCCAGCCCCTCGATGCGGTAGCGGATCATCTTGCCGAAGAGGTCCTCCTCGGCGTAGACGTAGCGGGCCCGGGTGCGGGGATGGACGAAGGCGAAGAGGCCCATGGCGTGGTCGATCCAGCCGCTCTGGTAGCCGCTGGGCTTGCCCGGGGCCATGGCGCACACGAGCAGCCCGTCGGCCGTGTACATGCTCACCTTGGCGGTGGGGCCTTCGCCCACGTACCAGAAGTCCCCGTCGGCGGCGAGGGCCACGGCCACGCGGGGCAGGGGGCGGACCCACCTGCGGGCGCCGTTGGGAGCGAAGCGGGCCACTGCGGTGCCGCCCATCCAGAAGGCGCCGAGTTGGCGATTCGGCTCGATGGTGCCCTGGGCGTAGATGTCGCCGTCAGGGCCCAGGCGCAGGTTCTTGGGCACGAAGGCCCAGGGCTTTTCATCCCGGGGCACCACGGTTCGTCGCCTGGCCCACTCGTAGCGTGGGTTGCCGCGCTCGTCGAAGCCCAGCAAGTCGAGCCGGAGGATGCTCTTTGTCACCTGGTCGGCGAGCCACAGGTCGCCGTCGGGGCCAACCCACCAGCCGGGTGCGAGTGCGGAGTAGGCGTAGCCCGTCCCGGGCCGCTTGTGCCAGTGGATTTCGGGGTCTTCCACGGTGCCGTCGCCGTCGGCATCGGCCCAGTAGTACATGCCCGCGGCGGAGCCCTTTCCCAGATCGTCGGTGCCCATCCACCGTCCGCCGAGCATGGCGGAGCGGCGGAGGCCTTCGCCCTCGACGGCGTAGACCACCACGCCCAGGCGGTGGCCGCCGAGGTGGAAGAGATAGTCGCGACCGTTGGGTAGCGTGCGGCGGACCACCATGTGGGTGGCGAACTTCCCGTTCCCGGGCGCCCAGTTGTGAGTGAATCGCCACGCCCCCACGGGGTATTCCACGCGGTACTGGCGGGTGCCGCTGAGCAGGACCTCGGGCCGGCGGAGGTCCACGAAGGGCGCGGCGACGAAGTCGCTGTAGTGGCTCTGCCACAGCGAGCCGTCGGGGTGGAAGCGCTGGACGCGGTGGTTGCCCTTGTCCGTCACGCTGATCCGCCCCCGAGCGTCCACCGCGATGCCGCAGTAGCCTCGGAAGCGGAAGACGTCGGGCTGCACCGGCCCGGGGCCTTCGGCCGCCCGGCCCAGGGTGCGCACCCGGCGCGGCCCTCCTTTTTCCCCGATCGTATATTCGCGGATCCGCCCTGCGGTCATCTCGGTCAGGTAGAGGTGGTCGTCCGGGTCGCCGAAGGTCACCGCGTAGGGGTCCTCGAGGTCGGGAATCCGGGCCTTCGCTGTCCCGTCGAGCGAGAACTGCGTGACGCGGTCGCCGCTGTTGGCCACCCACAGGCTTCCATCGGGCGCCACGGCGACGCCCAGGGGCCTGGGGACGGGGAACTGGCCGAGCTTCGTGCCCGTCTCCTTGTCGTAGATGTCCACGCGGTCGCGGTAGTAGTTGCTCACAAACAGCCGCTGGGCGTCGGCGGCGAGCCCTCGGATTCCGAACAGCCGCCGCGCCTGGTGCTTGCTGTGCCGCTGGGCGTGAATCCAGGGCTCCGGCTTCTCGGGGTTCACCTGGATGAGATTGTGCGGCTTCTGGCCTTCGGGGGCCGGGAAGTCGGCGGGCTTTCCGTCGGCGGCCCGCAGGCGTCGCACGTCGTCGCGGACGATGCGCCCGCCCTTCTCGCGACGCTGGTGGACGAGGGCCGCGAAGACGTACGTCCCGTCGGTGGCCACCGCGGTGCCCAGGCCGCCGGCCACGTTGCGGATGTAGAAGGGGATGACCCAGTCGGCCGTGCCGTCGGCCTTCAGCTTACGGAGGCCGTGGCCCGCCTCGTCCCAGAAGCTGATCTCGTAGAGGTCCCCGCGCTCGTCCACGCCCAGGTCGCACACGCCGTCGGAGACCTGGCTCTTGCCGTAGGGCGGGTCGCCCGTGTCGCCGACCGAGCCGTCGTCCACGCCGCGCACGTTGTGGGCGATGGCGTGCCATCGGTAGCGGCCCGGCGGCATGTCGTGGCCCAGGGCGTCGTTCCCGTCCCAGTAGACCGGCAGGCCGCCCTCTGAGGCGGGGTAGCCTTCGAGGAGGGTGCGCACCAGTTGCCCGGCCTCGCCTACGATGGCGAAGCTCACGCGGCACGCGGCGGCGATGCGGAGGGTGGCCACGGGCTCGCCGGAGGGCTCCGGCCGGCTCCACAGGGCGCCCACCGGGGGCTCGCGGTCGGCCTCCATCTCCTGGCCCGTGAGGTCGGCCGTGGGCGCCTGGACGCCGGCCAGGCTCTCGACGCGGAGGCCGGGGTGGAAAGCCGGCGAGCGGGCGCCGCAGGCTGGCGACGCGGGGCTCGTGGGATCGGCGAGCTGCGGATCGCCCTGCAGGCTCTGGGCGTCCTGGCCGCTCAGCTCCCGCCAGTCGGCGAGCGTGCCGGCCCGGGCCCCGAAGAGCCACTGGGGGCCGTGGACCTGGCCGATGAAGCCGCCTTCGAACAGGTTGTGGTCGGAGCGGAGGCGGTCCCTCGTGGCCCCGCTGATGCGGATGGCGGCGCCGTTGTGGGCGAGGATGTTGCTGAAGGCCACGACGCCCGGCGACCGGTCGGCGCACAGCCCCGCCCCCTTGTTCTCGGCCAGGGTGCAGTGGACGGCGGCCCCGCCATCGTTGTCCAGGAACCACACGCCGTGGCGCCCGTTGCGGGCGCACACCGAGCTCTCCACACGCCCGCCACGGCAGCGGCGGAAGAAGACGCCATCCAGCTTGTTGTCCGCGAGCACGCAGCGGGCCACCAGGCCGTGGTGGGCCGGCTCCTGGAAGTCGATGGCGTGCTCGCGGCTGTGGCGGCAGGCGAAGCCGACGATGGAGACCCTGGGCCGGCGGATGGAGAAGCAGAACTGCTTCTCTTCGCCGTCCAGGACCGCCTTGCCCAGCGGCTCGGCCCGGAACACCGTCCGCCGGGCCGCGTCGGGAAAGCCCCCGATGCCCACCTGCTCGTCGTAGGTTCCGGGCCCCACGATCGCCGTGTCGCCGGGCCGGGCTGCCCTGGCGGCCCGGCCGATGGTCTGGAAGGGGCTCTCGCGCGAGGTCCCGGGATTCGAGTCCTCGCCCCGCCCGGCATCGACATAGTAGGTAGCGGCCACCACGGGCAGGGGCGCAAGAGTTGCGACGGTCACCCAGAGCATCGCGCAGCAGCGACGCATAGGAGTTGCTCCTTCCACTGGTCTCGCCGGCGGCGCATTATAGGTCGTGTGAGGGGAAAGGCAAGCGGGGAGTTGACACGGGCGGCCGGTCCTGCCACGATGCCACCCAATCCAGACGCCCGATCGATCCGCACGGGGGCCTCACCCGATGTGTGCCACACGCTGCTCGCTCGTCGCGGCCCTGGTTCTGAGGGCCTCGCTGCTGCTCGCCGGCGAGACGGTGCTGGTCTTCGACCGTCCGCAGACCGCCGGCATCTGTGGCTACCGCGCGCTGTGGGACACCCCAGTGGTCCTCGATGCCGAGGGCGTGCGGCGGGTCAAGGATGCCAAGGTCAAGGACCGGGGCGCCACGGCGCCCTGGGCGCCGGAGCTGCGGGATGGCGGGTCGCAGCCCGCGGCGTTGAGCTTCGACGCCATCCATCGTTCCCTGCTGGTGCGTTTCCCCCGTTGTGCGGAGGGCATCGCGGCCGAGGTGGCGAAGGGCCGCCGCGTGGCCAAGGTCGAGCTGGTCCTCCCCTTCCGCGACACCGAGCTGTGGCCCGAAGGGGACCCCAACTACCCTCCCGCACGCGGCGGCTACCTTTACCGCACCAACTGGGGCGTCGACCGCCTCTACCGCACCATCCGCCCCCAGTGGCATGCCGTGGCCTGGGCCCTGCGCCGGCCGTGGGCCGCCGACCCCCTGCTGGGGCCCACCTACAACGCCTACATCCACGGCGCCGGGCATTGGGCGCGCTTCGAGGCCCGCGACGCCGACCACGACCGCTTTCCCCGCCGCTTCGGCCCCGCCGAGGTCTCCCACAAGGTCCCCGAGGGCGTGCTCGACGTCACCCCGGTGCTCACCCACCCGGCCTTCGGGCCGAGCCTGGGCCAGCGCCTGCGCACCCTCGCCGACTGCGGCTTCCTGGTCAAGAAGTGGGAGACCTACGACCACCGCTACTACCGCGGCGTCTACGAATGGGCCACCGCCACGGGCGGACGGGCCATTGTGGTGGGCACTCCCCGCCTGCGGGTGACCCTGGTCGACGACCCCGCGGGGGACAAGGCGGTGGAGGTCCCGCCGCCGACCGGCCTGGCGGCCCTGGCGGCCCAGTTGAGGGGCCGAGGCGCAGGGGGCGAGCCCACCGCCGTCATCCCCGCCCCCGAGGAAGTAGCCCGCCTCGCAGAGCGCTTCGGGGTCAGCCGCCCCGACTGGATGCCCGACTGGCAGTGGGCGCGCGTCGAGGAGCTGGCGCGCCTGGGCACCGGCCGCGGCGGCCTGGCCGCCGACGCGCCCTTCTGGTGCGCCTACGTCCCCGGCTTCATACGCGAGCGGATGGCCCGAGCCGAGGAGCTCACCCCCCACGCGGCCTACGAGCGATGGGTGGACGGGGTGCTGGGGCGCCAGCCGCGGGGCTGGTACGGGTTCGAGGCCGCCGAGGTGCTGCTCCCCTGGTTCCTGTTCCGCCAGGCCATGCCCGTCCCGATGGAGGCCCAATGGCGGCTCTACTGGCGGGCCTGGCTGATGCCCGACCGACCCACCAGCGAGCTGGTGCATCCCATGAAGGACCAGCTCGAGCGGGGGTCGAACACCGCGGCCAAGGTGGAAGGCGACTCCTACTACGTCCGCACCGGCGACTGGCGGGGCAACAAGAGCTTCTTCCGCGCCGGCTTCAACTACACCATCAGCACCATGAACTTCAACCACAGCGCCGCCATGGGAGCCCTCCTGGGCGGCTCCATCATCGGCTCCGAGCACGCCATGGCCGACGGGCGCCACGGCCTCGAGCACTATCCCCTCCGCCTGTGGTGCTGGTTCGACGGCTCCACCCAGGAGTCCATCGACCACTACTACTACGCCATCACGGTCAGCGGGCAGAAGATGGTCGCCGATTTCGGGCCCACCCGCCTCGACCGCCTGATGGGCCAGAGCATGCTCGCCAAGTCCATCGACGAGCTGGCCACGGCCTACCACCCGGGCCTCCGGCGGTTCATCAGCTCGTCGACGCGCACCGCCATCAACTTCCTGCTGGTCACCCAGGACGGGCTCCAGCACATGGTCCACACCCTCAGCCGCAACGGAGCGCTCCACGACCTCGACAATCCCCACCTCCCGGAGGGGATGCCCGCCGTCGGGCGCGAAGTGCCGCCCCGCCGCGTCGCCCTCCAAAGCCTGCGAGGTCCCTGGGCCCCCGACTTCGTCAGCCGCGTGGTCGACGACAAGCCCATCCCCTTCCAGCTCACCGCGGCCTACAAGCAGTGGGGCAACCACGCCCAGCACCCCCTCTGGCGGCGGCGCTACCTGGGACGCCACTACGGGCTGGCCAGCACCGACGTCTACTCCAGCGTGGTGCCCATCATGGCCCAGTGGCGGCGCGAGCCGAAGCCGGTCGAGCGAATGCAGGAGATCGCCACCCTCCTGGTGCGCTACGGCGTGGACACCACGAGGCTGGTGAACACCCATCCCGGCTGGACGCCGTCCTTCGGCTGCCAGGCCGCCCTCCAGCACCGCAACAAGCTGCTGGTCCTCGCGAGCCCCTATAACCTGGCGGGCAAGAGGGACGACGCCGAAAGCCTCCAGTCCACCATCGGAATCTTCAACTACCAGCCCCGGCCGAGCTGGGACATCTACGTCGGCGACCGGAAGGTCGAGTCTCTCCCCCTCAGCGCCAGGGCCAGCGAGCCCATCGTCATCCGCGACGGAGTCACCTACCTGGGCATCGTGCCCGTGCCCGCCGCCGACCTCGGCCGCGTGGACGAGGTGAGGCTGCGTCGGGGCGAGGTCCAGGAATTCGGGAAAGCGCAGTACCGCGCGGCACTGGTGATCGATAGCTTCAACTACCAGAAGAGCGAGCTCCACGGCAGGAAGCTCGACTGGCGGGAGGCGGACCGGGCCTACGGCGGCTTCGCCATCGAGCTGGCCGATGCCCAGGACTTCCCCAGCTTCCACGCCTTCCGACAGCACATCCGCGACGCCACGATGGAAACCCGCTGGGACCCCGAGCAGGGCGTCGTCCACGCCAGGTACACCAGCGGCGACGACGTGCTGGAGATGGCCTGCCGCACCGACTACCGCAAGGGCAGCACCGACAAGCTCTTCGTCCGCCGCCGCGTCAACGGCCGATGGCCCTACCTCCCCGAGGGGCTCGAGCGCGACACCACCGTGAGCCAGCAGGGCACCAGCGGCCGCCTGGAGAAGCTCGGAGCCGTGCTGGCCACCGAGCCGGGCCGCAGGGCCTACCTCCTCGCGGAGCCCCATACCGGCACGTACATGGCCTGGAACCCCTTGCCCGAGCTCACGCCCTTCGCGCTCACCGTCCCGGGCGGCATCGTCGTGGAGGCCGACGGGAAGCTCGGCCTGGCACGAGTGATCGTCCGGCCCCGGGGGGCGAGGCTGTGGGTGGACTACGCATTCCGCGCCGACCAGGGGGGCGAGGAGCGTGCCACGGCGCTGCGGGTGCGCGGCTTCGGGCGTCCGCCCCGCGTGATGCTCAACGGCGAGCCGCTGGGGGAGGGGCTCCGAGAGGTTGACACGGAGCCCCACGCGGCCTACGTTATCCCCCTGCGATGAGCGCTCACCCCATCCCCGATAGCCTGCTCGGCGAGCTGCGCCGCATTGTCGGCAGCGAGCATGTCTCTACAGGGCGGACGCACAGGGAGCTCTACGCCTACGACGCGTCGCTGGCCCTGGGCGCACCCGACGCCATCGCCTTCCCCGGCGACGCGGCGCAGACCGCGGCCCTGCTCGCCGCGACCGCCCGTGCAGGCGTGCCCTGCGTCCCGCGGGGCTTCGGCACCAACCTGTCGGGGGGCAGCGTGGCGCCCCGCGGCGGCGTGGTGGTCGCGCTCACGCGGATGAACCGCATCCTGGACATCCAGCCCGAGCGGCGCACGGCGCGGGTCCAGCCGGGGGTCACCAACCTGGAGCTCCAGGACGCCCTGGCCCCGCTGGGCACCTTCTTCGCGCCCGATCCGGCCAGCCAGAAGGTGGCCACCCTGGGGGGCAACGTGGCGGAGAACTCGGGCGGGCCGCACTGCCTGAAACACGGGGTCACGACCAACCACGTGCTCGGCCTCCAGGTGGCCCTGCCCGGCGGCGAGCTGGTCGAGCTGGGCGGCGAGGCCCTCGACCCGCCGGGCTACGACCTGCGCGGCCTGCTCGTCGGCAGCGAGGGCACCCTGGGCATCGTCACCGAGATCACGGTGCGCATACTGCCCCGCCCCGAGGCGGTGGCCACCCTCCTGGCCGTCTACGACGATGTGGCCGACGCGGCGCGCTCCGTCGCCGAGGTGGTGGCCGCGGGCATCGTGCCCGCCACCCTGGAGATGATGGATGCGCCGGTGATGCGGGTCGTCGAGGAGAGCTTCCCCTGCGGCTATCCCCTCGACGCCGCGGCCGTGCTGATCGTCGAGGTGGATGGCCCCGCCGCCGGGCTGCGCCAGCAGGCGGCACGCGTCCAGGAGACCTGCCAGGCCAACGGGTGCCGGAGCATCCGCGAGGCCCGCGACGAGGCCGAGCGGGACCAGCTGTGGGCCGGGCGGCGCGGCGCCTTCGGAGCCATCGCCCGCATCGCCCCCAACTTCCTGGTGGCCGACTGCTCCGTGCCTCCCACGCGGTTGCCCGAGGCACTCGCCGCGGTGGCCCGAACCGCCCAGAGCCACGGCTTCCCCCACGGCAACGTCTTCCACGCCGGCGACGGAAACCTCCACCCGCTGCTGTTCTTCGACTCCCGCGACCACGACCAGATGCGCCGCGTGCACCAGGCGGGCCGGGAGATCATGGAGGCCTGCACGGCCCTGGGCGGCACCGTCACCGGGGAGCACGGCGTGGGAGTCGAGAAGCGCGACGCCCTCCGGCTGGTCTTCGCCGAAGCCGACCTGGACTTCCAGCGCACCCTCCGCGAGGTCTTCGACCCCGTCCGCCTGCTCAACCCCGGCAAGGTGCTCCCCGAGCCACGGGCAGCCGGCGAGGACCCGCCGCGGCGAGCCGCCGCCGACCTCGGCGAGGAGCTGCGCCCTGCGGACGAAAGCGAGGCCGCCGAGATGGTGCGGGCCGCCATCGCGGCGGCCAGGCTCCTGCTCCCCGTGGGGAGAGGACGCCGCGCTCGCCTGGGCGAGACGTCCGCAGCCCCCATGCCGCTGTGGAGCACGCGGCTCGCCGGCGTGGTGGCCCGCGACCGGCCCAACCAGGTGGTCACAGCCCGGGCGGGCACCAGGCTCGCCTGCCTCCAGCAGGCTCTGAGCGAAGGGGGGCAGTGGCTGCCGCTGCGGCCGCCGCTGGCCGACGGCGCGACCCTTGGCGGCGTGGTGGCGCTGAATGCCTGCGGGCCCGAGCGCCTGCGCTACGGGGCTCCGCGCGACCTGTTGCTCGGCCTGCGCTTCATCTCCGGCGAGGGCCAGGCCATCGCCGCCGGGGGGCGCGTGGTGAAGAACGTCGCGGGCTACGACGTCACGCGGCTCCTGGCGGGTTCGGCGGGCACGCTGGGCTTCCTCACGGAGGCGACGTTCCGCGTGATGTCGCGGCCCGAGCTGTGCCGCCTCCTGGCGGCGCGGGGCGATGGCGGCGCCGTGGCCCGAGCGGCGGCCGCGCTCCTGGTCTCGAAGCTGGAGCCCACCTTCGTCGCCGCCGTCCGGGCGCCCGACGGCTGGGAGCTGAGCATCGGCTTCGAGGGGTTCGCGGCCACCGTGGCCGCGCAGGCCCGCGGCGGCCGGGCGATCCTCGGCGAGGCTGGCCTCGAGGCCGAGGAGGAGGCCGACTACGACTGCATCGCGGGACCGTGGGGGAGCCGGTACGAGGCGCTCTACGGCTCGCCGTTCCTCCTCCGGGCCGACCTGCCCATCGACCGGGCGATGGCGTTCGCGGCAGAGGCGGACCTGTCGCACGGCTCGCGGGTGGACCTGGGCTGTGGCCGCGTGCTGGCGGGCCTGGACGAGCTCTCGCGGCATCGCTGGCGGTGGCTATGCGACCTGGCGAGAACCGCCGGTGGGACCGTGGTGCTGGAGCGGGCGCCCCGTGAGTTCCGGGAGACGCACCGCAGGGACGCCGTGCGGGGGCCCGAGTGGCGGCTGATGCGCCGGCTCAAGGCGGCGCTCGACCCGCACGGGCTCTTCGCACCGGGACGCCTGCCGGGCGAGATGTGAATGGATATCTCGAAGCACTACGACGAGCTGGTCCGCTGTAACCGCTGCGGCTTCTGCCAGGCGGCGTGCCCCGTCTTCCGGGCCACGGGCCACGAGGAGGGGGTGGCCCGGGGCCGGCTGGCCCTCCTCCGCGCCCTCGTGGAGGGGCGGCTGCCCTGGTCGCGCGAGCTCGAGGAGCCGCTGTTCGCTTGCCTCCTGTGCGAGGCGTGCACGGCCCACTGCTTCCCCGCCGTCGAGACCGCCGACCTGGTGCGGGCCGCCAGGGCCGAATACCTCGAGCGGGTGGGCAGGAAGAAGCTCCACCGCCTGCTGTTCCGCCACCTCTTGCCCTACCCGCGACGGCTGCGGCTCGCCGCGCGGGCGGTGGCCCTGGGCAAGCGCACCGGCGCCTCGAAGCTGGCCAAGGCTCTGGGCCTCCTGCGGTGCCTGGGCCGCGACCTGCCGAAGGCGGAGGCCATCGTCGAGCGCTTTCCCCCCAGGGCATTGCGCGAGACCATCGAGCCGGGCACCCTGGAGGGGCAAGGCGGAGCGGGCCGGATCGCCTATTTCGTGGGATGTGGGATGGACATCATGTGCCCCCGGGCCGCCGAGGCGACGCTCGGCCTGCTACGCCGCCTGGCCGCCTCGGTGGTGGTGCTGGACAACGTGTGCTGTGGGCTGCCCGCCGAAACCTACGGCGACCGCCAGGCGGCACGAGAGCTGGCCGAGCGAAACCTCGAGCTGCTCGACGCCCAGGAGGTCGACGGGGTGGTCACCGATTGCTCGAGCTGCGCCGCCTTCCTCAAGAGCTACCCCCGCCTGTTCGCCGAAGGCGACCCGCAGCGCCGCAAGGCCGAGCAGGCCGCGGCGCGGGTCCGCGACCTCCTCGAGCTGGCCCATGAGCTGCCGCGGCCGAGGGCAGGGCGCCCGCTGGTGGTGACCTATCACGACCCGTGTCACGCCTCGCGCGGCCAGGGCCTGAGGGCCGAGCCGCGGGAGCGGCTCGGGGCGCTGCCCGGCGTCGAGTATCGCGAGCTGCCCGAGGCCGACTGGTGCTGCGGCGGGGCCGGCTCCTACGCTCTCGGCCACTACGAGCTGTCCCGACAGGTGCTGGACCGGAAGATGGAAAACGTGGCCGCCACCGGCGCCGAGGTGCTCGCCACCTCCTGTCCCGCCTGCATCGTCCAACTGAGCTACGGCGTGCGTCTCCACGGGCTGCCCGTGCGCGTGTGCCACCTGTCGGAGCTCCTGGCGGGCCAGCCGGCGGCGGCCTCCGCGACAGAAAGGACAGGAGGGTGCTGATGGAGCGCTGGACGCACCGCCGCCCGGCTCGGCCCCCGCAGGCTTGTGGGCGGACCGAGGCGGGCCGAAAGCGAATCCCCCATCGGAGGCGAGCGGCTCTACATCCCCAGATTGTCCCTGTGAACCACCGGAGCGCAGAAAGGAGGCGGAAGATGAGGACCGAGCTGATGCTGGCCTGGGTGGCCCTGGCCTGCCTCGTGGGCACGGCGAGGGCCGGCGAGAAGGGCGATTGGATCGAGCTCATCCGCGGCGAAGGCATGGAGGGCTGGCGAAAGCCCACCGGCCAATGGATGAACGTGGGGCAAGCCGTCCAGGACCCCAAGGACGAGAAGCGGATCGCCACCCAGCCGGGCCACGGCATCCTGGTCAACGGCAAGACGGGCAAGACGCGCAACCTCCTCACCGAGCTGGAGCACGGCGACGTCGAGGCCCACATCGAGTTCATGGTGCCCAAGGGCTCGAACTCCGGCGTCTACTTCATGGGCCGCTACGAGGTCCAGGTGCTCGACAGCTGGGGCAAGGACCAGGTGACCTACGGCGACTGCGGCGGCATCTACCAGCGGTGGGACCCGAAGCGGAAGCCGCGTGGCTTCGAGGGCCACGCGCCGCGGGAGAACGCCAGCAAGCCCCCGGGGCAGTGGCAGACGTTCGACGTGGTGTTCCTGGCCCCGCGCTTCGACGAGGGGGGCAGGAAGGTGGCCCACGCGAAGTTCGTCAAGGTGGTGCACAACGGCGTGGTGGTGCACGAGGACGTCGAGGTCACCGGCCCCACCCGCGCCGCGGCCTACGGCGACGAGAAGCCGGCCGGGCCGCTGATGTTCCAGGGCGACCACGGCCCCGTGGCCTACCGCAACCTCAGGCTCCGCCACCTGGAGCCCGGGGAGGCCGGGAAGTAGCCGGCGGGCCTACTTCACGGAGACCTCGAGCCCCTCGGGGTCGAACACCACGTTGACGCTCTGGCGGAAGTTCGCGGGGTCGCGCACGAAGTCGAGGTAAGGGGCCAGGCGCGACCCGGCGTTCACGCTGTTGTGGGCGAGCACCCGGCTGCCGGGCGGCATCTTGGCGTAGGCCGCCTCCAGGATGGTCAGGTAGATGCCCTTGCCCGTTTCCGGCGGCCCGTCGGCGTCGAGGTAGAGGGTGTGGATGGGCTGCTGGAAGTTGCGGCACACCTCGACGGCGTCGGCGGCGACGACGCGTGCCACGCCCGTGAGGTCGATGCGGCGGACGTTTCGCTCCGCCCGTTCCGCCTCCTCGGGCCGGATCTCGACGCCCAGCAGCTCCGTCGCCGTGTAGCACGCCCCCGGGCCCACCGCCGCGCCGGCGTTGGAGATGAAGGTATTCCCGCAGAAGACGCCGGCGGCGATCATCCGCTGGGGCCGGGCGATGGCGTTCACCGCATAGAGCAGGCGCTGCATCCGGGGCGTGATGGCCGTCCAGGGAATGTCGAACAGCTCGGCCACGGCCCGCCGGTGGGCGAGCATCCGGGCATGGTCGTAGTTCGTGTGGGGCAGGGCGCCCGCCTCGCGGAGGGCCTCGAGCGCCCCGTCGACCACCGCGACCTCCCTGGCCGCCGGCTCGAGCCGGCGGTGGGGCTCGCGGTAGCTCATCCGGTAGGCCTCCCAGTCGTCCGCCCGGTAGGTCGTCGCCACGTCGAAGCTCCTGGCCGCCAGCGTCGGGCCGCCCCCCGTGGGCCGCGCGGCTCACACCCCGGGGACCTCACAGCCGTCGCGGTAGTCGCGTCGCAGGTAGCGCTCGGCCTGGGCGGCGTTGGGGAACTTCATTCCCTCGGCATCCCACTGGAGCACTTCGCCGGGCACGCGGATGGCCACCGTGCCCAGGAGCACGGCCTCGGCCATGGACCCGGTCTGGAGGAAGTGCGATTCGGTCATCTCCCCGCCGAGGCAGGCATTGACGAAGTGGTGGTAGTGGTTGCGGCCCCTCAGCCTGGGCCGGGGATGGCCGCGGAACCGCTCCCGGGGCAGCAGCAGCGGCCCCGAGCCGTGGGGCAGGAGCAGCGCCCCCTTGGTGCCGATGGCCATGGACGACTCGGGCGGATAGCGGTCCATCTCCGCCATTCTCTGGACGTCCTCGGGGGGAAAGAAGTTGCCGTCGAACCACTCGACGGTCAGCTCCTCGCCCGCCGTCTGCTCGTTGCCCGGGAAGACCCAGGTGATGTGGTCGCTCTGGGGCCAGTTGTCGGCCCGCCGCGCCGGGTCCTCAGCCCAGGACTTCTGGACTTCGGCGACCACGGTCCTGGGGGCCGTGAGGCGGAGGCCCTTCCACACCGCGTCGTAGATGTGGCAGCCGATGTCGCCCGACCAGCCGGTCCCGAAGTCCTGCCACGCCCGCCACAGGGTGGGATGGTAGATGCGGGGCACGTAGGGCCGCACGGGCGCGGTGCCCAGCCACAGGTCCCAGGCCAGGTGGTCGGGCGGCGGCTGGCCCTTGGGCGGACGGGGGCCTTTGAGCCGGTAGCGGTCGATGGCCCCGGGGCGATTGGAGCAGAGGATGAGCCGCTCGACCTTGCCCACCACGCCCTGGCGGAGGAACTGCACGGCCATCCGGTCGCCGATGCCCGAGGCCGTCTGGGTGCCGAGCTGGGTCACCACCCCCGCCCGGCGCGTGGCCTCGGCCACGGCCCGGCACTCGGCCACGTCGTGGCACAGGGGCTTCTGGCAGTAGACGTGCTTCCCGGCGCGCAGGGCGGCCATGGTGATGGCGGCGTGCATGTGGTCGGGCACGGTGACGTTGACGGAATCGATCTTGTCGCCCTCGCGCTCGAGCAGCTCGCGCCAGTCGGTGTACTTGCGTGCGTCGGGCGCCAGCTTGGCGGCGGCCTCGAGGCGGTGGCGGTCCACGTCGCAGATGGCGGCGATGTGGGTCTTCCCATGGCCCTTGACGTTCCTCAGGTCCACCGAGCCCATCCCGCCCACGCCGATGCAGGCGTGGTGGAGCTTCTCGTTGGCCCCCAGCACGCCGGGGGCGAAGGCCGCGGCGGCAGCGCCCACCGCGGCACGGCGGAACAGGGTGCGTCGCGTGATTCGCTGGGACACGCTTCTTCTCCTTGAGCGAGGGGCCGACGGGTCGGCTGCGAAGGGCCGCGGCGACGGGCCGCGTCGCCGAGCGGCCCCGATACTACCGCTCGGCGGCGGCGAATTCAAGGCCGAGGCCCCCGCCCGGCTCGCCGCTCGCCGCGCTCCCCCGGTACACTACGCCGCTCTACGGGGCTGCTAGGGGCCTTTTTGGGCAAATTTGCGCGCCGAATGTCCTGGGTCGCGCCGGGGCGCTAGAGGGCCTAGGCGAGCATCCTGGCGTGTCTGATTTTTCGGACGTACAAGCCCATAGATGCGAGGCGCTTACGGCGCCGCCCCGGGGCCGGTCGAGCCCCAAATCGACGTAAGTGAAGGTTCTCCCCGCCGCCGACCACGAGCCGGCCCTCGGGCCAGGGACGCGGCCGACGCTCCCGCCTCGCTCGTGCGCCGGCTCGGGGAAGAGGGGCGTGGGAGTGTCCAGCGCGGGGCGTCTGCCGCGGGGGCGGGGGCGAAAAAAAAACTTTTGCGGTCGTAAGCTTTTATCAGTGGGACGGTTGTAGTCCGCGAGGGGCGTTTTCTCCGCGAAGATTAACAGATCCTAATGGCGGATTTGGGGGGGGCTTCGGTTTGTAGTAGTAGAGGGGGAAGAGGCGCCACGGTCGCCGGCTGGTTCCCGGCGGCACCTGCCGCTCGCTCGCCAGGGGGCCGGGGGTGCGTGTTGAGCCTTGGCTGGTCTCGCCTGCCGGAGCCGCCGGCGGTACGGGGCTGGGCGGCGGATTCCATGCGGCGGCATTCCTCGCCCGCGTGGCGGTCAGTCGCGGGCGGCGGGCTGGTGCGAGGGGGGCAGGGACCAGTAGGCCATGTAGTTGGACGTGCTGTGGAGCGGGGGCCGTCGGGGGCGGTAGCGGGGCTCGCGGTCGTCGGCGGGGGCGTAAATCCAGAGGCGGTCGGGGTCCCAGGCCACGAGGTTGTCGCGGCCGCAGCCCAGGAGGTCGAGGGCCTCGGAGCACAGCTCGGGATGGCCGTCGGAGGGGTAGGGCACGACCTGGCGGCCGCGCCAGTCGTAGAGGCCCCCGTCCTGGGCGTGGGCGGAGAAGTGGAGCAGCTCGAGGCCGTCGGCGGTCCAGTTCACGGGCTGGAGGGTGTTGCCGCGGAGGGGGTATTCGCGTGCCCAGAGGAGCTTTGCGGTGTGGTCGAGCAGGGCGACGATGCCCGGGGCGCCCCAGTAGGTGCACAGGGCGTACTCGAGGCCGGGGGCGTGGGGGCGGAAGTTGGCGATGCTCAGCCGCTGCGCGTGCCCCAGGCGGACGGCGAGCAGGTCGCCGCCGAGGCCGCCGACGAGGAAGCCGTCGTCGCCGCCGGCCCGCACGGCCTTGGGCTCGCCCCAGCCCTGGAGGTCGCCGGCGTAGACGGCGTCGGCGTGGTCGCCCAGGTGCAGGCTCTGGAGCTCCCGGCCGTCAGGCGAGAGCCAGTGGTAGCCGGCCACCACCTCGTCGCGGCCGTCGGCGTCGGTGTCCGCGCAGAAGGGGAAGTGGCCGAGGTTGCCGCAGAAGCTCCACAGCACCTCCAGCTTGGGCGAGAAGGCCCACAGGTGGTGGTAGGCGTCCTTGAGCAGCAGGTCGCGGGCCGCGCCCCGGCCCCCCAGGTCGGCGAACCGCAGGGCATTGGCCACCACGCGGGGAAACTCCCGCCCGTCGCGTGCCCCGAAGTAGGAGACGACCGAGCGCAGCAGCGGGTGGTGCTCCGGCCGCGGGGGCACGGGCGCCGCACGCTGGAGCTGGCCCGTGGCCCCGTCGAGCACCTGGATCTCGAAGTCGCGCACGCACACCACCTCGTTTCGCCCGTCGCCGTCGATATCGCCCACCTGGAAGGGCAGGTCGCCGGCCATGGGCTCCTGGGGCGCGGGCTGGCCCGACTGCCAGAGGACCTCTCCTTCCGTCGTCATGGCGGTGAGGCAGGAGATGGTGCTGTAGCCGGGCATGCCGTCGATGAGGGAGCGCTGGGCGAGGAGGATGTCGGGCGAGCCGTCGCCCGTGAGGTCGCCGAAGCGAATCTGCCGGGCGGTGCCGAAGCCGCGGGTATCGAGCTTGCGGGCGGCCTTCATCGCCGGGTAGGCGGGCCGCCGGCGCTTGCGCCGGCGCCGCCGGGGGCGGGCCTCGGCCCGCAGGCGTCGGAACCGCGCGGGGCAATTGGCCAGGAGGCCCACCTCCCCGTCGATGGGGCCGCGCCAGGGAGCGGCCAGGGCCTCCTCGCCGTCCACCAGGCCCACCAGGCGTCCCCGCGCCCGCGTCACGCCCAGGCGGTGCCAGCCGGGGGCGAGGGCCTGGCCGGGCAGCTCGGCCAGGACGGTGAACTGCTCGTGCTCGCGGCGCGAGAGCTTCACACCCCCTGGATCGAAGTGGAGGCACAGGTAGTCGAGGGCCGTGTGGTAGGCGACGACGAGGCCCACCTCCTGGCGGACCTCCGCGCACCACAGGTCGACCTCGGCGGCGCGCACCTTGGGGCCGAAGGCGTGGGAGAGGATGAGGGTGTTGTTCGAGCGGCTGTGGCGCCCCTGCTCCAGGAAGCGCCCCTGGGCGTCCTCGGCCACCTGCCAGTTGGGGCTCTTCCAGGTCCAGTGGTTGGTGGGTTCCCGCCAGGCGGCGTATCGGGGGTCGGGGCGGATGCAGTGGAACTCGCCGAGGGCGTCGTTGCGGCGGGGGACGGGGCCGAGCGGCAGGTGGTCGAGCGACGCCTCGATCATCGCGTGTCCCCCTGGGCCAGCCAGCGGCCACGGGCCTAGCGCGGTCGCCGCTCGTAGACTCGCACGTAGTCGAAGAGGACGCTATCGGGCAGCTCGGCCTGGCGGATGTCCCCCGCCCAGTCGCCCACCTCGAGGCTGAGGATGATGTACTGGGGCACGTGGGAGAGGCCCTGGCGGGTCCGCCACGCCTCCTTGCCGTCCACGTAGAAGGTATAGGCCTCCCGCGTCCACTCGAGGCCCACGGTGTGCCAGCCCTCGCCGAGGCCGGGGACTTCGTGGACGTGTCCCGCGGACTTGTGGTGCTCGCCGTAGCCGTCCCAGTGGAGGGTGTGCTGGACCCTGTCGCCGCGCTTGCGGAGGTATTCGAGGATGTCGATCTCGCAGCCGCCCCGCGCCGGCTCGCCGATGAACTTCCCCATGTGCGGCGTCTGGAGCCAGAAGGCCGACCAGTGGCCAATCTCGCGCTGGAACTTCACCCTGCACTCGAAGTAGCCGAAGGCCCGCTCGAACTTCCCCTGCGTGCCGATCATCCCGGTGTGGAAGGCGTCGCCCACCCGCCGGGTGGTGATCGCCAGGTGGCCCTTCCCGTCCAGGACCACCGCCTCCTCGACGTTCACCCCGCCCTTGCGGGGACCCGGGCACCGGTGGCTCCACTTGGTCTCGTCGAGGGCGTGGCCCTCGAACTCGTCGCTCCACACCAGGCCCTCGGCCTCGCCCGCTGGCCGGGCGGCGCCGCGCGAGGCGGCGGCGGCCACAAGCACGAGCACAGGTGCCCACCAGGCGTGTGGATACATGGGACGACCCTCACTCGATTATTGCTGTCGGGGCCCGCGCGGCTGCTCGCCGTCACTCGGCGAGCAGGAGGGTGGAGCCTGGGCTCTCGCCCCAGGCCAGCTGCCAGGGCTTGCCGTGGTTGTAGGTGACCATGGCGAAGCGGAGGCCGAGGCTGGCGCCCGGCTCCGGGGGCTTGACCTGGAGCAGGGACCAGGGGATTCGGACCTGCACCTGGCGCCCGCCCTTGCGCCCCCTGGCGTTCACGCGGATCTGCTTCTTCGCTTCCTCGCGGCCCATTCGCGGACGCATCACGCGGACCGGGGGAGCCTTGCCGGCTTCGGCCTCGAGCGCCAGGGCGATGTCGAACCGGCCGGGGTGCTTCTTCGGCAGCCGTATCTTGCGCCCGTCGCGGAAGTCGAGCCGCAGCCAGATGCGGTCGCTATGGCGCAGGCGGCGCTCCTCGGTCGGCGGCCGGCGGAAGGAGCCCTGGGCCTCGAAGCGCACGATCAACGCGTCGGCGTTGTGGGCGAATCGGGCGGCCAGGGCGTAGGAGCGCACGGTGCGGTCCGAGGGCCGGCCTTCTCCGCGAGCCGCCTGTGCGGCGGCCAGGGGCGCCCGTCCGAGGGCTGCCCGCGGCGAGCGCTTGGCGGCCCGTGGCGCGATGGCCACGGCCAGCGGCTCGCCCTCGCAGACCATCTCGAGCGGGGCATCGAGCTGGGGGTCGAGCCGTAACGGCTGGCCCTCGGGCACTCCCTGGGCGTCGATGGTCAGCGTGGCTCGGCGGCGCTCGAAGGGGCCGAGCTGGCCGAAGCCGCGGGAGAGCCCCACGCGGACGCCCTCCTGCGGCTCGAAGTGCAGCTCGGGGCTCACGTCGTTGTCGGAGATGTTGTGGCACTCCACGCGGGCCTTGAGCTGGGCGTCGAGACGCCCGTCGGAGCGGGAGAGGTGGATGACCTCCGTGGGACGGATGGCGACGGCGACCTTCCCATAGGCGTCGTCGAGGGTGCGGACCGTCTCGCGGAGCTGGGCGATGATGTCGATGTTCTGGGGGCACTTGTCCATGCACTTCCCGCAGGCCACGCACTGGGTGGCCTTGCCCTCCAGGCGGCGGTACTGGCTCTTGGCCAGGTCTTCGAGCCCGTAGACTCGGGCGTAGTTGAGGAGCATGAAGTTGCGGGGGATGTTCACGCCGCTGGGACAGGGCATGCAGTAGTTGCAGCCGGTGCAATAGAGGTCGGCGAGCTTCTTGTAGCGGTTGAGGATGGCCTTGACTCGGCGCTTCTCCCGGGCGCCGAGGGGCTCCTTGCGGCTGGCCACCCGCACGTTTTCCTTCACGTGCTTCATCTCGCTCATGCCGGAGAGAGCCACGGCGACGTTGGGGTTGGCGAGCACGAAGCGGAGGGCCACCTCGGGCACGCTCCTGGCGCCGGGGATCATCTTCTGGATGGCCTCGGAGGGGGAGCCCAGGCGGCCGCCGCCCACCGGGCCCATGACCACCACGCCCAGCCCGGCTTTCTTGCAGGCTCCCAGGGCTGGCTCGTTGTGGCGGTCGAGGAGGTTGTACTGGAGGGTCACGGCGTCGAACTCGCGGGTCTCGGCGAGCTTGCGGAGGGCCTCGGCGGTGTCGTGGAAGGAGAAGCAGATGTGGCGGATGAGCCCCTGGTCGCGGGCCTTGTGCATCCAGGCGAGCATCCCGTCGGGGCCGGCCACCTGGTCGACGAAGCGCTCCCACTTGAGCCCGTGGAAGTTGTAGATGTCGATGGTCTCCACGCCCAGGAGGCGGAGGGAGTCCTCCAGGTTTTTCCACCACGGCCCGTCGTCGTTCTTGTTGTAGTAGTGGTTCTTGGTGGACACCACGATCTGGTCGCGCCATCCCTGGAGGGCCTCGCCCACGGCCCGCTGGCTATCGCCGTTGCAGTACATCACCGCGGTGTCGATATAGTTGACGCCTTCCTTGAAGGCGCGATGGATCATGGGGATGGTCTTGTCGCGGTCCACCTCCCGGCCCTGCATGGGCAGGCGCATGGCCCCGAAGCCGAGGCGCGAGACCTTCAGTCCGGTTCGGCCCAGGACGGCGTATTGCATGGAGGCGCTCCTAGTTGCAGGGGCGGGAGGCGAGCCGGGGCGTCGGGGCCGCGGCCTCCGACGGGTGCATCGGCCTGCGGGCGGGGGTCAGCGGGCCCGCAGGTCGTAGCACAGCAGGAAGTCGCGGTGGCGCAGGTAGAGCCTTCCCCCGCAGACCACGGGGTGGGGCCAGGCGGGACCGTGCCCTCTCGGGGGCCGGAAGGTGCTCACCACCTCGTGCTTCTCCGGCGTGGCCTTCACCAGGGTGACGGGGCCGGTCTGGTAGCGGACGATGAACTTCCCGTCGGCCCACAGGTAGGCGGCGGAGCCGCCGGCGGGAGGCCGCACCTGCCACGTGATCTCGCCCGTGGCGAACTCGATGCACGTGGGCGGCCCGCCGTTCTTGTTGGTCCCGCCGTAGAGGTGGCCGTCGACCAGCACCACGCCCCCGTGGTGGTTCTGAAACTGGTCCTTGCTCAGCCACCACACTTCTTCGGCCTTGACGCCGTCGCCGTCGCGGCTGAGCTTGAGCAGGGCGCTGCCCGTGTCGTACTCCGTGCTCGCGAACACGTAGCGGCCGTGGACGATGGGGGTGGTGATGTTGGCCACGCTGTTGGCCACGCGGTTGTAGCCCCAGAGGAACTTGCCGCTCTCGGCCTCGGCGCCGAACACCCCCTTGCCGAAGAGCTGCACGTACTGGCGGATGCCGTCCACCTCGGCCACCACGATGGAGGAGTAGCCGGCGCCGTAGCGGCCCTTGCCGCCGAGGTCGGGCACGGCGCACTTCCAGATCACCTCGCCGGTCTTCTTGTTCAGGGCCACCATGGTGGCCTCGCGGCCTCCGGGGGTGCACAGCAGCTTCTCGCCGTCGACGAGGGGGGATTCGCTGTACTTCCAGCCCGACATCATTCTGCCGCCGAAGTCCTTCTTGAAGCTCTTGCGCCACACCTCGCGGCCGTCGCCGGCCCGCACGCACACCAGGTCGCCCTCGGTGCCCACGGCGTAGACCAGGCCGTCGTCCACGGTGGGGGTGCAGCGCGAGCCGTCCTTGTGCGGGGGGCCGACCTTGGCGGTCCAGATGATCTTCCTGGTGGCCAGGTCGGCGGCGATCACGAACTGCTCGCGGACCGGCCGCCCCTTGGAGTCGGTCTTGCCCTCCAGCTCCAGGTCGCCCGTGGTATAGAGCCTGCCGCCGGTGATGGCGACCGTGGCGTAGCCGATGCCGAAGCCCTCCATCTTCCACAGCAGGGGCGGGCCGTCCTCGGGCCACTCGTCGAGCAGGCCGGTTTCCGTGCAGATGGCGTCGCGATTGGGCCCTCGCCACTGCGGCCACTCTCCGAAATCGCCCTCCCCGCAAAGCCCCGTGGTCCACACGGCCACAACAAGCGCCGCAACGAACAACCCAGTGAGCCGGCGACCGGTCATCCGTCTGCTCCTTATGTGTCCATGCCGCGAAGAGCGGCGCGACGGTCCCCTCATCCCGAGCATCATGGCACAAGCCGCGGTACGGGTCAACCGCCGTTGGCAATGGCCAGGCCCCGGCCGGCTTGACCGCGCTCCGGAGGCGGCTAGAATGGACGCGGCGCGGCCACCAGCTTCGCCCAGGGACTTCGGCCGACCGATGGTGGGGCAGCGAACCGAGAACGCGGAGAGCAGGAGGAAGACCATGTGCGGCCCGCACAGGGCGACCATGGCGGTGGCCGTTTCGCTCGCCGGCGCTCTGCTGGCGGCGGGCGACGCCTGGGCCGCCGAACACCCTTACATCCTCTGGACGCCCGAGGACCTCGCCTCGGCCCGAAAGACCGTGGAGACCCAGGACTGGGCGCGCGCCGTCTACGAGCAGATGGTCGCCGAGCCCCATCGCCACGAGCGAAGCCTCGCCAATCTGTTCCGATACGCCGTGATGGGCGAGGGGGAGGCGGGAGCGAAGGAGAAGAAGAAACTGCTCCGCGTGATGAGCTCGCCCGTGCCTCGCGGCGGGGCACAGTGGCTCACCGTCCTGCGCTACGACCTGCTCTACGACCGCCTGGCCGACGACCAGCGCCAGGCGTTCCACCACATGGCCAGAGTCTACATCAAGAACGCCGTGTTCGAGAACGCCGTGTTCAATCCCGAGGTCTTCAACGACTCGCGGAACTATTCGCGGTACGACGCCCGTCGCTACACGCGCACCAACTGGCTGCCCAACATCATCTGGCCGCGCAAGGTGAGCGCCAACCTGATGGCTCTCGCCCTCGGCGAGGAGGCCCTGATCCGCAAGACCTGGGCGGCCTACGGCTCCTGGAAGTGGTACTTCGACGCCTACCTGTGCGACAGCGGCTTCTACGCCGAGGAGTTCAGCAAGATGGGCTCCACCCCCGGGGCCATGCTCGTCGCCTGCATGGCCTTCGAGCACCTCGGCCTGGGCGAGCTGGGCTTCGGCTACAGGGGCACCGGCGGAGCGACCATGCGGGGCCACATCGAGAGCATCATCCACCTGGGCTACCCCCGCGTGCTGCTGGGCAGCGAGCGGCCCCACTACCCCATGGTCACCATCGGCGACCTCCGCCAGGTGGGCTCCAGCCAAGCCGACAAGCTGCCTTCGCCGGCCTTCCAGCACTGCATCGTGACCGGCTACCTGCCCGACGGCACGGGAGGCAACCTCCGCTGGCGGGCCCACGGCGCCTGGGGCGGCGAAATCCGCGGCCGGCACGCCCAGTGGGACGGCTACACCGGCTTCACGCCCAAGATGCAGCTCCCCCTATGGTTCGAGATCGCCCGCCGCCGATGGCCGGACGCGGGCTTCGGCTACTTCCTGGTCCAGATGCGGCCCCCCGACCAGGAGCGCTACATCCCCACGCTCTACTTCGGTCTCCAGCCCCTGGCCCCTGGCCAGGTCGAGGCGCCCGCTGCTCCCTCTGCGGTGTGGCCGGAGCGGGGGCTGGCCATGCTGCGGGCCGAGGAGTCGGCCGCCTACTGGGAATCGCCCGCCCCGGCCGCCTGCCTGCGGCTGGCCACGCCCTACGCCCATAGCGTGAACGACAGCTTCGCCCTGGCCGGCTTCTACGCCCTCAACCGCCCCATCTACCTCAACCGCCAGGTGACCCCCGGCTACGCCCAGGATTGGTCGCGGAGCATCCAGAGCCACTGCGGGGTGAGCGTGGACGGCCAGGAGCCGTGCACCAGCAGCGCCACGACCGTACGCGAGGCGTTCGCCCCCGAGGTGAAGTTCCTCGCGGCCCGCAACCGCGAGGTGTTCCCCGAGGTGGACCTCGCGCGCAGCCTGTTCCTCACGCGGGAGTATCTCCTCGACCTCACTTGCCTGGCCAGCGACCGCCCGCGCCGCTACACCTGGTTCGTCCACGCCCTCGGCGAGGCCCGTCCCGAGGAGCCCGAGCGCTGGCGGGACGCCAGGCTGCCCGAGGGCCTCGAGCCGCTGGAGGACGTGCGGGCCTGCGAGGCGGGGCCGGGGCCCTGGGCGCTGGTGGCGCTCCAGACCTGCGCCCTCGACGACCCTTCGGAGGCGAAGCTCCCGCGGGCGTGGTACGACCGCCGGGTGGGCGTCCGCCTGGCCATGCTCGGCGCGCCGGGCACTACGGCGTACGTCGCTCGCACGCCGCTGCCCGTCCGCAAGTACAGGGACGGGGATGGGAAACGGCGCTACGAGACGGTGGCCAGCGAGGTGGGGGGCGTGACCGTGGTCGTGGCCCGGGAGGCCCGGCGCACCGTCTTTGCCGCGCTCCACGAGCCGCTGGAGGGCGGCCGGCGGCGCATTGCGGCGTTCCGGCCCATCGAGCGCACGCCCGACGCCCTGGCCGTGGCCGTCGTGGGCGAGGAGGGCACGGGCATCGAGGACCGGGCGATGGTCCGGTTCGGCGACCGGCACGGCGAGCCCATCACCCTGGCGGGCGAGGGCGAGCGGTTCACCTTCGCCGGTCACGCCTACGTGCGGATCGGTCGCCAGGCGGTGGTCGCCCGGGGCGACATCCGGGCCATGGAAACCCCGGTGGCGGGCCGCCCCCGGCTGGTCGTCAACGGCGAGGAGCAGCGGGCCGCGGTGGCCGGCGGGGTGCTCACCTACCCGGCGCCGCGCTGACGGGCGGCCAGCCGCCGGTCCCCAGGCCCTGCCCCAGGGAGCTTGCCATGCACCGTCGCCAGGTAGCCCTCCTGGCAGTGGGAATCGGCACCGCGGTGCTGCTCTCGCGGTGGGGCGAGGTGAGCCACTGGGCCGATGCCCTGGTGCGGCAGGAGCGGGTGCGGCCCAAGCGGGTGGTCTACTGGACCAGCTCGGGCTCGCCGGAGGTGGACCTCAAGCGGGCCCGGGAGTTCATGCGCGAGTATCCCGACACCGCGGTGCTGCCCAACTTCCGGGAGACGGGCGGGCTCCAGGACGTGCTGTTCGCCAGCTTCCTCAGCGGCAGCCCGCCCGACGTGCTGGGCGTGTCGCTCAGCGACATTCGGGAAATGGTGGCCGCGGGCATGCTGCGGCCGCTGGACGGCTTCCTGGAGCGACAACTGGCCAGGGAGCCCGACTTCCTGACCAACCGCGTGGACGGCGAGCCGGGGGTCTACCGCTTCCGGGCCAATCCCAGCGACGAGTATATCCGGGCCATGGACCGCTACCCCCGGCGGGCCGCCCGCCTGCTCCACATGCACGGGAAGTTCCTCGGCTTCCGCAACACCCACGGTATCGACACCCTGACCTACAACAAGCGGCTGTTCCGCCTGGCCGCCAGGATGTTCCCCGACGAGGGCCTGGTGGACGAGCACGGCGAGCCCGTGCCGCCCAGCACCTGGTCCGAGCTTTACCGCGTGGCCAAGGTGATCACCCGCTACGGCCGCGAGGCCGCTGCCGCGAAGGGAGAGGCGGATCCCCTGTGCTACGGCCTCGTGGTGCAGGGCCAGCGGCCCTACGACCTGATGCGGGGCATCCGCCCGCTGGCCGCGCGGGCCGGCTCGATGGGCTTCGACTTCGCGGGCAAGCGCTGGGTCGAGGGCGTGGACCGGCGGGTAGGCCGCTTCGAGTACGAGCACCCCGGTTTCCTGGGAGCCTTCGCCCTTCTGCTCAAGCTCAAGCGCGAGGGCTGTATCCTCCCCGGGGCCGAGTCGCGCCACTACGAGGACGTGCGCACGGAGCTGGCCAGCGGCCACGCCGCCATGCTCATCGACGGCTGGCACGCGGCGCTCATCGGCGCCGAGCGGGTGCCCTGGGCGGCCAAGGACCTGGGTAGCGCTCCCGTGCCCGTGCCCGACGCGGCGGCCGCCGAGCTGCTCGGCCTCGACCGCCTGGGCATTCGCTTCCCCCGGGAGGCCAACAAGCAGCCCCGGGCCCCCACGGGCAAGCCCGAGTGCATCACCTCCCTGGCGCGCAGCCCCGAGGCCGCCTGGCACTGGCTCCTCTATCGTTCCGACCCCCAGGTGGTCCGCAGCGAGGCCCGGCGGGGAGTCCTGCCCGTGACCTACGAGGCAGCGCGGCACCTCGACGATCCCGAGTGGTTCCCCTATCCCTACCAGAAGCAGGTGTGGGCGGTGCTCGTTCGCCACTGCCAGATGTGGCCCGAGCCGCCCATTCACGGACAGGTGCGGCCCACCCAGGCCGACGTTTTCCGCAAGTACTTCTACCAGACCGAACTGGACGACCTGGGCGAGATCGTGAGGGCCGCCCGCAGGGAGGTGATGGCCTGCTCCCGGGCCGCCAATGCCGACCTGGCCCGACGCGTTCGCCGCGGCGAGGTGCAGCCGGACTTCTGGACTTTCCCCGCCTGGGATCCCCGGCGGGCCAGGGAGTTCTTCGACCGTCAGCGGGCCTTCGCGCGGGAGGGCGAGCTGGCGGCCCGGATCGAGGCGCTCAAGCGCAAGCTCCCGCCCCGCTACCGCACCGTGGGCACCGGCTACGAGCCGCAGGAAAGCCCCTGGCAGTTCCTCTGGATACCGGGGCTGATGCTGGCCGTGGTGTGCGGCTACGTGGCGGTGGTGGCCCTCCGGCCCTCGCGGTCGCTGGGCGCCACGGCGGCTCGGGCTCGGGCCGGCTGGGAGGCCTACGTGTTCGTGGTGCCTGCGCTCCTGGCCCTGTTCGCCTTCGTCATCTACCCTGCGTTCTACCAGCTTTACCTTTCGCTCCATCGGATTCCTGGTATCGCCCCGCCGAAGTACGTGGGGTGGGCGAACTTCCGCCGCATCTTCGCCTTCGGGGCGGAGGGATGGGACGCGGCGTTCTGGGCCAAGGTGCTGCCCAACACCGTGGTTTACATGGTGGTGGTGACCGGGGGCCAGATCGCCATCGGTCTGGTGCTGGCCAGCCTGCTGAACCTGCCGCTGCGGGCGAACCGCGTGTACCGGGTCTTCTACTTCGTGCCCCTGGTCACCTCGCTGGCGATCGTCAGCGTGATCTTCCTGGGGCTGTTCTCGGGCACCGATTCGGGGCTCAACCAGTTGCTCGACGCGGCCGGCCTGCGCGACCTGCCCTACTGGCTGGGCCTGGTGGACGAGCCGGGGCGACGCCTGGACTGGCTGGGCAGCAGCAAGACGGACCTCGGTTGCGTGGTGTTCGTGGGCATGTGGCACGGGCTGCCCTACACCGTGATCCTGCTGCTTGCGGGCCTCCAGTCGGTCTCGCCGACGCTCTACGACGCGGCCAAGGTGGACGGGGCGGGGCCGTGGCAGCGCTTCTGGCACGTGACCATTCCGGAGCTGCTGCCCATTCTGATCGTCATCGTGTTCAACGCACTCATCGGGGCCGCCCGGGCGTTCAGCGCCGCCTACGTGCTCACCGAGGGGGGTGCCGACCACTCCAGCGAGCTGGTCTCCACCTACATCTTCAAGCTCGGCTTCACCCGCCCCGAGGGCCAGGAGCCCGACCTGGGCTACGCCTCGGCCCTGGGCGTGGTCTACGCCCTGCTGCTGGGCGCCCTGACCGCCGTGAACGTGTGGGTCATCGCCAGGCGCTGGCGGCGGCGCCAGGGGCCCAAGGCCCCAGGAGGGCCGGCCAATGCCTGACGCACGCGGCCATCGCCGAACGGCGCTCGCCTGGCTTCGCTACCGGGGCTGGACCCTGGCGGCGCACCTGGTGCTGCTGGGCTTCGGGCTGGCCAACCTGTACCCCTTCATCTGGATGCTGGGCACCAGCCTCAAAGCCGAGGAAGAGGCGTCGCTGGAGCGCCAGAGCCCCGTGCCCCAGGTCAAGTACTCCCTGGCCGACGGCGCCGGGGCGGCGGTCCCGCCCGACCTGAGCAGGGCCCAGCTCGGCCTCCTGGCCACCTTGCGGAAGCCGGGCGTGGCGGTAAGCCTCGAGGCCTATATGCACAGGAGCGGCCGGGAGCTGGAGGCGGCGCGGCGCGAGCTCGAGGCCCTGGTCGCCCGCGGGCTCCTGGAGCGGGAGGACCCGGCGACCTATCGGCTCGCGGCCTCGGGCACGAGGGACGTCGCCGGCGGTCTGAACGCCCGCCAGTTGCTCATGCTCCTATCGCTCGACGAGGAGAACCAGCGGCGCCGCGAGAACCGTGCCACCTTCGCCGAGGACAGTTGGCCCGTGGGGGCCTACGCCAAGAAATACCGCGTGAGCCGCGAGAGGGCGGCGGAGGAGATCGGCCAGATGGTCGAGCGGGGCCTCCTGGTGCCGGGCCGCGCCCAGCCCGTCAACTACTGGGTGGTGCTCAAGGAGGAGAACTTCATCCTCCATTTCCTCACCAGCCTGGTGGTCACGGTGGCGGTGGTGTTCCTCACGGTGTTGAGCACGTCGATGCTGGGCTATGCCCTGGCCCGGATGAGCTTTCCCGGCAAGATGCTGGTGCTGGGGCTGATGCTGGCGGGAGCGGTGGCCCCGCGGGAGGCGGTGATCATCCCCATCTTCCGCCTCCTGAAGTCGATGGGCGCGCTCGAGGGGCTCTGGGGGATGGTGCTGTGGCTCACGGGCGTGGGCATCGGCAACGCTTTTCTCATGGCGGGCTTCTTCCTCACCTTGCCCCGGGAGGTGGAGGAGGCGGCGGCGGTGGACGGTGCGGGGGCTTTCCGCACCTTCTTCGACGTGGCCCTGCCCATGGCCCGGCCCATCGTGATGACCGTGGGGCTGTTCGCCTTCCTCACCGCGTGGAACAACTTCCTCATCCCCCTGCTGTGCACGGTGAGCCAGCCCAGCATGCAGCCGCTGGCCGTCGCCGTCTACAACTTCCAGCGGGGACATCCCGGCAAGTGGCACCAGATCAACGCCGCGGCCGCGGTGATGATCGTGCCCGTCATCCTGCTCTTTCTCGTCCTCCAGCGGCACATCGTGAGGAGCATCGCCGTGGGCGCGGTGAAGGCCTGAACGAGCCTCATGCCATAGGTCTCTTGGAGAAGACAGACGATGCCGCGAAGCGCTTTCGTGGTCACTCTCGTGGTGGCGTGCTCGAGCCCTGGGCTGTGGGCCGCGGAGTACGAGATCGGCGGCCCCCTGGCGGGGGTGAAGCTGCCGCTTTTGCCCACCCAGCACGGCGAGCCGCCCGGCTACCCGGGCTGCATCCCGGGAGCCGACGAGGGGCGGTTCGAGCCCCAGGGCCAGGCGCCCCAGCTCGAGCTCTATCCCGGCTCGTTGGAGCACTGGCGCACCTACTGGTTCAAGTACTGCCCCGTGCGCAGCTTCTTCGACCGCCAGAGCCAGGTGAAGAACTTCCTGGCCAAGGACCTCCCCGGCGTGGCTCCTGGACAGGTCGAGCGCTACGCCTCGCCGGTCGTGTGGGTGCCTCGCCACGCCCCGCCGGTGCACACGGGCAAGCGTCGCGAGCCCGTGGACGTCGTTCGCTGGCGTCCCGGCTCGTCCGTGTTCCGGCTCGACCTGGGAAGGCTCGATGCGGGGCTCTACGTGATACGCGTGATCGGCGCGGTGGAGCCGGAGCGGATTCGCCCCTTCCTGCTCCCAGTACTCGTCGCCGTGCGGGTGAACGATGGCATCGATGGCGAGGGCTCGACCCACTGCATCCGCATCGGCTACGTCGACGAGTTCTACAGCGTCGCCGAGGTCTACTTCTACGCTCCCCGCGAGCGTCGCTACCAGGCCGAGCTGTGGCTCGACGAGCGGAGCCGCTGCGACCTCCTGGTCCACAACATCAGCCTCGACGACGTGCTCGCGGGAACCGAGCGGCGGGCCATCAAGGCCGCCATGACCCTCCACACCGAGGAGGGGCTGCGCCGCCTCGAGCATTGGGCACTGGTCGGCTGGCGGCGCGAGCGCCTCGACCGGCGCACCCGCAAGCTCAAGACCGTGCCCCCGCTCGGGCCCGTCGAACGCCTGGCACGCGATGCCCTCATCTGGCACAGCCTGCCCCATCCCAACTGCCAGGGGGCGGTGGTCCACCGCAAGATGCCGCGCGGAGCCACGCTGCTGTTCGGGACCCCGGACGCCTCGCTGGACGAGGTCCAGGAGGCCCACGGGAAGTGGGAGCTGGCCGCGCCCCGCAACGCCCATTACCCCTTCCCCCGCGTGGCCGACCTGGGGAAGCTCCTGGTCAACGAGAAGCTCGGCCTGGTCTACACCGTGGACGACCTGGCCGCGGGCCGGCCCCTCCCCGATCCCTACCCCCACAAGGACGACGGCACGGGCCTCTACTTCCCCGACCCGGGGGACCCCACCCGGGGCTGGGCGATGTGGCCCATTGGCCTCGCCGTCCAGGAACGCCCCGGCTGGCTGCTCGACCTGATGCGGGCCGGCTCCGTGGTGTGGGGCGTGCACAGGGACAAGGATTACGCCCACGACGCGGCGGTGGCCCTGTGCCGCTTCGCCTACCAGTTCCCCACCATGGACCCCGCCCGGTTCCTGGAGGCGGTGACGACGACCTGCCCGGACCGCAACCGCCGCATCTTCCGCCGCCGCATCACCAATCAGCGGGTCTACGGCAACTTCATTCGCTTCCTCGAGCCCCTGGTCACCTACGACCGCCTGTTCGGCTACATCCAGGGCAACCAGCAGCTCGCCGACTCCGTGGGGCGCTTCGTGCCCTGGGTGGAGAGCCCGGAGGACGTGGTCCAGCTGCTCGACGTCTTCCTGGTTCAGACCATGGCCAAGCGCGTGCTGCGCTACCAGTACTACGGCGACGGGCGCCAGCCGTCGCGCATCGCCGAGATCGCGGCGGTCCTGGGCGCCGACCCCATCACGGAGCCGTGGATGGAGTGGCTCTTCGCCCGGGCCTTCTACTACCCCAAGCCGCTGGCCGGCATCCAGGAGTTGATGGTGAGCAACACCGACCGCGACGGCCGCAGTCCCATCGGCTCCCGCAGCTACACCCTGGGCGATTTCTCCGCAGGGCTCATCGCCCAGACCCTGGGGCAGTACATCCAGGCCGGGGGCGACCCCCGGTGGGACCTACGCGACCCCCGGCGATACCCCAAGTCCGTCATCTCCACCTACTTCCCCATCCGCATGTGGACCGCCGGCCTGTGGTTGCCCCGTATCGGCGACGTCACCGGCCCCGACAAGGCCTACGCCCACGGCTTCGACAGCACGCGGGGCCTCGATGCCGAGCTGGGCTGGCGATGGACCCGCGACCCCGTGTTCGCCCATATCCTCAGGCATTACCGTGTGGAGGCCGACTGGCCGAAGGGCGAGCGGGAGGCCATCCTCGAGGCCGCCGCCAAGGTGCCCCGCGCCCCATGGCTGGAGAACCGCAGCCGCGTGGTGCCCGGCTGGGCAGGCTTCCTGGAAGCCGGTGTGGCCCACGACGACTTCCGCTTCCGCCGCTCCGCCCTCCTCCGCGTGGGCGTGGGCTACGGCCACGGCCACAGCGACACCCTCGACCTCCAGCTCCATGCCCACGGGGTGCCCACGACCGTGGACGCAGGGCAGCGCGGCGGATACTCGAAGCCCGGCGACCGCCACAGCCGTGTCCACAACGTCGTGGAGGTGGACGGCAAGAACTGGCTGAGCCACTCGTGGGTGCGGTCGCTCGCCGACGCCCAGGGGGCGCGGTACCTGTGCGCCCAGGCCGCGCCGCTCCACGGCACGCACCTGTTCCGAAGACAGCTCGCCCTCGTCGACGTGGCCCCCGGCTCGGGCGCCGGGCCGCTCTCCCCACAGCAGTGCGGCCCCAACCCTCAGGACCTGCCCTCCGACATCGTGACCCCCAGGAGCTACGTCTTCGACTGCTTTCGCGTCGCCGGCGGCCGCACCCACACCTACTGCCTCCACAGCCACGTCAACGATCCCCAGGGGCCGCAGCCCCGCACCAACGCCCGGCCCCTCGACGCTCAGGACCCTCGTCGCCAGAAGGCCACGGCCTACCTGGGCAGCCTGTCCAACCAGAAGGTCCACGGCCTCGCCCCGCCCGCGCTCGAAGTCCTGTTCCAGCTCCAGAAGACCCGCGTGGCCCCGGGCAAGATCGAGCAGGCGGGCACGGAGCAGTATCTCCTGGGCAAGGCCTACGACCCCCGGGCGCCCGACAAGTTCCTCCGCGCCCACATCGTGGGCGCGGAGGGCGCCCTGGTGATGAACGGCGACCTCCATTGCACCAAGTGGGAGTACTTCATCCCCAACGTCTACGTCCAGAGGACCGGCGACGATCTCGAATCCGTCTTCGCCGCCGTGCTCGAGCCCTATGCGGGCGAGCCCTTCATTGAGAGCGTTCGGGTCTTGCCCGTAGCCGACAACGAGGCCGACGCCCTGCGCGCCGTCGCGGTCCAGGTCGAGACGGTCAACGGCCACACCGACCTGTGCTTCGCCGACGGCCGGCCGGCCAGGAGGCGGGAGGTGGGCGACTTCCAGGTGGCCGCCCGCTTCGCCTACTGCTCCCGCGACGAGCGGGGGCTGCGCCAGGCGGGCATCGTCGGCGGCACGCTGCTCGCCGGGCCGGAGGTGCGCCTCGAGGCGGCCACCGCGGAGCGGCGCGGCGAAGTGCTCGAGGCCCGCTACCTGGACCGGCAACTGGTGGTCAGCGGCCAGTGGCCGCGCACGCGGCGCCCTCGGCTCGTGGAGATCGGGGCCCTGCCCGGCTCCGGGACAGAGGGCTACACGACCGGCATCACCACGACCGCCATCGAGCCGGATGGCGACCGCGCGACCCTCACGTGCCTGCGGGGCGCGGCGTACTACCTTTCCCGCGTCAAATCGGTCGACGCGGAGAAGGGCATCGTCGTGTGCGGGCTCAGCGCCCCGGGCTCCAGCGGGGCCATGGCGGGCATCGACCGGGGCTTCGTGGCCTCGAACGATTCGCACACCGCCTTCTGGCGGGCCGACGTGTTGCCCGGCGACCGCGCCACCCAGCACTATCCCTTCCGCCTCCGGGGGGCGCCCGTGCGGGAGGACGATTTCGAGCCCCAGCGGATCCTCCGCCTCTGGGAATACGGCGTCGGCGACGCCATTCGCATGGACACCTTCGTCTCCCTCAGACGGGTCGGAGAAGGGGTCTGCGAGGTGGACGCCGACGTGGACTTCACCCTCGCCGTCAAAGCCCGGGGGTTGGAGCTCTCGCCCGACGGCGAACGCTGGGAGGCGCTGGACGGCTCCCGCCAGGGCGGCTGGTTCCAGGTGCGGCTTCCCGTCCGCCGGCTCGCCGACGGCCCGGCCCGCCTCCGCCTCGTGCGGTGAGCGCCGGCCGCCCGGCCTCGAGTCCGCCCCGCTGGGGCAACGGTCGCCGTCCCGGCGAAGTATCGCATCGACCTAGAGGAGGGCGTGCTGTCCCAGGTCGAATGCGGTACATGTTGCACACGGCTGGCGAAGCCCTGGACGGGTGGCGCGGAGAACCCCCGATGGGCTTCCGACAACGGAGCAAGCTACGCGATGCCCCGCATGGAGGACATCGATGAGCATCCACGAGCATCTATGAGCAAGCCTGTCAAGCCGGAAGGGGGTCGCGAAGCGGGATGACCCAAACATCTATTCGGCATCGTCGCGTCCGACGCGCCAGGCTACGAAGTTCGGGGCCGGCCCCAGTCGCCATAGCGGCATCACGGGGGCGGCATGTCCCCATCGGGGTGCGGCTTGGTGCATCCCACTTCCAGGTCTTGATGGCTCGAGCCTTCCCAGCGGTTCGGCGTCGAAGCGGTCGCTTCTCCGTGTCGCGCGCCCGATAGGCCGCAGTTGCCCCGGGCGTGCCACCACCGCGTGCTCGGCCATTCCGCAGAGCGCATCGTAGAAGACGCCGTGGCTCGTCGAAGCCTCGTAGCAGATGGCGAAGGGCTCCTTGATCTGCGAGAGCTCCACGAGTACAGTCTTGAGCGCTCCGCCGCAGGTGCGGGTCCCGACCGTCTGCCCCTTTTCGTCGAGGGCCCGGTACGTCGCCTGTTTCGGACGCGGGTCCAAGCCCACGTACCACACAGCAAGCCCCCTTTCGGAACGGGAGCGGCCGAGCACACCTCGGCTCTCGGACTACTCCCGGTGTATCCGACTTGGAGACTTGCGTCATAGGACCACCATATGCGGAGAACCACACGCAGAATGCGCCGTATCTTGAGTAGCGCCGCCCTTCTGGTCGCCCCGCTCGCCGTCGCTGGGTCCGCCCTTGACCGCCAGGCTGCCAAGCTGCCGCCCAACCAGTGGGTCCAGGTGCAAGAGGGCGGCATCGGGCAGCGCAGGGGCACCAGCCTGGTCTACGTCCCGACGCTCAAGCGGTTCCTGGCCTTCGGCGGGGTGCAGGATAAGAAGAAGCCGCAGCCTTACAGCGAGATGACCCTGTCGCTTCGAGAGCGCCAGTGGACCAACTGGCTGCCCGAGGGCAAGGGAGGCTGGGGCGGGCGGACCGGCCCCGTCGAGGCGCCGGGCTTCGAGCGCCACCGCCGCGGCTTCCACAAGGACGTCGAGGGCACCTTCCGCGCGGTTACCAAGCCCGATTACGGGCTCTACCTGCTGGGCCTCCAGCACGCGTGGGACAGCGACCGCGACCGGCTGATCGTGGCCGCCTACGGAACGGTCGCCTACGACCCGGCGGAGAGAACCTGGCAGGACCTCGAGCCCGAGGGCCATCCCGGCCGACCGGCACTGCCAGGCCTGGATCTCGAACCCCGCTGGCCGACCTGGGGCCAGGCCTGCTACGACCCGGTCAACAAGGAGGTGCTGCTGTTCGGCGGAGCTAACGTGCTCACCCCCAGCGGCGCCCCGGGCACCTGGGTCTACAGCGTCGAGAGCAACCAGTGGCGCAAGCTGGAGCCCGGCAGCGCGACGATGCGTCGCCTGCACGCGGACTGTGTGGAGCTCGTCAAGGCGGCCCATTCGACTGTCGCGGCCTGTCGCAACCGTTACTACCGCACCGAGCTGGCCGATGTGGCCGGCCGGCCGCTGGAGGACGTCGTGGCCGCTGTCCTGTCGTCCAGGCCGATCGAGCGGCTGCTCGCCCACGTCGGCGAGGCCGACGTGACCGGCCACGAGCGGCAGCAGCTCGCGTGGGCCGCTGAGGAGCTGAATGCCGCCGTGGAAAGCTGTCGCGAGCTGCTCGACGCGCTCGCGGACGGAGCCAACGCCCAGACCATCGAGAGCGCCGAGGGCGTGAAGGAGGCCCTGCGCCGGGCGAGCATCTCCCTGTCGCCCGAGCCGCCGCCGCGGTGCTACTCGCCGATGGCCTACGACCCGGCCAGCAAGAAGATCCTCCTCTTCGGCGGCTATGCCCTGGACCGCACGCTGGCGGACACGTGGCTCTACGACCCGGCGACCCGCACGTGGGAGCAGCGCCGTCCGAAACGCTCGCCCCCGCCGCGTCTGAGCCACGGCACGCTCTACCTGCCCGCCAGCGGGCGGCTGGTCGTCGTCGGCGGGCAGAGGAGCGACTTCCCCGGGCGGGCCTCCTCGTTCTCTGCGATCGTGCCCGACGCCTGGGCCTACGACGTGACCGGGAACCGGTGGCGACGGATCGCCCGCTGGCCCGAGCTGCGCAACAAAGGCCCCATGCCCCCCATGGGCAGCGGCTGCATGCTCAAGGACCACCAGGAGTTCGCGGTCGATCAGGACGACGTCGTGGTGACCCTCGGCGCCCGGTCGACCACCTGGGCCTGCCGGCTGGACCCCTCGGCCGCCGACGAAACCGCCAGCGCAGAGCACGGCGTCGCCCCCGGCACCGAGGAGCTGGCCGACAACTACCTGGCCCCGAAATGGTTCGACAGCAAGGCCCCGACGCCGGACGCCGACGCCGTCGCGAAGGAGCTGGCCAACCTGCCCGCCAACAAGTGGGTCCAGCGCAGGGCCGGGGGGCTGGAGATCCCCATATTCGCCTACTCGACGGTCACCATCGACACCGATCGCGACCAGATCCTCGCCTGGGCCGGCGGGCACGCGACCTATCACGGGACGGCCGTCCACCGCTACGCGCTGGCCACCGACCGCTGGCACATGGACTACCGCGCCCAGCAACCCCTGACCTATGGGTACTTCTCGACCTCCGGCCCCCACGCCTACGGTTGCCGGCCGTGGATGGGCGTCCACCCCTGGGGCTTCTACGCTTACGGACCCGTCCTGCGCCGACTGGTGATCCCCAAGAGTCTTACCTACCTGTTCGACCCCGACCGCGGCGAGTGGGAGGTGCCCCACATCTCCAGCCCGCCTGGCGGCCCGATGCGCAGCGTCGCCGCAACCACGCCCCACGGAGTGTGCCTGTGGACCAGCCCACGCCGCGGCTCCGGCTCCCTGTGGCGGCTGGACGCCAAGAGCCGCGAATGGGTGCAAATCGAGACCCGCGGGGCCGCGCTTCCCAAGTGCAGGCCGGACCGCTCGGGAATCACCTGGGACTCCAAGCGCAAGCGGCTGGTCCTGCTGGACAAGGACCTCGAGGGCGACGTGGTCACCTGCCACTTGGCCACCGGGCGGACCGTCCGACACGAGCCGGCCAACAAGGACCAGCGCGGCGGGTTCCTCCGCGAGTTCGAGTACATCCCCCCGGCCGACCTGGTCTTCTACGCCGGCGGCAACTACTGGGACCCGGCCGCCAACGCGTGGGGCAAGCTGGACGTGGACACGTCGGCCCTGGGCAAAGGGATCTCGGGCACCAGCAGCGGCCTGGTGTACGACCCCAAGCGCGAGCTGGTGTGGCTCGTTCGCGGCTATCAGAGCCGCGCCGTATACGTCCTCAAGCTCCACGCCGAGGCCCCCGACAAGTAAGGCGAGGCCGAGCCAGGCCGCCGGCCCCGCCGCGGCCCGCTGGCGGCGAGAGCCCGGTTGACGGTCGCCTGGGAGCACCATGGTGGGCAGAAGCGAGAAGCCCCACGGCCCAGTCGTCCGCGAGGTGCGGTGCAAGACCGTCCTCAACCGCACGCGGATCAGCGACTACTCGCTCAACTGCTACACCGGCTGCGGGCACGGCTGCGTCTACTGCTACGCCCGCTTCATGCAGCGATTCCATCCCCATCCCGAGCCGTGGGGCGAGTTCGTCGACGTGAAGGCGAACGCGGTCGAAGCGCTCGAGCGGCAGTTGCGACGGGCCAAGCCAGGGGCGGTATTCGTCAGCAGCGCCTGCGACGGGTGGCAGCCGCTGGAGGCCGAGCGCAGGCTCACCCGGCGCTGCTGCCAGCTCCTCGTCGCCCACGGATTCCAGGTGAACGCCCTGACCAAGAGCTCCCTGGCGCTGCGCGACCTGGACGTCCTGGCGGGAGGCAAGGCAAGGGCAGGGGTCACGGTGACGACCCTGGACGAGGGGCTGCGGGAGCTGTGGGAGCCGAGGGCCTCGCCGGTGGCCCAGCGCTTCGAGGTTCTCGACCAGGCCCGGCGCCGGGGGCTGGAGACGGCCGTGATGTTCGGCCCGTTGCTGCCGTTCCTCTCGGACAGCCCGGAGTCGCTCGACGCCATGTTCGGGCGGGCCGCGGAACTGGAGGTGGACGTGATCTGGGTGGACGCCCTGAACCCGCGTCCCCGCGTGTGGCCTTCGGTCTCGGGCCTTCTGGAGGAGCGGTTCCCTCGGCTGCTCGAGCCCTATCGGCGGGTGCTCTTCGACGCCGCCTCGCGGTCGTCCTACCTGGCGCAGGTGCGACGCCGGGTCGCCGCTGCCGCCGAGCGCCACGGCCTATCCCAGCGGCTAGCGGGATGTCCCTGACAGGGGGCGGGTGAGCGCTGGCACTAGACATAAGGAAAGCCCTGCCAGAGGCTTACGAGAAGCGCCAGGGCAGGGCCTCCATGGTAGCGGTGGAGGGATTCGAACCCCCGACACGAGGATTATGATTCCCCTGCT
>JBKHIY010000108.1:0-13632 GCA_046538415.1 Candidatus Brocadiia bacterium | reverse complement strand
CGTGCGACGCGGGTGGTCGGCGCTCTCGACCTCGGGGCCGGTCAATTTTTATTTGACGGGTTCGCTGGCGGCGCTATAATCGCAGTACTTCGTGAAACATGTAACAAACCTGGGCCGGCGGGCGCGGGCGTCCCCGAAGCAACCCATCGCCTGTGCGCCAGCGGCGGCCCCTCAGGAGGACCCCCCATGGCAGAGGTCAAGGAATACCCGGCAGTGTGGCTCCAGGGCGGGGCCTGCTCCGGCTGCGTGGTCTCGCTGCTCAACAGCGTGAGCCCCAGTATCCGCCAGTTCCTCGTCGACCAGGCGGTGCCGGGGAGGCACGTGAGCCTGCTCTTCCAGCCCACGGTGATGGCGGCGTCGGGCGAGCGGGCACTGGATGTGCTGCTTGGGGACGAGGTGAAGGAGGGCTACCTGCTGGTGGTGGAGGGGACAGTCCCCACCGCCGATCCGTCCGCCGTCTACTGCTCGGTTGGCGAGATGGACGGCGAGGAAATCGGCTTTGTGGAGAAGACCTGCGAGCTGGCGAGCCGCGCCCTGGCCGTGGTGGCCGTGGGCACGTGTGCCTGCTTCGGCGGCATTCCCGCCGGCGCGCCCAACCCCACGGGCTCGCGGGGGGTGGGCGAGGTGCTGGGCGAACGGGGCATCGAGGTGCCCGTGGTCAACGTGCCCGGCTGTCCGCCGCACCCCGACTGGTTCGTGGGCACGGTGGTGAGCGTGCTATTGGGCGGGCTGCCGCCGGCCTCGGCCCTCGACGACGTGGGCCGCCCCCTGGAGTTCTACGGTCAGACGATCCACGAGAACTGCCCTCGGCGTCCGGACTTCGACGCCGGCAAGTTCGCCCGCCACAGCGGCGACGAGGGGTGCCTCTACCTGGTGGGCTGCAAGGGGCCTGTGACCTACGCCGACTGCCCCACCCGAATGTGGAACAGCGGGGTGAACTGGTGCGTGGGGGCCAACGGGCCGTGCATCGGGTGCGTGGAGCCCACCTTCCCCGACCAGCTCTCGCCCATGTACGAGAAGCTCGACGAGAGCCGCCTCGCCCGCTTCCTGTGCACCACCAAGACCAAGCCCTGAAGGAGCCCCCCGCCATGCGCACGATCGTCATCGACCCCGTGAACCGCGTGGAGGGCCACCTGCGGATCGAGGTCGTCCTGGACGGCAAGGAGGTCAAGGAGGCCAGGAGCGCGGGCACCATGTTCCGGGGCTTCGAGCGCATCCTCCGGGGCCGCAGTCCCGTCGACGCCCAGCGGATCACCCAGCGGGTGTGCGGGGTGTGCCCCACGGCCCACGCCTCCGCTTCGGCCATGGCCCTGGACGCCGCCTTCGGCGTGGCCGACCGAATCCCCCCCAACGGGGTGCTGCTGCGCAACCTCATCCTGGGCAGCAACATCCTCCAGTCGCACATCCTCCACTTCTACCACCTCGCGGCCATCGACTACGTGGACGTGGCGGGGGCGGCCGACTACGCGGGCGAGAACGAGGACCTGCGGGCGGTGCGCGAGTTCATCGCCCGCGGCCACCTGGCCCCCTTCGTGCCCCGCTACGAAGGCGACTACCGCCTGCCCAAGGACGCCAACGTCCAGGCCACGGCCAACTACGCGGAGGCCCTCCGCATCCGCAGGGTGGCCCACGAGATGCTCTCGGTGTTTGGTGGCAAGATGCCCCATAGCTGCGGCATCATGCCTGGCGGGGTGAGCCAGGGGCCCACCCCCGGCCGCATCGCCGCCTTCCTCGGCCGCTTGGAGAGCATCCGCGACTTCATCGCCGCACGCTACATCCCCGACGTCCTCGCCGTGGCCAAGCACTACCCCGACCACTGCGCCATCGGCGCCGGGTGCCGCCAGTACCTCTCCTACGGCCTCTTCGACCTCGAGGCCTCCTCCGCCACGCTATCCGAGCGCCGGCGGTTCCTGCGCCCCGGCGTGCTCCTGGACGGCGAGGTGAGCGACGTCGATACGGCCCGTATCACCGAGGCCGTGACCCACTCCCGCTACGAGGGCGACGGTCCCCTGCGGCCACTCGACGAGGCCACCGTGCCCCAGCCCCACAAGGACGGGGCGTATAGCTGGATCAAGTCGCCGCGATACGGCCACGAGGTGGTCGAGGTGGGCCCCCTGGCCAGCGTGCTCATCAACTACCACGCCGGCCACCCCGACGTGCGGCGCGAGGTCGACGCGGCTCTCGCTGAGCTCGACGCCGAGTCCGACGCCCTGGCCTCTGTCATGGGCCGCCACCTGGGCCGAGCCCTGCACGCCAAGCTGGTGGCCGACAAGATGCAGGAGTGGGTGCTGGCTCTCAAGCCCGGAGAGCCCCACGCGGCACCATGGGCCATCCCCGCCGAGAGCGAGGGGGCCGGCTTCGTGGACGCGCCGCGCGGCGCGGTAGCCCACTTCATCCGCGTCGAGGACCGGAAGATCGACAACTACCAGCTCGTGGTCCCCACCACGTGGAACGCCTCGCCGAGGGACGACCAGGATCGCCCCGGCCCCATCGAGCAGGCCCTGCTGGGCACTCCCGTGCGCGACCCCGAGAACCCCTTCGAGGTGGTGCGCATCGTGCGCTCCTTCGACCCCTGCCTGGCCTGCGCCGTGCACCTGGCCAGCCCGCGGGGGCGCGAGCTGGGGGAGTTCCGCATTGCCTGAGACCGCGGTGGCGCGCGTCGTCGTTCTGGGCGTGGGCAACGAGCTGATGAAGGATGAGGGCGTGGGCGTCGCCGTGGTCCGCCGCCTGTCCCGGCGCGGCCACGACCGGCGGATCGCCCCCCTCGAGGCGGGCACTGCCTTGCTCGATGCCCTCGACCTGGTGCCCCCTGGAGCGGCCGTGCTGGTGGTCGACGCCGCTTCAGCAGGGGGCGAGCCGGGCAGCGTCTACCGCCTGAGGCTGGACGACGTGGGCACCGGGCGCGGCGTGTCCCTCCACGAGACCTCGCTGCCCGAAGCCTTCGCCGCGGCGCGGCTCGGGGGGGCACGCTTCGGCCCCGTCGTCGTCCTGGGCATCGAGCCCGCCGACGTGGCGGTGGGCACCGAACTCTCGGAGCGACTGGAGAAGAAACTCCCCGCGATCCTCGACACCGTGTGCGACGAGGCCCGCCGGCTCCTAGACGCACCCCGCGGCGTCTGACATGCAAGGAGACCCCCATGCTGGTCACCGAACCCAAGCCCATCGAGGAACTGGTGGAAAACCTGGAGGGAGCGACGAAGCTCCTCATCGTCGGCTGCCAGGGATGCCCCGAGGGGTGGGAGAGCGGCGGACCCGTCCAGTGCCAGAAGCTGGCCGAACAGCTCTCCGACCAAGGCAAGCAGGTGCTGGGCACGGTGATGATCGACTTCCTGTGCAACAAGGCCCTGGTGGGCAGCCGCCTGGCCCGCCACCTGGACACCCTTCGGGCCGCCGACGCCCTGGTCATCTCCTCCTGCGGTATCGGGGTCCAGGCCACGGCGGCCATGGTGGACAAGCCCTGCCACCCGGCCCTCGACACCATTTCCTCGGCCGGCTTCCAGGGGCTGTGGCCTTCCAGCGAGCGCTGCCAGCAGTGCGGCGAGTGCGTGCTCAGCCTCACCGGCGGCATCTGCCCCATCACCACCTGCGCCAAGAGCATGCTCAACGGCCCCTGTGGCGGCTCCCACCAGAAAACCTGCGAAGTCGAGCCCGACCGTCCCTGCGGCTGGTACCTCATCTACGAGCGGCTCCGCGACCAGGGGCGACTCGAGAACCTCAAGAAACTCCCCCACGTGCGGAACTACCGAAAGCTCGACCTCCCCATGGAGGCCCGCACCACACTCCGCTGGGCCCTCGAGGTCGAGGGAAACCAGGACGAGGAAGGGTCTCAGGCCTCCTCCGACGCCTGACTTCTGCCTGCACCCCGGAAGGAGACACCGTATGAGCCGCCTCCAGGACGCTCTCGAGGCCGGCCAGTTCGTGGTCACCGGCGAGATCGGCCCCCCCAAGGGTATCGACACCCACGAGATGGACGAGGAGATCGAGCACCTGCGCGGCAAGGTCCTCGCCATCAACGTCACCGACATCCAGAGCTCGGTCATGCGCCTCGGCTCCCTCGCCGTCTCCGAGCACCTGGCCCGCCAGGACCTCGAGCCGGTGTTCCAGATGACCTGCCGCGACCGCAACCGCCTGGCCCTCCAGAGCGACCTGCTGAGCGCCGCATGGGTGGGCATCGAGAACGTCCTCGCCCTCACCGGCGACCACCAGTTCCTGGGCGACCATCCCGAGGCCAAGGGGGTGTTCGACCTCGACTCCGTCTCCCTCCTCCAGACCATCGCCGGCCTGATGAAGGGCCGCGACCTGGCGGGCAACGAGCTGGCGGGCATCCCGCGCTTCTACCCCGGCGCGGTGGTGGCCCCAGGCCTCGACCCTGTGGAGCCGCAGCTTCTGAAGATGGAGAAGAAGATCGAGGCCGGCGCCAAGTTCTTCCAGACCCAGGCGGTCTACGACCCCCGCCAGTTCGAGCAGTTCATGAAGCGGGCCGAGGGCTTCGGCATCCCCGTCCTGGTGGGCATCGTGCTCCTCAAGTCCGCCGGCATGGCACGGTTCATGAACAAGAACGTGGCCGGCGTGTTCGTGCCCGACCACCTCATCAAGGAGATGGCCGAGGCAAAGAAGAAGGAGCGGAAGGCCAAGAGCGCCGAGATCGCGGGACGCCTGATCAAGGAAATGAAGGACATGTGCCAGGGGGTGCACCTGATGCCCCTGGGCTGGACGGACACCATCGACGACGTCCTGGGCTACGCCGGCCTGGCCTGAGTTCCTGCCCTGCCCCGCCAGCGACATGACGTGGCTCCCGGCGCTTCGGCGCTCGGGAGCCATTTTCCTGAGGCCGCGGGCTGGTCTCGCCGCTCAGTCGCGGTCTTTGGACCTCTTCCCTCGCCGGTCGTCGATCCTGTCTGCGAGGGCCGCCTTGTAGTTGTCGTGCATCTGGTCGGCGCTCACGCCGCTTCCCGCGTGCAGGGCTCGCTTGTGTTCGGAGTAGACGGCCTTGACACGGTTCTCGCGTTCTTCAGCGGCCCTCTCGACCTTCTGGCGTTCCTCAGCCACTTTCTTGCGCAGTTCCTCGAGCTTGTGCCTGGCGCGATCGCGGGCCCTGAGGTCGCCGGCGATTCGCTCGCGGTAGATCCGTTCGCGGCTGTCGCTGAGGTCTTCGGTGCGGAGCCGGTGTCGTTTCTCGGCGATGCGGCGGTTGAGCGCTCGGATCTCGCGGTCGACGTCGAGAACATCGCCGGCGTACTTGGACTTGATGGCCCTCTTCTCGGCCTTCTCCAGGTCTTTAGCCTTCTCCAGGCAAGCCCGGCACAGGCTGGCGTTGGTCTCCAGGGCTTCCTTGAGCTCGGGAGGCAGCTTCTCCTCGGGCTCTTCGGCCTCGTCGGCCTCCTCCTGCTTCTTCTGTGCTTCATCCCTGGCCTTCTGGGCGTTCCACTCGGGGTCTATCTCGATGGCCGCGATGCGGTTGCGTGCCACGCTCATCATGCCCTTGCTGGTCTGGAAGGTTACCGCCACCACGCGCCCTTCCAGCCGCGTGCCGTCCTTGAGCTCCACCGCGTCCTTCTCCCCTTCGTCGTCAGCGATGGCGATGGAGCGCACCTGGCTGCGCAAGCACATCCGATTGAAATCCTTCTCCAGGAAGGTGAGCTGCTTGAGCGTGCCCTGGACGCCGCCGCCGCGAGCGTAGCGCAGGAAGTCCTTGGCCTCTGTCGGGGCAGCCAGAGCCAGGAGGGCGGATAGCGGGGCAAGATAGCGTGCGGTCATGGCCGGCCTCCCGTGCCATAGGTTCGCGGGGCGACTCCCCGGACAGTAGTCTATCGCGCCGGCCCAGGGATTTCCAGCGCAATCGGCCTCAGGCCTCGTGAAGCTCCAGGGCGCCTACCAGGGGGGCCAGCCTCCGCTGGCCCTGAGCCACCACCAGGGAGCCGAGCTCGTCGAGCAGGCGGGCGCATGCCGTCGCCTCGCGCAGCAGCAAGGTGCCCACGAAGAAGGCCGTGGCGCCGGCGAGGACGAACTCCAGGGCGTCGCTGCCGCTCACGATGCCCCCGCCGCCCAGCAGCGGTACGCCCGCAGGGCCGGCCACCTGGTAGGCCTGGTGGACCTGGAACAGCGAAAGCGGCTTGATGGCGGGGCCGGAAAGCCCTCCGAAGTTGGCCCCCAGCACCGGCCGCCGCGTGGCCACATCGATGGCCAGGGCGCGGTAGGTATTGGTGAGCGACAGGGCGTCGGCCCCTGCCTCGATGCAGGCCTTGGCGATGGGGCCGATGGCTGCCACGTTGGGTGTGAGCTTGGCCACCAGCGGCTTCTCCACCGCCCCCCGCACGGCCTCGATCACCTGTGCTGCGCCGTCGGGCCGGGCGCCGAACTCCATCCCCCCGCGCTCCACGTTGGGGCAGGAGATGTTCACCTCCACGGCCGCCACGGCGGGAGAATCGGCGAGTCGGCGAGCGGTCTCGCAGTAGTCCTGGGGGCGGGTGCCCGCCACATTGGCGATCACCGCCGCGGGACAGTCCTCGAGGCGGGGAAGGACCTCGCGGCATACGGCCTCCACTCCCGGGTTGGCCAGGCCGATGGAGTTGATGAGGCCGGCGCCCCCTGCGGCCTCCACTACGCGGGGGATGGGGTTGCCCCCCCGCGGCTCCCGGGTGGTGGACTTGAGGACGATAGCGCCCAGCAGCTCGAGGGCGAAGCCCTCGATGCGCGCCAGCTCGTGCCCCCAGCCACAGGTGCCGGAGGCGGCCACGAGCGGGGAGCGAAGGGTCAGGCCGGCGAAGTCGACCGAGAGGTCCACCGAGGCGCTCATGGCGTGGTCTCGCGGGTCGGGACAGGCCTCGAAGTCACGAGGGGGCAGGCGGCGCCGGGTATCCGAGCCCAGCCCAGTTCACCTCTCGTGCGTCGAGGACCGGGCCATCGACGCACAGACGCTTGGTGCCGAGGGAGCCATCGGCTAGCACCACCTCGACCACGCACCCGTTGCATACGCCGATGCCACAGGCCATCCGCTCTTCGAGGGCCACTTGGCACGGCAGGTCGTGCTCGCGGGCCAGGGCGGCGACAGTGGCCAGCATGGGCCGCGGCCCGCAAGCCAAGACGTGGATGTCCGCCCCCTGGCGAGCGTCCAGGAAGCGGCCCAGCAGGTCGGTGACCACCCCGCCGTATACACGTCCGCCCCGCTCCGCCGCGAGGGCCACCGGCACGCCTAGGCTCTCCAGCTCGGCCGAGGTCAGGCACGCTCGCGGCAGCCCCTCCAGCCAGGGCTCGGGCCGGCGACTCTCCGAGGTCTCGAACGGTAGACCCTCCTCCCTCTCGGCGCCCACGAAGGCGTAGGTAGGCTGCTCCCGGCGGCGCAGCTCCCGAGCCAGGAGGCCCAGGCTCGCCCATCCGCATCCCCCGGCGACGAGGATGGCCACGGCACCCGGTGGCGGCAGGCGGAAGCCGTTGCCCAGGGGCCCGAGCAGCTTCACTTCGCTGCCCGGGGACAGGGCCACGAGCTGCCGGGTGCCCTCCCCCACCGTCTTCACCAGGAGATCGAGCTCGCCGGGCCGCCCGGCCACGTTGGTGCGGTAGACGCTGAAGGGCCGGCGGAGCAGCACAGGCCGGGGAGCGGGGCTCCAGTCGGCCTCGCCGCTCTCCAGGACGCGGTAGGCGAAGTCGGGCGATGGCAGGAGGACGTCGACGAACTGGCCGGGCCGGGCCGCGGCGGCGATGCGGGGGCTGCGCAGGGCGACCTCGTGGATGTCACGGGCCACCTGACGCACGGCGACGACCGTGGCCCGCTCGTCGACTACTGGGCTGTGGGGCTCGCCGGACCTTGTTTTCGCGACAGCGGGGCTCATTGCTGGGCTTTGGCCGCCTCGACCACGTTGCGCAGCAGGAGGGCGGTGGTCATCGGCCCCACGCCGCCGGGCACGGGGGTGATGTGGCTGGCCACTTCCTTGGCGCCCTCGAAGTCCACGTCGCCCCGGGTGACCATGGCGTTCTTGCCCTTCTTGTTTTTGACCGGGGCGCCCTGGTCGTCGAGTGCCCGGGGCAGGCGGTTGATGGCCACGTCGATGACCACGGCGCCGGGCTTCACCATGTCGGCGCTCACCAGGGGGCTGAGGTTGGGCGGAGGGGGCTTGGGCGTGCCCTCGGGGTCTTTTTTCCACTTGCGGTATCGCCGCCAGTAGCCGCTCCACACGGCCTGGGGCTTGCCCGTGGCCACGGCCAGGATGTCGGCGCGGCGGGTGTGCTCGGCCAGGTCGGTGGTGGCGATGTGGCAGCAGGTGACGGTGCAGAAATGGGCGAGCAGGAGGAGGACGAGGGGCTTGCCCACGATCTCGCTGTGCCCCACCACGACCGCGTGCTTGCCATAGAGGTCGATGCCCGTGGCGCGCACCAGCTCCATGGCCCCCACCGCGGTGCAGGGCGCGGGCGCGGGGAGGGGCCAGGCGAGGCTCTGCTCGAGCCACTCCGAGTAGTTGTCGGGCGTGCCGCGCCGCTGGAGAGCGGGCTGGGAGCAGGCCAGGACCACGCGGCCCAGGTTCGCGGGGCAGATGCCCTCGGCGTCCTTCAGGGGGTGGATGTGAGCCTGGAGGGTGCGGGAGTCGCAGCCTTTTGGCAGAGGCATTTGGAGGATGATGCCAGTGACGTCGCCGTCTGTGTTGAGCTCGGCGATGCGTTCCAGGAGGTGGTCCTGGGAGCTGTCGGGCGGCTGCTCGTCCACGGTATAGCGGATGCCGATCTCCTCGCAGCTCCGCTTCTGGCTCTTGATGTAGATGCGGGAGCCGGGGTTGTCGTTGGCCTGGATGGCGACCAGGTGGGGGGCTTTGCCCTTGGTCTTGAGCGCTTCCACCTGGCCGGTTAGCTCCTCTTTGATCCCCGCCGCAATCGCTTCCCCGTCGATGATCTGGGCAGCCACGAAGCATCCTCCTGGTACAGGGTGTGCAGATGGCCTGGCGCTGCGCGAGGGCCTATGATAGCGCTCCCTCCGCGCTTTGCAAGCGCCCCGGCGGCAGGCTCAGGCGAGACGGTTGCGGACCGTGGTCTCGTCGACCGGCTCGATAAGGCCCCGCTCGGTGATGATGGCCGTGATGTAGCGGGCGGGGGTGACGTCGAAGGCGGGACTGTAGACGTGGACGGCGTCGGGGGCGGTGGTGCGACCGAAGCCGCAGGTCACTTCTTCGGCGCCGCGCTCCTCGATGGGAATGGCCTCGCCCGAGGGCAGCGAGAGGTCGAAGGTGCTCACGGGCGCGGCGACGTAGAAAGGCACGCCGTGCTCGCGGGCGAGGATGGCGAGGCCGTAGGTGCCGATCTTGTTGGCGGTATCGCCGTTGGCCGCGATGCGGTCGGCGCCCACGACCACCAGGTCGACCTTCCCCTCGCGGAGCACCTGGGCGGCCATGTTGTCGCAGATGAGGGTTACGTCGATGCCCGCCTGCATGAGCTCCCAGGTGGTGAGGCGCGCTCCCTGGAGGAGGGGGCGGGTCTCGTCGGCATACACGTGGAGGCGCTTGCCCTGCTCGTGGGCGGCGTAGAGCACGCCGAGGGCGGTGCCGTAGTCGGCGGTAGCCAGGGCGCCGGCGTTGCAGTGGGTGAGCACGCCCGCGGGGTCGGGCACGCGGCGAGCGCCGTGGCGTCCGATGGCCCGGCAGGTCGCGCGGTCTTCCTCGGCGATGGCCAGGGCCTCGTCCAGCAGGCGCTGCTTGAGGGCGGGGATAGGCATGGAGCGTTGGGCCTCCGCCACCTCCTTCATCCGCTCCAGGGCCCAGAAGAGGTTGACGGCGGTGGGCCGGGCGGTGGCCAGGCGGTCGGCGGTCCCGGCGAGCTCGCGTCGGAATTGCTCGTAGTCTTCCGCCTCCGAGCCCTGGACGCCCAGCACGGTGCCGTAGGCCGCGGCGATGCCGATGGCCGGGGCGCCGCGCACGCGCAGCGCGCGGATGGCCTCCCGCATAGACTCCACGTCGGTGACGTCGATCTCTCGGAATTCCGTAGGCAGGCGGGTCTGGTCGATGAGGCGGGCGTGTCCGCCCAGGCCCCCCACCCATTGGATCGTGGGCACGGGCATGGGGCGGGGTCCTCTCAGGCGGCGCGACGGGCGGCCCAGGCGCAGAAGAACTCCCTGCCCAGGTCGCCCCGCATCTTGACCACGTACTCCATCAGGGAGCCACAGGCGGAGACGGAGGCGGCGATGGCCAGGAACCACACGGCTTGCCAGGCCACCCCTGCCAGGGCCAGGGGCACCAAGAAGTAGAGCATGAAGGTCTTGAGCTTCCCGAACGTGGCGATGGGCAGCGGACGGCCGGCCTGGGCCGCGACCACGCGCAGGAACAGCACCAGGAGCTCCCGCGAAGCGATGATGGCCGCGGCCCACACCGGCGCCGAGCCCTGGGCCGCAAGCACGATGAGCAGGGTGCACAGGAACACCTTGTCCGACGTCATGTCGAACAGGGCGCCGAAGGGCGACGCGGCGCCGCTGCGGCGAGCCAACGGCCCGTCCAGCCAGTCGGTGAGCCCCACTGCGACACTGACCAGGAGGGCGGCCACGCGAGTGGCGGGGTAGGCGGCCAGGAGAGCCACCACGGGGGTGGCCACGAGGCGGGAGCCGGAAAGGAGGTTATGGGCGTAGCGCATGGACGGGGCCTGCTTCAGGAACGGGTGTCGAGGACGAAGGTCACGGGCCCGTCGTTGACGAGCTCGACGTTCATCATGGCGGCGAAGACGCCGGTCTGGACCGGGTAGCTGTGGTCGCGCAGCCGCTGGCAGAAGCGCTCGTAGAGGCGACGGGCCTCGGCCGGCTCGGCGGCCGCAGCGAAGCTCGGACGGCGGCCCTTGCGGCAGTCGCCGCACAGGGTGAACTGGGAGACCACCAGCACCGAGCCGCCCACCTCCGAGCAATCCAGGTTCATCTTCCCCTCGGAATCGCCGAAGATGCGAAGGCCACCGATCTTGGACGCCAGGAGGTCGGCGTCCTCCTCGCTGTCCCCCTGGGCTACGCCCAGGAGGACGAGCAGACCCTGGCCGATGCGGCCCTGCACGCGGCCCTCCACCTCGACGGAGGCCCGGCTGACTCGCTGGATCACGGCGATCATTCGAGGCCCAGTCTCCGCCGCACGTCCTCGGAAGTCTTTTGGACGCGGGTATGCATCTCGCTCTTGTAGTTGGCCAGCTTGTCTCGGAGCTCGGCGTCGGAGCGAGCCAGGATCTGGGCAGCCAGAATAGCGGCGTTCTCGGCCCCGCTGGCCCCCGTGCCCATGGTGGCCACGGGCACCCCGCGCGGCATCTGGGCCATGGAGAGCAGCGAGTCCAGTCCTCCCGCCAGGCGGGTGACCATGGGCACGCCGAGGACGGGGAGGTACGTCTGAGCGGCGATGACGCCGGGGAGGTGCGCCGCCTTGCCCGCCCCCGCGATGATCACCTCCACCCCCGATTCCTCCGCGGTGGCCGCGAATTCGGCGACCGCATCGGGCGCCCGGTGGGCAGAGAGGACGTGGACGTCGAAGGGGACGCCAAAGCGGGCCAACTGGTCGATGGCGGCCGACATCGCCTCCAGGTCGGACTCGCTGCCCATCACCACGGCTACTTTCTTCTCGGCCATGCCGCCTCTCTCCATTCAGGATGCATGCTCGGTGGATTCGCGGGGCAGTATAGCAGGCTCTGGAGAGCGGCGCAAGTGGCGGCGCGCGGCGTTGACTCCCCTCATGCCCGCTGCTATAATCGCGGCCCGATGGCATCCCACAGGCGGCTGGAGAGCCTGGTCGCGGTGAGCGAGACGCTTCGTTGGCGGTCGCTTCCGGTGGTGGACGACTACCCCCGGTCGCTGCTCCTGCTGGGCCTCGTGGCTGTGGCGTGCGCGGCGGCGGGGCTGGGCTTCGGGGGCGTGGGTTACGCGCTGCTGGCCGGGGCGCTGCTGAGCCTCTCACTGTGCCGCTACTTCCTGCCCACGCGCTACCACCTCGACGACCAAGGCGCAGCGGTGGGGTTTCTGGGCCAGTGGCGCCGCGTTCCGTGGGGCGCTGTGCGTCGGGTGTCGGTGCATCGGGAGGGGGTGCATCTGTCGCCGTTCGCGCGGCCCTCGCGGCTGGACAGCTTTCGGGGCACGTATCTGCGTTTCGCAGGCAACGGGCAGGAGGTGGTGCGCTTTGTGCGCAGCCGGGTGGCGGCGAGTGAGTAAGGCGATGGACCGCGTGCGGCATGCCTTCGCGCTGAGCGGCCCCCATGGCCCCTTGAGCGAGGCCGACCGCGAGCTGTTGCGACGCCTGGCCCGGGCCGTCGTGGTCCGGCGAATGGGAGCCCCCGCCCTGCTGTTCCTGGAGTCGATCCGGCCACTGAGCTACATCGGCAGCCAGGCGCTCGTGTTCCTGCGGCCCTTCCTCACTCCGCTGTTCCGCCCCTCGGACTACGAGCGGCTGGCGGCCATCCTGGAGCGCCGAGAGGGCATTCAGGCGCTCATCCGCGCCATTCATGAGGCCATGCCCGAGCCCCCGGCGAGCGAAGACACGCCATGAGCACGGCCCAGCCGCTCAACGTGATCGTGGCCACCGACTGCGGCAGCACCACCACCAAGGCCATCCTCATCGAGCGCCGCGAGGAGGGGTATCGCCAGACCCACCGGGGCGAGGCCCCCACCACCGTGGAAGCCCCCTTCGAGGACGTGACCCGCGGCGTGCTCAACGCCTTGGCCGAGCTGGAGGAGCTCTCCGGACGCCGGCTCCTGGACGGCGAACGCATTATCAGCCCCGTTCGTGACGGCCAGGGCACCGACATCTACATCTCCACCAGCAGCGCCGGCGGGGGCCTCCAGATGATGGTGGCCGGGGTGGTCAAGCAGATGACCGCGGAGAGCGCCGAGCGGGCGGCCCTGGGCGCCGGCGCCATCGTGATGGATACCCTGGCCTCCAACGACCAGCGTCCCCCCCACGAGAAAATCGAGCTCATCCGCCGCCTGCGGCCCGACATGGTGCTCCTCTCCGGCGGCACCGACGGCGGCACCGTGACCCACGTGGCTGAGCTCGCCGAGTTCCTGGCAGCCGCCAACCCCCAGCCCCGCCTGGGCACCGGCTACAAGCTGCCTGTCATCTACGCGGGCAACGTCGACGCTCGCCAGGCGGTGGCCGACCAACTGGCCGGGAAGACCGAGCTCCACGTCACCGAGAACCTCCGGCCCGTCCTGGAGCGCGAGAACCTGGGGCCCGCACGCCACGAAATCCACGAGCTGTTCCTCAAACACGTCATGGCACAAGCCCCGGGCTACAAGAAGCTCATGTCGTGGGTGGGCGCCGACATCCTGCCCACCCCTGCCGCTGTGGGCGCCATCATGCAGACCATCGCCCGACGCCAGGGCATCAACCTGGTGGGGGTGGACATCGGAGGGGCGACCACCGACGTCTTCTCCGTCTTCGGCGGAGCCTTCAACCGCTCCGTGAGCGCCAACCTGGGAATGAGCTACAGCGTCTCCAATGTGCTCGCCGAGGCGGGCCTGGACGATATCCTTCGCTGGGTGCCCTTCGATATCGAAGAGGCCGACCTGCGGGACCGCATCAAGAACAAGATGATCCGGCCCACCACCATACCCCAGTTGCTCGCTGAGCTGAAGATCGAGCAGGCCATCGCCCGCGAGGCCCTCCGCCTGGCCTTCGAGCAGCACAAGCAGCTCGCCGT